>JADZFO010000007.1 GCA_020849855.1 bacterium | reverse complement strand
TCCCCGTGGCTTTCCAGCACCAGCCTGACTGCCCGATCCTTGAACTCAGGGCTGTAACGCGGATTTGCTTTTCCCATGGCTACATTCTCCTCGTAAATGTAGCCTCCGGAAAACCCGGGACGATTCATTGACTGTGGCTTCGTGGAAGTTGATCAGCAGTCCCCGGGAGAGCTTCATTAGCCTCAGATAAGTCAGAATCTGGGCCAGGTGGACAGGCTGGACCTTTTCGACTGCTTTAAGTTCGACTATTACCTGACCTTCAACTAAAAGGTCAAGCTTGTATGCTGCGCCAATCAGTACGCCGCGGTAACTGACATCCAGTGGGACCTGGGTTTCGAACCTGATGCCCTGGTAACTCAGCTCTATCTCCATACACTTTTGATAGGCTGATTCCAGCAGGCCCGGGCCCAGTTCTCGATGTACCTGTATTGCCGCCCCAATGATCAGTTTGGTAAGCAAATCATCAACCACAGGCACTTTGGTTCCCATTGCAGTTCTCCTGTACAAAGCAGAAAGATCAACAAGATAGCAAAGCGCAGTTGTCTATTGGACCTGCATTGCTCGCGCGGTACCAAATCAGGATCAGGCAGTCACTGGGCATCATGCCCTCAGAACCCTCAGTGTCTCAGTGTCTCCTGTTGGATCGGGAGGGCAGCTGGCCTGCTTCTGACGCAGAAGTGCTCGACCATCGACTTTCGACCTTCGACTGTCGACCTTCGACCTTCGACTCTACTCGTACAGCGTACGCGTGTTAACCGGGTAGCCGTTGAGCTTCAGGTACATGAAGAGCTGGGCGCGGTGGTGGTACAGGTGGGTCACCACCTCCAGCAGCCACTTGGCGTTGGTCTGGGTCCGGCCGTAGAAGGCCGTGCCGCTTTCGTTCTCGAACTGGTCCAGGCTGAGCTTGTCGATATAGTCCCGCAGCGCCAGGGTGCCCTGGCGCAGAGCCTCGGCGATGGCGGCCGGCTCGTCGCGCATCCAGCTCTGCTCGGCCTTCTGCACTTCCTCCTCCGCCGCGCCGCGCAGGATCAGCAGGTCAATGGCCGGCACCTGAGCCAGGTGGTTGGCCAGCTCGTGCATCGAGCGCATGGACTCGAAGGGCCGCCAGCCGAAGTGCTCGGGCTTCAGCATGCGGATCATGTGCTGGCAGTTGCCGGAGATCCATTCCAGCTCGGAGAGGAGAAGCGCGCGTGTGCTCATGGGGGCGTGATTGTAGCGTGCCGATACGCAGCCCCGGCCCTGCGCGCTGGCAGCGGGCTGCAAGTGTGATTCGCAGGCAGGTGTTAAACAGTGCCGGGCAAATCACACTGCAATTTTCGAACATTTGCTATCCTTCCACGTCTTGACGCCGTCAGAAGCCCCTTGCCCCGTTAGCTTCGACGGGCGGCTTCATTCCAGTGCCTACCCAGCGCGGCCCCGGCGCCCTGTCTGGGTATGCTATTTCTAGCAGTAAGGTAAGTTCACCCGTTAGGGACAGGGATGATAGAGGTAAAGGGCATCAGCAAAAGCTACGGCCCGACGCTGGCGGTTGATAACGTCAGCTTCGAGGTACACCGCGGCGAGATCGTGGGCTTTCTGGGGCCGAACGGCGCCGGGAAATCCACCTCCATGAAGGTGATCACCGGCTATCTGGCCCCGGACAGGGGCACGGTGAGCATCGACGGCAACGACATTCTTGAAGCGCCGATCGCGGCGCGTTCCAGGCTGGGCTATCTGCCCGAAAGCACGCCGCTCTATGAGGATATGGGCGTGCTGGACTACCTGGACTTCATGGGCCGCATGCACAATGTGCCTGCCGAGCGCCGCAGGGGCCGCATCGACGAGCTGGTCGATATCTGTGACCTTGGCCGCATGGCGCACAAGGACATCGGCGAGCTGTCCAAGGGTTACCGGCAGCGCGTGGGCCTGGCCCAGGCCCTGGTCTCCGACCCGCCGGTGCTGGTGCTGGACGAGCCGACCAGCGGCCTCGACCCGGCGCAGATCGTGGAGATCCGCGCCCTGATCCGCGAGATCGCGCGTGAGAAGGCCATCCTGCTCTCCACCCACATCCTGCCCGAGGCGCAGAATGTCTGCGACCGCATCCTGATCATCAGCCAGGGCCGCCTGGTGGGTGAAGGCACGCCGGGCGAGCTGCTGAGCATGGCCGCGGGCGGCGAGCAGTACACCGTCACCTTCAAGGGCCGCGCCGGCGCTGAGCTGCGCGGGGCGCTGGAGCGCCTGCCCAGGGTCAGCGATGTCAGCCTGCTGTCCGAGGAGGGCGGCTCGCGCTTCCGCCTGAAGGCCGAGGGCGGCGCCGACCTGAACGAGAAGCTCTTTGACCTGGCCGTCAGCCAGGGCGCCAAGCTGCTGGAGCTGAACAAGACGGCCACCACCCTGGAGAGCGTCTTCCTGCAGCTTACCGGCACCTCTGCCTCCGGCGACGCACTGCACTCAGTGCAGGGGCATGATGCGCCGGCGGCCGCCGAGCAGCAGTCCGGCGCAGCTGCGGCCGAGCAGGCCAAGGAGGCTGGCGATGAGTAAGATTGCCGCCGTCTGGCGCCGCGAGTTCCGCCAGTTCTGGCTCTCGCCGGTGGCCTATATCGTTATCTGCGTCTTCCTGGTCATCTCGACCTGGCTCTTCATGAAGGGCTTCTTCATCGTCAATGACGCCTCGATGGACCAGCTCTTCGGGCTGATCCCCTGGTTCTTCCTCTTCCTGCTGCCGGCGCTGACCATGCGCCAGTGGGCCGAGGAGCAGGCCAGCGGCACCATTGAGCTTTTGATGACCCAGCCGGTCAGCGAGCGTGAAGTGGTCTGGGGCAAGTACCTTTCCACCGTCACCCTGCTGGCCGTGATCCTGATCCTCACCGTGCCTTTGACACTGACCGTCAGCGCGCTGAGCCAGAACGGCCTGGACGGGGGCGTGGTCTTCGCCAACTACCTGGGCGCCTTCCTGCTGGGCAGCGCCTTCCTGGCCATCGGCGGCTGGATCAGCTCCTTCACCCGCAACCAGATCATCGCCTTCATCCTCTCGATCGCCGTCATCTTCGGCCTGATCATCGTGGGTGAATCGATGGTGACGATCTTCATCGGCAAGGGCGCCTCCTGGCTGGTGCCGGCCCTGGAATATATCGGCCTGCGCCAGCACTACGGCTCCATGCAGCGCGGCGTGATCGACACCCGCGACCTGTTCTATTACGTCTCGGTAATCTGGCTTTTCCTGTATCTCACTACCCGGGCGGTTGAAAGCCGCCGCTGGTCCTAGGAGGCGGCCATGAACAACAAGCTCAGCCGCCAGAGCGGCAACTTCACTGAAATCATCATCGTCGTCCTGATCCTGGCAGTGCTCAGCTTCCTGAGCTACCGCCTGGCCTGGTCGCGTTTCGACCTGACGGAGAAGAAGCAGTACACCATCTCGAAGTCCACCAAGGACGTGCTGCACAGCCTGGACGATACGGTGGACATCGAGGTCTTCATGAGCCGCGACCTGCCCCCGCAGGTAGTGACCATGGCCTCCGAAGTGCGCAACAAGCTGGACGAGTACGTGCGCTATGGCAATGGCAAGGTCAAGGTGCGCTATACCGACCCGGCCGATGACGAGAAGGAAAAGGAGCGCGCGGCCTCCCTGGGCGTCCAGGAGCTGCAGCTGCAGGTCATCGACAAGGGCAGCCAGCTGACGGTCAAGAAGATCTTCTTTGGCCTCGTGATGAACTTCGTGGACAAGAGCGAGCCGATCCCGCAGATCGTCGACCCGACCACGATGGAGTATGACCTCACCAGCCGCCTGGTCAAGTTCAGCATGGGCGAGAAGCCGAAGATCGCCTTCTTCAAGGGGCCGCTGGTCATCGGCCAGCAGGGCCAGGGCAACGAGCCGCAGTACAACGCCCTCAATCAGGTGCTGGGCGGCGCCGACGGCCTCTATGAGATCGTCAACATTGACCCGCAGGCGGACAAGAAGCTGCCCGACGGCCTCAAGGCCGTGATCATCGCCGGCGCCTTTGGCATGAGCGATTCGATGAAGTACAGCCTGGACCAGTTCCTGCTGGGCGGCGGCCAGGTGTTGCTGATGATTGACCCGATGATGGAGACCGGCCAGCAGATGGGCGGTCTGGGCCAGGCCTTCCCGGCCCTGCCGACCATCGAGGACCAGATCGAGAAGTACGGCATCACCCTGAACAAGAAGCTGGTCGCCGACCAGGCCTGCGCCAACGCACAGTTCCGCGCCGGCATCTTCACCCTGCAGCAGCCTTACCTGCTGTGGCCGAAGATCGGGCCGCAGGGGCTTAACAGTGAGGTGGGGCCGATCGCCCCGCTGACTGATCTGGTGATCCCCTGGTGCTGCCCGCTGAAGCCCGTGGAAGACCTTGGCGGCGTGAAGCTGACCAAGCTGTTTGAGACCTCCGGCCAGGCCTTCCTGCTGGACAGCCCCTTTGACCTTGACCCCCAGCAGGACTGGAAGTTCAAGCTGACCACTTCCACTGAGAAGGGCCGCTTTGTGGTGGGCTACATGGCCACAGGCACCTTCAAGAGCGCTTTTGACGGCTCCAAAGAGACCTTAAACGTGCCCAGCGCGACCGGCGATAACGGCGAGCAGCTTTTCAACCCGGCCAACCAGCTTAAGGAAGGCAACGGGCAGGGCCGCCTGATCGTGGTCTCCTCGGCCAAGATGATCTCCGACGACTTCATGCAGCAGTACCCGATCAACCGCCTCTTCGCCGCGAACATGGCGGACATGCTGGCGCTGGGCGACCAGCTTGCCGGCATCCGCTCGGCGCCGGTGGTCTCCCGCCCGCTGAAGTCGCTGAACGAAGCCCAGCAGCAGTTCATCCGCTGGAGCCTCGTGCTGGGCCTGCCGCTGCTGCTGTGCCTCTTCGGGCTGCTGCTGTGGTGGCTGCGCAACCAGGGCCGCAAGGCCATTCAGGCCCGCTACGCCGAGTAGCGCGCCGCATCTCAACGCTCAAGCAAGACAACGGGGATAAAGACAAATGGCTAGCAAGCAGGCAAGCAAGCGCAACCTGGCCCTTCTGGGCATTCTGGCGGCCCTGGTGCTGGTGGCCCTCTTTGCCGCCGACCCCTTCGGCTGGTTCAAGCCTTCGGACAAGGACACGGCCGCCAAGGACCCGGCCCAGCTGACGCTGGTGGACGCCGATGCGGAGAGCATCAGCTCGCTGGAGATCAAGCCCACGGAGGGCGAGCCCTTCACGATCACCCGCGAGCAGGAGGAGTGGTGGGTGGTGCGCGGGGACAAGCGCTTCCGCGCCAACATGGACCGCGTGACGCCGATGCTGGACCAGCTGCCCGGTGCGCGCAGCGAGACTGTGGCCACCTCCAACGCTGAGAAGTACGAGGAGCTGGAAGTCACGCCGGAGAAGGCCATCGGCCTGAAGATCTTTGCCGGCGGCAAGGAGCCGGTGGCCAACCTGCTGGTTGGCAAGGCCGCCGAGGGCTTCAAGGCCTGCTTTGTGCGCACGGTGGGGGCCGAGGGCGAGAGCAAGGAGGTCTACCGCGCCGGTGTGAACATCAAGCAGCTGGTCTCCTTTGCCTTTGACGACTACCGCACGATGAAGCCCTGGACCTTTGACCCGGCCCTGGCGACTGAGATTCGCCTGCGCCGCCCGCCCGTGCAGGCCAGCGCCCCGCCGGCAGCGGAAGGGCAGGCCGCCGAGAAGCCCAAGGATGCCGCCGGCTTCACTGTGGAAAGCTGGCCGGCCGAGAGTCTGGTCATCACCAAGAGCGGCGAGTTCTGGCAGATCGAAGGCAGGAACGCCAACCAGAACATGGTCAAGGACATGCTGCAGAAGTTCAGCGAGCTGCAGGTTAATGAGTACCTCGACAACCCCGCCGCGGCAGACACCGGCTTTGCCGCCGATGCCGGCCCGGCGATAGAAGTGACTACGCCCGGCGGCAAGTACTCCCTCACGCTTGGGCCCGAGAAGACCTCCAGCCGCGCGGCAAAGGACAGCGCCGGCATCATCTACCGCATCAGCACCGCCTTCCTGCGCTTCTATCTTGAGGAGCTGAAGTGGGACGAGCTGAAGTTCGACGACACTGCGAAGGAAGAGGAAGAAGCGGCGGGCGCGGAGGCCGGCAGCGCGGATGAAGCAGACACGCCTGCGGAGGGCGAGTCTGCCGCAGCGGATGATGCCGCCGCAAAGGATGCTGCAGACGGCGGGGAATAGTCCGGCACATAGCCGGCAGACTCTGAGTGCTAAGCTCTTGCGACCGCAAACTGCGGGCTGGGACTGGCCATGGACATCACTGATCCGCTTGTACTGAGTCGCAGGAGCTTATCGGGAAGCGGCAAGTCGGCGCGCCATTTGGGCCCGCTGCTGCGCTTCTGCAGAACTGCCGGGCTGCTGATTCTGGCCGGGCTGCTGCTGATCTACGCCCGGGAGTTCTATCTGTGCTCGCGCTTTGAGTCCAGTGGCAACCCACTGTTTGACCGCTTCGCAAAGGCCGTGGTGCAGAGACAGGCCTGGCGGCTCTTCGGCAGGACTGAGCAATACCCCTGCGCCCTGCCGTCGAAAGTGCTGGACAGCTGGCAGGCGGAGTTCGGCCACAGGTCCGAGTACTGGCAGCTGTGTTACTGGAACGCATTGCAGCAGGGCCGCAGGCCGGCTCCGGCGAACGATTGGTCTGATGATATTGAGGCCCATCTGCGTGCCCTTGAGTATCTCGAGGCTGGTCTTGCTCAAGGCATCAGTGACCCGCAGCTCTACGCGCTGGCCGCGCTTGAGAGCAGCTGGCAGGCAGGCCACGAGGAAACTGGCGACGGCGGCGGAGATGGCGCGCGTGTCGCGAAGCAAAGAGCGGCCCTCTTACGGTGGCAGCAGCAGGTCCCTGATGCGGCTGCCCCTGGCTATGCGCTGTGCTTTCTAGCGCTTGAGAGCGCAGACTTCAGCGCGGCCTGTCAACATCTGGCCGCCGTGGCTCAGGCTGAAGATCAGGCTTTGCCCGATTGCTTTCCGGAAAGCCATTTCAGGGCCTGCCTGGAGCATAAGTCACCGTTCGAATATTGCATCAGCCAGGTCTTCAGCGGGGCAATGCTGGATTCGGCCCAGCCGTCTTCAAGAGTCTTCAACTTTCAAGCCACACGCGCGAGCGGCTTTGAAAGCTGGCTGGTCGAACACGAGCGCCTGGATGCCCTGGCAGTCTGGTACACCCTGGCCTGCAGGCTCGGCCAGCGTGGCGATGCAGACTTCATGCCGCAGTTCGTCGCTTTAAACATGATCCGACGCAGCCTTTATGGCGCCATGCTCAGGGAGGGGTTGCACAGCCCGGAGCAGCGCCGGGTGCTGCTGAGCGCAATGTCCCGCCATTCCAGGCTGGCGATGAGTTTAAGGGGCTATGCGGAGACAGTCAGGCTCCAGCAGCGCTATTTTGAAGACTGGAACATCGTCGGAGCTGCCCGGGACTGGGTTTACCATCCTGCCGCTCCGCCACAGCCTACCCTGGAGCACTACCTCTGGCACCTCTGGCTGCGCGCCAGCCCAGACGGGCTGGCCTTCCGCGCACAGCTCTTTGGCGACATTATGTTCAACCAGCAGCACACGGCAGCCGAGTTTCGACAGCTGGGGCAGATTGACATTGGCGACCCGCAGCTGCCGCTTGACTGGGTGGATCTGCCGGCAGATCAGGACGGGCTGCCGCAGTGGCACCCGCAAGGCGAGATGGCAAAGTCCATGCAGGGCAGTTAGCGGCGGTGCTAAGCTCTGCCAATGACGCAGGCCGGACGCCGGCTGGAGGACACTGAACTTGGGCCGGCCCTGACGCGGCTGCGCCGCAGCGCCCGGCTGACGCGTAATCTGGTTTTCGCCGCCAGCGCGCTGGGCGCTGTTGTGCTGGCCATGCCCGTGCTGTTCATGCCGCAGGCTGGTTTCCTGCCCAGCGCTCAGACCGGCCTGCCAATTAACTGGGGAGCCTTCTTTGCGCTTTGTTTCATGCTCGCCCCGCTGATGGTTCTTTTCGCCCGCCTGGTAATCCGGCGTCACGGCCGCCGCATGGCGGAAGCCCTGGAGGGCTCTGACCTGCTGGCGCGTGTGCTGGGCGGCTGGCTGGAATCTGAGCCGCTTTATGAGGCTGCTCCGGCCCTGTTCAAGCCCGGTGTGAAACTGGCCCAGTCGCGCAACAAGGGGCTGGCAGGTGAGCTGATCCTCATGGCGACCAGACTCGACTGGTACCTGAAGTACCCCAATGGCGGCAACCCCTTCAAGTTTGAGCTGGCGGCCATCTGCAGCATGGTGGCCAGCATGCTGATCCTGCCCCTGATCGGCATGCTGATGAACACGGTTCTGGTTGCATCGCTGGGCGGGAGCACAGAGCGGCTGATGCTTTTCCTGGGGCTGAGCATTGTCGGCATGAGCCTGGTCTGCGGCCTGCCGCTGATCCCGCTGATGTATCAGAACATGCTTTCAAGCGCTGCCCTGGACGCGCTGGACGATTACCTCTCGTCTGTGATCAGCTCAAGGGAGTGAGGCCGGTGCAGACTCGAGGTGTGACAGTGCGCGCCCTGGCGCAGCTTTGATTTGATTCCGTCAGAAGCGTTGGCTTAGAAGCTGGTCTTGCCGCTGAAGTTGAACTCGTCAACCTTGATCGCTTCAGGCACCAGGCAGCCGGTGTTGCTGTACTGGTTCGGCACAAGCAGCTGCTCGGTCGTGCTGGCCGAGGCGTTCTTCAGCGCTTCCAGGATGTTCTGGGTGAAGCGGAAGTTGGTCAGGCCGCTGACCAGCTCGCCATCCTCGATCAGCTGCAGGCCGTCGCGGGTCATACCCGTGATGACGGTGGCCATCGGGTCAATCGTGTTGGTGTAGTGGAAGCGCGGCACCAGGACGCCGAGCTTGATTGAGCTGATCAGCTCAGGCAGGGAGTTGGAGCCCGGCAGCAGCACCAGGTTCTGCGGATAGGGCTGGCCCATGCCGCTGTCGTGGCCGGTGTTCTGCGCGCCGCCGCGGAATGCTGAGTTGGCGTCATGCACCACCGCGCGGGCCACGCCCTTCTCAATCAGCGCCAGGCGCTGGCGCGGGACGCCGGCCATGTCGCAGGGCAGGCCCAGGGTGCGGGGGTCGAGGGCGTCGTCAAGCAGGGTGATGTTTCCGCCCGTCACCGGCTCGCCCATGCGGCCGGACATGAAGCTGGAGCCGTCCACATAGTCCTTACCGGAAAGGCCCATGAAGGAGAGGTGGCCCAGCATGGTGGCCACGCAGGGGCCAAGCAACACAACGGGATAACGCCCGGCGGGCAGGTCCGTGCGCGGGTTGGCCGTGCGGCGCGCCACGGCCAGGGCCGCCTGGGACAGCTCCTCGGTGTGCAGGGCTGAGATGTCGCGCACCAGTGCGTCACGCTGCCCGGAGCTGTTGGGCCCGGACCAGAGAATCTGAAAGCGCGCGGTGGTGGTGTTCCAGGCCACCTCGACGCCGCGGGAGTTGGCCAGGGCGAAGTTGCTCTGCCCGGTGGACAGGAAGCCTGAGGCGCTGAAGGCCTTGTCCTCATTGATGCTGAAGGCTTTCAGCACGCGCTTGGCCCGCTCTTCGGGCGAACAGGCGGCGGTGGCTTCGTAGTAGTCAACTGCGAAGGGGTAGTCGAAGGGGCCCTGCGGCAGGTCGGCGAGGTCCGGGTTGGGCGGGCTGAGCTTCGCCGCGGCCTCGGCCTTGCCAAGCGTCTCCTTCAGGGCGTCAAGGGTCAGGCGGTTGGTATAGGCGCTGCCTTCCTGCAGGCCTCCGGAGGAGGCCACCCGCACGCTCACCTGCGCCAGAGCGTTGTGCTCAAAGGTGTTCTGGTGCATTTCGGAGTTGGCGAAGCGGGTCAGGGCCGTGTCACTGGCCAGCAGGCGCACCTGGGCCTGGTCGCAGCTTGAGCTGCGCAGCAGCTCGCGCGCCAGCTTGAGCATCTCTTCCTGGCGGCCAGCGATCTTGCGCGCCGTGTACTGCTTTTCCAGAAGTTCAACTGCCATGGGATGCTGATTCTAGTATGTGCCGCGCTGCAGGATGGCCTGCGCTGCCGCGAAGCAGGCGGCGAATGCTCATTTGAAATCCTAAACAGAAGCTTAGTGCTTGCCTGCTCAGAAATTGCCGCATTATTTGCGGCGATTTTTTGGAACAAAGCTGCCGGGCTGGATGTCTATACAAGCGTTCGCAAGGTAACCTCCATCCTTTCTGGTCTTATGCAACTCATGGGGGGCGGCAGCGCCGCCCCCCTGAGCAAGGAGCGGAAGGCCCTTTAAATCCCCACACTAAGCAGACAAGCTGCGCGCGTGCGGGTAACACTCTGTGACTGAAAGCAGACCGGGCCTGGTTGAGCCCGCGCTGCAGATCAGAAGAGCCGCAGCAGATACTCGATAAGCACAATGACCAGCAGCGCGGGCAGCAGGTTGCTGACCTTGATGCTGCGGATCTCCAGCAGGTTCAGGCCCAGAGCCAGGACCAGCAGGCCCCCGACCGCCGTGAGCTGGCTGATGATTTCCTGCGGAACGGATGAGCCAAGCGCGGCCCCCAGCCAGGTGAGCCCGACCTGCAGGATGAGCAGCGGCACGATGCTGAACAGCACCCCGATGCCGTAGGTACTGGCCAGGGCGATACTGGTGAAACCGTCCAGCAGGCTCTTGGCGTAGATCAGGCTGGCGTCGCCGCTGATCCCCTCATTGAAAGAGCCGACTATGGTCATGCTGCCGACGCAGAAGACCAGAAAGGCCGTCAGCAGGCCCTCGCTGAAGCTGTGGGCCGCGGGCGCCGCTTCGATCTGCGCTGAAGCATGAGACGCCGGCTCGCCCGCAGGGCCACGCCCCAGTGTGCTGATGCGCCGGCGCAGCCTCTCGCTGAGGCCTTCGAGACGCTCGTGCAGCCCCAGCGCCTCACCGATGACGGCTCCGATTATCATGCTGAAGAAGACTGGCAGGAGTGATCGGGCAGCCAGAGCCATTTGCACACCGATCAAAATAGTGCTGAGGCCCACCGCCACGAAGGCGGCCTGGCGCAGTTTGGGTGGCAGGCTGCGATGCAGCAGCAGGCCTGCCAGACTGCCCAGCAGAACGGCTCCGGCATTAACCAGGGCACCCCAGGGGACAGGCAGAAGAAGCATGGCTGAGCTCATTGTAGGCTAGTGTCAGCAGTCCGAATGCTTCAATATTTGCTATACGCAATCGTAACTAAGATAAACAAGTATTTACTGACTTGAAAACTCCAAAATATCGTGTACAATACTGGTAATTAGTCCGAATCTTGTCGGATTTCTCGAAGAATTAGATAGAAATAGCGAGGACAGGATAGAATTTAAGGATAACGAAAGGACTGAGAAGATGGACAAGAAAGACCAGGTGAAAGACAGCACAGCCGCTCAGCGGATCGCGCTTGGCATGACCCGCCTGGGGCTTGCGATGCGCCAGCAGAGCTGGCAGCAGGCAGGTGGTCGTGGTCTGACCCCCACACAGGGTCAGGTGCTTGCCCATCTTGCCGGCCAGGCTGATGCCCAGCGCCTGGGTCAGATCGTGGATGCCCTGGCCTTGACCGCCGCAACTGTCAGCGAGTGCGTCCAGGTGCTGGCGGAAAAGGGCCTGGTGAAAAAGGTTCGTGATCCTCAGGATGGCCGCGCGCTGCGCCTGAGCCTTACCCCCAGCGGCCGCCGTGAAGCCCAGCGGGCGGTCGGCTGGCCGGACTTCCTTGCCGAGGCGATGAGCTCGGTTTCAGAGGAAGAGCAGGCTGTGATGCTGCGTGGACTGAGCAAGATGATTCGCGAGCTGGAAGGTCGGGGTCAGATTCCTCCCCAGCGCATGTGCCTGAGCTGCACCCACTTCCGGGCCTCAAACGGCAAGGACCGCCGGCGCAGCCATCGCTGCACGCTGCTGGATGCAGTTATTGGCGATGAGCGTCTGCAGCTAGACTGCGCCTGTCAGCAGATGGCGCCGGAAGACCTGGCCCGCGAGAACTGGTCGGCCTTTATCCGCTAGTGCGGCGCAGGTCTTCAAGCTAAGCCGGTTCAAGGCGCAGCACTTCGAGCTGCTTTTGCACCTTCAGCAGCGGTGTCTGCTCGCAGCGCAGTTCCTCTACCGTCGGCACGCGCAGCCTGGTATTGATGCGCTCCACGATGACCCGGGACTTCTGCTGCAGAACCGAGGCGACAGTCTGATTCGCCGCCATGATGAAGAGCGCATGCACATCGGCCTGCTGCTGGCCGGGGGCTGAATCTGCTGACGGAACCAGGCGCAGATCAAAGGGCGCAGCGAGGCCTTCCAGATCGCCCTCGAAGAGCTCATCCAGCACAGCCAGGCAGGCGTGGTATGTCTCGTACTTCCTGAACTGCCGCATCAGCGGCGCGATGGCGGATCCCAGCGGCTTGGCCACCTCCCGCGGCTCGTTGCGCTTGCCTGTGAAGGGCAGGCCCTTGTACTTGCTGGGAGGCGCGTCGCCCATCAGCCGCCCACCTGCTCAACGGTCAGGTTGCCGTTGGTGTAGATGCACAGCTCCGCCGCGACGCCCAGCGACTCGCGCACTATCTCCATAGCGCTGAGCTGGCTGTGCCGCAGCAGCGCGCGGGCGGCCGCCACCGCGAAGTTGCCGCCGGAGCCGACAGCCAGCGCGGTTTCTGCTGCAGTACCGGCTGCCACAGCAGCCTGTCCATCCAGCGCAGGCGGCAGCACGGCATCGGGCTCCAGCACTTCGCCTGTGCCTGACACCAGCAGCAGGCTGTCCGCATCGGCTGCGATCAGCATGGCCTGCAGGTGCCGCAGATAGCGGTCAGAGCGCCAGTCCTTGGCCAGCTCAACCGCCGCCCGCCGCAGGCTGGGATGCTCGCGCAGCTTCGCCTCGAAGCGGTCAAAAAGGGTCAGGGCATCGGCCACGCTGCCGGCGAAGCCCGCCAGCACGTTGCCGCCCTGCAGGCGGCGGATCTTGACCGCCTTCGCCTTCATCACGCTGTTGCCGACTGTTACCTGGCCGTCGCCGCCCAGCGCGGTGATCCCGCCGCGGCGCACGGCGAGAATCGTTGTGCCGTGCATCGCCATGCTGTTTTCTGCCCCTGCTTGCCCCATCGCCGTGATTGTACCTGCCTGAAGAAAGAGAAGATTTACAGGAGACACAGAGACACAGAGAAAGAAATGAACGGGGATATAATCAACTGAGTGAACCTGTTCAAAGAAGAACTGCCGCATCTGACCTTGTATTGGCGGCGCCTGCTGCGCACTCCGGCGCGCGGCCTGATTGTGTTTCTGTTGGCCTGGCTCGTGTTGATCGCGGGGCTGCTGATGGTGCAAGCTGACGCTGCCGCCGGGGTCCCCGGGCTAGCCAATTTCGGCTTGCGTCTGCTGCCGGCGAGCGCAGCGCTAGCCGCGCACTTCGGCCTGCTATACGCCGCCGCCGAGGGAATGCGCAACTTGCAGACTGATGAGCGCGATGGTGTCGGCGGCTGGCAGAGCAGCCCGATTGGCGAGCAGCCGGCGCTGCGCGGCGTGCTCATTTCATCACTACTGGGCTGCGCGGCACCGGCCTTGGTCCTGGCGGCGGTGTATGCAGTGTTGCCGCTTTTCGAACCGCGCAGCATTGACCCGCCGGCCTTTGGCAGCGACCTGACCGCCAACATCTTGCTCAACCCGGCCTGGAGCGACTACCTCAATGCCACCCTGGGCAGCTGGTTCCGACTGCCGGCCTATGCGCTGTTCGCCGCTTGTCTGTTCGTGGTGGTGCGCGGCGGCTGGGCCAACCGGATGTTGAGCTTCATGCTGGCGGGCCTGGGTACAGGTCTCACCTTTTGGACGCAGACTAACTTCACGCAGCTCAATATGCATTACGACTTCACGCAGGCCAGCGCCAGCGGTGCGAGCTACAACTATCCCGATCCGCGCAATTTCAGCATGCCGGAGATTGCACTGCCGCTGGCGGCGGGAGTAGCGTTGTTCGTGCTATTGATCTCCGAGCTGCGAAATTGGGCCAAGCGGCCGGAGGCCAGCTCGCTAAGGGTGGCGGCCGCAGGCGCTGGAACACTCATTGCGGCCATCGCTGTGCTGGCGGCAGCCTGTTACCCGATCAGCCTCGGCGTGTTCTTCACTCGCGGCCTCGGACCACTGGCGAATGTACTTGAACTGATCGGCAGCCGCGTCCTGTTGCCGCTGCACCTGGCGCTTAGTTGCATCTTCCCAACCTTGACCCCGGTTTGGTGCCGCGGGATGAATGACAACCTGTTGCTGACTTTTGCGCCTAACACCATCTATAGCGTCGATGCGGGGCAATGGGTATGGCTGCCGGCGCTGCTGTTCTACAGTGGGACGACCTATGCGCTATGGCAGACCGCGCTGTTTTGCCTGCGCTGTGCACGACGTAGTGCGGGCTAAGCAAGACGCGAGAACATGGCCACGCCAGCCGTTTGCCCCATAGCCTGCTCGTTCTTACTCTGTGTCTCTGTGTCTCCTGTAATTCTTCGTCTTACAATGCCTGCGTGGATTCTTCCTTGCCCCAGCTCATTCTCCTCACCCGCAAGCCCGAGGCTGCGGCGACACGCCGCTTTCTGGAGGCCGCGGGACAGCGCAGCGGCCGTTTCGAGTTGCACATGCTGGACGCGCATGAGCTGGTGCTGGGGCTGCAGGACGGCGCGCTGAGCGTCAGCCATCCGCGGGTCGCCTTCCCGCCGGGCCGCACGGTCTTCATCCCGCGCATGGGCAGTCTGGCCACCGACTTCGCGGTCTATGCCCTGGATGTGATCCGCCGCTGCGGCTATCCCCTGCTTAACCCGCCCGAGGCCCTGACGCCTCTGCGCTGCAAGTTCAACGCCCTGGCCCAGCTTGCAGCCGCCGGCCTGCCGGTGCCGGACAGCCTGCTATTGCGCAGCCCGGCGGACCTGCCGGCGGCAGCCGCGGCGCTGGGCGGCTATCCCCTGGTGCTGAAGTTCATCCGCGGCAGCCAGGGCGTCGGCGTGATCCTGGCCAATGGCCCGGATGCCGTGGACAGTGTGCTAAGCGCGATGAACGTGGTGAACTATGACGTGATGCTGCAGCGCTACTATCCGCGGGCGGCACGCGAGAGCTTCCGCGTGCTGGTCATCGGCGGCTCGGCGCGCTGGGCGGTGCGCCTCTCTTCAAACGGCGAGAGCTTCCGCAGCAACCACCATCTGGGCGGCGGAGCGGAGCCGGCCGAGCTTAGCGATGAGCTGGCCGAGCTGGCTGACCGGGCGGCGGCGGCCTTTAGTCTTGGCCTTGCCGGGATAGACATCGTCCACCGCGATGACGGCTCAGCCATGGTGCTGGAGGTCAACGCGGCGCCGGGCTTTGAGACCATCGAGAGCCAGCACGGTGTGGACGCGGCAGGCACGATTCTGGACTACTGCGCAGGCCTGGCGGGCTAGTCGCCGCCGCCAGCTGATCCGCACAGGGGCGCGAAGCAGCAGACGGCGGCGCAGGCATCCTGCCTGTTTACTTTCTGAGGAAGAAGCGATTGGTGATGATTGTCACCTCCGGCTGCTTCATCAGGGCCCGGCGCAGGTTGGCCGCCGAGTTGTTGTGCAGCAGCTGTTCGAAAAGGTTGCCGGTTTCAAACTCGGGCAGCAGCACGATGATGCGCCGCCGGCGTCCGCTTTCACTCTGGAGCTGCTCGATGTACTGCAGCACCGGCTGCACCAGCCAGCGGTAGGGCGAGGGCACGATCTCCAGCGTGATCCCGGGATAGTTCGGCGTGACGAGCTGCTCAAAGCGGCTGACCAGCAGGGCCGTGCGCGCCGGGTTGAGCTCAACGTGCAGGGCCCGGATCTCGGAGCCCTGCGCTGTACCGGTGAGCGCCCGCGCCACCTCCAGGCCTTCCAGGGTTCCGCGGTTGATGTCGGAGCTGATCAGACAGATCACGCAGGGCTGGCTGGATTCACGGCGCAGCGGGTTCTCATCATTGTCATAGACCGCCAGCCGGCGCTCGAACCACTGGTAGTGCCGCTTGATCGCGCGCCCGGCCAGCACCAGCAGCGGGATCAGCACCACGACCAGCCAGGCGCCCTGGCTGAACTTGGTGATGGCGATGACGCACATCACCGAGCCGGTAGCAATGGTGCCTATTGCGTTCACCGCCGCCGCCGCCAGCCAACCCTTTTGCCGATCGCTGATGATGCGGTAGAACATGCCGGCCTGGGACAGGGTGAAGCACAGGAAGACGCCCACTGCGTAAAGCGGGATCAGCAGATTAACGGAGGCCTGGAAGAACAGTACCAGACCTGCGCTGATCACCATCAGCGCCAGGATGCCGCGGTTGTAGACCAGACGATCGCCCTGGCTCAGCAGCACACGCGGGGCATAACCATCTCGAGCAATGAATGCCAGCAGACGCGGAAAATCCGCAAAAGCAGTGTTGGAAGCGACGATCAGGACTGCCAGTACCGAGCCAATGGCCAACGCGAAGAGCAGTTGCCCAAGGGCATCAGGCAGATAACCACCTCCAAGGAAGGTCGCCCTGGCTATCTGCGATACCAGCGTCTCACGCTCATTGGGAAGTATGTGAAAGCTGTAAGCGGCAAAACCCAGACCAGCGAACACGGTCACGGAGGTCAGGATGAGCAATAGCAGTGTCTTGGAAGCATTCTGTGCTTCTGGCGGGCGAAAGATCTGAACACCGTTACTGATTGCCTCCACTCCGGTCAGCGCGGCGCAACCGTTGGAAAAGGCCTTGAGCAGCAGGAAGGTACTGAAAGCAGTTGTTGCCTGCACTGCATGGTCTGGGACGGGCAGGGGATGCACTCCCCCCGTGAAGTAGCGCCACAGGAACACACCAATCAGGATCAGCATCATGCCGACGAAGCCGTATGCTGGGAAAGCGAATGTCCATCCGGACTCCTTGGTGCCGCGCAGGTTAACCCAGGAAATGACAACGATAAGCAGCAGCGCCAGCAAAACCTTGTAGTCCAAAAGAACTGGTGCGTAGGAGCACAACGCGGCAATGCCCGCACTGACGCTCACCGCAACTGTAAGGATGTAGTCGATAACCAGCGCTGAGCCGGCTACCAGGCCTGCGGTTGCGCCCAGGTTCTTGCGGGCCACGGTGTATGAACCGCCGCTTTCCGGATACATCAGTACCGCACGTCGATAGCTTGCCATGATGATGAACATCAAGACAGCTATCGCCAGTGTGATTGGCAGAACCAGGTGCAGCGTTGGCGGACCCCCCATGTAGCGATGTGCGGAGGCCAGCACGTGCATGATCTCCTCAGTCGCGTAGGCGTTGGATGACAGGGCATCCGAAGCAAGCACAGGCAGAGCAAGCAGGATGGGGAGCCTGTGTGCCAGATGGACGCTTGTCGCCAGCGGTGGCCCGAGGAAGAAGGTGCGAAGGGCGCCTAGGCGCCCTCGTTCCGGAGGCTTGTCAGCCTCTGCGGACTTGTCCGGACCCGTGGATCCGGCATCTGGAGAGACCGGCGGCTTAGGCTCTGTCTCAACCATTTTTCTGCTCCAGCCGATGTGGGAAATGGGAGGGTCGCGGCTTGCGCTGTGGCCCAGCTTCCGGAATCGGAGGCCGGGGAGTATAGCTCGCCCGTGGGCAATGTCAAGTAGACCTCAGGAAATTTAATCTCACTTGCTGAGCTTGTCTATTCAGGTTTTGAGAAGGCCCGGATCAGGACCGGGCGCTTTCCTGCAGGCGCGGCAGTCTGGCGCTAGTATTAGCCGGTGAGTGTCAGGACCGAAACAAGCCTTGCCCCCGAGCTGCCCGCCCGGCCTTCATGGCTGAAGGTGCGCCGTCTGAGCAGCCAGGTGCGCGAGATGATTGACCGCAGCGTCGGCGCCACCGCCACCGTCTGCAAGGAAGCCAACTGCCCCAACATCGGCCAGTGCTGGGCCCGAGGAACCGCCACCTACATGCTGATGGGCGACACCTGCACCCGCAACTGCGCCTTTTGTGATGTGAACTTCGGCAAGCCCAGGCCGCTTGACCCGGCGGAGCCCCGGCGGGTTGCGGAAAGCGTGCAGGGCCTCGGCCTGAAGTACACGGTGATGACCTGTGTCGACCGCGACGACCTGCCGGACAGTGGCGCTGCACACTGGGTGGCCACCATTGAGGCCATCCGCGAGCTCTGCGGCGAGCTGGTGCTGGACCTGGATGCGCTTCACACAACGAACGGTCGGATGTCGAATATCGGAGGTCTGAACAACGATTCCGGGACAGTCCCTTCTGAAGCAGCATCGAGCCACTTCAGACCTCCGACCTCCGACCTTGGACAGTCCACGGCTGAGCTGTGGACGACAGCCTACGTCTCCGGCACCGGCATCGAGATCCTCACCGGGGACTTCAAGGGCGATGAGGAGAGCATCCGCTCGGTGGTGCGCTCGCGGCCGGATGTGTTTGCGCACAACGTCGAGACCGTGCCGGAACTGCAGAAGCTGGCCCGGCACAAGGCCACCTGGGAACGCAGCCTGCGCGTGCTGGACATCGCGCGCGAGGAGGCAGCCCGCCTTGGCCACAGCATGTTCACCAAGACCGCGCTGATGCTGGGCCTCGGCGAGACGGATCAGCAGGTCCGCGAGGCCCTGGCGATCCTGCGTGAGCGCGGTGTGGATCTGGTCACCATCGGCCAGTACCTTATGCCGCGCGCCATCCCCGGAAAGCTGGCGGTGCAGCGTTTCGTGCCGCCCGACGAGTTCGGCGCGCTGCGGGACTATGCCCTCGAGCTGGGCTTTGCCGGAGTGGCTTCATCGCCCCTGGTGCGCAGCAGCTACATGGCCGAAACGCTCTACGCCCGGGCCCTGGCGCGCAGCCGTCAGTAAACACGGCTGCGTCTGGAACAGCCAGCAAAAGAAAGCTCAAAGTACGCATCAGCGGCTCCTGTGTCAGCGATTCAGCAAAAAGGACACTGGCCCGCAGCCAGTAAACTCTGGGCGCCATGCCGCCCCGCTCCCGCCCAGCCAGCCTGCCAAACCGCCTGAACTGGCTGCGCTACTGCGCGCTGTTTCTTGGCGCACTGGTATTCCTGGGGCACGTCATCACCCTGAAGATCAGCCTCTGGGCGCCGCCCTGGTGGGAGATGGACTGGCAGGATGTGCCCAAGCACTTTGGCATGCTCTCGGCCTTCAGCCTCAGCTACCGCCTGAGCTGGCGCTATCCCGGCAGCCTGCTGGGATCCGAGCTGCCCCCGGTCTCGCAGCAGCGCGGGCGTTCCACCCGGGCGCTGTCCGCGCGGCGCAAGGCAGCAGCGGAGCGGGCCCGCGCCGGCCTGCCCGGCGCCGCCGGTTCGGCCCTGGCGCGCCTGCGTCTGTGGCTTAGCCTCTGGGATGTCCCTGGCGCCGGTCTGCGCAGCGTGCTGGTCTGCTCCGGCTGGGGCGCCTTCTGTGAGACCCTGCAGATCTGGCATCCCTACCGCGATTTCTCACCCCTGGAGCTGGGCGTCAACATGCTGACGCCCGTGCTGTGGGCCAGCCTCGTGTGGCTGCTGACCCACAGCGCGGACTGAACATCAAAAGCCTGAGCCGGGCCGGCGTGGCCTCCTGCGCCTAATGAACACCGGCGGCATGCAGGCTCTGGGTGTACTTCTTGTCAGTCTCCATAATGTGATGCTTGAGCCAATCCTTCAGGTAGTTGATCACTTCGGTGGTCAGCATCACCTTGCCCTGGCCGAACTCCTCCTTGAAATGCGCCACCTTCTTGACGAAGGCGTCGTGCTCGGCCTTGTGCAGGGCGTAGCCGGGGTAGTGTGCCTCCTGCATCAGCTTCTCTTCGGTCGCGAAGTGGTGCACGGCATAGCGGGCCAGGCGCTCGATGATCCCGCCGATCACTTCCTTGCCCTTGGCGTGCAGCATGGCATCGTGAAGCTCGTTGATCGTATTGACCAGGCCGCGGTGCTCGGCATCGATCTGACCCACCTCCACGCTGAGGCTGGGGCTCCATTCCATCAACATCTTGCTGTCCTCCGTGACTGTGTCTGACGCAGAAAGATACCGTGCCAGCCGGCCGCGCGCATCGCAGTTTGGTGAAATCTGATATATCGTCTCGTAATTAGATTACTAGTCTTTAACTAGGCCGGCTCAACGCGCGCGACGATTGGCAGCTCAGCCTTCCAGCAGCTTCTTGAGCTTCTCAAAGGCCTCGCCCCAGGCCCGCCGCAGCCCGTCGGCTTCCTCACGTGTCTGGATGCGGGTGTGAGTAAGCATCACGTGGCTCTTGCCCTTGCCTTTGTCACTGGGGACAACGTCCACCAGCGATGTATGTGGGAAGGCTGGGTTGTCCCAGCTGAAGCGCAGATCCTTGTTTTCGCGCACGCGAAGGAAATTGCCCTGGTCGCCGTCGCTGTTGCAGTAGCTGCCGCCGTCGCGGACATCGGCCTTGCTTCCCGCGCCGAACCACCTGCTGAGCTGGGCCGGCTCAGTCCAGGCTTCCCAGAGTTTGTCGAAGGGTGCGTTGATGGTCTTGGTTACGCAGATGAAGTAGCCTTCGTGCAGGCCGTCCTTCTTTGGCGGGCTTTTGAGCTTCTCGTACTCCACCACCAGCGTGGTGGCCCACCAGTCTGGCACCTTGTGGTCCGTGGCGAGGAACATGCCAAGGTTGCGCCGGCCGACGGAGGGGCCGCCCTGGGCGTCCAGCAGTTCATGCCACTGCTTGATGGTCCTGCCAGTGGCTTCCTTGCAGGCGCTGTCCGTCAGCGGATAGTCGCTCTTGAGTTCACACTTCATATCGTCCCCCTGGAATCATGTAGCTTCAGTTCGAGACAATCCTGCCAAGGCTGGCCCTTTGCGGGCCGCCCCAGCGTGTTCCTTCGGCGATCAGCCGATCAAAGTACTCCCGCAGCTGCAGCACAGCTTCGTCAAAAGGTGCGATGTGACGATAGCTGCGGGCCAGCATTACCGCCCCTTCCATTACACAGAGCACCAGGGTGGCCAGCCTCTGGGGCTCGATGCTCTCCGGCAGCCGGCCGCGGGCGGCAGTGATGCACTGGCCGATTGCGGCTTTCCAGTTCTCGAAGTTCAGCACCATCAGTTCACGGGCCTTGGGATGGCTGTTCGCCAGCTCAAGGCTGAGGTTGCCGATGGGGCAGCCCTGCTCAAACTCCAGCATCATCAGCATCTGGCGGTAGCCGTCGAGCACGCCGAAGACGCGCTCGATGGGGTCGTCTATGCGCGTGAAGACAGGCTGAAGCAGTCCCTCCCAGATATTGTCGCGGTACCACTCCAGCACGGCGATGAGGAGATCCTCCTTCGTGGGGAAGAAGTGGTAGAGGCTGCCGGAGTTGGCACCGGACTGGCGCAGGATCTGCGCGATGCCGGTGGCGTTATAGCCCTGCAGCAGGAAGAGGTCGCGGGCGGCCTCGACCAGGCGTACGCGGGTGTCGATTGGCGGGTTCATTTGGTTCTTAACAGATCACGGCGTGGATCTTTGCATTGGTTGAACGATCAACCAACTTGGAGCTTATCACTTCTTGATTGATCAGTCAACTCAATTGCGCATACTACGGAAATACTCAGCGCTTTCTTCCAGCTGCTTAAGGTTGTTGATCCGAAAGGCATCCTCGTAGCGCTGCTGATATCGACGGCTCGAGTCAGCTGGAACAAAGGGCAGGGGGTAACTCAACACATGGACTGACTCGTCGCTGTGGCCCGCGTAGTAGGTCTTAATCTCACCGTCCTCAGTCAATACGCACGCACCGCTAAGAAAGGGCGAAGAAGTTGCGGCCGGTGCATAGAACCAGTCGTCAATTCTCTGCGGCTCAGGCCGCCTGGCGATCAGCAGCAGCTCGCCGTTGTCTCCGACATGGATCAGTGGACGACCGTCAAACTCTGTGAATCCCTCAACAAAGCCAAACATCAGACTTCGATAGGCAGTATGCAGATGCCAGTTCGAGCCCGCAGTAGGCTGTTCCACCTTTGCCAGTGCATACATCACGCGCTGCTGCTCCCTGCCAATAGTGAAGGCAATAGCAAGCTTGCCGCCTACCTTCCGCAAGGCCAGTTCATACGCTGGCTCCCCGCTGCTGTGGATGACCTGCGTCAGCAGCCTGGCGCTTGCCAAGCTGCCGGCATCTGTCTCCACCCGTGCATAGCACAGGCATTTGTCCTTGTCTGTGAAGACCAGATGGATTGCCCCGTCAATAGACTCGACTGCCGCCAAGCCGCGCATTGGCGGCAGTACCAGCACTTCCCAGCTATCGCGCTTGCCAGCTTCCTGCGGAAGCAGGCGGCAGAGCGTCCGCTGGCCGCGGTTCTTGTCTCGCAGAATCAGAAGCAGAGTTCCTTTTCCCGGCTCAATAGTCCAGTCCATAACCCGGGCATTCGTATCAAGCTCATGATTGGTCCAGCACCCGTCCTGATAGACCGAGAAGTAACTGCGCTTAGAGTTGCTGTTTCGGCTGAACACCACCGGCCTGTCTTCAAGAAAGGCCAGGCCGGGAGCAAAGTGCTCATTGTGGTTAGCGATGATCTGAGTCTCTGCAGCTTCCTTCGCTGTTCCATCCCGGGGGATTTCGCGGCTGTAGAGAATGCCATCGGTCTTGTTGTAAAGGAACCAGCAGCGGTCCTTAGTCAATCCGGCCCGAAAGGTATCGCTCTCAATCCCGGGCACCTTAAATAAGACCTCATCCTGCGATTGCGGCTCGGCCGGCCTTGGATTTCGCATCACCCAATCGTGCATGCGCATGGCCGGTAGCAGTTCTCTGGCGCTGAAAACCGCGGCTGCCAGTGTCAGGCCGACGATCAACACGACTGTGACAGCGCCAAACAGAAGCCTGCGGCTCATACAGGCAGCATACCCGAAGCCTGGCCAGACCTACTCCGCGCCAAAGGCGCTGTTGCCAAAGATCATCAGCGTGCCCTTGTCGCCAAAGACGTGCAGGCGGTAGTTCATGATCTGGTCCTCGCGGCGGAACTTCTCATAGAACACATTGCCGACGCTGCCCGCCGGGTCGAATGTAGCCGAGCCGGTGTCCGTGATCTCGTTGCCGTTGTAGGGGTTGACCGGCCAGACGGCGCCCGGCGGCAGCTTCTCACGGACATCCGCCAGGTTCTCGGGCCAGTCGGCGGTATCGCTGTGATAGCTGTTGATCGCCACCACCAGCACCTGTGCCTCCTCGACCATCGTGCGGTCATTACCCTTGAAGTTCTGGATCGTCTTCTTGGCGCAGCCGCCGAGGGACGTGAGGGCCAACAGCGCGGCGATGCAGATTACTGAAAGCCGGTGTGAAGCGAAGCGACAGCAAAGCGCGTAAGCGTGAAGCAACATTCCGTTCTCCCACCCATGAAGTTATCCGGTGGTTGTAACAGAAAGGGCGGCATCCTGCAGAAAATCAGCGCGGATTCATGCGCGGGCTGGCCGCGACAGTGCAGACTAAAGTCTGCGCTCCCAGTCTGGAGCCAGCGTTTACTCCGCGCTCTGCGGGACCGCCGTGATGATGTCCTTCACCAGGGTATCGGCGCTCACGCCTTCGGCCTCGGCCTCGAAGTTGGTGATCACGCGGTGGCGCAGGGCCGGCAAGGCCAGGCGCTTCACATCGTCATAGGCCAGGTTGAAGCGGCCGTCCAGCAGGGCCATTACCTTGCCGCCCAGGATCAGGGCCTGCACGGCGCGCGGGCTGGCGCCATAGCGGGCGTAGCGCTTGACGCTCTCCGGGGCCCGCGGGTTGTCGGGGTGGGACGCCAGCACCAGGCGCACGGCATAGCGGATCACATGCGGCGCGGCGGCGACGCGGCGCACCAGATCCTTCATCTCCAAAATGCGCTGGCCGGAGATTACCTTGCGCGGCACCGGCATGTTCTGCGTCGTGGTGCGCTCGATGATCTCCATCAGGTCGGCCTCGCCGGGGAAGGGCACGATGATCTTCAGCAGGAAACGGTCCAGCTGGGCTTCCGGCAGGGGATAGGTACCCTCCTGCTCCAGGGGGTTCTGGGTCGCCAGCACCAGGAAGGGCACCGGCAGGGTGCGGCGCTCGCCGTAAACGGTGACCGTGCGCTCCTGCATCGACTCCAGCATCGCCGACTGGGTCTTGGGGGTGGCGCGGTTGATTTCGTCCGCCAGCACCAGGTTGGCGAAGACCGGGCCGGAGAGGAACTTGTAGTTCTTGTGGCCGCGCTCGTCTTCCTCAATGATGTTGGTGCCGGTGATGTCGGAGGGCATCAGGTCAGGCGTGAACTGGATGCGGGAGAACTGCAGGTCCACCACCTGGCCCAGGCTGCGGATCAGCAGGGTCTTGGCCAGGCCGGGCACGCCTTCCAGCAGCGCATGGCCGTCGGCAAGCATGGTGACCAGCACCTCGCGCACAACATCGCGCTGGCCGACGATGACCTTGCCCACCTCGCCCGCCACAGCATCAAAGTCCCGGCGGAACTCGGCGCAAAGCTGCTCCACCTGCTGGCTGCTGAGGCTGCCGCCGGCCCCTGACATCGCTCCCGATGAATCCATGCCTTGCCTGTCCCCTTCTGCGGGCTGTCCCGCCTAGTGCTTGAAGTATAGACCAGACGCGCGGGGCATTCCCGTACTTCATCAGCGACAGACCGGTACACGTGACAGAGACCCACAGGACCGGAAGGCCTATACTGGCATTTCTACAACTTGAGATTCCAATGAGGTTCAGGGCATGGCGATCATCAGCAAGACGGTGGTTTACGACTGCGACGGGACAGCCTGCGAGGGCGTGTTTGTTTACGACGACTCTGTCGCCGGGCCGCGGCCGGCGGTGCTGATCTGCCATGCCTGGATGGGCATCGGCGACCCGGAGCGCCGGCGCGCCGAGATGCTCGCTGAGCTGGGCTACTGCGCCTTTATCCTTGACATCTTCGGCCAGGGCGTGCGCCCGGATAACGTCCCGGATGCCTCGGCGACCATCGGCATCTATCTGAAGGACCTCCCGCTCTGGCGCCGCCGGGCGCAGGCCGGCTTTGAGGCCATGCTGGCGCAGGCCGAGGCGGACTCCGCGCGCTGCGCGGGCATCGGCTACTGCTTCGGCGGCCGCACGGTGCTTGAGCTGGCGCGGACCGGGGCGGAGCTGAAGGCCGTGGTCAGCTTCCATGGCTTCCTGGGCACCGAGATGCCCGCGGGCAAGGGCGACATAAAGGGCGCGGTCCTGGCCTGCAACGGCAGCGAAGACCCGATGGTCGGCGATGACCAGATCAGCGCCTTCCGCGACGAGATGCGCGCGGCGGAGGCCGACTGGATGTTTGTGAATTACGGCAACTCGGTGCACGGCTTCACCGTGCAGGGCCGCAGCCCCGCGCCGGGGATCAACTACAACGAGAAGGCCGACAAGCGCTCCTGGATCCACATGAAGAAGCTGCTGCGCGAGGTCTTCCAGGGCTAAGCCCAGGGCTGCCAGGGAGCCCGCCGGCATTGGCTTATCATTGCCGGGTGCCGCGTCCCAGCCAGGATCTGCAGAATGTCAGAAGGCGCCTTGAGGCGCTCGCCGATGCCGCGCATGCGCAGTTCCATCAGGCTTATCACAAAAGCGACAGGCGCTTCTATGGCCTGCGCACACCACAGCTCCAGGGCCTCTTCAAGGAGCTGTACCCCGCGCGGCAGAAGCTGGCGCTGGAGGCAGTGGCGCCCCTGGTCCGCGAGCTCTGGGCCAGTGAGTGGTATGAAGAGCGGACCTTCGCCCTGATGCTGCTGGAGCGCGTGGCCGCGCAGCTTACGCCCGCCGACCTGCCCTGGATGAAGCAGCTGACGCGGGACAGCGAGGGCTGGGGCCTGCTGGACTACCTCGCCACCCGGCACCTAGGCGTGCTGGCGCTGGGACATGGCGAGCCGGTGTACCGCGAAGTGCGCGGCTGGAGCGCTGACCCCTGGCTCTGGACGCGCCGCGCCAGCGTGCTGATCCATATCCAGCCGGCGCGCAAGCAGCGCCTGGAGGACGCCTGGGCCTGGCCCACCTTTGAAGAGCTGCTGCCGGACCGCGACTTCTTCATCCGCAAGGCCATCGGCTGGACCTTGCGTGAGTGCAGCAAGCACTACCCGCAGCAGGTGCATGACTTCCTGCTGCGCGTGGGCCCCGCCGCCAGCGGGCTGACGATCCGCGAGGGCGCCCGCAATCTGCCGCCCGATCTGCGCCGGGATCTTCTGAGCTGACTTTCTGCAGGGCGCCGCGCAGGTTGTTACACTGCGGGAATGTTAGTCCCCCTGGCCTGGCTGGCGTTGCTGGTTGCAAGCGTGCTGGGATTCTATGCCGGCTGGGCGCTGCCGGCCCTGCTCAACCTGATTGAAGACACGCCGCGCAGTAGCCGCGCCGGCTTTGTCTGGGCTGTCCTTGCCTGCGGCCATGCCTTGCTGGCGAGCTGGGCCATCGCAGTGATCGAAAGCCAGAGCAGCTTCAGCTTTGGATTCTTTCGCTGGTGCATCCAGCTGATCATCCTGACCTGCATCGGCGCTTTGGCCTGCTGGCTCAGCGAGCGCCGCAGCGTGTCCTGGGAGTAGCCCGGCAATCCACCGGCCCGGGGCCGATTTAACTTGCATTCCCCTGCCGGGCCGGTACACTCTGGCCATGAGCAGCTCTGCTCACAACTGCCAGGCCTGCGCGACAGCCGCGCCCTAGAGCCTGCCCGCGGGGCCGACCCGCCATGCGCCGCCTGGCGCCATACCCGCAGAAGCCTGCGCGGCAGTATCATTTCACTGGGGAGCTTGTCATTGATGCCATTTCTTCCGGCGCTGTTTATCCTTTTGCAGGGCACCGCCCAGACGCCCGGCATGGGCCAGGGATCGCAAAGCCCGCTGAATGTCACGCCCGGCACATGGGAGTATGCGCTCTTCTTTGGCCTTGTCATCGGCTGGAGCCTGCTGACCATCTGGTGCGTGGTGGACGCCTTCACGCACACGGACAACGGCTGCCTCTGGACCATCCTGCTGCTGACGCCGCTTAACCCGATAGTCGTGCCCTTTTATGTTTTTGGAACGCTCTACAGCCGCCGCCAGGTGACAAAGCGCCAGCTTTCACTGAGCGGCAAGGAAGTGGAGACCGACATCAGCATGCGCTTTGCCTCCGAGATCGAGCGGGCCAAGTTCATCCAGAGCGCCATGAAGGGCGGCGGAACGATGTATGAGCCGGGGGTGGCGGTGGTGGAGCGGCCGGAGGGGCGCCAGCACTTCCGGGATGAACGGGCGGAATCCCTGCTGCTGGAGCAGCGCTTCGAGGACGCCTGGAACTACCTGATTGATCTTTACAGCCTGGCCCGCGAGGATGTTGACTTCGAGCGCGAGGAAACCTACCGCAGCTATCTGGCGCGCATCCCCCAGGGCCTCGAGCGTCTGGCGCGCTGGGAAAAGGGCCTCGCCGCGGACAGCGCCGCGTCTGCCGGGCCGGCCGCAGTGCCTGCGCCGGGCGATACCGCAGCGCTCGGCTCGGGACGCGCCAGCCGCCGGCGGGACCGCAGCGTGCCCTTCTAGCCCTGGCAGGATAATGAAAGAACCCCGCCAGTGAGATGGGATATCTCCGGCGGGGTTGCGGCTTACCACGTGGGACTATTTCCTGGGCACCGCCCAGTCGGCCTTCACAGGCTTAACTCATCAGACTTCAATTCCTGGGCAAGGTTCCCGGGTTCTTCAAAATTCGGCAGGAAAGCAGGCTAATCCAGAACGCTGTTCTTGAAGTCGCTGACCACCGTATGCGCCCCGGTGCCGCGGACAACATCCATCAGACGGCCGGGGATGGTGATGTCGCAGACGATGATCGGCAGCTTGTTGTCCCGGCACATCACAAAGGCCGGGCCATCCAGCACGTTGAGGTTGCGTTCAATGGCTTCCTGATAGTTAAGCTGCAGGTAGCGCCGCGCCGAGGGGTCCTTCTCCGGGTCGGCGGTGTAAACACCGTCCACGCGCGTACCCTTGATGAAGACGTCCGCGCCGATCTCACAGGCCCTGAGGGCCGCGGCGGTATCGGTGCTGAAGTAGGGGTTGCCGGTGCCGGCGGCGAAGATCACCACGCGGCCCTTTTCCAGGTGCCGCACGGCGCGACGGCGGATATAAGGCTCGGCCACCTGCTCAACCTTGATAGCGCTCTGCACGCGGGTATAGCAGCCCATGCGCTCCATGGCATCCTGCAGGGCCAGGGCGTTGATCACCGTGCCCAGCATGCCCATGTAGTCCGCCGTGGCGCGCTCAACGCCGGTCTGGCTCAGCTCGGCGCCGCGGACAAAGTTGCCGCCGCCGACAACCACCGCCACCTCGGCGCCGCTGTCCAGCAGCGCCTTGATCTCGCTGGCGTAGTGCAGCAGCGACTCCGGGGCGATGCCGCTGTGCTGGTCGCCCTTCAGCGACTCGCCGCTCATCTTGAGCAGGATGCGTTTGTAGTTCATGCGGCGCGTATGGTAGCACGCCCGCAGGCTGACGGGGCCCGCTTGAAGCAAAGCGCGCAGATCGCAGGTATCAGCTCAGATAGGCCCCCACGGGAGCTGCAACTAAAATGAGATCGATGTATGGATTCGAGGCGCACATCGCGGCCAACAAGGCCAAGACCTTCTGGGTCATCACCGGCTTCATCGCCTTCATGGGCGCACTGGGCTGGCTGGCCGGCTATCTGATCGATCCGGAGCTGGCCTACTTCGTCCTGGCGGCCTGTGTGATCTTCGCCATTTTTGGCACCGGCCTAGCCTACTGGAACAGCCACAGCATCATCACGGCCATGGTCAACGCGCGGCCGGCGAACCCGAATGTCTACCTTGAGAAGTACTACATTGACACCATCGAGGGCCTGGTGCTGGCCTGCGGCCTGCCGGCCATCCCGAAGGCCTATGTGATCGAGAGCGACGCGCTGAACGCCTTTGCCACCGGCCGCGACCCTGAGCACAGCCTGATCGGCGTGACTACCGGCCTGCTGCAGGCCCTCGACCGCCAGGAGCTGGAGGGCGTCATCGCCCATGAGATGAGCCATATCTATAACCGCGACATCCTGCTGATGGGCATCGCGGCGGTTCTCGTGGGCGGCGTGGCGATGTTCTGCCACCTGATGATCCGCATCCTGCAGTTTGGCGGCGGGCGTGGCGGCCGGGACCGTGACCGCGACAGCGGCGGCGGCGCGGGCGGCATCCTGGTGCTGCTGGCGATTGTCTTCATCATCCTGGCGCCGATCTTTGCCAACCTGCTGAACCTGCTGCTCAGCCGCAAGCGCGAATACCTTGCCGACGCCACGGCGGTGAAGCTGACGCGCAACCCCGATGGCCTGATCAACGCCCTGTCCAAGATCAGCCGCAACAATGTGCCGATGCCCTTTGTGGAGCAGGAGCTCAGCGCCCTGTTCATCGAGCACCCGATGCACGGTGACCGGGCCGAAAGCGGCCTGGCCGCGGCCTTCGCCACTCACCCGCCGATCCACGAGCGCATCGAAGCCCTGAAAAGCATGTAAACCGGTGACAGGTGACAGGGGACAGGTTACAGAAGGAGGCCAGTCCGTTCACATTGACCGCTGTCTCCCATAACCTGTCCTCTTGTCCTCTCTCCTCTGTCCCCTGTAACCTGTCACCTGTCACCTATCCCCTGGCTTCCTGCTAGCATCCCCCTATGCAGTACGCCCTCTTCATCCTCTATGTCGCCGACCAGACGCGCAGCCGAGACTTCTATCGCGCCGTGCTGGGCCTTGAGCCCTTTGTGGATGTGCCGGGGATGACGGAGTTCCGGCTGAACAGCGGCGCCATCCTGGGCTTGATGCCGGAGACCGGCATCGCCCGGCTGATCCTGCCGCCGCCGGAGGGCAGCGGCGAGCTACCCGGACCAGCGCACCCCGCCAGCGGCAGCGGCATACCGCGCGCCGAGCTTTACATCCCCTCGGAGGATCCACAGGCCGACCTGGAGCGCCTGGTCGCCGCCGGTGGCCGGGCGCTCAGCGCCGCTGCTCCGCGCAGCTGGGGCGATACGGTCTCTTACGGCTTGGACCCGGACGGGCATGTGCTTGCCTTCGCCTGGTGCGCCGAGGAGCCAGCCCAGGCCCACTGAGATCCGGCGCCGCGGGCCTTACGCTCCCCCGCGAAATGGGCCGGAATTCCGCGTTATTCAAGTTCTGTCAAATCCTGTCCGTAATAGAAGCTTCCGTGCTACAATCCGGCCCCGCCAGGCTGGATTGCCAGCCCGGGCGCCGCCGGCTTGGGGGATTTGCTGGCGGAACTAACCCCGCTTACGGGTTGAGCAGACGGTCCAGGCTGACCGTTTGAACGGGGACTGCCATGTGGCCAGTCCTGCCGCAGCAAGGGGCTTCCCGCTGCGGCGCGGGGGATGAACAAGGGTTGATATGAACTTTGGTCTTAACACGGCACTGCGCCTGGATTTATCTTCCATGCGCCGATTTGCGACAATGATCCTGATGTCGCGCAGCATCAATGGCATTTACCACGTCGCACTGGCGGCCCTTGGCGCCGTGCTGATGATGACCTGGACGGCCCACGCCGAGCCCAGCGCCGACAACCCCGAAGGCCCTTACTTTGTGCAGCGGCCGGAGGTGAACCTGCGCGAGGCGCCGAATGGCGATGTGCTGACGGTCCTGAACGTCAACGACAAGGCCTTCATCGTCGGCCGAGAGGGCGAATGGGCCGAGATCAGCATCCCGGCCAAGGAGCTGCGCGGCTGGGTCTTTGAGCAGTACCTTGATGATGTCCGGGCCACCGTGGTGCTGGAGGACGTTTCCTTCGTCAAGCCCCGCGACGGCGGCTTCAAGGGCCAGGAAGAGGGCGATTTCGCCGCGCCGGCGGAGGAGCTGCAGTCCGGCCTGAGCGTGGCCTACGATGCGGTAACCGAGGCCGCGGCCTCCACTGAAGTCCTGGTGGGCGACGACGTGATTAACGTCGAGGCCCTGCAGGACATGGAGACCTTCAGCGCCGGCTTTGACCACGACAAGAACACCGCGCCCATTGACCGCGGCAACCTGCCCGGCAAGCCCAAGTCGAAATCGGCGGCGGCCATCGCCACGCCCGAGTCCGCGCCGCAGATCAGCTTCAACGAAGGCATCAAGCTGACCAGCCCCAGCAAGCTGGGCGCCGAGCTGGGCCTCGACACCAACTTCCAGGCTGTCGGCGGCAACGCGATGGGCAAGATCACGGCCAAGGATGTGAATATCCGCGCCGAGGCCAATACCAAGAGCAAGAGCCTGGGCAAGCTGTCCAAGGGCGAGAAGATCTATTTCATCTCCGGCTCCGCGCCCTGGTATCTGGTCTCCGCCCCGGCGAAGAACATCAAGGGCTGGGTCAAGGACGACTATGTGATGCAGTTCCCGCGGGTCGAGATCAGCGGGACGGATGTGCGCCTGCGCGAAGGCCCCGGCACCGACAAGGCGGTGCTCAGCACGCTGGGCCAGGGCAGCGTGTTCTACGAATACGAACGCAAGAAGAACAAGGCCAAGGAGGAGTGGGTCAAGATCGCCTCCTCCACCGGCGGGATCCAGGGCTGGGTGCGCTCTGACTTCGTGCAGAAGACCGACAAGACTCCCAGCCGGCCCTTCAAGGTGACCGGCCAAAACGTCAACTTCCGCTCCACGGCCAACATCGACGGCGAGATCATCGCCCAGCTTCCGCTGGGTACTGAGGTCGCTGTGCTGGGCCGCAACGACAAGTGGGCCTATGCCTGGTTCTCGGGCTACAAGGGCTGGCTCTACCGAGAGTACATCGAGCCCATGGACGGCGGCGAGAACCTGCCCGCGCCAAAGAGCGTCAAGGGCCTGGGCAAGATCCCCGGCCGGCCAAGCTGGAAGAGCGGCAATGGCGAGCCGCTCGGCGACCGTCTGATTGACGGTGCGCGGGAGATGCTGGGCACGCCCTATGTCTGGGGCGGCGAGAGCGAAGGCGGCGTGGACTGCAGCGGACTGATCTATAAGCTGCTGACGGACGCCGGTGCCAGCGGGAAGTGCCTGCCGCGCCGCGCCAGCGAGCAGATGGCCGGCCTGGGCTTTGCCGTGGAGAAGGAAGACCTGCAGCCCGGCGACCTGGTCTTCTTCAGCACCTACAAGCCCGGACCGAGCCACGTGGGCGTTTACCTTGGCGACGGCGACTTCATCCACGCCAGCTCCTCGCAGCACAAGGTGGCGCTGAGCAACCTGTCCGAGGGCTACTACAAGAAGCGCTACTGCGGCGCCCGGCGCATCACCCAGGAAGAGCTGACGGGGCTGAAGTAGCAGCGCGGCCACAGGTCCGCGCGTCTTCACCGGGAGCGCCGGCTTTAGCCGGCACTCTAAAGGATCTGAAGACAAGCGGGCTGTCGCCTGGCGACCAGCCCGCGCTCCGCGCCTGCCGTCTCCAGCCCGGTAATGCTGCCTGCGGGCCGCATTTCTGCGGCCCCTACTCAGCATTCGCGGGCCGCATTTCTGCGGCCCCTACGACAGGTCCCCGACCTTATGCACCTTCAACAAGTTGGTGCGGTGCGGCGGACCGAAGGGGAAGCCGGCGGTGATCAGGATCGGCTCGCCTTCCGCCGCGAAGCCTTCCTGCAGCGCCAGGCGCTCCACCTCGTGCACCATCTCGTCGAGGCTGTGCACATCCCGCGCCTGCACCGGCCGCACCCCGCGCGCCAGGTTCATCTGGCGCAGCACCCGCGGGTTTGGCGACAGGCCGATGATCGGCACCTCGGGCTGGCTCTTGGCGATCAGCCGCGCGGTCGCCCCGCTCTGGGTGAAGGCGCAGATCGCCTTCGCGTCGTTCATCTCGGCCAGCTCGGCGGCGGCCCAGGAGATTGAGCCGGCCACGGTGCGCAGATGGCTCTGGCCCTCGCGGCGGCGGTCCCGGCGCAACAGCGGGCTGGTCTCGGTTTCTTCGATGATCCGCGTCATCATCTCCACCGCGCGCACCGGGTATTCGCCGGTGGCGCTCTCGCCGGAGAGCATCACCGCATCCGTGCCGTCCAGCACCGCGTTGGCCACATCGCTGGCCTCGGCGCGGGTCGGCCAGGCGTTGGCGATCATGCTCTCCAGCATCTGGGTCGCGGTGATGACGTAAACCCCGAGGCGCTGGGCCTCGCAGATGATGCGCTTCTGGGCCAGGGGCACCTTTTCCGGCGCCAGCTCGATGCCCAGGTCGCCGCGGGCGACCATCACCGCGTCGGAGGCCTGGATGATCGCCTCCAGATCGTCGAGCGCTTCGGGCCGCTCCAGCTTGGCGCAAACCCTGGCCTCAGAGCCGGCCTCGCGGAGCAGCTGGCGCAGCTGGCGGATGTCCTTATGATTGCGCACGAAGCTGAGGGCCACATAGTCCACATCCAGGGCCAGGCCGGTCTTGAGGTCGGCGAGGTCCTTCTTGGTCAGCGGGTCGATGGGCAGGGCCTGGCCGGGGAAGGAGATGCCCTTGCGGTCCGAGAGCCAGCCGCCCACCACCACTTCCGTGTGGACGTCGTCGCCCTCCACCGACAGCACCTTGAGCTCAAGCATGCCGTCGGCCAGCATCAGGCGGCCGGTGCCCGCGCAGAGGTCCGAGAGATGCGGGATCGGCACAGTCACGCTGTTCTGGTCGCCGGGCACCTGGCGCTCGGTGAGCACAAAGTGGTCGCCGGGGCGCAGGAAGACCTTGCCCTCGGCAAAGCGGCCGATGCGCACCTTGGGCCCTGACAGGTCCTGCAGGATGCACAGGTGCTTCTGCTCCAGGCGCGCGGCCTCGCGCAGGTTGCCCACCCACTGGCTCATCTGCTCGGGGTTGCCGTGGCTGAAGTTCAGCCGCGCGACGCTCATGCCCGCGCGCAGCATTGCGCGCATGGTCTCCAGCTCAGCGCAGGCCGGCCCGATTGTGCAGACGATCTTGGTGCGTGCCATCCTGCCATTGTATCGGCACTGCTTTGCCCGGCACGCAGGGCCTTAGAATCGTCCGGTGAGTGGAACAAGGCGCGCCAAGGAGCACGGCGACCCCGAGATTGTCGCCCTGCTGGACGAGCTGCTGCTGCCCCTGCCGGGGGTGACGCGGAGGCAGATGATGGGCCACCCCAGCTATCTGGTGCCGGTGCTGGACCTGAAAAGCGGAGCGGCAAAGCCGAAGATGTTCTGCTGCGCGCTGGAGACCGGCGTGGTGCTGAAGCTGCCGCCGGCGCGGATCGAGGCGCTGCTGGCGCAGGAGGGCTTTTCGGAGTTCGCGCCAATGGCTGACCGCCCGCCGATGCGCGGCTGGATCGTGCTGGAGCGCGAAAGCGCTGCCGACATCGAGTCGGAACTCGCGCTGATCATGGAAGCGAAAGCCTGGGTTGAGAGCGGGGCGTAAGCTTGAGAGTAGGGGCGCACAGAGTGCGCCCGGCAAGATTGCCCCGGCAGGATTCTCGTCGGATGACAAGGCGTTGGCCCGCACCGGGTTTCGGAGGGGCCCAGCTTGCCTGGGCCCGCGGCGCAATACGCACCTCGCTGCCCAGGGTTAACGGACGCCATTGAAGACTGGAGTATCATGAAACAGCGAATGCTTAATGATCACGATCTGTCGGCGGACGATAGGGACGAGATTGCGAAGCTCCTTGCGCGCGCCATCAAGGACAGTCGTCACGCTCTATTGGTAGTCACGCAAAAGCTTGATTTCGTTGAGTCGCTGCAAGCAGCACTGCAGGTGCGGGGTGCGACCCTGGTGTGGGTTGATGAGAATCAGGTGTTTACTTCAGAGCGTGGCTGGCACAGGGGTTTCTATCGGGCGCTGGGCTGGCACTTCCCAAATGAATACAACTGGAATGGCCTCGACGACTATCTCGACACTGGACCTCTCATGCCGCAACATGGCTGCGTGTTCTACTTCTCTGATTTCGAAAGGCACAGGATCGAACTGGCGCCGGCCGCTCCATCTGGCAATCCGGGATTGGGGATGCAGGAGCTGGTGCTGGATATGTTGTGGCGCCACGGGAGCAGTCCGCATGGTGGCAAGTACTTTTTCCGCACGCTGGTAGTCTGGTCAGCGAGCCTGAAGCTGCTGGCTTCGAGGCATCCGATGGCGCTGCTTTCATGGGATCCTCAGACTTGGAACTGGAATGTCGAGGAGCTTCCGCCATCCAGCCTGTAAGACTTGTCATGCCTGACAAGGCTGTGGGGAGATAGTCACGCAGCGGGCCCAGGCAAGCTGGGCCCCTCCGATCTGTGTGAGCTCAGCGGCTTAGCCCGGGGTCGTAGTCACGCCGATTGCGCGCAGGGCGCCCTGGCACTGGGAGATAAAGCTCTCGCGCACGGATTCCCAGCGCTTCTTGCCCTTCAGCGACAGCTGGTAGACCTTGCGCGGGCGGCCGTTCTTGGCCTGCTCCCACTTGGCGGAAATCAGGCCCTCGGTCTCCATGCGGTGCAGGACGGGATACAGGCTCTCCGGCCGCACAGTCAGCGCCCCGCCACTGTGCTCCCCGATCGCCTTGGCTATCCCGTAGCCGTATCCTGTGCCCCGGGCCAGCTCATTTAGGATGAGCACCCTCAGGATACCGGCCAGATATTCCATCTGCTTCACGTCTCTTTCCACCTTATATCCTCAGACGTGCAGTATAGCATCTGGAATAGGATGCAGCGGGGCGCGCTGCCGGCCGCCGGACCGCGCCGGGCCTACTGGCGGGCGGCCTCGTAGACCCCGTCTGGCTGCAGCAGCAGCAGCTTCAGGCACTTCCGGGTCGCCGCGTCGAGGATGAAGCGCACACCAAAGCCGTGCATCTCGCGCACAGTGAACTCGCAGGCCAGGGTGCCGGGGTCCGGCGCGCCGCCGGACAGCAGGGCCGGGTCAAGGGTGGCGCTGGGCTGGCCCTCAACGTCCATGATCAGCTGGCCGTTCTCCAGGCGCCGCACATGGATATCCATCTCGGCGATCAGGTAGTCGCCCTGGATTGCGGCGGCCACTGCCGGGTCGTCCAAGGGGTTTTCGGCCACGCGCTCAAAGCGGATCGCCGCCACCTGCGGTTCCAGCAGGATGCTGCAGGCGCTGATGCGGCCCTGGCCGTCGATGGAGAAGTCCGCCCGGGTGCCGCCGCCCATCGCCGCCGTGGCCGGCACCTCGAAGCTGTCGTAGTGCACATGGCTGAGTGGGAAGACCAGGCTGTAGTACTGAGCCTCCAGCTGGCCGGCGGCGTCGAGGCGCACCTTCAGCTCGCCATAGCCCGGCTCGCTGAAAGTGCCGCAGTAGTCGGCCAGGGCGTGGCTGGGGCTGGTGCCCTCAACGCGGCTCTGGCCGGCCAGGCCCTGGCTCTGGGCCATGGCGGCGCGGGTCTCGTCGCGGTTCTTCAGCAGGCGCTCGTTGATGTCGTTGTAGCCCAGTTCCAGTATGCGGTCCACGGCGTTATAGGCCAGGATGTTGGTCACGGGCGTGCCGGACAGGTTGGTCAGCACCACGATGCCCAGCTTGTGCTGCGGGAAAAGCATGGTCATGCCGCTGTAGCCGTCGATGTTTCCGCCGTGCTGCACGCTGTACTGGCCGCGGTAAACCGTGGTGAACCAGCCAAGGCCATAGCCCATCATCGGCGCATTGCGGCTCAGGGGCGGATCGCCGCTGGCCATCTGCATGGTGTGCATCTGGCTCAGCTGCGCCGCGGAAACAAATGGCTGGCCGTTCAGTTTGCCGTCGCCAAGCTGCAGCGCCACCCACTTGAGCATGTCATTCACGCTGCAGTTCAGTGCGCCGGCCGCCGCCACGCTGGGGTAGTCCTTGTAAGGCAGCAGCTCCAGGCTCGGCTTAAGCGGATCAGCCTGGCCGTTCTCCCAGTAGCTCTCGGCGAAGTTCGCACCGGCCTGCATGGTGGCGACATGCGTCGTCGCGGAGGCCATGCCCAGCGGGGTCAGGATGCGCCGCTGGAGGCTCTCGTCCCAGCTGCAGCCGTCCAGCCTGGCAATCAGCTGTCCGGCCAGCACATACATCAGGTTGTTGTACTGGAAGCTCTCGCGCAGCTCGGCGTTGGGTTCCAGAAAACGCAGGCGGCGCACCAGCTCATCGCGGTCGAAGCTGGTGCCGTACCACAGCAGGTCATGGCGCGGCAGGCCGCAGCGGTGGGTAACCATGTCGCGCACGGTCAGGTGGCCCGAGGCGTACTCGTCCTTCAGCGCGAACTCCGGCAGGTAGGTGCGCACCGGCTCATCCCAGTCCAGCTTGCCTTCGTCGCAAAGCTGGGCCAGCATCATGGTGGTGAAGGCCTTGGTCTCGGAGCCGATGGCGTAAATGGTGTCGGCATTCGCGGGGAGCTTTTGCTCCACGTTGCGCTGGCCATAGCCCTTTGCCAGCACGACCTGGCCTTCGACCCAGATGCCAATGGCGGCCGAGGGCACGTTCCACTGCTTCAGCACCTGATCCACAAAGGCCTCGTACTCGGCGATCTTCGCAGCCCGCTCGGCGGCCTTCTGGGCCTGCTGGGCCGCGGCGGCCGGATCTTCCATCGGCAGCGCGGCGTCATCGGCGCGGACGCCGGACGGCAGCCAGGCAGCGCACAGGGCGCAGGCCAGCGTGATGCTGCAAAGCAGGCGCGCGAAGATGCGGCGGGTCAGGTTAGTGGAAATCATCCCCCAGAGCTCCTCAAGGCCGGGTCCGGCAGAAGAATTGTAAACCCGCCTGTTCAGTGAGGGGCTGTCTCACATCACAGGCGGGCTGATTGTAGAGATACGGCACTTTCGCAAAAGGTCACGCGAAAAATCAGCTTTTGGCTGGCAGTAGGCGCGGAGCCTGACAGGATGCGGGCTCAGGCGGCCTGCATCACAGGATTGCGTCTACCGTCCAGCCAATTGTGCCGTAAAAGAGTTGTGAGCTGAACCAGGCGAAGCCCAGAAGCTGGGCCACAGCCAGTGCTCGCTGCAGTTTGTGAAGAGAACTCCCGGTTCCAGCAAAGCTGTGAAGCCCAATCGAGAGCAGGCCAAAAGCAGCCGCGGGGGCGAGCTGGATCAGCAGGTAGTCCCAGACTCCGTGCGTATTAAGCAGCCCACGATAGGCTCCATCCGGGACTGCCAGCAGCAGGGCCAGGAGGGCGAGGAGTACGAGCTGTATGGCATGCAGGCTGGAGATTGCTGAGCCAGCACGCTGAGCCCTGCCAGCAAAGAAGAAAAGTAGCAGGCTTGTCGCGCTCAAAGCTGTGGACAGGACGGCCATGGCCAGACAGCTGTAGTTGCCCGGCATGTGGCCTTCATAGTGGGCCTTAAGGCTGAGCCAGCGCTGCCACTCCTTGAAGGATGCGCCTTCAAGCGGCTGGGCCCCTGGACCATGGAAGTCAGAAAGCAGGTCCTGAATAGAATCCAGCAGGAATCCGGCGCTGATGGTGAAGCACAGTATGGCGATGAAGCAAAGAACCGGGGCCAGCGCAGCAGTCGCGGGCGTCCTTGGCTGCTGAATCACCGGCACATGCGGAATTGGTTCGATACAAGAGCTTACAGAACTGGCAGGATCTGTGCAAGAACAGGCTTGACAGGCTGCCAACGACATGTTACCATTTGGTCACCTGTCATGAATGATGAGCTCGATCCAGTATTCAAGGCGCTGGCTGATGGCACGCGCCGGAAGATACTGGACCTGCTCAAGGACAGGGCGCAGACCACGGGGCAGCTTTGCGCGGAGTTTCCGCAGCTCAGCCGCTTCGCGGTGATGAAGCACCTTGGGGTTCTTGAAGGGGCGGGACTGGTGGTGGTGCGGCGCCAGGGGCGCGAGCGCTTCAACCACCTCAACTCTGTGCCGATCCGGCAGATCTACGAGCGCTGGATGGGGCCCTATGCCGAGCTCTGGAGTTCATCGCTGCTGCGCCTGAAGGACTATGTCGAACGTGACATCCGCGTTCCGGGGCGGGGCGGGGATGATGCCGGCGCCAGCGATAGCGGCAAGGGCGGGAAGCCCGGGGACAAGGGCGGCGGGGGGCCGCAGCTGTGATGTCGCAGTCCGCATCTGCAGAGCGCTATGATGCTGGAAACGCTGGCAGCCGGGCAGTCTGCGGCGGCCGGTATGGCGGAACATGGGAGGATCGGTAATGGACACTGCGGCCGGGCAGCAACTGAGCATTGGAGCTGCGATTGCCATGCTCAGGATTTACTTTGACTATACAGACCAGGTCTGCGCGGCGGTGCCGGAAGACCGCATGGACTGGCGTCCGGACGGCGCGGACGGGGGCTATTACTTCAGTCTGGCTGAGAGCATCCAGCATATCGCCGATACGCGCCTGCAGTTCGCGCGCCAGCTTGAAGGCAGTGACAGCGAGGAAGGCTCCTGGAATACCGGCTATACCGACAGCGTGAGCCCCTGGGAATTCCGGCGCGGCAGCCTGGCCGAGATTATGCAGAGCCTGAAAAGCAGCCGCGGGATGCTGGAGCCCTGGCTGGAGCGTCCGCTTGCGGACTTGATCCAGCCTACCGCCGGGACGCGCAAGCTATACGAAGAGCGGCTCAGGGCGCGCCGCGAGGCGGGGGAAGACACTTCAGCGCTGGAAGCCCGCGGGCCATCCACCCTGGCCAGCGTGCTTTTCTTCCTGTCCGCGCATGAGCAGGGCCACCGCGCCGTGCTGCAGACCCAGCTGCGCCAGCTTGGCTACACCATCGAGAAGATGGCCTGAGGAAGTACAGATGAGCAACACGACACTGAATGACATGACTGCGGCCCAGTCCAGCATCGGCGGCCTGCTCCCCTGGGCCAGGATCCTGCTGGATTACACCGATGCGGTTTGTGGCTGCGTAACCGAAGAGCACTGGGACATGCGCCCCGAGGGCCAGGGCGAGGGCTATTGGTTCAGTCTTGGCGAGTTCGTCATGCATCTTGCTGACAGCCGCCGCGAGATTCTGGGAAACATCAGCGGCGAAATCGAGCGCGAGAAGCTGTGGTGCAGCAAGTATGGCGGCACCAGCGAGGCCTGGCAGTGGCGCAGTGGCAGCCGGGCTGAGGTGCTGGCTTCTCTGGCAGAGGGACGGGCGATGGTGGATGCCTGGCTCGCCAGGCCGGCGAGCGAACTGGGGGCTGCGACGGATGCCTCAGTCAGCCAGTGGAAGGCGCGCGTCGAGAAGATCAAGGCCGCGGGCAAGGACGCCTCCGCTATCGAAGCCGCGGGACCGGAATCAGTTGCCGACTGCCTGATGTTCCTTATTGGCCACGAACAGAGTCATCGTGGTGCCCTGCAGGCCCTGCTGCGTCTGCATGGCCTTGAAGTAACGCGTTACGCTTAGTGAAGAAGCAGGTGCACAAATTCTGCGGAGGTAAGCTGTGATCAAGAAGCTGCTCATCGGAGGCATCCTGGGTGCCGTCATCATGTTTATGTGGCTGGGCCTGGCCTGGAGCACCTGGCATCTGTCCCAGTTCCGCCAGATCCCTGACGACCGGGCGCTGATGGGCGAGATCGCCCTGCGCAACATGGACTCAGGCATCTACTACTACCCGCCCATGCCGGACCGCAGCAACCCAGAAGCGGTCAAGGCGCATGAGGAAGCCTTCAGCGCCGGGCCGGTGATCTCCTTCATGGCCTTCCAGAAGAAGGGCGGCTCGATGCCCCTGACGATGATCCGTGGCTTCCTGATCACCCTTTTCTCGGTCAGCCTGGTCTGCTGGCTGCTGCTGCGGGCGGCGCCTGCGCTGCCGGGCTACTTCCAGCGTGTGGGCTTCTGCAGCGCCGTGGGCCTGGTGGTGGCGCTGTCCGGCCCGCTGACCTTTGGCAACTTCTTCTGGCTGCCGCAGATGCACCAGTTCCTGGAGCTCTTTGACCAGCTGGTGGGCTGGACTCTTGTGGGCCTGCTGCTGGCCTGGGTCTGCCGGGCAGGCAACCCGATGCCGGCAGCCAAAGCATCCACCTAGCAGGGCGCATGCGAATCATGGAGACACAGATGTTGCTCACTCGGATCACAAGCGCTGTGTATGTGGATGCCCCGCGTCCAAGGCACCCGCTTAAGGGGAGGCTGGCCTGTGCTTAGAAAGATCCTCATCGGCGGCCTACTCGGCGGCCTGGTCTTCTTTGTCTGGCTTGGAGTGTCATGGAGCATGCCCTTCCTGCACCTGGGCCAGCTTAAGGGCCTGGAGGCCGATCCGCAGACCGACGCCTGGCTGGCCGATCTGGAAGTTGACCACAGCAAGCTTTACTACTACCCGGCCATGCTGCCGGGGGAGAGCGAGCCGGAGTACTCAGCGCGCCTGATTGATTCAAGGGTGATCGGGCTGCTCAACGTTATCCCGCCGGGTGAATACAGGATTGGCGTCATGGTCTTCATCCGGGGGCTGGCCGGCGCCCTGATTGCCGGCCTCCTGCTGGCCTGGCTGCTGTCTCCGGCGATTCATCGAAGCTACTGGCAGCGCGTCAGCCTGTGCTCGGCTTTCGGTCTGGCCAGCTTCTGCGCCGAGCCCTTCCTGACCGGCAATTTCATGTTCCTGCCCAGGGGCCACGTCTTCTTCCAGTTTGTCGACAGCCTGGTCGGCTGGAGTCTGGCCGGGCTTGTGATCGCCGCCTTTGTCAAGGCGGATGCCGGCTCTACTGTCGCTCCAGCGACTGCCAGTATCAAACCAGGAGAGAATCATGCTTCTTAGATCAATGGCACTGCCCTTGCTTTGCCTCGCCGCTGCGGCCCTGGCCAGCGCTGAAGCAGCACCGGCACCGGCGGCGAAGAACGAGCCGCAGGTTGAAATGGGGCAGGTTCGCGAGGCCCGCGTTGTCAGCATCAAGACCAGTATCTGGATCGACGCCGACCCCCAGACTGTCTGGGACCACGCGGTGAAGGACTTCGATGGCTGGTGGCCGCACTGCTACAAGCCCGACAGCCATGTATTCATTGAGCCCTGGACCGGCGGACGGATCTGGGAGCAGTTCGGCCCCGAAGGCGAGGGCGGGCTCTACGGCAATGTGCTTTACCTTGACGAGCCAAACATCATCAAGTGCGACGGCCAGTGGGGCATGGGCGGCGCGGCTGTCAGCGGCGGGCTCTGGCGCATGGAGGCCCAGGATGGCGGCACTCTCTTCTCCACTTCCGGTGAGATCATGGGCGGTTTTGGCGAGGAGATGAACGTTGAGGCCCGCCGCGACGCACAGGCCGATATCCTGCTGCGCCTGAAGCGCTTCTGCGAGGGCGGACCGCGCATCGACCGCGCGGCTGAGCTGGCCGAAGCCGAGCGCGAAGCCGCCGCTGCGAAAGGAGACAGCTAATGGACATACAGCCTACAGGCGCGGACTATCTGGTCAGCTATGGCGAGGAGCTGCGCCCAGCGATTCTTGACGTAGCCTGGGAGCTCAAGCTGAACGTGCCGATTGAGGTTGCCTGGCGCAAGGTGATCCTTGAGGTCAACAACTGGTGGTCGCACTGCTACAAGGATGGTTCCGTCGTGCTGATGGAGGCCTTCCCCGGCGGGCGCTTCTGGGAGCGCTTTGCCGACGGCGTCAATGGCGCGATCTATGCCTCGGTTGTCTACTGCGAGCCGCCCTATGTGCTCAAGTGCATGGGCAACTGGGCCATGCCCGGCATCGGCCAGTCTTCGGGCGTCTGGCGCTTCAGCGAACAGGATGGTGTGACCCATCTGAAGTCGACCGGCCAGATGCTGGGAGTGCTGGATGTCAACCTGATGAAGGAGCGGCGCGGCGGTACCCAGAGCCTGATCAGCTCCCTGGCCCGCTGGGTCGAGCAGGACGAGATTGTTGAGAGGGCCAGGCAATGAGCAGTCCAGAAGCCGGCGCGGCTTTGCCGCAGATGCAGTTTCAGCAGGGCACCGAGATCGTGCAGGAGATCGTGATCGAGGCCGCTGCGGCGCAGGTCTGGCATGCCCTGACCCGCGACATCTTTTCCTGGTGGAGCCACAGCTTCAGCGACAAGCCCTATCTGATCGCGCTGGAGGCGCAGGTGGGCGGACGCTTCTATGAGCTCTTTGACGCCGAGGGCAACGGGGCGCTGTATGGCACCGTGACCTTCTGCAAGCCTGGTGAAAAGCTGGCCTTCAGCGGGCAGATGGGAATGCAGGGACCGGTGATCAATCACTGCACTTTCACGCTTGCCGAGGCGGAGGGTGTCACCCGGCTGAGGATCAGCCAGGTCATTCTTGGCATGGTCGCCCCGGAGATGGTCCAGGGATACACCCAGGGCTGGGCCGCACTGCTGGGCCAGCTGCGCGACTTTGTCAGCAGCGGCAGGAAGGTGCGGGAAGACTGAGAATGGGCATGGCAGGCAACAGCCATGACAGGAGCAGAAAGACATGCAAGCCAACAGCAAAGCAGCTTTGAGCGCCGTCGCCGGCGATCCCTGCGCTGCCAGGCCCTTTGAAGGCGGCTTTGAGCTGGATTACAGCCTGCGGCTGGCTGCGCCGCGGGAGCGCGTGTTTGCCGCCATGACAGATGAGGTACACCACTGGTGGCCGCATACTGTACGCGAGCAGCCGCACCGCATTGTGCTTGAGTCGCAGATCGGCGGCCGCTTCATGGAGCTCTTTGACGAGCAGGGCCGCGGCGTGCTTTATGGTCTGGTGGAGATATTCGACCCGCCGGCCATGCTGCGTATCCGCGGCAGTGTCGGGATGGGCCGGGCGGTAAACCTGCAATGGACAGTAACGCTGAGTGACGAAGGCGGCTCAACTCTGCTAAGGGAACAATGCCGCGTCAGCGGCGATATCAGCGATACCCTGCGCGAAGGGATGCGCAAGGGTACCGAGACAGAGTACGAAGCCCTGCGCCAATGGATTGAAGCAGGCACAGCAATCCGTTAGATACTCCCGGAGGTAAGCATGTCCCCACTGCGTCTGAAGTTGTCTACAGTGCTCATGTCTGCGCTCATCCTGCTGCTGGCGGCCCTGCCGGCACTGGCCGAAGACGGGGCTGCGGCCCCCGCCCCGGCTGAGGCCCAGCCGGATCTCTACGTGGCAATCATGGAGCTGCACATGCCTGAGGGCGAGCCAAGCCCCGAGCAGCTGGCCGCAATGGGCGGGCATATCGCCCACCTGAAGGAACTTTATGACAGCGGAGTGCTTGTGCTGGCAGGCCCCTTTGACGACGAGAGCTCCCAGGGGATGAGTGTGCTCAGGGCCGGCAGCCTGGAAGCCGCCCGCGAGATCTGCGCGGCCGACCCTACTGTTCAGGCCGGAATCATGGAGATCATTGCTGTGCATCCCTGGTGGGATGCCTACAACGCCTGGGAAGGCCGCAGTCTGACGGTGGAGGAGTTCATCCAGATGATGAGCCCACCGGCAGATGAGGCTGCTACATCCGCAGCCTCTTCCTAGTCGCGATTGCATGAATATGCTACACTGGTGTATGGTAAAATGTCTAAGGAGACGGAAATGAAGAAGTACCTCGTAACGCTGCTTGCCCTTACGGCGGCAATCAGCCTGAACTGCGCCTTTGCCGCGGAGGCCGATGAGGCCGCGGCGCAGGCCGCGCCGCCGGAAGGCAGCATTGTCCATACGGAGCTCTATGCCAGCGATCTGGCCGCCATGCAGAGCTTTTACAGCGACCTCTTTGGCTGGACTTTCACGCCGATGGGCCCCGAATACGCCATGTTTGACGATGGCGCCGGCCACAGCGGCGGTATGACCACCGATCCCGGCCCGATGGGCGGCGAGCCTGGCCGCATGACTACCGTCATGTACCTGTGGTGCCCCAACATTCCGGCCAAGCTGGCGGAAGTTGAGGCCCATGGCGGTACGGTTGGCCTCGGTGTTACCGGCATCCCGGACTACGGTTCTTTTGCCATCATCATCGATCCCAGCGGCAACCCGGTCGGCCTGTTCAGTGATGTCCAGGTTCCCGTTGCCGCCAACTAAGCCAGGCCGCGGGCGCGGCTTTTCCCTTTTGTAGAAAGGCGTGGAGTACTCCATACCGCTCCGCGCGCTGTGTTTGGGAGGTCAGAAATGATTCACGGTGTTTGTCATGTCGACTTCAACGCGAAGGACGGCAAGCTGGCGGAGTTCTACAGCAGCATTTTCGGCTGGTCGCTGACCCCATTTGGTGAGAACTACACCATGTGGCAGAACGGCGAGCAGCAGCTTGGCGGCGGCTTCAGCCAGCCGCAGGAGGGCCAGCCCTTCCAGCCCGGCACCACGGTTTATATCGCCGTTGAGGACATCGATGCGTCCCTGGCGAAGATCAACGCTGCCGGTGGCACCACCATCGTTCCGAAGACGGAGATTGGCGGCGGGCATGGCTTTATTGCCATCTTCCTGGATCCGGATGGCAATACAACCGGCCTCTGGAGCCAGGGCTAAGCCATTACAGGCGGGGGCGGTCCTGCGCTGCCCCCGCCTGTCTTTGTCCCATAGAGCTGGCCCCGTCAAAGCTGAAATTCGCTATGCCGGGAACCATGACACTTGCACGCGAGTATTGTTGATGTGCAAACGAAATCAGTACTTTGGCGTTTGATTCTGGCTTCTGTGCTTGGCGCGGTGCTGCTTTCTGCAGGCTGCTCAAGCGGGGTCAGAGTGGGCGGGCCAGTCGGCGACACCACTCCATACACCAGCTACTTTCTGCTTGGCGAAGACGTTTATAACCTGCGGGGCCTGGGCTCCTCGGATCCGGACATCTATGACGCGGTACGGATCCTGATGCCTGAGCGCGCTGTCTTCATGGGCCTCTTCAGCCGCGGCGGTTCCTTCCCGGCCGAGCGCACGGAGATCTTCAGCGGCAGCATCAATTCCCGCCTGGTTCGCTATAACGGCTTTGACTTCTACTCAGAGCCCTACCTGCGCGGCTTTGGCTACCTCGATGCCTTTGGTTCGCGCGGCGACCTCGACATGGATCTTGACTCCGATGACTTCCGCCTGCGCGGTTTTGAGGACCTGCGCCTCCTGGGCTTTATTGATCTCTTCGAGGCGCAGCGCCTGATCGACGACGTGTCCTTCATCGCCTTCCGGGATGACAGCAGCTCATTCACGACGACGGCAACCTGGGAGCTGAGCGGCTACTACTACGGCCGCTTCTTTGAGGTCAGTTTCGAGCAGGACATGCGGGCCATCGCGGACTACTACCTGATCAACGATTACTAGCCGGCCGGTCTGTGTCTGTGCTGCCTTACGCGCCGCTGTGGTATACTCGACGCCTCATAAGTAAGGCGGAGGCTTGACCCAGTGGGCTTCACCCAGCGCGGCTTGCAGGATTTCAGCTACTTCGAAATCATCCAGGAGATCACCCTGGAGGCTTCCGTTGAAAAGGTTTTCAGCGCCTGCATCGGGGATCTGTCCCCGTGGTGGGGCGCGCCCTATCTGCAGGACGCCAACGCCAAGCACGTCATCCTTGAACCACGCCCCGGCGGCCAGCTGATGGAGCAGTGGAGCGAGGAGGCGATGCAGTGCCAGCGCGAGGGCAGCGTTTATGGCACGGTGATGGAGATCGCCGACGCTGAACTGATCGTCCTGCACGGCCCATTCAGCATGGAGTGGCCCACCCAGAGCTATGTGCGCCTGGACTTCCTGCGCAGCGTGCGCAGCGAACGCGCCACAGAGCTGAAGCTGACCCACCGCTGCTATGGCATTGTCAGCGCGGCCCAGCACGAGAACTTCCGCTTCGGCTGGGACGACCTGCTTAACACCCGCCTCAGAGCCTGGGTAGAGCGCGGCGAGCCGCTGGGCATCGGCTTTGAGCCCGTGCCCTGGCTGCAGGGTGAGATCCTGCCTCCGGCCGATCCGGGGCCCGGCGAAGGCGAAGATTAGGCGCCGCCCGCACGGGCCAGCAGCTCGCTGATCGCGCGCTCGAGCTGGGCATCCCGGCCAGCGGCCAGTTCATTGGGGTCTACGTCTAGATAGATATCCGGCGGCGTGCCGCTCTTCTCCAGATTGCGGCCGTCCAGCTCATACCAGCCCTCCACCGGCAGACGTACCGTGGTGCCGTCGATCAGGTCGAAGGAGGTCGTGCCGATCACAGCGCCTGCTGTATCGATGCCGATCACCGGGCCAAGGCCCAGTTTGCGCCAGCCGGCCGGGAAGATTTCGGCGTCGGATCCGCTGGAGGCGTTGATCAGCAGGGCCAGGGGCTTACCGAAGTAGCCTGCTGGCTGCTGCACCTTCTGGGCGTCGCGCTGCTGGGCGAAGCCGAAGGGGTTGCGGTCGAGGATCTCAAACAGGTCCTCGTGGATGAAGCCGCCCGGGTTGAAGCGCACATCCACGATGACTGCATCCTTGTCAAAGACCTCTGAATAGAACTCGCGCTTGAACTTCTCCAGCTCGCCGCGGCTCATGCCACGGATATGGATATAGCCGATCCGCCCGCCCGAGGCATCGGCGCAGCGCGCCTCATTGGCCAGCTCCCATTCGCGGTAGAGACGCTCACGGTAGTCGTCGAAGCTCCAGGCCTTCAGCACCACGCTGCGCAGGCCGTCTGCGCCAGGCTGCGGGGCCTCGGCCGCTGCGCCGGCTGCGCCGCTCTCTGCCGGCCGCGGCTCAAAGCCCAGCTGCACCGGCTGGCCGGCCTTGTCCGCCAGCAGGGTCTCCCAGACCTGTCCAGGAGCCACCTCGCGGCCTTCCACCCGCCGCAGGACATCTCCGGGGCGGATATCAATGCCGGGCCTGTCCGCCGGGCCCTGATAGCTCAGGCGGCTGACCTTCAGGCCTGGGCCGCTGTAAGCAGGATCGAACTCCAGGCCCAGGTGCCCGGTACCCCGTGAGGGTCCGTCATAGCTCTTGGAAGCCATGCTGATGCCCAGATGGCTGGCATTCAGCTCGCCCAGCACCTCAGTGAAGACCAGACCGAACTCCTCGGGCGTGGCCGCCGCCTGGATCTCATCCTGATACTTCAGGTAGATCTTGTCCCAGTCCACTCCATGCATCTGCGGGTCATAGAACTGCTCGCGCAGGGTGCGCCAGGCTTCGCGGTACATCTGGGCGAAACGCAGGCGCTTGTCCAGCCACAGCTCGCCGCGGGTCGCGATGCTCTCCATCCCGCGGCCATCGCCGTTGTCAAACTTCAGATACTTGATGGTGCCGTCCTGGTTGAAGTACAGGCGCTTGCCGCCATCCACAAACTGCGCCTGGCTCCAGTTGCCGTCAAACAGCTTCCTGGCCTCTCCCTTCTCGTTGTCCACGCTGTAAACCGCCCAGTTGCGGTCATCGTTGCGCGCGGCGTAGATGCTGAAGCGCCCGTCAGCGCTGAGCATTCCCCGGCCGGGGTTGCGGTGCTGGGAGATGCGGCGGGCCCGCAGGTGGATGTCGCGGAAGTCGATCTTCACCTCGGGCTTCTTCTCATCCTTCTCCTCGTCCTTTTTGGCGTCCTTGTCTTCAGCCTTCTTTTCGGCGCCCGCGGCTGCGTCGTCCTTCTTGTCCGCCTCTGATCCATCTGTCGGTGCGCCGCTTGCAGCGCCGTCCGCGGCGGGCTTGTCGCCTTCGTTCTTGTCCTTCGCCTCATCCCTGGCGCCGGACTTGTCTTTCTTGTCCTTCTCCTGCTTCAGGTCCTCTTCGCTCAGGAAGGTGGTCGTGAAAATATCCGCCTCCGGGTTAAGGTCCAGCAGCATCAGCATGCTCTCGTCGCCACGGCTGGAGCGATAGATCAGGCGCCGACCATCCGCGGACCACTCCGGGCCGCTGTCGTTCTCGGGGTGGCGGGTGATGTTGACAGGCGGTTGCTGGCCCAGGGCGTCGACAATGAAGACCTCATCGCTCCAGTTGGCCTGCTCTTCACTGTAGGCCACATAGCGCCCGTCCGGGCTGACGCTGAAGCCGGCATAGCCAAAGGCCTGGCGGAAGCGCCCCTCGGCGACAGTGTTTTCCTTGTCGCTCTTCAGGTCGCGGCGCACTATGCGGCGGTTGCCGCTGTAGTAGAACAGCACATCACTGTTTGAAGGGTCGAACTGCGGGACCAGGTCGTCGGCCGGCCCCTCGGTCAGCTTGCGGCTCTCGCGGCTGACCAGGTCCATCAGGTAAATGTCGTAATCGCCGTCGCTGTCGGAGGCATAGGCCAGATGCCGCCCGTCGGGCGCCAGGGCCAGCCCGCGCTCGCGGCCGCCGTCGGTCTCAGTCAGGCGCCAGGCCAGGCTGAGGTCCTGGTCGGGGCGTTCTTCGTCCTTCTCCCACTGCTTGGGGTCCTTGATGCCCCAGATATCGCCCTGGCATGTGAAAACCGCGTACTTGCCGTCGGGGGAGGCGGCAAGGTCCGCCGCCTGGTTGCTGAAGCTGACTTTGATGCCCCAGTTGTCCTTGGTCTCGGCGGCCATGCGCAGGGCCAGCGGCTCGCTTTCGCCGCTGCTGCTGGCGCAGCGGTACAGGCGGCCGTCAAACTCGTAGGCGATCCATTTGCCATCTGCTGAGATCGAGGGCCACTGCACACCATCATGCTCATGCCGCGTCAGCTGCCGGCGTTCGCCGCTTGAGAGATTCAGGGTCCAGATGTTGTCGATCCCGCTCTCATCCGTGACATAGAAGCAGGTCTGGCCGTCCGGACTGAGCATGGGCCACTGGTCCATGCCCTTGTGGCTGGTCAGCGGGCTGCGCTGCCCATTGCTGTCCATGCGCCAGATATCGGACTGCGCCGTGCCGCGGTAGCCCTTGCGCCACCAACGTCCGCCGCCGCGCTGATAAATCCAGCCGCCGCCCGGCAGGGCCTGGCCGTTGAGCGAGTTGTAGTGGTCCAGCATCGTGAGCTGCCTGGGCAGCGGCTCGCCGGTCTCCTCGGAGTGCAGAGGGTCAATCACAAAAAGGTCATCGGCCCAGAGCCCGCGGCGGGAGGAGTAGACCAGGCGCCCGTCCGGGGTCCAGCCGGAGAGGTTCTCTGAACCGCTGTAGCTGGTGATCTGCCGGGCGGGGCCGCCCTCAATGGGCATCACAAAAATGTCATTGTTGCCCGAGCGGTCCGAGACGAATGCGACCCAGCGCCCGTCCGGTGAAATCCTGGGTGTCTGTTCAAAGGCCAGGTGGTCCGTCAGGCGTCTGGCGGGCTCCATCGCCGCGCTGTAGCGGCTGGCAGCCGGGGCCGACCACAGATCGCCCCAGTACTCAAAGACCAGCAGCGAGCCGTCAGGGCTCAGCGCGGGATAGCGTGCGCCGATCAGCTCCGCGCTTGCCGGGCCTGGCAGGGTGTCTGCTGCCTGGACGTCTTGCAGCGGCCAGCAGAGGAGCAATGCCGCCAGCCAAGCTGACACTGCCGGGAGCGGCCGGCAGGCGGCTGCGGTCTGGCGAATGGAGCTGAGAGAAGACATGCGATCCCCCCGGGAGCAGTCTGTGTTGAGACTCGATGTTAGCATGCAGCGGAAAACTGCTGTCTCGAATGAAGGGTCCAGAGACACTTGTCCTTTCTTAACCGAACAAGTGGCCTGCACGGGTACTCTATAGGGCATGCGAGGCTTCGGAGAGATTTGGCTGGCCTTTGGGCTGGCTTTCTGCGCAATCGTGCTGGGAGTGCTGATCAGCAACCGGCTGGCGCTTTCGGCCGCATCGCCGCTGCAGAAGCACGCCGTCGCCGCGGCCCGGCCCGGAGCGGCGCTGGCCAGTGAAAGCGCAGCCAGCTCGAATGAAGCAGAAAGTGGGGAGGAAAAGGTGGACGAGCAGATTGAGCAGCGCAAAAAGGAGCTTTCCGCTGAGCAGAACTATGTCTGCTTCCAGAAGGGCACCGAGCCGCCATTCAGCGGCAAGTACTACAAGAACCAGGATCCCGGGATGTACATCTGCGTCGTCTGCTCCAATCCGCTCTTTGAAAGCGACACCAAGTTTGACTCCGGAACCGGCTGGCCCAGCTTCTGGGAAATGGCGGAGCCCGGGCATGTTGCGACACACGAGGACCGCAGCCACGGGATGGTCCGCACCGAGGTAACCTGCGCGAACTGCGGCTCACATCTGGGCCATGTTTTTGATGACGGGCCAAAGCCAACCGGCCTGCGCTATTGCATCAACTCCCTGAGCCTGGAGTTCATTCCGGCTGAGGAGTGGAAGCAGCGCGAGTCAGACGAGTCAAAGACGGACAAGTAGCTGCAAACGTGTAAGCCTCAGACATCTAATTCAGGCCGGTCTGAATGCTGATCAAGCTCGCGCGGCTTAAGGATGTCTGTACCTTTGGATATAGCCTTTATGGATGACTGCTAAATGTCGTGTGCACCTGTTACTGTTGATTGCTGTTGATAACATGTTAATTAAGTTTCACGAGGTTAACAATTGTATAAATCCTTGCGTAAACGAACTTAAGCAGTTATCCTCCCTTTGCTATGCGATCCGGGGGAAACTCTTTTTATTACATCGTCTTTGGGGCCCTGCTGGTCATCCTGGCATTTGCGCTGATGACCACAATTCCATCCTGGCGAGAGATCATGCTTGGTCCTGCGCCGCGACGTGACCTGCAGGCCGCGAATGCAGAGACGCTTACGGCCGGAGGCCTGGCCTCACCGGGCGGCGCAGCCGCGGACAAGCAGGCAGCCGCCGAGCCAAGCCCCGAGCCTCCCAGGCCGATGGCGGAGCCCGGCAAGCCGCGCGAGAGCGCACAGGTCGCTGACACTGGCCGCCCCAGCGGGCTGTTCCAGCAGGAAGCGAGCTACCGCTTTGGCGGCATCGGCGAGACCCGCCCGATCTATCAGGCCCCCAAGCCCAGCTATGGCGGCCCGATGACCGGCGTTGACGCGGTGGTCTACAACAAGCCCAACGGGGACCCGCTGCCCGCGCCCAGCCTGACCAATACTGCCCTGGTGCTGATCCGCGGCACGCATGTGCGCATCAGCGAGCGCTCGGGCGCCTGGCTGAAAATCATCACCCCGGCCGGCCAGAAGGGCTGGGTTGAGGTCCGTGATGTGATCAACCTGCCGGCCGCCTACCGTCAGGGCTAAGACAAGCCACGCCAGTCACAACGGCTGCTAGTCCCGGCTGAGCTCAAACAGCGCGCGCTCCGCATCCTCGCTCAAACTCAGGCCGAAAAGCCGCGCGGCCTCGCTGAGCGCCAGATAGCTGCGCCCGTCCAGCTCAATAGGCTTCCAGTCCAGCGCGGTGTTGACCCCCGCGCTCTGGGCGTGATCCACGCCGATCTTCAAGCGCACTGCTGCCTCGCCTTCGCGCTCCAGCACGATCCAGCCGCTTTTGTCCACGCTCAGCCTGGCTTCCAGCAGGCCTGCCAGGTCGCGAAGCGCCACGTAAGCGCGGCCTTCCCGCAGCAGCAGGGGACTGGCCAGGGCGGCTTCCTCACCGTTAAAGCTGAGTCCCGGTTCAAAGATCGCCCGGCGCACCGCCAGGGCGACATACTCGGCCGCATTGGGGTCCTTGAAGCGCAGGGTGGATTGCCCGCCGGGCTTCAGCGGCGGCTCAAAGACAAACTCATGGATCAGCCACTCGGCGTTGCTTGGCGGCAGGGCATCCCGGCTGGAGTAGTAGACCGCGATGCGGATACCTTTCAGCGCGCGGCCGCCGTTATTGCGCACCTTCGCTTCCACACTGGCCTCGCCCAGGCCCGGCTCAGAGCCCACAACCTCGCCGCTGGCAAGGGTCAGCTCCACTTCCGCGGCGGTCGCCCGGACTGCGCCCACTGACAGCAGCAGGGCCAGGCAGAACAGGCTGAGCCAGGCTTTGACCGTGCAGTCTTGCAGGCGGCTTGATATGTGCAGCACCTGCCGATTATAGGCAGCGCCGGGACGCAGTGCCGCTTGTCTCAGCTCTGGCGGCATAGTCCGGCGCGCCAGGGCCTCAGTGCCAGCGTCCGCCGGGGAAGCTGCCGCGACGCACATCCGGCGCCGGGCCCCCGCGCTCCTGCTCCTGGGCCGCATGCAGCTCGGCCAGCAGTGCGCGGTAGCCCTGCTCCAGCCGCGGGTTCTGCTGCTCCATCGCGATGTCCAGCATATCCCGGCAGTGCTGGATCGCGCTGCGCAGGTCTCCGCTGGCGCGCAGGTCCTCGACCCGCGCGTCCAGGATCGGCGGGTATTGCGCCGCCGGGCTTTCTTCCCGCAGGCGCTGCAGCTCCTGTCCCAGGTTGCGGCCATAGTGCTCGCCGCTGCCGCCGGAGCCTTCGTCGCCAAAGACCGGGTCGCTGATTTCATCGCTGGCTACCGGATGCTCGGGGCCTGGACGCCGCCCGGGGATCATGAGCGGCCAGACCAGCAGCCCGCCGGCGATCGCCCCGGCCGCATGCGCATAGGTGCCGAGGTTCTGAAACACACCCGAGCCGGCCAGAATGCCCGAGAAGAGCAGCTCGAGAAAGACCCATGAGCCGATGTACCAGAAGGCGCTGATATTGCGCATCACCACGCCCCACTGGCCGGTGACCAGGTGCGCCGCGCTGAAGGGGCCGAACCAGCCGATGGAAGTGATCCGCGCCCGTGGGTAGATCAGCAGGTAAGCCGCCATCACCCCGGCAATGGCGCCGCTGGCGCCGATGCCGGGCTCCTCGCCCTGGAAACCCAAGAGCACCGTTACCACGCTGGAGAGCAGGCCGCAGGCCAGGTAGAAGAGGGCAAAACGCAGGCGCCCCATCAGCCACTCGATATTGTCGCCAAAGAGCCACAGCGCCCAGAGGTTGGCCAGCAGGTGCGGAAGGTGTGCGTGCATGTACATGCTGCTGAACATGCTCAGCCAGGCCGGCAGGCCGGTGCCGGGGATGTTCTCGCCGGCGAGGATCCGCGTTGGGATCTCACCCCAGGTCTGCAGGCTGGCCTCAAAGCCGCCGGGATAGACCAGCTGGCCCACGAAGACCAGTCCGCACAGGAACATGATGCTGTAGGTGACAACAGGCTCACTTTCGCAGGGCGCGTTATCGCGCAGGGGAATCATGGCTGCTCCTTGCCGCCTGCCGCGGCAACTGCCTGCGGATATCAGGGGCGGGTGTCCCGGCCCGGCCGGGGGAGGTAATCAAGCGAGGCGGTCCGGGGCTTTGCCCGCCGCTGCCGTTTGTTAAGGCTTACATCTGTATTCACCGGCCCCATCACTAGGACCATTAAATCAGTAACACAGCCCAGCCGGAAATCAAGTTAGATCGACCCGCCGCGAAGCGATTCGCTTGCGGGCTGCGCTGGACTCAAGCTCGAGTTGCCTGCTCAGACTTGCCACCTGGGCTGGCAGCAAAGGGGGGCGCAGCCGCCCGATCTGCCACTCGATGCTGTTGCCAAAAAGCCACAGCGCCCAGAGGTTGGCCAGCAGGTGCGGAAGGTGTGCGTGCATGAACATGTACAGCTAGGCTGGCAGGCCGGTGCCGGGGATGTTCTCGATGGCGAGGATCCGCGTAGGTATCTCGCCCCAGGTCTGCAGGTAGGCCTCAAAGCCGCCTGGATAGGGCGAGCTGCCAGAGGAAAACCACAATCGGCATCCCGCCCGCGGGCGCATCGTCCTTGAGTGAAAACATAAGTAAGCTCCCGGGCGGCAAGTGCCGCCACTGCTGCAAAGCAGACCTGCGGGTAAGGTGGGGGGGGCCAAGTAGCCTTTTAACAGCTCTGTCACCTGCTGGAGCCTGCGTGCGACAGTACAATCTGCCTGTGAGAGCCGCGCCAAGCCGCCGTCGACCAGGCATCTTCAGCCGGATCATGCTGGGGGCGCTGGCCGCGATTGTGCTGCTGCTGGGCTATGCCGGGCTGGATTACACAGTCCTCAGCCGCCCAAGGCCGACCGGTGATGCCCTGCGTGATGAGTTCGATCGCGAAATGTGGAAGTCTTCGCGTCGGATTCGCCTGCAGGGCAAGTCCCCGGGCGATGCCAGACCAGATCCCGCCAAGGTGGCGCAGTGGGAGCAGCGCTTTGGCCAAGACCCGCGCTACTGGCAGCTGCGCTATTGGATCAAGAGGAAAGGCGACCTCCTCAACGCCTGGCACGAGCTGGAACTGGGCCAACAGCGCGGGGCGTCAGATGCCACCTCGCTGGTCCTGCTTTGCTCTGACTTCTTTGCCACGCAGCAGCTCAGCCTGAAAGACCGCGAAGCCCTGGCCCGCGAGGCACTTCTGCTCGCCCCGGACTGCGCCCTGCCGCACTACTTGCTGGCAACGCTGCGTTTCGAACAGAACCAGAAAGACGACGCCATCGCGCTGTTGCGCAGTGGCCTGGCCTGCAGCCAGACCAACCTGCCGCCAGCCTTTCCATTGGGCATGCTGCAGGAGTCCGCCACTGCGGGGCAGCGCCCAGCGGCATGGTTTGTGCTTGACACCACAATGGATGTCGACCCTGGCTCGAATCTGCTGGTGCCATTGACCGTGCTCGAGCGCAAGGTCATTCATGACCCGCAGCAGCACTATGACCCAGAGCTCTACGACCTACTGCTGGACATTGCATGCAGCTATGCCGCCTCCCTGTCCCAGAACTCGGCAGGCGGAATGTACCTCAACAGCGTCGCCGGGAGCCTGGTCAAAACTGCTTACGAAGCGGAGGGCATCGGCCCGAAGCAACAGGCGTGCCTGATCGGGATGGATGGGCTGCAACGACGCATGTCTAAGCACGGAATCGAACTTCTTCAGCGTAAGAAAGCAACGCTGATAAGGTCCTCGAAGCGTGGTCGACTCTTCACACAATACGACCCCTTCGGGATTGGACGCGCCAGCAGCGAAGCGGTGTTTCTAGATGCTTACCTGGACGACCGGCATTGGTACTTGCAGACCTACGATCCCTACATCAAGGCTCTGTCTGACTTCAGCTTCAGGGAGATGCGGATCCCGCCGTCTGCGCAAAAGATCCTCAGGGAAGTGCCAGATCCCTGGCCCGGCGAAGGGCTTGGATCAGAGAAGCAAAACACCCAACCAGATCCCTTGAAGTCAGAGACGGCCCCGCCAGGAGACATGCCCCTCGTACCACCTGATGGCTCCAACTCAGGCTGGGAAGACTGAGCTTGCTTCGGAAACGCGAACCGCTATGTATTCAGCTTTGGATGCGCTCCCAATCCATATGTACGCGATTTACATCCAATAATGCCGGGCCGGCCCGGCGCTCCGAGCATGCTCGGCCCCTACAACTCTTCCCGCCTAGCCGGCTTGAATTCCGGTTCTTCCACCCCGGGGGTATCCTTCCAGAGTTTCTTGAAGAACTCCCCCCTCTTGCGTTCTGTCATCTTGCCCAGAATCGCTGAGGAAAGTTCGGAGGGGGGGGTGTCAAGACTCAGTTTGGCCTGATCCAGACTAGCGCTGGCCAAAAGCTCGCGGATGGCGCGCAGCTCAGTGCGGCTGAAGTGCACCCCGTGCAGGCCGTACTCTTCAAAGGCCTCCCAGGCCCAGGGGGCCACCGCCCGGGCACACTTCCCGAGAGCCTCGCCGTAAACGCGGATCTCATACTGGGCATGGGGGTCGAGTCGCAGGCGCAGGAAGTGGAAGAGGTTATGCAGGTCGATCTGCCAGTACCACTCGGTGTAGAGCGAGAGCGGCAGGTTGATCCGCGCCAGCTCCCGGGCCATGTTGTCGCCCAGCATCGACTCATAGTGGGCATAGAGCTCGGTCTGGTCCGACTCGATCTCGCTGACGATGCGCCTGGCGTAATCCCTGGGCATGCTCTCGCCGGAGCCCTGCTTGTTGTCGCTGCTCTGGAACTGCACCCGGGAGGGGTCAGGGACATAGAACTCGTCGCGCATCACGCTGTAGCGCCCCGAGAGCTCATTGAGCCGGGCGGTGCGGTGCCGTACCCACTGGCGGGCCACGAAGACCGGCAGCTTCACGTGAAACGTTAGCTGCACTTGTTCAAAGGGGCTGGTATGGGCGTTGCGGTAGAGGTAGGCGATCAGGGCCTTGTCCTCGCGGACGCTCTTGGTGCCGGCGCCATAAGAGACGCGGGCGGCCTGGACAATCCGGGCGTCGCCGCCCAGGTAGTCCACCAGGCGCACAAAGCCCTTGTCGAGGACGGGTATTGGCTGGTCAATGAGGGCTTCGGCTTCAGGAATGATGTTGCGCGCCATGGGCCGCTGATTATAGGACGCGCCGCCGGGGCGCAGCGCGCTACTTTTCCTCCACCATCGCCACTTCGCGGCGCGTGTAGCCAAAGGCCTCGTACTGCTTCTGGACCTCTTCGTCCTCCGCCAGGAAGGCCAGCAGCTTCATGACCGCGGGGTCGGCGCTGCGGCCGCTGGAGGCGGCGGCCTTCCAGACGATGTCCTCATGCAGGCTCTCGTCGACCACCAGGGCCAGGCGCAGGCCGGGGGTCTGGGCCGCGCGGGAGCCGTAGACGATGGCAATATCGAGGCTCTTGTCCTGCACGCCGTCCACCAGCTCGTCGCTGGTGCCAAGGGTGGTGAGGCGATCCTCGATGCGCGGCTTCAGGCCGTCGGTAATGATGGCCTGGTCGCTGTAGACGCCCAGCATGGTCTCAGCCGGGTCGGCCAGGGCGAGCTGCTTGAAGCGCAGCTTGTGGACATCAAAGAGCGAGTTCGACTGGTATGTGTCCTCTTGGCGCGAAACCAGCACCAGGCGGTCGCCGGCGCAGGAGCGCATGGATACATCGTCAATCGCGCCGGCATCCACCAGGGCCTTTTGCATCTCCTGGCCGGTGAAGACATAGATATCCGGGGTCTTGGGGGCAGTGCCGTCCTTGAAGTTCTGCAGGTTAAGCAGCAGCTCGCCCTTGTCCAGGAAGGCCAGGGAGAAGCCCGGCTCGTACTGGGCCTTGAAGCTCTCGGAGAGCTCCTGCAGCACCGGCGCCATGGCCGGGTCGGTCCAGATCAGCAGGGGCCGGTCGCTCTCGCTGGGAGCCTTGACCGCCGTCTCGGGGGTGACGCTGCTCTCGGGCTCTGTCTGCGCCGGGCTGCTCTGGCCGCTTTGCTGCTGCTGCTGGCCGGCCTTGTTGCAACCAAGGGCAAAGGCCGCGCAGGCGGCGATGAGCAGGGCGATTAGGGCGGTGCGGATAAACATGGCTTACCTTCCTGTTGGTCAATCCAAGACGGGCCTGAGGCTCAGCTTATTCAGGGCGGGGAATTCTACAAGACGCCAAAGACCGGATCGCCTGCTGCACTGCCTGCGGCCGCCAGCGACGCGGGCCGGGCCGTGTTAAGCTGAAGGCGGATGAGCACAACTGCAGTCAAAGGCAGACAGCAGGCAGGTTTTGAGCCACAAGTGCTGCGCTTCAGCGCTGCGCTATCCGCGCCCGGGGCCGGCACCCGGGGCGCAGCCGGCCTGTCGCTGAAGCTGCCGGCCAGCGTCAGCCGCGTCTTCCCGCCGGCGGGCCTGCCACAGGTTGAAGGCACCATCAACGGCCAGCCCTTCCGCGCGGCACTGGATCCCGACCCGGCGGGCGGGCACCTGCTGCGTGTCAACAAGGCCATGGCAGCCGGCGCAAAGGCGGCTGCCGGAGATGTGGTGGAGCTGGCCATGCTGGGGCCGGAGCCCGAGCCGGTCGCCCCGCTGGATCTGGCAGAGGCCCTGAGCGCCTCCGCCTCCGCGCAGGCCTTCTGGCAGGAGCTCACAGCGGAATGCCGCCGCGACTACATCCGCTGGGTCGAGATGGCAAAGAAGGCCGAGACCCGCGAGCGGCGTGTGCTGCGCAGCGTTGAGCAGCTGGAGGAGGGCAAGCGCCGCCCCTGCTGCGTCAACTTCTATGAGTACATGCTGCTGCGGGTCAAGCCGGACCAGCGTCAGGCCGAGCCTGACTCAGCATTTTGCCTGCAAACAGACCCGCCGGATTAGCCCTGGCTGGCCACCGGGGCATGGCTGCAGCGGCGGAAGACTTCCAGATTGGCTTCCAGCGCCGCCGGGCTGACCACCGCGCGCAGGTTGTTCTCGATGATCTCGGCGCTGACCCCCGGGATGGCCCCCAGGCTCGACAGGCGCCCCAGCAGGGCGGTGTTCTGCATCCGCGGATCCGGCAGGTCCTCAAGGTGCACCCGCTCAAGGCGGCCGCCGCGCGCCGCCACGGCGGCTTCCAGTTCTTCCGCCGCCGGGTACTGGTCGCGGCCCATGCGCACGCCGATGGGCTGGTATTCGGTGTCGTAATACACCACCGTCCCCCCCTCCTTGAGCATCGCGACAATGCCGCGGTAGGCTTCCAGTCGCTCCAGTGCAACGATCAGGTCAGCCTCCCCGGGGGGGATACGCGGGGTGAAAAGCCGGGCGCCGATCTTCACCTGGCTGGCGACGATGCCGCCGCGCTGGGCCAGGCCGTGGGTGTCGACGCCCTTGACCGGGTGCCCGGCCTCCATGCAGGAGCGGATCAGGACCTCTGAGAGCAGGCCGATACCCTGGCCGCCGACGCCGCAAAGGTAGATATTCATGCTGAACTTAGCGTTCACGTCCGCCATCAGACCGCACCTTCCTCTTTTTCCGCATCACCGCCCAGGCTGCCGCCGCTAGGCCGCTTGCCAAAGCTCCCCGGGTTGGGCCGCTTGATCGCCTTGGTCGGGCAGACCTGGATGCAGGAGCCGTTGCCGTTGCACAGGTCGGGGTGGATCCAGGGCACACCCGGCTTGCCCAGCTCCAGCGGCCCGCGCTGGATAGCGGGGCAGCCGAAGACCTCGACGCAGTACTGGCAGCGGTTGCACAGCTCGGCGTCTATCTCAACTATGTTCATTGCGCTCATGTTGCCTCAGTTCCGGGGTTTCTGGCCTGCCCATCCGGGCCCGGCTAAGTTGCCCGCGGCTGCTCTCCTCAGACAAAGCTCGGTCCAAACTCCGCTTGCCGGCCCCCGGCCGGCACTGCCGCCTTAGCTGCGCGGCGCCATCACCTTCTGACGCGCCAGCTTGCGGGCCTTCTCGCGCAGGAACTTCAGCATGCAGGGGTGCTTGGCGATCACCACGCTGAAGCCCGGGTTGGCGATGGCCTCGCGCAGGGCGTCCTTGATTGCGTCCTGCTGGTAAGCCGGCACCGAGCGGATGAACTCCACGCCGCACTTCTCAAGCACATCGGGGATGTTCAGCTTGTCGCCATACTCACCGTTGGCATGGGTCGGCTGGTGGCCGGTCATGGCGGTGGTGTAGTTCTCCATCACCACCAGCGTGATGTTGTGGTTGTAGATGGCGGCATTGATGATCGCCGGCAGGCCCGCATGGAACAGGGTGCTGTCGCCGATGAAGGTGATCACCGGCCGGGCCTTGTCGCCCACCTTTTCAACACTGTTGCCGATGGTCATGCCCGCGGCGGTGCCGTTGGAATGGCCCATGCACAGCAGGACGGTGCCCATGTTGTAAGGCTCCAGCGAGCCCAGGGTGTGGCAGCCGATGTCCGCCACGGTGATGGCCCCCGGGTACTCCTGCTCGATCAGCTCGCGCACGGCATGGAAGGCGCTGCGGTGGCCGCAGCCGGGGCACATCTGGGCCACCCGGGGGGCCACCTTCTCCTGGGCCGGCGCTGCCGCCATGCGCGGCGCAAAGGCCTCGGGCCACAGGGCGCTGAGCAGCGCCCAGGTGCGGTGCGGCACAAACTCGCCCATCAGGTGCTCAACTTCGGTGCGGGTGTGCAGCTTGCAGGTGATACCGGCGTCAAAGCAGGCGGACTTGATCTCGGGCTCAAAGACGCGGTCCAGCTCTTCCAGCAGCAGGACATCGTCATGCTCCCGCAGGAAGTTCAGGATACGCTCCATGGGCAGCGGATAGGTGATGCCCAGCTTGAGGATGTCAATGCTGGCGCCGCTTTCATCCAGGTTCTCCAGCAGGGAATAGGCCGGGATGCCAAAAGAGATCAGGCCCAGGCGGCGGCCGCCGATCGGAGCCTTGCCGTTGGGCGCCCATTCCTCGGTGAACTCGCTGCTGCAGGCATCCTTCTCAATCGCCGCCAGCTTGGCGAAGGTCTTGCGCTTGAGCGGGAAGACGTTGCTTGTGATCGGCCAGTAGGCCAGGTAGTGCGGGGGGTTGTAGCGCGGCGTCCAGTCGTAGTCATGCTGCGGCAGCGCGTCGAAGCGGATCACCTCGCGGGCATGGCAGACGTGGGTCGTCATCCGCAGCGTGACCAGAATTTTGTACTTCTGGCTCAGGGCCGCCGCAGCCTTGAACATGCGGTAGGCCTCGGCAGGCGTGCCGGGCTCGAACATCGGGCTGTAGGCCCTGCGCGCGATGTGGCGGTTGTCCTGCTCGTTCTGGCTGGAGTTGGCGCCGGGGTCGTCGCCCAGAATCACCACCATGCCGCCGGTCAGCTCAAGCAGCGGCATCTGGACATAGCTGTCCAGCGCCACATTCAGGCCAACGCTCTTGAAGAAGCAGGCCGAGAGGTGCCCGTTGATGCTGGCGCCGAAGGCCGTTTCAATTGCCACCTTCTCGTTGGTGCTGTACTCAAAGTGATAGGGCCGCTGCTCCTCGGGGACGGACAGCAGGGCCTCGCCGATCTCAGGCGTCGGGCTGCCCGGATAGGCCGAGACCACCATCACGCCTGACTCGATCATGGCCCGCACCAGGGCGTGATTGCCCATCATCAGCCCGGACCAGGCCTCTTTTTGAATCAGTGAGTCGGAAAATGCGCTCATAATCACCTCGCCTGCGGGCATGTCGCCCCTTATCGCTGGCGGCTGGACTGAGCAGCAGCCGCAAACTCCGCAGGCCAGCTATATTACCAGCGTCACAGTGCCAGTATCTGATGAGTTACCCGCACAGCGGTCCAGACTGAAGATGGACTGGAACTTCTCTCAATCCTGCCTCAGGCGCAGGAGCGCTGTTATCATTTTTCGATCATGCCGCGCCTGCGTTTTCCCTGGCTGATGCTTGGCATTACGGCACTGGCTTCACTGGCCCTGGTGATGGGCGCACTGAGCCTGCTGGCCGGCCAGCGCGGGGTACGCATGGACCTCAGCAGCGGTCGTATCGAGAGTTATCTGGAGCTCTACGGCCGGGAGGTCTTTAAGGCCCAGAAGCCCAGCCCCCTGCATGAGACCTACCTGCGCTACAGCCAGGGTGCTCCAGCGGCCGCTGCAAACTGGCTGCTGCTGGAATGGCAACCCTTGCTGCCGGGAGGTATCCAGGCCGCCCATGCCGCGGCCGCTCCGGCTCCTGGGCTGCGGGAGACTCTTGTCCCGGTGGCCGCGGAGGAACTGGCGCGCTGTGTGGACTCGCGCTCGACGCGCTTTCGCATCCCGCGCGGCCAAGACCTGAGCATCGAAGGCCGCCGCGAGCTGCTTAGTCGCGGTATGCAGCTGCTGGCGGACCGCGAAGACTGGGTCCACTTCCCCGGCTTCATGGCCGATGTTGAGCGCCGTCTGAAGAACGCGCGCCTGCCGGCATCAGAGCTGGATCTGCCCACTGTGGCGCAGTACCTGCTGCCGCAGACCAGCGGGCAGAACTTCCCGGCCTACCAGGCGCCGCCGGCCAGCGGTGACATGAAGGCCCTGCTGTGGCAACTGGAGCAGCAGTACCGCAACCTGCAGCAGGAGATGGGCTACCGGCCCCTGCCCGGGCCGGGTAATCGGCTTTATCGCGACCCTTCAAGCGGGATCTGGCAGGAGCTGCAGGGCTGGGAGCAGTTCAGCCCCGAGGGGCTTATCCTGCCCGACGACCGCAGCGATGGGCCGGCGCCCGGCGTCAGCTATGCCTTTTAGTCCGGTTCTATAATCCGCTGATGCACCCCAGCCAAGCTTCCGCCGCGCCGCCTGGCGGCGAGATGCCCTATTCACCAGCGACCGGCCGCATGCTGGGCATGGCCCTGCTCGGCGCGGTTCTGGGCATTGCTGCCTCGCTGGCCGTGCGCAGCGCGGTGGCCAGCCCGGCGCCGTTGGGACAGCCGCTCCCCAGACTGTCTGATCCTATCTATGTCAGCGAAGGCGTGAAGGTCTCAGAAAGCTCGGTGCTGCAAAAGCGCATCGCCCCGGAGCTGTTGCACGTGCTGGCCCTGCAGCCTGACGGCGCGCCGCCCCTGCGCTATCCCTACCCCAGCGAACATGCCGATTTCATGATGCACTTCCCGACAGGGACAGAGACAGTCTTCTTTGACAATGAAGCCTTCCTGAAGGATGGCATCGAAAGCCAGGCCAATGTGCGCTATGACCAGGCCCTGAAGCTGGTAAAGATCTCGATGCCGCGGCGCCAGAGTGACAAGGAAAAGGTCAGCACCTTTGTCAGCCGGATCACAACAGACCTGCGGCGCCAGGGCGCAGAGCTATATCCCAACACTGAGCGCCTCGACCAGCCGGCTTACCGCTTTGAACACTTTGAGCACAAGCGCGAAGTAAATGGCCGCATGCTGAGCAACTTCACATACGTCGGCCCATATGGGGTCCACGTAATTGTGATCCAGTTCAGCACAACACCGGAGCTGCATGAAAGCTGCCGCCCCTACGTGGATAAGATCATGCAGTCCTTTGAGCCCGGCTGGGTGGCCAAGAAGGCCATGCTGCTGGAAGACCCGACCTACGGTGAGTATGCCGGCACGGGTCTGGAAAACAAGGACCTTTAGTTAAGCATGGGCCAGTCAAATTACGAACATTTGTCTAGCGTTAGCTGTCCCACGCATCCATTCAGCGAGGCCTTATGAACAAAACAGCAGTGTTTGCCCTTCTCGCCGCCACGGCGCTGACCCTTTGGGGCGCGCAGGCCCTGGCGCAGATCCAGACCACGGGCGACCCGGATCTGGACAAGCGACTGAAGAGCACCCTGGACTCGCTGCTGCTGGAGGTGCGCTGCGACGTGCCGCAGATTCAGCCCAAGGTGGCGAACCTGCGCCGGACGGCCAGCCCCAACCCCGACCAGATCGTCAAGGCCTTCCTGGGCGACAAGGACTCCCTGCTGGGCAAGGACCAGGTCGTATCGCCCATCTGGGGCAAGGGCACGCGTTTCAAGAGCGGCTCGGTGATCCGTCTGCGGGTGGAGAAAGAGATCAAGCAGACAGACAAGGGCGTCTCCACCCAGGAGGTCTCGCATACCAACCTGGAGTCCCTGGACAAGCTTGAGGTGGTGCCGGCCTTCCTGGATGCCTATCGCCAGGGCTTCCTTTACACCAACAACATTCCGCATAAGGCGGTCTACGCCACGGATGTAAAGGTGGTCTCGGAGCTAAAGGCCAACGTCAGCTACCGCAACGTCTATGACGAGAAGGCCGGCAGCGATGCTGTGAAGCAGATGCTGCGTGACACCATGGGCGACCCCAAGGCGTCGGAAGGCTTCCGTATCGCCACTGAGGACATGATCCAGAAGTATGGCGAGCGTCTCTATTCATGGCGCATCCATCCCGAGTACCTGACCAGCTACTCCGTCTTTGAGTGGGTTGGCGAGGGCAAGAACCGGCAGTACAAGCAGACCGGGACCAAGCAGGTGGCAATCAAGGTCAACGATGTCTATGTCCACGTCCTGCTGGACGGCGACAAGCTTCTGTGCGGGATGGAGTATTTCTGGGACAACGGCCTGAAGGTCGAGGGCCAGGCCAAGCCGGCACTGAATGCGGCCGAAGCGGTCATCAAGAGCCGCGAGTGGATGGTCAAGCACTTCAACAAGAACCCGCCGCAGGTGGTGGTCAAGCGCATCACCCTGGGTTTTGTCCAGGACCGCAAGGACCCCACGCTGCTGGTCCCGGCCTGGATCTTCGGCGCCAGCTACAGCGCGGAGGATGAGACCGGCGAGACCGGCATGGGGTCCAAGGTGGTCTCAGTCCCCGTGCCCTTCGCGGTCAACGCCCTGACCGGCGAGGTCTTTGACCTCTAGCCGGGACTGACCTCAGGCTGGCTGAGATCTATGACGACCGTGCAGTAACAAGCCCGGATGGACTGCCGGCTGCTGACATGCATGGCCATTCCACGAACCAGCGGCAACAGCTGACAGCCCATCCGCTTGTCTTCTTCAGGACTTATTCAGGGTCAGGCGCAGAGTCCGGCGCAGCACTGCTATGGCCCGCGTCGGGGCCTGGCGCTGCTTGACCCGCACCATTGCTGTCACTGGCCTGTCTGGCGCCGCTGCTCCGTCCCCGCACCGCACTTCCGCAGAAGCCGCAGTACTCAGTAAAGGCGGGCAGGGGTGTGCCGCACTGCTGGCACTCGGAGCCCTTGGGCCCGGCCTTCTTCAGCCCGGTTCCGCAGTGCGGGCAATAGCGCAGCTTGGAGTTCACAGCCTTCCTGCAGCCGGGGCACTCAATGCGGCTGCCCAGCTCATGCTCGCCGTGGACATCTCGCGGGTACTCGCCGTCCAGGATACGCCCATAGGCGCCGCCGCTGACCCAGTCATTGATCTGCTTGACCCGCAGCACGCTGTAGGGATGGGTGCGATAGAGGTTGTCCAGCGCCACAAAGAGCCGCGCGGTCTTGGAGGCGCCTTCCTCCACTTCCGTGGACTGCTGGATCAGAGCTTCGAGGCTGAACTGGCCGTTGTCCGCGTCCAGCCGTCCGGCGAACTTGGCCAGAGCGCTCATCGACGCTTCCGGGTCCTGGCAGCACAGCAGGCCCGCGCGGTCGCAGGTGAACTCGGCGCGGCGGGACCACTCCTGCATCGCCAGCAGCATCGGCAGCATGAAGGGCGCGATGGGGAAGGGCACAAAGTTGTCCAGCATCGGCAGGTACTTGAGGATGAACCAGGCCACGGACTTGTAGAGCACATGCCCGGCCTTGATGTGCCCCAGCTCGTGGCCGATGATGCTGCGCATCTCCGCCTCGGTGAAGCTCTCGGCCATCGAGGAGTGGATCGAGATAAAGGTCCGGTCCACGCCGTAGGTATGGGCGTTGAGTACCGGGCTGTAGGTCAGATAGACCTCGGGCATCGGCACGTCCAGCACCTGGCAGCATTCCTCGACCATCGCATAGATCCGGGGGTAGTTCTGCGGGCCAAGCTTGACGTTGTTGTACAGGTTGCTGACGTTGAAGTACTCCTCCAGGATGTTGTCGATGATCCAGTGGAAGAGCTGGCTGACGCCGGGGATCTTCTTGAGGGCCTCAAGCGCCTCTTCATCGCCGGGGTAGCTGAACGCCTTGTAACTGATATGCGGCAGCACACGGTAGCGGCTGGCAGTCAGAATCGTCATGGACAAAGCCTCCTGTCGCGGCCCCTCACTCCCGCTGGGCTGGATTATAGCTCCGCTTAGACCTAACCACAACTTAACATTCTCGTGTAAACAAATTAGTTGACGAGTGGGTATAAATGTGTTAGGCTTCGAGAGCGTGAGACGACGATACCGAAATCTCACTGGCAAAGCTGGGAGCCTAAACGGATTGCGTGAAGAGGTGTGAAATGCTAACATTCGCTAGGATAGGCAACTCTAGGAGTGTGCATGAATCTTCACAAGTGCGAGGAGTTTGGCGGATGTTGGCCCGTTCTTGTAGATGGCGGTTCCGAAACTCTAAACCAATGGCTTTCGACATGCAGCCTTGATGAATGGTCGGGCCTGTTGTCTAGCTTGCAGCTCTTGAGCGATCAAGCAGACTTGCGCATCAACCTAGAAGCCTACAATCCTATTTGCGTCCAAGTGCCGCAAAGCAGGAACAATCTGTTGTTTACAAGTGCTGGGACGAAGTGCCTTGTGTTCTTTCTAGGCCAAAACCACTTGGTGGTTTTGGGCATCGAACTTCTTGAGAATGGCTATCCGTCCAAGGCAGCTGTCAAGAAGTTTGAGACAAATGCCGAAAAAGCTCTTGGAACACTGGATGATCAGATCGCGTCCCAAGATTTGTGAGGACCCACAATGAACAAGCACACTGCAAAGGAACAGTCACTCGCGAGTCGAGTTGAGAATCCGCGTGTCACGGCCAAGTTGAAGCTAAAGAAGTTTCTTCTGGAGTGCAAAAGGGACGCTGAACAGCAAAGTCTCACACAATCAGCACTTGCTGCCAAGTTGGAGAAGACGCGCGCTCAGATCAACAAGGTCTTTCTTGGAAGCCATGTTTGTAGTCTTGTGACATTAGAGGCGGTGGCTCAAGCCTTAGGCGGAGAGCTTCAGCTGGTCTATGTACCCAAGCGTACAGGTAGAGCGAGGAAACCAGGTCGCATGATTCAAATCAGCGAAACCTACTCGACAAAGAGATCCCCGGCCACGCGTAGACTAGGCGCAACCGTTTCAGCGGAGAGCGTCATCTTACCGGTTGCGGCCTCGCCTTCTGAAACAGCTGAGTGACAAGAGAGAGTGGTGTGCTCGCGCCACCAAGAGACTCAATGATAAGGCGCGATGCGCTAGCTGCTCTTGTGTTTTGTGCAACGCCGTTCTTATACTGCTGCTACGCCAAGAGGCAGCATTTGCGCGGTGCGAGCTAGTATCAGCCGGATCCTCCGCTGGCGTCGCTATTATGGTCACGAGTCTTACAAAGTTCCTGCCACTGGTGCGACATCAGGCGGTCAACCTTGGCGTGCAGGCTGCGCAGCTCCAGCTCACTGCGCAGGTTAATGCGGAAGTCATGCTCAGAGCGCAGGCGGTCCATGCGCTCCTGGCGGTTCTGGCTCATCATGATCACCGGCGCCTGGAGCGCGGCGATCATCGACAGCGCCAGGTTGAGCAGGATGAAGGGATAGGGGTCAAAGGCCCTGCCGGCCAGCAGGGCCGCATTAACAGTGATCCAGGCCGCCAGGAAGAGCAGAAAGCCAAAGATGAAGCCCCAGCTGCCTCCGATCCGCGCCATCTTGTCCGCGACCCGCTCGCCAGGGCTGGCCTTATGGCCGAAGTCGGAGTAGATGTTCGGAATCTCGGGATGCTTGAGGTCCTCAGGATCGTCGCTTTCGCCTTCGATCCGCTCTACCTCACGCTCAAGCCGCGCGCTGAGCCAGTGGTTGTGCAGGACCATCAGGTCATCCAGGGCAATGAAGCCAAGCCCTTCTATCTCCGGCCGCCGTTTCAGGATATAGCTCCGCAGGCGCGGCTGCAGCAGCTCCAGCGGCAGCACGCTGCTGAACACAGGCTGTGACAGCGGCAGGCTGAGGGTGGGCGAAGTGTGCGTCTGGCCGCCCTGCTGGCCGCCATGCTGGCTGCCGTGGAAGGTGGCGTCAGGCTCCTGGCTCATGGCATCTCCCTTCACCCGCTTTGCGCGGGCTGTAACTGGACTGCCCGGGTATCACGTGGGTTGCGGCGCAGCCGGCCGCAGATCTAGCCGGTGTTCTGGTCCGGGTGGCTCTCCTGCTCCAGCATGAACTTGCGCGGCCCGCCATTCTCCGGCAGCTTGATCGGGTACTCGCCGTTGAAGCAGGCCAAGCAGAAGTCGGGCTTGGGGAAGCCGGTTGACTCCACCATGCCGTCGACGCTGATGTAGTGCAGGCTGTCCACGCCCAGGTGCTCACGGATCTCGGCCACGCTCATGCGGTGCGCGATGAGCTCCTCGGGGTCGCCGAAGTCGATGCCGTAGTAGCAGGGGTGGATGATCGGGCTGGAGGAGATGCGCATATGGATCTCCGTCGCCCCGGCCTCGCGCAGCATCTCAGGGATCTGGCGGGTCGTGTTGCCGCGGACGATGGAGTCGTCGATCAGCACCACGCGCTTGCCGCGCACCGTCTGCTCCAGCACGCTGTACTTCATCCGCACGCCCTCGGCGCGCATGCTTTGCATGGGCTGGATGAAGGTGCGGGCGACATAGCGGTTCTTCACCAGGCCCTCGCGCACCGGGATGCCGCTGGCCGCCGAGAAGCCTTCCGCCGCCGGGCGTCCGCTCTCGGGCACGCCGATGACCATGTCGGCCTCGACCGGCGCTTCATGGAAGAGCTGCTGGCCCATGCGAAAGCGCATGGAATAGACCTCGCTGTCCCGCAGCAGGGTGTCGGGGCGGCTGAAGTAGAAGTACTCGAACATGCAGTGCTTGCGCTGGGCCGGACGCTCCATGTGCCAGGAGGTGAATCCCTTGTCGTCCAGGCGGACGATCTCGCCGGGCTCGACCTCGCGCACATACTCCGCGCCGATCAGGGGAAAGGCGCAGTTCTCCGAGGCCACCACATAGCCCTTCTTCAGCCGGCCCAGGCACAGTGGCCGCACGCCCCAGGGGTCCCGGGCGGCCCAGACGCCGTCGGCGGTCAGCACAACAAGGCAGAAGGCGCCGCGGCAGAGGTTGCAGACCTTCAGCAGGGCTTCCTCAAAGCTGCCGTGGACGAAGTACTCCTGCAGCAGCAGGCCGATCAGCTCGGTGTCGGATGTCGTCTGCGGGGTGACGCCGAACTGCTCCAGCAGAAGCTGGCGCAGCTCCATGGTGTTGACCAGGTTGCCGTTGTGGCCCAGGGCCAGGCCGCGGCGGCGCTGGAAGTGCTTGTTGAAGATCAGGGGCTGGGCGTTGAGCTTGACGCTGCCGCCGGTGGTGCTGTAGCGGTTGTGGCCGATGGCCGCCGGGCCCTTGAGCAGCTGCAGGATGTCCTCGTTGAAGACCTGGTTAACCAGGCCCATGTCCTTGTGGCAGACGATGTGCTCGCCATTCGCCACGGCGATGCCGGAGCTCTCCTGGCCGCGGTGCTGCTGGGCAAAGAGGCCGTAGTAGGCAATGCGGGAGACGTCGCGCTCGCTGGCGTAGATGCCAAAGATGGCGCACTTCTCAGAGCTCTCGCGCCAGGCCGGATCAGCACTGAGCGAGGCGCTGTAAGGGTTGATGCTCTCCAGCGCGGCCTGCGCCAGGGGCAGGCCCAGGATGCCCTCGCCCGCCGGCTCTGCGCCCGCCGGCCGGTACAGGCGGATGCGTCGCGGCGGCCGGCTTGTATCGGACTGCTGAGAGTCTGTGCCCATGCCGGCCTCACTACCCGCGCGCGCGCCGGAGGCGTCTAAGTTGCGCAGGGGAGGCTGGGGGGCGAACTTCGGCTGCTGGCCTTCCTCGTAGCTCATGCCGTGCGGGGGAATGATAGCAGAGGCCCGGGCCACGCAGGCCAGGCTGGCTGCCAGAGGCGGCCCGGGGCTGGGCGCCTGCGCTGACCCTGGCTGGGGGCCGCTGCTGCTACTGCCTTGCACTTGCATGCTCATGCAATCATCGTGTTCTGAGCCTTATCTGTACCCCTGGAAGGCAGCGCGGGCCGCTGCTTTCCGCGCGGCGCGGCATTTAACCTCAGGCCCCTGATTCCAACGTCCAGCGCCCTTTGACGGCGGCACTTTTAACCTTCGACCCTGAAAAAGCACCGGGAAAAGCACTTCGCAAAACGACACTGAAAAATCTGCGGCGTTTGCATTCATCATCCTGGCCCTGAACCCCGGGCCGCTGCTGTGTGAAAGCAGAGCTGACATTCCCATAAGCATGCAGGCGTCCCCGGCTGTTTCCATCTTTTGACAGCATCCGCGCCTTCCAGATACCCCGCCATTGCCGCGCTTATCGCAGGCCGCGGGGCGCGTTATCACTGCCGCTGCATAAGTGGGCCAGGGCCGGCGCTTCTAGGCAGGATGCCGAGTGCAACTCGGCGCTCCAAAAGAAGCAGGCCGAGTGCAACTCGGCGCTTCGGGGCAGGGCTGATATGTGGGTCCTGCCCATGCCTTGGTTCAAGCTTAGCCGAAACATCAGCCCTATAACTTGGCCTCAGGCGGTATACCTGACTCATGCATTGCCATAGCTCCCTCTACCGATAGTTCCGCAGCCTGCCCAGCAGCCTCTGGCAGGTTGATTGAGAGAGCTTCGCTTGCATCAAATTTTTTCTGTTCGAACGGAATCTCTATTAGTATTGGACGGTCACAATTGAAGGCTTTTCCAAACACCAGTGCCTGGCGTTGATCGAGGCTCGGAATCAGGGCAACGTGATCGCCGCTGTAGATGTTGGCCAGATAGTCAAGACTAGTCTTATCTACCAGTCCAAATGTAATGTACGTATTGCACTGGGAGAGCACAGACTTGCTCACAAGTGCAGTACGCTGTGAAAGCAATAGTAGTCCTACGCCGTACTTGCGTCCTTGAAGTGCAATCTGTGAAATACGACCAACAATCCACTGCGTGTCATAGTCGAAGCCAGATCCAAAGTGCTCAGGGATAATCGTGTGTGCTTCTTCTAGTACAATGAGAATTCGTCTGGCTCGACGATGAGTCTTGGCCCATTCCATTATGCTCGAAAGATACATTTCGGTCGCCCGGAGCGTAGCCTTGGAATTTGTGATCTTTGGTAACTCAAAAATTCCAACAGAGCCCCCCGGCGGACGGAGGAACTTATCTACAGCGATCTTAATGTCAGCTGTCGTTGCTTCAGAGAATGCCCTTAGCGCCTTCTTTTCCTCACCGGCACCGTACGCGCCTGTATCAGCTGCAAACAGTTTCCCATCCAATTCCTCTGCTCTATTTTCGTCGAGGCCCAATGGAACAGGATTTGTGTCCGAAAGTCGAGCTCCATACTCACCAGTAAAATCAACACAGAAGACCTTAACACCGTGTAAGTTCGCATGCCTAATGATATCAAGTGCCACCTCGGTTTTCCCCTTTCCTGTCATGCCGAGAATGGCCGTGTGGTGTGTGATGGCCTCATTTAGGCTCATGTGTACTTGAATGTCAGTGCCAGCCACCACTCCTAGTTGCATGCCCTCGACGCTCTCTTCGTGCGCAGACGACGCAACAACCTTGACGGGACGGTGGACCTGCTCATTCATACACGGAAGCCAGGCGTTCTTCCTGAAGTTGGGACCTGCCAGAATTCCTAGCTGCACTGCTGTGGCTATAGTCCTGCCCCGGGGATCTCCTTCAAAATTCTCCTCCTCCGTCTTTCCTCCGATCACCTGGTAAAAAACTGGGCCAGAAGGTCCAACTGTGGTGACTATCTCCCCTTCCTTTATGAAACTGCCAACTAGGACCTCAAACCGAAGCAAGTCTATACGCGAATCTTCACACACGATGCCTACGACGTCACCCCCATCCACGACGCCACTCCCGTACTCTTCCGTCTTTAGACTGGACTGAGGCAGCATTACCACTTGGCCAGGCAAGACGCCCGGAAGAGCGGGCGTAGCACCCGCATCGATTAAGGCGGTGCCCACAAGTCGGTCATTCTGAAGGTGTGTACCTATGGGGAGAAGTCTAGTTTTCCTGCCATCTGCCAAGTGCCCAACGATTGTGTGATTTCGCGACCAATCGGCCTTTGGGTCCAAATGGACCCGTACCAGTCCTGGGTGATCGACCCTTAATATCACACCAATAGCATCTGAAGCCGTGTTACCGGCTCGAATGGCTGACAGGGACTGAGCCAGACGTATGAACGTTTCTACTGGCTTTACAGTGATGACAAGAAACCATGCCACCAACAACCATGTCATTGAGGAACTATTTTCTCCGTAGTTTGACAAAGTTGAGACAACAAACGGGAAGGAGAACAGAACCTCGCCTCTACCGAGATCAGCAGATACTCTGTAACCAGCCACATCAAAGTACTGCTGTGCCTTCGGAGTTCCAGCTTTTCTGCGATCAAACCATATGGCAGCCACACTGGCCATAAAGACCGTAGCTGTGAGACAGATGCCGACCCAGCGTGTACCTACGACTATGTTTGACAAGGAAGGACTTACGGCTGTTGAAGCCGCAAGCAGGCTGATACCAGCACCAAGAGAGTTCGGAAAGGAGTCACTAGGTGTACGAAAGAACGGTGCATCGAACAAATGGAAGGCAAAGAGTGCGAGTCCGTTAATCAGAAGCGCATTCAAGTCCCATGTGTCGACGTGAAACACCTTCCCAGTTATCAAAAGCTGGAGTAGGGCAAGCAAGACCGCGTAGCCAGCGAACGCAACGACTCTTTGTTGTCTATTAAGAGCAAGTTTCTCCATCCATAGTTCTCCGGGTGCAAGATGTGGAAATCCATTGCAGAGTTGTGGAGATTGTAGCCTGAATGTTAAGGTAAGGCGCGCGGACGGGGCCGCGCTGCTACTGGTCGCCGGCACGGGGGGCCGGCGCTACTTCCGGCATGGGGCAGGCGCTATTCGTGCCCTGCGGGTTTGCGCCTCACGGTGAATCCCAGGAGACCGGCTACAAGACAAAGCTGGGCGCACATCCGTGCGCCCCTACAGCCGGGCCGCATTTCTGCGGCCCCTACGCCAGCAGCTTGGCCAGGCCTTCGCGGTGCAGGCTCTGCAGCTCGCCGGCCGGGGCGTCGATCAGGGTCTGCTCGCCGCTGCGGATGACGATGCGCCCGCCGCCACTGCGGCCCAGGGGGATCAGCGGCGCGCTGTAGTGCATCGCCGCCGTGCGCAGCCAGCCCTTCTTCTCCGCCGGCACCGCCACCAGCCAGCGGTGGCCTTCCTCACCAAAGAGCGCCGCCAGCAGGTTGTGTTCCTCGCTGTCATAGCGGTCCTGGGTCAGGCGGCCGCTGCGGCCGCTGACGCCAAAGGCGCCGCCGCTCTGGGGCGCCACATCCACATTGCAGCCGGAGAGGCACAGCTCGGTAAGGGCCACGGCCAGGCCGCCGTCAGAGATGTCGTGGCAGGCGACGATGGCGCCTTCTGAACCGGCGCTGGAGAGGAAGCGGTCACAGGCGCGGAACTCGACATAGTTATGCGCGCCCAGTTCCCCGGCCCGCAGGCGGCCCAGGTCAAAGAGCAGCAGGCTGCCGTCAAGGCGGCCGTCGGTGGAGCCCAGGACAAAGAGCTCCAGGCCCTCGCGCTCTGTGCAGTTGCGGATCAGGTTCTGGTACTTGTCCAGCACGCCCACCATGCCAACCGTTGGCGTGGGCAGGATCGCCAGTGTGCCCTCCGAGCCCGGCAGGCGGCTTTCGTTATAGAGGCTCACATTGCCGCCGGTGACGGGCGTCTCCAGCTCGCGGCAGGCCTCGGCCATGCCCTCGATGGCTTCAACGAGCTGCCACATGCGGTCGGGCTTCTCGGGGTTGCCGAAGTTCAGGTTGTTGGTGATGCCCAGCGGCCGGGCGCCGACGGCCAGCACATTGCGGGCCGATTCCAGCACGGCACGGGCTCCGCCCAGGCGCGGGTCGAGATAGGCATGCCGCCCGGGGCCGTCGCAGGAAACCGCCAGGCCCTGGCCGGTCTCCTTGACCCGCACCACCGCGGCATCCGTCAGGCCGGGGCCCTGCACGGTGTTGGCGCGCACCAGATAGTCATACTGCTGGTAGACGGGGTACTTGCTGGCGATGCTGGGGTGCTCCAGCAGGCGGCGCAGCAGGGGCCCGAAAACATCGCCGGCCTCCTGGCCGCCTTCCTGGCCGCCTTCTTGGGCGTCTTCCTGGGCGTCTTCCTGCCCGCCCAGGATGCGCTGCAGGGCGGCGGCGATATCGCCGTCTGTCGCCGGCTTGCGGTCGCGGTACCAGGCCGGCGCCTCGAAGGGCCGGTCATAGTCAGGCGCGCCCTCGGCCAGCGGCGCATTGGGCAGCTTGGCGACTTCCTCGCCCTCGTGGATCACAATCAGGCGGCCGATATCCAGCACCTGGCCGCAGGGCACCGCCGTCAGGCCCCACTTGCGGAAGACCTCCAGGAAGGGCTCCTCCAGGCCGCGGTCCACCACGACCATCATGCGCTCCTGGCTCTCCGAGAGCATCATCTCGTAGGCGCTGAGGTCGCTGGCGCGCTGCGGCACCGCGTCGAGGTCCAGGCGCATGCCGGTCCCCGCGCGGGCGGCCATCTCCACACTGCTGCAGGTCAGGCCCGCGGCGCCGAAGTCCTGAACGCCGACCAGGCCGGGCAGCTTCTGGATCTCCAGGGTGGCCTCAAGCAGCAGCTTCTCCATGAAGGGGTCGCCCACCTGCACGGCAGGGCGGTCCTTGCCGCTGTCCGCCGCCAGCTCGACGCTGGCGAAGGTGGCGCCCTGGACGCCGTCGCGGCCGGTCTTGGCGCCGACGATCAGGGCATGGTTGCCCGGCCCATCGGCGATGGCCTTGATGATGTTCTTCTTGTGCACGATGCCAACGCACATGGCGTTGACCAGGGGGTTGCCGCTGTAGGAGGGGTCGAAGACCACCTCGCCGCCCACGGTGGGGATGCCGATGCAGTTGCCGTAGTGGGCGATGCCGCTGACCACGCCGCCCAGCAGGAAGCGGTTGCGCGCAGCCTGCTCGGCTGTGACGCCGGGGCTGTAGGGCAGCGGCCCGGCCTTCTCCACCCGGCGCGTGGCCGGGACGGAATCGGGCCAGCAGACCCCAAAGCGCCAGACCGAGGACACAAAGGGCCAGTCCTTGACCTGCTGCACCAGGGCGCGCTGCACGGGGGTGAACTCAATGCGCTTGATGGCCTCGGCCAGCTCCCGGGAGTCGAACTTGCGCTGGGAGCGGTAGCCGGTCTCGAAAAGCTGCTCGCCGCGGCGCAGCACCTCAGCCGCCACCGGGGCGAGCTGGGCCTTGATCACGGCCACCACTTCGGCCACGGCCGCGTCGGCCTCTTCCTTGTTGACGCCCTCGGCGCTGTGCACGCGCAGGGCCAGCAGGATGCTGTCCGGCACCACGCAGTAGCCCAGGACCTCGGCGCCGCCCATGCCGCTGTGCGCATCGTCATGGATCTGGCGGATGACTTCCACGGCCTGGCGCGCCACGTTCTGGCGCTCGAAGATCGGCCGGCGGGCGTTGGTCATCCAGTTGACCACCACCACATAAGGCGCCGGGGCGGCGTTCCAGTCAATCTGGCCCCCGGCGGGGGTCTCTTCTTCGGCGCCGGCTTCGGCAGGCGCGTCGGCGCCGGCCTCCTCCGGGGCTTCGCTGTGCTCTTCCTCGCCGCCCACCGGGGCCAGCTCGGTAAGGTTGCCAAAGCGCAGGGAGTTAAGCAGGGCGATGGGCCGCGCGCCCATGGCGAAGATGTCGCGGATGATGCCGCCCACGCCGGTTGCCGCGCCCTGGAAGGGCTCCACGGCGCTGGGGTGGTTATGGCTCTCGATCTTGAAGACGACGGCGTAGTCGCCCCCCAGGTCCATCACGCCGGCGTTTTCGCCGGGGCCCTGCAGGACGTACTTGCCGGTGACGGGGAACTTCTTGAGGTGGCGGCGGCTGGTCTTGTAGGAGCAGTGCTCGCTCCACATCGCCCCGAAGATGCCCAGCTCCACCAGGTTGGGCTTCCGGCGCAGGATGGTGACGATGTTGTCGTATTCCGCCTGCGTCAGGCCGACCTTCGCCAGCAGCTCAGGGCCGGGCGGGTCGGGTATGTAGGTGTCCGGGAGCCTGCCTGCCTGGGCGCCAGCCTCAGGCGCGGCGCCCGTCGTCGCTTTTGGGTTCTCTGTGTCCTGTGCCATGCCGCCTTCCCGGTCGGGGATTATAGCGGCAGGTGCAGGGGGACTTCAGAGCCAAACGCAGAGACAAAGAGGGCGCAGAGTCCCGCAGAGGAGGCTTTTGTTCGTGTTCTGGACTGCCTGCGCCGGATTCAACACGGTCCGGTCTATGCGTTCCCTTTGTCTCTGCGCTTTGACCTATCTCAGGGATTGAGCCCCAGCAGTTCACTCAGCAGGGTCTTGGCCTCGTCCGGGCTGGCGGAGCCGCGGGTCTGCTTCATTACCTGGCCGATCAGGGCCTGCAGGGCCGTCAACTTACCACCCTTGATATCCCCGACGATCTTGGCGTTGTTGTCGATGACCTGCTGGCAGATCTCGCGCAGCTCGGAGCCCGAGGCGCGCTGGCCATAGCCGGCCTCCTCGATCAGCGCTGCCACCGAGCGGCCCGAGCTGTAGACCGCGGCGAAGACTTCCTTCGCCTGCGGCAGGGTGAGCTCGGAGCGCCCCAGGGCCGCCAGCAGGTCGGAGAGGTGGCCCGGCTCGATATGCAGGGCCGACTCGCGCATCAGGCGGGTCAGCTCGCCGGTGACCCAGTTGGCGACAGTCTTCGGCTCATGGCCGTCCGCGCAGCATGCGCGGTAGAAGCGGTGCAGCGTTTCGTCGTCGGCCAGGGTAGCGGCCGCCTGGGCGCTCAGGCCGTCCTGGTCCATCATCGCCAGGCGGTCCTCGAAGGAACTGGAGCGCAGCTCGGCCCGCGCATCGTCCATGAGCGAGGGGCTGAGCAGCAGGGGCGGGATGTCGGGGTCGTCAAAGTAGCGGTAGTCGTCCGCTGTTTCCTTGCGCCGCATTTCCACGGTCTGGCCGCGCTCGAGGTCAAAGCGCATGGTGGCCTGATAGACCTCGCCGCCGCTTTCGTAAAGCGCGATCTGGCGCTGGGCCTCGGCCTCCACGGCCCGGCGGAGGGTCTGGAAGCTGTTGAGGTTCTTGATCTCGGTCTTGGTGCGCAGCTCGGCAGAGCCCGCCGGCCGCACGCTGACGTTGGGCTCGCAGCGCATGTTGCCGGATTCCATCGCCGCCTCGGAGATATGCAGACGGCGCAGCAGGGAGCGCAGCTCGTCGAGGTAGCTGACGCACTGCGCGCCGGAGCTGAAACAGGGCTGGGTGACGATCTCCAGCAGCGGCACGCCGCCGCGGTTGTAGTCGAGGGCGGCGGAGCCGTCGCTGAGGTGGAAGAGCTTGGCGGTGTCCTCTTCCAGGTGGGCCCGCACCAGGCTGGCGCTGCGCTGCTCGCCTTCGTGCCAGTAGGGCACCGCGCCGCCGCTGCAGATCGGCAGGTCAAACTGGCTGATCTGGTAGCCCTTGGGCAGGTCGGGATAGAAGTAGTTCTTGCGGGCGAAGACCGAGCGCTGGGCGATGCTGGCGCCGGCCTTCTGGCCAAAGCTGAGGGCGCGCACGACGGCCTGGCGGTTCGGGCGCGGCAGGGTGCCGGGATGGCCCAGACAGATGGGGCAGACATGACGGTTGGCCTGGGCCAGCTCCTGGGCCTCCGCTACCGCGCAGGCGCAGTACATCTTGCTGGCCGTCAGGAGCTGCACATGCACCTCCAGGCCGATCACCGTTTCCCACTTTGTCACCGTCGCCGTATCCACAAGCCAATTGTATGGCCTGAGTCCCGGGCGTTTAAGCCTTTGCGCGGCTCTGCCGTTAATGACAGGGATGCGCCGACCGCTTCCCAGCCTGTCCTGGAACACCCTGCGCGTGCAGATTCTGTCTGTACTGGGCCTGCTGCTGCTGGGGCATCTGGCTGTCGAGATCCTGACCCAGGATCTGTATGTCTACCGCGCCTTTGACAACATTGAACGCGACTGGGCCCAGCATGAACTGAACCTGGCCCTCGGCGGCCCCGGGAAAGAGATCGAGGACATGGCGGACTACGCCCTGACCTGGTCCCAGTGGGATGACGCGCACCAGTTCCTGGACGACAACAATCAGCACTTCAGGGAAGCCAATCTGGGCCGGGACTCGATCCTGGTCCCGGGCTTCAACTCCTGCACCTTTGTACGCAGCGACGGCGAGATTCTGTACAGCGAGGCCTTCACCACAGACGGGCAGCCACTGCGTATCGACGAGCTGATGGACGCCGGGAAACTGGCCGGCAGCCCCCTGATCAGGAAGACTGCCGACCTGCGCGGCAACCGCGGGCTGGTGAAGACCAGTGCTGGCGTCATGCTGCTGGTCAGCCAGCAGGTCATGCGCACGGACGGCTCGGGCCCGGCGGCCGGCTTCGTCATTTTCGGCCGGCTGCTGGACAGCGCGCGGATCGAAAAGCTGAATGCTGACTACTCGCTGCGCGGGAGGTTCGTCGATCTGTTCTCCCCGCAGTTGGAGACAGAGCCCGCTCTGGCCAGGGCGGCAGAAGCGCTGGCCGCGGGGACGGGCAGCTTCTTCCATGCACCGAATGCGGATGAGCTGCTGGCCTATTCCTCGTTGCAGGACATCGAAGGACAGCCAATTCTCCTGGTTGAAGTGACTATCCCGAGGAACATCTCGCGCACGGCACTTGGGGCGAAGAAGACCAGCCGCACCCAGAGCCTGGGCTTCAGCATTCTCATGGCCAGCCTGGTGCTGGTCCTGCTGGACCGCCGGGTCCTGGCGCGGCTTCTTCGCATTTCCGCCTTCATGCAGTCGGTCAGCACCGACCCGGAGACCAGTGAGCGCCTGAGCTTCAGGGGGCGCGATGAGGTGTCCCAGCTGGCGCTGTATCTGAACCGGATGGTGGACGACCTGCAGGTCAAGAGCACCAGCCTGGCGGAGACACTGCGGGCGGCTCACCGGGCCAACGCCGAGCTGGAGGTCATGAACCTTGCCCTCAACAAGCATGCCCTGGTGTCACGGACCGATCCCAACGGTCTGATCACCTATGTGAATGACCGCTTCTGCATGGAGACCGGCTTCAGCCGCGAAGAGCTGATCGGTGAGAACCACTCGGTGACCAGCTCCGGCAGGCACGACCAGCAGTTCTATGAGGAACTCTGGAGCTCCATAACTGCGGGCAACACATGGCATGGTGTGTTCTGCAACCGGCGCAAGAACGGGTCTGAGTACTGGGTGGAGTCCACAATCCTGCCCGTCCGAAGCAAGGATGGCGAGATCGAAGGCTATGTCGCGCTCAGGACCGACATTACTGAAGTGGTGCGGGTGCAGGAGACGCTTGCGGCAATCACCAATTTCCAGCAGGCGGTCCTTGACAGTGCCCAGGCTGCGATCTTCTCGATTGACATCAGCGGCGTAATCACCTCCTTCAACGCCGGCGCCGAGAAGATGCTGGGCTATGACGCCGAGGAAGTCATTGGCCGCTGTACCCCGATGATGCTGCATGACCGCGAGGAAGTGTCGCGGCGCGCGGAGGAGCTGAGCAGCGAGTTTGGCCGCCCGGTCCAGAGCGGCCTGGAAGTGTTCACCGCCCGGCCACAGGCCGGCAAGCTTGAAGAGCATCAATGGACGTTCATCGGCAAGGACGGCAGCCGCCTGGCCGTAAACCTCACGGTTAACGCTATCCGGGACGCCGAGAACCGCATCGTTGGCTTTGTTGGCGTGGCCTACGACCTGACGGCGCTGCTGGCGGCCCAGGAGGCCCTGGCCAAGCGTGAAGACCTGCTTAACATGATGTCCGGCATGGCGCAGGTCGGCGGCTGGGAGCTGGACATGGGGACCATGCAGCTGACCTGGACCGACGAGGTATTCAGGATCCACGATCTGCCCGTCGGTGCGGCCCCCACGGTTGACGAGGCGATCCACTATTACTCGCCGGAAGTGCAGCCGGTTCTCAGCAGGGCTATTGAGGACGCCATCGCGGACGGGGTGCCCTTCGACCTGGAGCTGCCTTTCATCACCGCCCTGGGCCGCCGGATCTGGGTCCGGGCCATGGGCAAGCCCGAGTATGTCGGCAGCCGCTGCGTGCGCCTGTTTGGCTCTTTCCAGAACATCACCGCACGCAAGGCCGCGCAGGAGGCGCTTGAGGAAAGCGAAGAGCGCTGGCAATTCGCCCTTGAGGGCTCTGGCGACGGCGTGTGGGACTGGGATGTCAGCTCCGACCGCGTGTACTACAGCCGGCAGTGGAAGGCCATGCTTGGCTATGAAGAGCACGAGATTGGCGACTCAATTGAGGAGTGGAGTTCCCGGGTGCACCCGGACGACCTGGCTGCTGCCCATGCGGCCATCGAACTGCACACCAGCGGTCAGGTCCCGCTGTATCAGAATGTGCACAGGATGCGCTGCAAGGACGGCGGCTGGCGCTGGATCCTGGACCGCGGACGGATGGTGGCGCAGACAGCAGAAGGCAAGCCGCTGCGCATTATCGGGACTCACACCGACATCACCGAGCAGCGCGCGATGCTGGCCCGCATCCAGGAGTCGGAAGCGCTGTTCAAGAGCATCATCGACGTCCTGCCGCAGCGGGTCTTCTGGAAGGACCGGGAAGGCCGCTTTGTCGGCGCCAACACCGCCTTCCTGAAAGACGCGGGTATGGAGTCCCTGGACAGCCTGGTGGGCAAGACCGACTTTGAGATGCCCTGGCTGCAGCAGGCTGATTTCTATGTCCAGACCGACCGCCGCATCATGGAAACCGGCGAGCTGGAAGTGGACATCCTGGAGCCCCTGACGCAGGCCAGCGGTGAGACCATCTGGCTTTCGACCAGCAAGGTCCCGCTGCGCAAGCCCGACGGCGAGGTGTTCGGCATCATCGGTACCTACCTGGACATGTCCAGGATCAAGGAAACGGAGCTGGAGCTGATCGAAGCCAAGCACCAGGCCGAGATGGCGAACCTGGCCAAGAGCGAATTCCTGGCCACCATGAGCCATGAGCTGCGCACGCCGATGAACGGCGTGCTGGGCATGCTGGCGATCCTGCTCAACACCCAGCTTGACCGCGACCAGCGCGAGTGCGCAGAGATAGCCCAGCAAAGCGCCGACAGCCTGCTGAAGCTGCTTAATGACATCCTTGACTTCAGCAAGATCGAAGCCCGCAAACTGGACCTCGAAGAGATTGACTTCAACCTGCGCAGTGTGGCCGAGGAAGCGATCCAGACTATCTCAGGGCGCACTGCCGAGAAAAACATCGATCTGAACCTCATCATCCGCCCGCAGGTGCCCCTTGATCTGCGCGGCGACCCCGGCCGCCTGAAGCAGGTGATGCTTAACCTGCTGGGCAATGCCGCGAAGTTCACCATGGAGGGCCAGGTACTGCTGGAGCTCTCCATGCTGGAGTGCTCGGAGGACAGCACGCTGCTGAGAGTGGCGGTCACGGACTCCGGCATCGGCATCTCTGAGGACAAGCTGGGCCTGCTGTTTGAGAAGTTCCGCCAGGCCGATGCATCCACCACCCGCAAGTACGGTGGCACGGGCCTGGGCCTGGCAATCTGCAAAGAGCTCAGCCACCTGATGGGCGGCGAGATCGGCGTGGAGAGCAGCCTTGGCGAGGGCTCGACATTCTGGATCACGGCACGGCTCAAGCGCCAGCGGCTCAGTCCGGTGCCGGCATTGCCCCGCGGCTATGAAAGGCTGCATGGCCTTAAGACCCTGGTCGTGGACGACACGCAGCAGAACCTTGAAGTGCTGCGCCTGCAGCTTGAAGGCGTCAGCGCCGATGTGCATACGGCACTCAGTGGCGCAGAAGCGATGAGCATGCTGCATGCCGCCCTGGAGAACGGCAGGCCCTATGAAGTGGCGATCCTTGATCACATGATGCCGGAGATGAGCGGTGAGGACCTGGCGCGGTCGATCAAGGCCGACGAGCGGCTCCGGGACCTGCACCTGATTCTGCTGACCTCCGCAGGCCGCCGCGGCGATGCCCAGCGGATGCTGGAGCTAGGCTTTGAGGCTTACCTGTCCAAGCCGGTGACCCAGAGCCAGCTCTTTGACTGTGTTGTGGGGCTGGTTGTGCCGTCCGAGCTGAGCGACACATACGTGAAAGACTCGCGCTCGATCGTCACCAAATACAGCCTGTCCGAGGCCCGCGGCCGCCAGCAAAGCGTCCTGCTGGTGGAGGACAACAAGGTTAACCAGAAGGTGGCAGTACGGCTGCTGGAGCAGGCGGATTACAAGGTCACGGTGGCCAATGATGGCTACGAGGCCCTGGAAGCCCTGGCCAACAACAGCTTCGCGCTTGTCCTGATGGACTATCACATGCCCGGCATTGACGGCCTTGAAACCACCCGGCGCATCCGCCAGATGGACGGGCCGATGAGCCGGGTGCCGATCGCCGCGATGACCGCCAAGGCTATGTCAGGCGACCGCGAGGCCTGCCTGGGGGCGGGTATGGATGACTACCTGACCAAGCCCATCAACCCGCAGGAGATGTTCAGCTGTATTGAGCGTCTGACCGGCGCCGCAGCTCTCAAGGCAGCACAGCAGTCAGAGGCCGTGTCTGCAGCGCCAGCGGCGGAGCAGGGCAGTGTCGCAGCTGTCTCAGCGCAATCCAATGCTCAGGCTGGCCCCGCAGTGCATTCTGGCGCCAGCGATAGCGAGGAGGCCGTGCCAATGAACCTGGCAGCCTCAGTTGAGCGCGCCGGCGACCAGGAGTTCTGGCAGATCCTGGTGGACACCTTCTTTGAAGAGTCAAGCCAGCGCCTGCTGGATGCCAGAACCGCGCTGGACGCCGGTGATCTGGAGCGGCTGACCCGCGAGGCGCATACCGTGAAGGGCGGCGCATCCGAGATTCTTGCCGAGCCGGTGCGCCAGGCCGCCTATGCCCTGGAGAAGTGCGGCCGCGCCGGCCAGATTGAGGCGGCGCCGGCACTACTGGACGAGCTTGAGCGCGAGTACCAGCGGCTGCAGGACTTTATCGCTGCTGCGCTGGCAACGGCGTCCGCTGATGCCTAGCGCTGAGCATTTCGTTGCTCTGGTCCAGCACAACAACAGCGGGCTCATGCGTGCGGGCTTCAAAGGTCTCCAGATGGACAAAGGCCATGATGATGAGCCGGTCGCCCACCTTGCCCAGATGTGCCGCGGCGCCGTTAAGCACTATGCTGCGGGGCTGGTCCAGGTAGATTACGTAGGTCTCGAAGCGCTCACCGTTCTCTACATTGGCGACCAGTACCTTCTCATACTCAAGCAGCTCGGCTGCATGCGCCAGCTCTCGGCTGATGCCGATGCTGCCGGGATACTCCTTGTTCCCGTCAGTCACCCGGGCATGGTGCAGCTTGCCTTTCAGCATTTCCAGATACTGTGTCATCCTGTTCCCTTCAGTGCTTTGTATCTTCGGGCCGGTGCCTGTTTCAGGCCCCCAGCTCCATGTTGTCGATCAGCCGGGTGCGCCCCAGCCAGGCGGCGGCCAGCAGCACATCGCCTTCACTGGCCGTTGCCACCGGCTCCAGGCTCAGCGGGTCAACGATGGCCAGGTAGTCCACCTGCCAGCGCGGGTTGCCGCCCTCGGTCCAGCTCAGCTTATGCAGGCCATCGGCAATCAGCCGCGCGCTGTCCTTCTCGCCGCTCAGGAAGTGCGCGCGCATTTCTTCCAGGGCGCGGGAAAGTTGCGGGGCCGCCGCCCTCTCGTCCTCGCTGAGGTAGCTGTTGCGGCTGGACAGCGCCAGGCCATCCGCTTCGCGAACGATCGGACAGCCGATGACCTCGGTTTGCAGGCTCAGGTCCGCCGCCATCTGCTGAATGATCCTGAGCTGCTGGTAGTCCTTGCGGCCGAGGTAGGCCAGGTCAGGCTGGACCAGCTCAAAGAGCTTCAGGACCACAGTCGCCACCCCGTCGAAGTGGCCGGGGCGGCTGGCGCCGCACCAGCGCTGCGCGAGGCCTGGCAGCTGCACACGGGTCTGGAAGCCGGCGGGGTACATCTCAGCCGGCTCAGGGGCCAGCACGAGCTCGACACCCTGGGCCGCGCAGAGCTCCAGGTCAGCTTCAAGTGTGCGCGGGTAACGGTCCAGGTCTTCGCCGGCCGCGAACTGCAGCGGGTTGACGAAGATCGAGGCGATGCGAACGTCACAGTCTTCGCGCATCTGCGCCAGCAGGCTGGCGTGCCCTTCATGCAGGGCGCCCATGGTTGGAACGAAGCCGATGCGCGGCCGGCGGCCCAGGCCCGCGCTGCGGCCAAGCACGATTTCCCGGCGCAGGCCTCTGAACTGGCTGATGCTGCGGGCAAGCTCAGGCGTCACCCGGGGCCTCCTGCGCGGCCAGATCGGCCAGCAGAGCTGCGGTGTGCAGGTCTGCTGCGCCCGGCGCTGCGCCGGGCTGGCTGCCCTGGACTTGCGGCGGGTCTGCGCTTTCGCGCACATCCGCCGCATAGCGCCGCACAGCCTGAAGCGCTGCGCCGTAAAGCTGGGCATACTGGCGGGCGAAGCCGGGGGCGTCGCCGGGCAGCAGGCCCAGGACATCATGGATAACCAGGATCTGTCCGTCGCAGAGCTCGCCGCTGCCGATGCCGATAGTGGGTATCGACAGTTCATCGCTGATCTCGCCCGCCAGGTCCGGCTGGACAAGCTCAAGGACGATGCTGCAGGCACCGGCGGCCTCCAGGGCCCGCGCCTCAGAGCGCAGGCGCGCGGCATCTTCCTCGCGCAGGCCCTGGCGCTTGAAGCCGCCCTGGGAAAAGACGCGCTGCGGCTGCAGGCCGATATGGCCCATCACCGGCACGCCCAGCGAGCTGAGCTGCTCGGCCGCCTCCAGCTGCACCCTGCCGGCGCCTTCGAACTTCACGGCACCGGCCCCGGACTGCTTGAAGGCCTCCACGGCGGCTTTGACCAGCTCTGTGCTGCTGGCCAGGTAGCCGCCAAGAGGCATGTCCAGCACAACTCTTTCAGCGGGGAAGTGCCGGACGACGATGCGGGTGTGGTAGACAACATCGGACAGCTCGACGGCTATGGTGCTGTCCGCGCCATGGATGACGTTACCCAGCGAATCCCCGACCAGCACGAAGTCCAGGTCGGCTTCTGCCGCCAGGCGGGCGCTGAAATAGTCGTAGGCAGTGATTGATGCGATGGGCTCGCGCTTCTTCATGCGCGAACGCAGGCGGTTGACTAGATACTCAGACATGGTCACTCCTGGAGCCCCTCACGGGTGCCCCGGCGCTGCTTGAGCAGTCGGGTTTCAGCTTAAGTCCCGGGCCAAAGGCTCCAGGCACGACAATTATACCTGCCCAAAGGCCGGCTTAGCCTGCTGTGCGGGGCCTGGCCTGACTTATAATCTCGGCTCATCTTCGCCCCCTGCCGGAGCCTCGACATGTATTCCGCGCGTCTGGACAAACTCGTCGCCAGCATGGCCGCTGAGCAGCTCAGTGCCCTGCTGGTCACCTCGCTGCCCAACATCTATTACCTGAGCGGTTTCAGCGGCAGCACGGCCATGCTGCTCATCACGCCGGGCAAGAAGTACATCATTACAGACTTCAGGTACCACACCCAGGTGGCCCTGGAAGTCGACCCGGCCTTTGAGCTGCTGGACAACACCGGCAAGGACATCCTGCGCGAGAGCCTGCCCACGCTTGGCGCTGCGCAGACCGGCTCGCGCATTGGCTTTGAATCCGACAATGCCTCCTACACCCTGGGTGCGCGCCTGGCCGAAAGCGATTTCGCCAGCTTCATTGCGACCAAGGGCCTGGTGGAGAACCTGCGCATGGTTAAAGACGCCGGCGAGCTGGAGCGCATCCGGGAAGCCGTGCTGGTTAACGAGCGGATCTTCCAGGAAGTGCTGGGCTTTGTGGGGCCCGACGCGGCGGAGATTGATCTGGCCGCGGAGATCGAGTACCGCGCCCTGAAGCACGGCTGCAGCGGCGTCAGCTTCAGCCCCATCGTGGCCTCCGGCCCCAACAGCGCCAAGCCGCACGCGCGCTTCAGCACGGACAAGCTGACGCCGGCGGCGCCGCTGACTTTTGACATGGGCATGAAGCTCAACGGCTACTGCAGCGACATGACCCGCACGGTCTTCTTCAAGGACTGCCCGCCGAGCTGGGAGAAGATCTACAACATCGTGCGCCAGGCCAAGGACAGCGCGCATGCGGCCATCCGCCCCGGGCTGACCGGCCGCGAGATCGATGCTGTCGCCCGCGACATAATCACCGAGGCCGGCTATGGCGACAAGTTCGGCCATGGCCTGGGCCACGGCGTGGGCATTGAAGTCCACGAAGGTCCGCGCCTGGCCCGAATCGGCGAGATCCCGCTGGCGCCCGGCCATGTGGTGACCAATGAGCCGGGGATCTACCTGCCCGGCGAGGGCGGGATCCGCATTGAGGACATGGCGGTCGTCACAGCGGACGGAGCCGAGAACTTCAACACCCTGCCTACGGATGTCCAGGTAGTGGGCTGACAGGCCCGCGGCCGGCCCCGGCTGCTGGACTTGAAGCGGGATATCCATATAATACGGCGCCTCAGGCGGCGTCCCAAGAAACGCGCCAAAGCAAAATCGGAGCAACTGACATGTCTATCACACCCCAGGACTTCCGCAACGGCCTGGTTTTTGAGCGCGACGGGCGCCTGTTCAAGGTCGTCGAGTTCCAGCACATCAAGCCCGGCAAGGGCCCGGCCTTCGTGCGCACCAAGCTGCAGGACCTGAAGAGCGGCTCGATCTTTGAAGAGAAGCTGCGCCCGGAGGAAAAGCTGGAAGAGGTGCGCATCGAGTCCCGCAAGATGGACTATCTATATATGGACGGCGACATGCTGGTGGTGATGGATCGCGAGACCTACGACCAGATCCATCTGCCCAAGGAGATCCTGGGCCGCCAGTTCCAGCTGCTGACGGAGAACGAAGAGCTGACCGTCGCCATGAACGGCGAAACGCCCATGGGCGCGGCCCTGCCGCTGATCGTCACCCGCGAGGTGACCTACTGCGAGCCGGGCGTGCGCGGCGATACGGCGACCGCCGCCAACAAGCCGGCGACGGTGGAAGGCGGGGCGACGATTAACGTTCCGCTCTTTGTTGACACCGGTGACCGTATCCGTATCAACACAGAAAGCTTTACATATGTTGAGCGGGCCAAGGACTAGGGCCTGCGAGTAGCGGCCGGTGAGGCCGCCGGGGCTGACAATGGGGGCAACAGGCAGCCGGGTTAGCCAAATTCGGCGTTTGCCACTATAATGCTGCGATTCCGCCCAGCTGCATGGGCCTGTCTTGCAGATGGGTAAAATAGGTCGAGTCATCTCACTTTGGGCAAAACTGTGAGTGTCTGCCAGGAGGCGATCGATGCTTAACCGCGCTCCACGGTTGGCGTGGCTTTTCTGCTGCGCTTGGCTGGCTTTAATGCTGGCTTCTTGCGGCGGAGGAGGAGATGGGGATACCACGCCCCTACCCGGCGAGGCGTTCAGCCTGTTGATTACCGCTGATCCCACGGTTGGCGAGGCTCCGTTGACGACCACCTTTGCGGCGGTTCCGTCAGGCGGTGTCGCGCCTTATACCTATTCCTGGGACTTCAACGGTGACGGCGTTGCTGACTCCAACGCGCAGAGTGGTACGTACATTTACACCCTCAGCGCGCAGGCCAGAGTGGTTGTGACGGATGCAAACGGCTCGACAGTTCAGGCCCAGCGTTCGATCATCATCACCGGCAACTCGAATCCGCCCGTCGGCCAGAACCTTGATGTCAGGTTCACGGCGGATCCGACACTGGGCAGCGTGCCCTTCAACGTCAGCTTCGATGCGGTCATCAGCGGCGGCAAGGCTCCCTACAGTTATGCCTGGGACTTTGACGCTGACGGTACCTTCGACAGCTTCCTGAAGGCTCCGCTGTTCACCTTCACCAAGGTTGGCAACAAGATCAGCGACAACCTGTATGTCCACTACCCCGTCCTGCGGGTAACGGACAGCCGCGGCGTTGTTGGCACGAACCTTGATGACAACAACAACGACGGCAACCCGGACTTCCGCGTGGCGATCAACGCCCTGCCTACCGGCGGCGGCATGTTCGTCACCGCCTCGGCGAACCCCACCAACGGCCAGGCTCCGCTGACCGTGGAGTTCAACGCCGGCGTGGGCGGTGTGAGCGGCAGCTCGGTGGAGTACCGCTGGGACTTCGGCGATGGCCAGACCAGTGCCTACTCCGTGTCCTCGCTTGCTTCGCACATCTATGCGAACCCCGGCACCTTTACCGCGACTGTTACCGCGCGTGACAACGCTTCGGGCCAGATCGTGACCAGCTCGCCGGTGACCATTAACGCCACTCCGCAGCAGACTTTCGGCCTGACCATCTCGGCGGATGTCTCCAGCGGCGCGGTGCCCTTCCTGGTCAGCATGACGGCCAATCCGGTCAACGGTACCGAGCCGATCGTCTACCGCTGGAACGTCTTTAACAACGTTCCTGACGGCGACGGCAACCCCGGTATCGGCGGCAGCCCGGGCCTCAGCGGCGCCGCGGTTGTCACCCCGGACGAGTCAAGCCGCAAAAACCCCAAGATCCACATCGGCAACACTGCCGGCGTGGCGGGCGCCTTTGATTACGCTGTGCGCTGTATCGCTACGGACGCCCAGGGTAACCAGACCGCCAGCAACGTGGTCCGCATTACGGCCCAGCCGCGTACCAACCCGACCGACAACGCGCCGGGTTACTACGAGGCCCAGCGCCCGAACATCGTGGCCCTCACAACCTTCCCGATCCTGAGCAATCCTCAGGGTTCGGCGAACCCGGTCTTCGTGGCGGTCAACCCGCCGGTGCCCTGGGGCGCCCGCGCCAACCCGGCCGTCTGCAGCCATCCCTCCGGCGTGACCTTCATCATGGGTGGTGAAGTTCTCGACGCCAATGGCCGCTTCCAGGGTCTGGTTTCGCCGGGCGACGCGGCCTACGCCTATGTCCCGCGCAAGGCGGCCACTGGTTCTGACCAGGCTTCCGTCGGCAAGTGGAACCAGGGTGGTGGCATGGTGCTGCTGAATGACGGCGCCTCGCCCTCCTTCCCGGGTATCCCGGACAGCCCGCCGCCGCCGCAGCTTGATCCTCAGCAGCCGCCGGCCATGCCGCCGCCGTCTGTGACCAACCGCAGCGCTCCCTTTGACATCGTTGGTTCGGCCGCCGCGGTCTTCATCCACGAGAACGTGGAAACCAACGCGGAAGGCAACTATGCCGCCGAAGCGGACACCGACCCGACCGGCATCGACCAGCCCTTCTGGGGTATCGGCCACTATGCCGTTCCGGATGACCCGGGCGCCGGCTGGCAGCTTTCCAGCGCCATGACCAAGTCTGGTCTGGGCGTGCCGGTGGTCTACGTCCTCGGCGGCCGTACGGCTGCCAACAGCCCCACCGATCTGGTCCAGAAGTACTCCCCCTTCGGCTTCGGTACTGAGGATCTGATCCCCTGGAGCAATGACCTCGGCTGCCAGATCACGAACAACCAGGTCGACACCTGGAGCCCCTACTTCCTGCGTCCTGACCAGGACCAGTATGTGGGCCCCGGCCAGAACTTTGACCCCTCTGTCAGCCAGCGTATCAGCGGAATCGGCGACACCGGCCTGCTGCCCGTCCTGCCCAAGCCGGCCTACGGCCTGATGGCGGTCTCCATCGAGACCGGCCGCGACCGTAACAACTCGAGCTTCCCCAACGGCCCCTATCACTACGTCTTCACCTTCGGCGGTATCGACGAAGGCGGAAGCGTGATGACCGAGGCGCGCTGGTGGGACACTTCCATCGCGGCTGAGCAGGCGACCAACGACGGTGAGACCGAGGGTCTGTTCTCGCTGCTGCCGGCGATGCCGACATCCCGCGCCTACGGTAAGGCGGTGCTGATCCCCAGCAACCCGATCCGTATCGCCCTGGTTGGCGGTTTCGACGATAACGGCACCACGCTGAACAACGTCGATATCTTCACCTTCGACAATGCCTTCAATCCCAGCACGGGTACCTGGAACACCTATGCCGGCACGCTGCCTGAGGCCCTCGAGGCCATGGGCGCCGGCTACAACCCGGGTCCTGGCGGCCAGCACTGGGTGCTCGCCATGGGCGGCTGGACCGGCAACGATTTCAACACCACGACTTACACAGCTCGTATTGGCAGCCCGGGCAACCTTGTGATCAGCGAAGCCATGCCGGTGGCGCCTCGCTTCGCCCTCGGCTCCAGCCAGTCCGGCGCCGGCGCAAGTCTGGCGACACCTTGCGACTTCAACCGCTTCTACCTGATCGGTGGTCAGGACGAGAACGCTGTTGAGAACATCATCGAGGTCGTGAGCCTGCCCTAACAGGAGTTAGCAATGCGTTTTGAGGACACAATCGTCAAGCACGGGAAATGGGCTCTTGCTGCGCTGGCTGCGCTGGCGCTGCTGGGCACGTCCTGTAGCTCCGGCGGGGGGAACGACAACAACGGGGACAACAACAATGGGCCATTGGAGTTGAACCTGGCGGCGGCGGTGCCCACCACGGGCGGCACGCCCCTGCGTGTGACCTTTACCGCAGATATCAGCGGAGGTGTGGGGCCCTATTTCTATGCCTGGGACTTTGACGCCCGGGATACGAACAGCAACGCAACCTTCGAGCCGTCGGAGCTTGTCTTCGACCGCTATCTGAATAACCAGTTCGACAAGACCATCAGCGTGGCGAACGATTACTTCCTCAACGCTTCTGACGCCGGTGGATCAACGGGCTATACCGCGGTGCTGCGGGTGACTGACAGTGAGAACACCGTTCTCTACAGCTCGCCCATCAACATCCTGGTCAACTCGAGCGCCGGTTTCTCCATCGATCCGGCAGGCACCTTCTGGTTCACCGACGAACTGGCCAGTGACGGCACTTATGTGGCCCGCACCGGCCTGCCCGTCTACTTCCGGGCCGCGGTGCTCGGCGGCGCCCAGCCGCTGGCCTACCAGTGGGACTTCAACGACGACGGCACCATCGATTCCACCGTGCAGTCGCCGCAGTTCACCTTCACGGTTCCAGAGCCCGGCGTGGATATCTTCACCCCGCATCTGACCGTGGTGGACGACAACGGCGAGCAGCTCGGCTATGACTTCGCGGTACCGGTCAATGGCCCCTCCGCGGGCGGTGACCCGCCGCCGGCCTTCACTGTGCTGCTTGGCACGAATCCTCCGGCGCAGTCCGGGGTGGTCCAGCTGCGCTATGACCCGACCGGCAGCGACCCGAACCTGCCGCGCGAGCCGGAACTGGACCTGTCCATCGTGGTCAGCCCGAACCCGGACCAGCGCGGTGTCCCGCCCTATGAGTACTACTGGGACTTCGAGTCGGACGGCAGCTTTGACAGCTCCGCGCCTTCTCCGAACATCCCTTACTTCAAGCCGGGCGCGGTGGTTTCGACCAACCCCTTCCTGATCACCGAGGACACGAAGAACTTCGTTCTGACGGTCACCGTGATCGACTCGGCGGGCCAGATCCAGAAGCTCACGCAGAACATCCAGGTGGTCAAGTCGATCAGCCGTCCGGTTGATCCGATCATCGTGGACATCGACTACAACATCGTTGGCAGCACCGTGCCCTTCGGCGAGGTTGGCGGCTCGGGTGACACGCAGGAAGTCGACTTTGTCTTCACCCTGCCCAACCTGGCCAATGCCAGCCAGGTCTACGAGTGGCAGATGGACATCGACGGCGACGGCAATGCCGACCCGATCGACTTCGACAACGATTCAGGCACGGCCCCCGAGGCTGGCTTCAAGCAGCTCCCGACCAACAGCAAGACCGTGGCCCGCACCCGTGTCACCTTCGGTCCCTACGACGATGACCTGGATGGCCTGGGCAACGGCGACTGGCCGATCCCGAACTACTACGCTGTGTCCGCCACCTTCCGCCGCCTGGCTTCCGCCGGCGGTGGCCAGGAGGACCAGGTTGCGGTTCAGGTCCCGGTGAGCTTCGTTGAAGTCAACAATGTCTCGATCGACGGCAGCCTGACCGCCCGCTCTGAGCACACCATGGTGCCGCTCTTCAGGGTGGTCAACGGCGGCCAGAACGGACAGGGTCTGGCCCAGCGCGACGCCGTCATCATCGGCGGCGCCAATAACAACAATGCCCTGACTTCGGTCCAGCGCATTACCCAGCAGTACACCCTGCCCACCATCGCCTTCGAGCGCGAGTCCCTGACGGGCCAGACCACGGCGACCAACAGCGTCTCCATGACGGTGGCGCGCCGCGGCCAGGCATCCTTCGTGGTGCCGACGGATCAGAACGACTTCTACAACGGTGGTGCCTACTTCAGCATGGGCGGCCGCAACTCCGAGACTGGTCTGCTGACCAGCACTGAGCTGCAGCCGGCCAATGACAACGGCGGCACTATCGGCTGGCAGGTCGGTCCTGAAATCACCGTCCCGCAGTCCTATGCCCTGGTGGACGCCTTCAGCTCACCTTTCGTGAACCTGATCTGCGGCGGCCTGCACAAGGCCACGCCGGCCTCCACCTCGGTGGTCTCGGCGGCCACGATCGTCTACAACGCGCAGAACGACCCGACCAACCCGCTGGAGCCGGGCGCCTTTGACGGCACCGGCAACTTCGGCGCCAACATGATCACCCCGCGCTATGACGGCACCCTGGCCGTGGTCACTTCTCCCAGCCTGCTGATCTACGCGATCGGCGGCCGTGAGGCGGGTGGCCAGAGCGTGGCGACCGTTGAGGTCCTTGACCCGAACACCGGTGTCTGGAGCCCCGCGCCTTCGATGCAGAACGCCCGCAGCGGCTGCACCGCCCAGTCGATCGATAACAAGATCTATGTCTGGGGCGGCGCCTACTACCCGGACAACGAGGCTGACAAGACTCTGGTGCTGACGGCTGAGGTCTTCAACCCGACCACCGGCGTCTGGAGCTACACCGTGGCCCCGGCCGCGGCGGTCAACAACGGCGCCAGCGTGTCCTTCCCGGGTCCGGGTTCGGTCTCCGCCACCAACGGCGTGAACCTGAACACCGTCTGGCTCTTCGGTGGTGAGACGCTGAACAATGGTGACAGCGCCGCGCTGCAGGAATTCGTCTTCTTCTACGACTACGACCAGACCGGTTTCTTCTAGAGAGCGGCTGGGCTTCGTAACTGAAGTCGCATCAATAAGGCCCGTCCCGCAAGGGGCGGGCCTTTCCTTTTATGCAGCAGCCTGCGCCACAGCACTCTGCCAGCCCAGGCCCCGCGAAAGTTCGCAGCGGTACTCGGCTATGATTGCCCGGTGGCAGACAAGGCAGTGATTGTTGGCGGCACCCGCCGCGTTGGCAGGTGGTGCAGCGAGGCTCTGCTCGCCGCGGGCTGGTCCGTGTTGGCGCTCTACCGCAGCGGCGCGGATGAGGCCGCCGCCTTCCACGCCGAGCTTGAGGCCGCCGGCCTGCCGCTTGGCATCGCTCAGGCTGATGCCGCCAGCGAAGGCGCGCTGAAGCAGCCTCTTGAGGACTACTGCGGCGCCGACCCGCTGCGGCTGCTGGTCTACAGCGCCGGCCCCGCCAGTCGCGGGCCGCTGAGCGCGCTGGACAGCGCCGGCCTGGAAGATCTTTGGCGGGCTAACGTGCTGGGCTTCCACAATGCGGTCCGCAGCAGCCTGCAGCACATGCAGCGCGGCAGCGCGATTATCGGCTTTATCAGCGCCGGGAACGAAACCCTGCGGGCCTACCGCGAGGTGGCCGCCTACGGCGCCTGCAAGACCATGCTGGCCTCCTACTGCCGCTCCCTGGCCCGGGAACTGGCGCCGCGCGGTATCGCCGTCAACTGCATTGCCCTGGGCGTCACCGACCTGCCTCCGGAGGGGGTGCCCGCCATCAGCGCGGATGCTATCCCGGCGGGGGAGCTGGTGGGCCAGGAAGACCTGGCGCGGGCCCTGTGGCAACTCAGCCGCGCTGACTCTGCTGTGCTGACCGGCAGTGTGATCAACCTTGGCGGAGCCTTCGGGCTTTAAGCCAATCGCGCTTCAGGATCGATGGCCTCAGCCGCGCACAGCCTTTCAGCCCTGCCGCTGCTCCGCTGCCCCGCGCCGCGCCTCAACCACAATGGCGATGCCGCCGCGGACGTTCATGTAGCCATTAACGCGCAGGCTGGCCGGCTCGAGGACCGCGAAGATGTCGTCGGCGATGCGGTTGCAGAGATCTTCCCAGAAGGCCGCCTCTGAGCGGAAAGAGCCGAGGTAGAGCTTCAGGGACTTGCTCTCCAGGCACAGCGCGCGAGGCACGAACTCGATCTCGAAGCGGCCGTAGTCGGGCTGGCCGGTCAGGGGGCAGAGCGAGGTGAACTCGCCGCAGTCCAGCCGCACCGTGTAGTCCCGGCCGGACGCCGGGTTGGGGAAGGCCTCCAGGATGCCGCGCGAGGGCTTTCTGGGCTGAAGCGAGCGGCTTCCCAGTGCCTTGAGTTCTGCTGTATATTTCTTCTGCGCCAAGACCTTCACCTGCGGTAAGTGGCAGTTGCCCCGGTGATGATAGCGCTATCCAGCCCAGCTTCGGGAGACTGCCATGCGTATCAACGTCATCTACCTGATCGTCTTTTATGTCGCCACGCTGCTGATCGCCAATGTCGCGGCCGGACGCCTGAGCCAGCTTGGACCCTTTGTCGTCACCTCCGCCACCTACATCTTCGCCCTCTCCTTTACCCTGATCGACCTGATCAACGAGGCCCTTGGCAAATCAGAAGCGCGGCGGGTGGTCTATGCCGCGCTGGGGGCCAATGTGCTGATGGCGCTCTACTTCAGCTTCGTCTGCAAGCTCCCGGCGCCGTCATGGTTTGGCGCGCTGGGGGCCTATGACACGGTCCTGTCCCAGACCCCGCGCATCGTCCTGGCGTCGCTGAGCGCCTTCCTGGCCTCCGGCTTGCTGGATGTCGAGCTTTTCGCCCGTCTGCGCCAGCGTCTGCCCGCCGGCTGGCGGGTGCTGGCCAGCAACGCGGCATCCACACTGCTTGACAGCGCGGTCTTTGTCTTCGCCGCCTTCGCCGGCCTGCCGGACTTCCCCCTGCCGGCGCTGCTGCAGCTGATCCTGGGCCAGTACGTGATTAAGATGGCGGTGACCGCCCTTAGTGTGCCGCTGATCTACCTGCTGCGCGGCACGGCCCGCATTGGCTCTTCCCCGGGCCTGCAGACAGACAGCCTGGCCGGCTAGGCCCTCAGAGCGGCCAGCTCTGGCGGCTCCAGGCCATCTCCCAGAAGAGCCACTCATAGCGGCAGCCCAGGTTGAAGAGCCGCTGCAGCTCCGGCAGCTGCGCCTCCGCACCGCCCAGCTCATCCAGCGCCGAGGCCATCCAGCGCGCGAAGTCGCCAAACTCCCTGCTGCTGTAGCCCTCCACCCAGCGGCCATAGGGGTGGTCGGCCAGGCCATCCGGCCAGGCGCCGCAGGCGGCCTCAATCTGCTCGCGCAGGCGCAGGCCGGTTTCGTAGTAGCCGACGCTGCAGGGTACCAGGGCAGTCAGCAGCTCGAGGGGCCCGCGGGTCGCGGCGGTGCTGATGCAGAAGTCGCAGTAGGCCTGGCAGGTCGGGCTGGCCTCGCTGGCCTCAAGCTCGGCAAGCGAAAGGCCGAACTCGGCGCAGTACTCGCGGTGCAGCTGCATCTCGGCGTCCAGGGTGGACTCAAGCAGCTGGGCCAGGCGCTTCATCAGCTCAAGGTCTGTGGCCCGGGCGGCCACAATGGCCAGCGAGCGCGAATAGGCGGCGAGGAAGATGTAGTCCTGCCTGAGGAAGTAGACGAAACGCTCGCGCTGCAGGCTGCCATCGCCCAGCGCGCTGACGAAGTCGTGGTCCTGGGCCTGGTGCCAGAGGCGGCCGCTGCCCGCGCGTAGTTGCTCAAATAATGAAGGACTGCCCACAGATGCAATTCTAAGCGATGCGAAGCATTGCGCAGCGGGTCAGGCGATGGTTTCGCCGTGATGGCTGAGCTCGAGCAGGCTGCGCGGGCTGAGGCGCGACTTCTTGTAGACCGGCTCGGTGATCTGGTGCAGCTTCACCATGACCCGGCGGATGCGCGTCGCGGCTTCCAGGGAGTCGCGCAGCATGGCGGCGCGGTCGGGATCCTCTTCCTGCTCCTCGACTTCCTCCACAATAAGCTGCAGGAAGCCCAGAAGGCCGGTCAGCGGACTGTTGATCTCGTGGGCGAAGATCGCCACGTTGCGCTGGAACTCCTGCAGCTCCTGCAGCTCGCGGCGCAGCTCTTCAATCTCCGCCTCGGCCTGCAGCAGCAGCTGGCGGCCGCGGTTCCACTCCAGGGCCAGGCGCAGGCTGCGGCCGATCTGCTCAGGGCTGAGCTGCTCCTCGGGCAGGACATCCACCGCGCCGCGGGCCAGCAGTTCATCCACGGCTTCAGCCTGCATTTCACTGCAGACGATGATCAGGGGCAGCTGGGGCAGCTGGGCCTGCGCGCGCAGCAGATCCTGTGCGCCGTCCTCGCTGAAAAGCAGCACCGCGGCGTAGCTTTCAGCGCGGGCCTTGGCGCCGCCGGACTCCAGGTCATCGGCGGCATCCAGCAGCACGGCGGCGTGGTTTTGTTGGGGCAGGGAGTGGCTGAGGCGTGCAAGCGCGTCGGCACTCGCGCCGATGCACAGCAGCTTGCGGGCGGGAAACGCCTCCATGCTCACTGAGAGCATATCGGAGTACTGTGGATTAACTGAGGTAGTGCCTGTCGTTTAAGCGAAAAGTAACAGGACGTCTCTGAAAGACTCACTGTAAAGTTCTGACCAGTCTGACAGGACCTGCCTGCCTGCTATTTCAGCAGGCGGCTGATCTGGGTCACGGCCTGTTCGATATAGGGATCGTCCAGCACTTCCTGGGAGATCTTGTTGGCGCCGTGGCTGACCGTGCTGTGGTCGCGGCCGCCCAGCTCCTCGCCGATCTGCGCCAGGGTGAGGTTGGTGTACTCCCGGGCCATGTACATCACCACCATGCGCGCGGTGGCGACACGCTTGGAGCGGTTGGGACTGAGCAGCAGCTTCTCGGAGACGTTGAAGTACTCGCTGACCACCGTGATGATCTGCTGGATGTTCAGCTGCGGGCGGACGCCGGCGGTGTCAATGTAGTCCGCCAGGACGCGGGCCGCGATGTCCACGGTGGGCGCGCTGTGATTAATGTCGCAGAAGGCCAGCAGGCGGATCAGCGCGCCCTCAAGCTCGCGGACGTTGCTTGATACGCGCTCGGCGATGAAGTTGCAGACGGCAGAAGGCAGGTCCACCTTCTCAAGCTGGGCCTTCTGCTGAAGGATCGCGATGCGGGTCTCCAGGCTGGGGTCGGAGATGTCGCAGACCAGGCCATGGGCGAAGCGGCTGACCAGGCGGTCCTCGATGCCCTTGAGGGTCCGGGGCTGGCGGTCGCTGGAGATCACGATCTGCTTGCCGGCCTCGACCAGGTGCATGAAGGTGTGGAAGAACTCGATCTGGGTTTCCTGCTTGCCGGAGAGGAACTGGATATCGTCGATCAGCAGGATGTCTGCCTGGCGGTAGCGGGCATGGAACTGCGGCATCCGCCCGGTGCGCACATGCTCGATAAAGTCGTTGGTGAACTTCTCGCTGGTGACATAGACCACCTGGGCGCCGTGGTCGCGGTTCCAGACGGCGTGGCCGATGGAGTGCATCAGGTGCGTCTTGCCCAGGCCGACGCCGCTGTAGATGAAGAGCGGGTTGTAGGTGCGGCCGGGCTGCTTGGCCACCTGCCAGCATGCGCTGTAGCAGAACTGGTTGTTGGGGCCGACCACAAAGCTGTCAAAGGTGTAGCGCGGGTTGAGCAGGGGGCGGCGCAGGTTGTCGCTGCGCGGAGCCTCGCTGTGCAGGCCGCGCGAGGGAAGCAGCTCCAGATGGGCGCCATCAAGCTGCGCCGGGTCCGCCGGGTTTGTCTGCGCCCCGTCTTCCTCTGTGCTGCCGGCAAGCTCAAGTTGCCGTGTACCGCTGCCGTCCACCACGACCTGCAGCGTGAGCTGCGAGTCGGCAACCAGGCTGGCCAGCTCGGTCAGCAGCTCGCCATACTGGTCCAGCAGCCAGCCGCGCAAGACCTCATTGGAGATGCTCAGGACGAGTGTGTCGCCGTTCATAGAGACGGCCTTGAGGGGACGGATCAGCAGCTCATATTTAGGGCGGCTGAGCTGTTCTGCCAGCTGTTCCTGCATAGCCGCAAGGATGTCCGCCGCTGCTTTAGTGTGTATTGCCATGCCCCGTGCCCCTCTGTGCCAGCACCGCTCGCACAGTTTGTTGATAATAGCAGTCCGGCGGGGCCTGAACAAGGGGGTTTAGGGTTAAACCTGCCAGCGAGGCAAAACAAAGCGCTTAGCTTCTGTATAGCTTTGTGAATTCTGCTTAACGCAGGTGCATACTTCCGACAGGTTTTACTGCAGGGCCCGGATCTCGCCGGTGGAATTGACGCTGTAGCGCGAGCCGTCCGGCAGCACGGCGATGATCTCGTAGAACTGGCTTTCAGCCTGCGGGCCGAGGAAGCTGATGCCGTTCACCTCCGGCTTGTCGCCGGCGAAGCGCTGGTCGAACTGCTCGCCAAGCTGCGGGTCGCTGGCCAGCGCGCTCAGCGGCGCATAGACGCCGTGCATGCCGTAGTACTTCTGCTCCTGGGAGTGCACATAGGCCAGCAGTTCCTTGGCCAGGTCAATGGTGGCCTCATCCTTGCTGGGGTTCATGGTCGGGATGGCAATGAAGACGATGACGCCGACAATCGCCAGCACGATGGCCAGCTCCAGCAGGGTGATTCCACGGCGGGAAGTTAGACGAAATGTGAGTGCTGAGTGCTGGGTGCTGTGTGCTGAGCGCTGAGCCTGACTTGCTGTGTGCTTCAAGTGTGTAGCCGTGGGCAGCAGGCCGTCCGGGCTCGCAGGCTCGCCCTGACCATGCTCACGCGGGCCAAGCTCGCCCTGACCATGCTCGCCCTGGCCGTGCTCGCTCTGGCATAGATTCCGCACTCCGCGCTCATCCTTCCGCACTGTCATCCTGACGATTTCAGGCCGCCTGGTGTTCTGCGGAGGCGGTCTCCGCATCCTTGTGCTCAGCCAGGTACTCGCGGATGTCAATTGCCGCCGTGGCGCCGTTGCCGGCCGAAATGACCATCTGCTTGAGGCTGCCCTTGATGATGTCGCCGCAGCCCCAGATGCCGGGGCAGCTTGTGCGCATCTTGCCGTCCACAACCAGATAGCCCTCGCCGTCCAGCTCGCAGAGGCCCTCAACGAAGGTGGCCGCCGGTTCATAGCCGATGAAGCCGAAGACGCCGTCCACGGGCACATCATCGACCTCACCGGTGCTGACGTTCTTCAGGCGCACGCCGGTGACAACCCCTTCGCCCTTGATCTCCTCAATGGTGTAGCCCAGCTTCTCGCTCCACTTCTCGCTGGCCCGGGCGCGGCGCACGGCCAGCGGTGTGGCGCGGAACTGGTCGCGGCGGTGCACGAGGGTCACGGTCTTGCCGAACTGGGTCAGGAAGTGGCCTTCCTGGAAGGCGGACTCGCCGCCGCCGACAACCATGATGTCCTTGTTGCGGAAGAAGGCGCCGTCGCAGGTGGCGCAGTAGGACACGCCGCGGCCGTAGAACTCCTCTTCACCCCTGGCCGGGATGCGCCGCGGCGCGCTGCCGCAGGCCACCACCACGCTGAGGGCGCGCACGCTCTCGCCATCGGCCAGGCGCACATGGAAGCTGGGGGCGGTGCCGACAGGCTCGGCCTTCTCGACCCTGGTGACTTCCTTGTAGAGGATCTCGGTGCCGAACTTTTTGACCTGCGCCTCCATGTGCTGGGCCAGCTCCATGCCCGAAGCGAAGTCCACGGCCGGGTAGTTTTCCACTTCCATGGTCAGCGCGATCAGGCCGCCGACGAAGTTCTTCTCGATGATCAGCGTGCTGAGGTCGGCCCGGGAGGAGTACAGCGCGGCGCCCATGCCGCCGGGACCGGCGCCCACAATGACAACATCCCAGGTCCGGGCGAGGATCTCTTCGTACTGCACGCTTCACTCCTTGCGGGTCTGATGGAATACGGCCGCACAGCCGCAAGTCGTCTACCTTGGCGTACTGTGCTTTGTTTCAGTTAGAAGGGCTCAACTGAGACAATATACAGCAAAAGGGGCGGCCTTGGCCGCCCCTTGTTGTTTCGTGTTCGATGCAGCCTTGAAGGCTTTAGAACATCACGAAGCGCGGGCAGCCATCCTTACCGATGGTGACGCCCTTGCACTTCTTGTCGAAGAAGTTGTAGCTCCAGCCGCACTCGCCCATGCCGGTCACGCTGAACCAGGTCAGGGTAGCGCTGTCGTCGGTGTTGTTCACCAGCACGGCCTCACGCAGGCTGTCAGCCTTGATCGGCTCGGCGAACTTGTAGTTCCAGCTGGCGCTGCCGTCGATGGGGCCGTCGAGCTGCACGGTGGCGATGGTCTTGCCATCCGCGCCCTTCAGCTCAAGCTGCAGCGGGCCGGCGGTACCGCCGTCGCAGCCGCAGGTCGTCAGGCTGATGCAGAGGCTGTCGATCATCTCGCAGCCGCAGTAAGGACGCCAGTCAGTGCAGGCGCAAACGGTCTTGCAGGGATCGCACTTGGGCTTCTCGCAGCCGCCGCAGCTGGGCTTGGCGCAGGAGTTGCAGCTCTTCTTGGCGCAGCAGCTCTTCTTGCAGCCACTCTCGCACTTGGGCTTGCAGCAGCTCTTCTTGCAGCCGGTGTCGCACTTGCTCTTGCAGCAGCTCTTCTTGCAGCCGGTCTCGCACTTGGGCTTGCAGCAGCTCTTCTTGCAGCCGGTCTCGCACTTGGGCTTGCAGCAGCTCTTCTTGCAGCCAGTCTCGCACTTGGGCTTGCAGCAGCTCTTCTTGCATCCGCTGTCGCACTTGGACTCGCACTTGTTGCACGAGCTCTTCACGCAAGTGTTGCACTTGCTCTTACAGCTGCCACAGTTCGCATACGCCGCAACAGGCAGCAGCATAGCGATGACCAGGGCGGCCACGATATTGCGTACCATCATTTCTCCTAACTCCTCCCTTCACGTGCCCCGTGAGAGGCCAGTTCGCGTGAGGCATTTATTGTAGCTTAACGCAGCTAACCGGGCAAAGCCCGGAGATGCCTCCGCTTAGCTTACCCGCTATGGCGCAGTGCATCACAGGCTTTAACCAAATTAACGGCTTTTCGTAATATCGGATACTTGCCTCGTAATTACAGCCGGATATGCCGGAGGCCAGACATAGGCCTCTTCATACTGATAGTTGTTGACACTGCCTGCCATTGATTCCGGGGCTTCTATCCAGGCCAGCCAGCGGCCATCCGGCGATACTGCCGGCGTCTCCGCATAGAGCCCATCAGCACTGACCCGGCTTTCGACTCCGCAGCTGCGGTCCAGGATCCAGACACTGGAGGGCAGTTCCCAGTCATATTCCTGGCTGGCCTTGGCCTGCGGGTCGCGCCGGGTGAAAGCCAGCCAGCGGCCATCCGCGCTCAGGCTGGGCTGCTGCGCATCGGCTGCTTCCAAAGTCTCCTGTCCGCTGTCCAGATTCAGCTTGTATATGCTCCAATCGCCCCAGCCGCCGCGCTGATACAGCATCTCATTTGTGCCCGGGATCAGCAGCGGATAGCACTCATGGTATTCAGAAGGCGAGATCGCCGGGCCGCGGCCCTCCGGGCTGAGCTGGGCCGGGGTGGATCCGCCGGAAATGACCATGATGCGCTCATAGGCCCCGGCCGGGAAGCCATCCATTCCCTGGGCCAGACAGGCCAGGCGGCCGTCGGGCAGAAAAAGCGGGCTGAGCACGCTGCTTCCGCCCAGATCCAGCAGGGTGCTGATGCCGCCCTGGGGTTGCCAGGCATAAATGTCGCAGCCATAGAAGCGCTCACCGGCGCTGAAGAGCAGCAGGGGCTGGCCGCTTTCGCGCCAGCGCGGGTTGAAGCTGCAGTCCAGCAGGTCAAAGCGCGGGCTGAGGGCGCCAAAGGCCATAACGCGGCCGCCGGCGCTTTGGGGCAGCATGTAATAGCGCAGGCTGCCGTTGACGATGGCGGCGAAACTGCGGCCGTCAGGGTGCCAGGCCGGGCTGGTGCAGTAGGCCGCTTCAACAGCCTGCTGCGTGCCGCTGGCGGGCTGGATCAGGCGCAGTTCGCCAAAGGCGCTGGATGAGGGCCCCTCGCCCTGGGGGAACTGGCTGCTCCAGGCGGCCAGCAGGGATGTGCTGTCCGGCGACCAGGCCAGGGGGGCCGGATAGAAGTCGTAGCCGTTGGCCAGGGCCGGCAGGCGCCAGAGCAGCGCCAGGGCGCAGAGGGCGGCCGTAAGGGCGAAAGTTCGAAGGCTGTGCATGGGCGGATGATACGCCGCCGGTGGCGGCAGCGCAAGCCTCAGACCGCCAGAGCCTGGGGCCGCAGCCCGCTGGGGCGCTCCGGGAAGAGGGGATGGCGGGTCGAGAGCTGCTCATCGTCCAGGATCACCTGCCAGGCGGTGCGGCTTACAGTGTTCAGCACCAGCGGCCCAAGCAGGTTCACGGTGGAGCGGCTGAACATGGACTGCGGGGTGACTATCGCCAGCACATGCAGGTCCTGGCTGTTGCCCATCGCGGCGCGTACAGCAGCCGGCAGGCGCAGCCGGAGCTCATAGTCCGGGAAGAACTCGAAGGGGTCGCAGACCAGGAAGGCCAGGTTGGGGTCGTCAATGCTGTGCAGCCAGACCAGGGGGTCGAGGCGTTCGTCGCGCAGCAAAAAGAAGCGGGTCATGCCGGGGAAGCCCACCAGGCCCTGCGGGAAGTGCAGCACCGAGTGCTCGTCGTAGTTGACCTTGCCAAAGCGTTCGCTCAGAAAATCCACATCCGTCTCCCAGCCGCTGGTTTTCAGTGGCCACCTGTCCTTCCGCACTTGCTAAGCCCGCAGATCCAGACCCACAGGTCCGGGCAGGCTGAAACTGAGCTGTGCTGCGCTGAAGCTGATGCTCGGGCGCTGCGGCTCAACATTAATAATCGGCGCCTGGCGCCTGAACTGAACCTGCGTCGAGCCTGCGCGGGCAGATATCTCAACGCTTCCCGGCGTATAGCTGATGCTGGGCGGAACGCCGGGCATCAGCACTACGCCCCACTGCTTGTTGTCAAACATGGCGGCCCGCGCCTGGGCCTGGATCGCCCCGCCGCCGTTCTCGATGGCCTGGCAGGCCCGGCCCTCGGCCACGATATTGGAGACTCCGGCATTACCTTTCTGCTTTGAAATGCGGCCGATCTCGCCCAGCAGGCCCAGCATGGAGAAGTACTTCATGCTGGCCCGGGCCGCCGTGCTGTCGATGCGCAGGCTGCCCTCGCGGTGCTGGATCTCCAGGCTGGCCGAGCCGCTGCTGATGCTCAGGTTGCCCTGGGGCTGCTGCACGCTGAGCCGCGCCGGCTGCTGGCGCACGCTGAGCTGCGCCGGCGAGCTGCTGTGCCGCAGGACGGGGATGCTGCTCAAAGCTGCCGGCTGTCCCGCACCAGGCCCAGCACGCTGGCCCCGAAGAGCATCACCAGGGCCAGGCCCTCCAGGGCGAAGGGCAGCCAGTCGCCGGGCTGCAGGCCCTGCGGCTGCGGAGTTTCCGCGCTTTCCTGCTGTTCGTCAAAGTAGTAACAAGGGTCCATCTTGGTTCCTCACGATGCTGGCTGAGCCTAGCTCAGGAAGTCAAAGAGGCTGGGCTGCAGCACTCGGCTGCCGGTGCTCAGCGCGGCCCGCAGGACGTTCTCCTGCTGGCTCATTAATGTGATTACTTCTGCCATATCGACAAAGTCGTTGCTGGTCTGGAGCTCCTGCAGGTTGACCTCCAGGACCTCGTTCTGGGTCACGGTAAGCTCGAGGCGCTTCTGGCGCGAGCCCAGCTCGCTGAGCGTGGAGAGGATCTTCTCGATGCCGCTGTCCACGTTGCCGATGCGCTGGGTCAGGCGGGCGAAGCGCTCGTCCTCGTAGACCTGGGCGCTGATCATCGTCCCGCGGTAAGGCAGGTTGCCGCTGACATCGCGGAAGAGCTGGTTGAAGCCGTTTACCGGATTGCCGCCCTGGTCGAAGGCCTCGATTTTGATCCCCTGCACCGGGGTGTCGGAGGGGTTGAAGATCTGGATCGTGCCGTCGCGCTGCACCTTCACCTCAAGCTGGAAGCCCAGCTTGTCCTCGATGGCGCTGGCCAGGTCCTGCAATGTCGTGAAGCGCTGGACTGTCAGCTCCTTGAAGCTGCCGTCGCTGCTGATCCTGATCTTGTGGCCCTGGTAGAGGCCGATGGAAGCCCGGCCCTCGGTCTGCAGGGCCACCAGGCGGCTCTCGCCGGCGGCAAAGCCATACAGCTCGTCGCGGATCCGGGCCATGCTGTCCATGATGTTGTCCGGCAGGGCGATATCGCCCTGGCCGTCAGAGCCGCCGCCGCCGGGCACGGTGGGGGCGCCAAGGCCCAGGTTGGCTAGGGCGCCGGGGGTGACGTCAAGCAGGCTCAGATCGGCGGCCTGCATCCGGCTGCCGCGCCCGACGGTTTCTATATCCACATAGTCCAGGCCGGCCGCTGTGCGCACCACGGCCTGCACGGCGTTCTTGAGGTTCGGGTTCAGGCCGATCTGGGAGTTGATCTCCGCGGCCAGGCCAGCGGCGGTGGGATAGGCGCCGGCCGTCAGCACAATGTTCTGCGGCGCCAGGTCTGTGCCGTCCAAGCTGGACGAAGGGCCAAGGTCAATGCTGAATGAGTCGTTAACGCCAAGAGCAATCGCGCCAATACCCGGCGGGTAGGCCGCCGTGCTGAAGACGCTGGCCGGCACCGGCGGGGCGCTGATGCCGGTGGCCACATCCCGGTAGAAGCCCAGCGCGCCCAGGGTGTCCGTGGCCGGGGCCACCGCGCCGCCCACGGCATTGCTCAGCAGCAGGTCAGTGCCAAAGACTTCCTTGCCCTGGCGCGTGGTCTGCAGGCGGATGCGTCCGCCTTCCTCGCGGGCTTCAACAAGGCCGGAGAGGAACTTGTTGGCCAGGAACTGCTTGTTCAGGTCTGCGACCACATCCGCGGCCGTCAGGCCGGCGGCGGCGTTTATGTTCAGCATCACCGGGGCTAGATCCACGGCAGGCTCGCCGTTGATGGTGCGGTAGGCGCTGAGACCCAGGTCAAGGCTGAAGCGGTCGTTGCCGTCCACGCCGGCCAGGTCCGCGACCTCCTGCACCCCGGGCAGGGCGTTGAAGCCCAGCAGCGCCGAGGCCGTGTCAACAGTGCCGTCCGCCGCGGTGCCGCCCACGCGCAGGTCGCTGAGGGTGACAGCGCCGCTCTGCTCAAAGGTCTCAAGCTCAAGCACGCCGCCGCCCATGTCATTGACCAGAATCTTCTCCTGGCCGAAGGCGAGATCGATCTTCTTTTGCAGCTCAGCCTGCAGCTCGGCGGAGGTGTTGTAGCTCTTCGCATCCAGCTTGATGGCCTTTGAGTCCGTCACGTTGCTGTTGGCCGCGCCGCCCAGCTGCAGAACAAGGGTCTGGCCGGCCGTCCCGATGGAAAGCGGGAAGACCAGCGCGGCTGATGTATGGATCGCGCCGCGGCTGTCGGTCAGGGGCAGGGTCGGCGCGCTCTGGGCCAGGTTGAAGGCGCCCTGGGGCAGCACCCCGAGGTCCTCCAGCACCGTGCCGCTCAGGTCGCGCAGCTTGATGCTTTCGGAGCTGCTCATTGAGCGCAGCAGCAGGCGGTTGTCACCAGAGATCACGGCTTCCACGCCGGCTTCGCTGTCCTGGTTGATCAGGTCGCGCAGCTGGCTGAGCTTCATGCCCGGGCTGACGCTGAAGAAACGGTCGTTCATCTCAAAGCTGCCGGCGAAGCCCAGGGCGCCGGAGCCCAGCAGTTTGCCGGTGAGGGTATAGGTCTGCTCCATGAAGAGCTCGCGGCCGCTGACGTTCACGTCCAGGTCGCGCTGGATGCCGATGTTGCGGCCGATCTGGCCGCTGTCACCGCGGTAGGAGACCGAGGAGGTCACCCCGTCGCTGGAGGCATTGATGAAGAAGCTGCGGGTCAGGGTCTGGAAGCCCGAAAAGACATAGCGGCCCCGCAGACTGGAGTTGCTTAAGGTGATGACCTGCTCAAAGAGCTGGTTGACCTCGGTGGCAATCGCCCCGCGATCGGCGGGGGTCAGGTAGCTGTTGGAGCCCTGCACGGTTAGCTCGCGCAGCCGCTGCATCTGGGCCTGCACCTCGGTCACGGCCGTCTCGGTGAAGCTCAGGCGGTTGGTGCCGTCGTCAGCGTTGCGGCTGTACTGGTTCAGGTAGGTCAGCGCGCGCTGCAGGTTCAGGCTTCTGGAAACCGCCGCCGGGGCGTCGCGCGGCCGGTCGAAGGCCTTGCCTGTCGCGCTCTGGTGCTGCAGCCGGGCCAGACGCTGCTGGATGCTGCTTAAGTCTCCAAGGAAACTGCTGGTGATGAGCTGGCTACTGATTCGCATTACTTATCTCCCCACCGTTCCCATGCGGTTGACGATCAGGTCCAGGGTCTCGTCGATGGCGCTCAGCGCCCGGGCACTGGCCTCAAAGGCCTTCTGGTACTTGATGAGCTGCACCGCTTCCTCGTCGAGGTTCACGCCGCTGATGATCTGGCGCCGCTCCTCAAGCTGCTGCAGCACCAGCTTCTGGCTGGCCTCGCTGCGCTCGGCCGTCTGGGCCGTGGCGCCAAGGATGGCGATGGTGCTTTCGAAGTACTCGCCATAGGTGGCGCCAAAGAGCGCCTGGGCGTTGTTCTTCAGGTCGGCGATGGCCAGAGCCGTGCGGTTGTCACCGGGGCCTGGGAAGCCCAGGCCGTCGTCGCCGGTGGCGGCAATGGCATCCAGGCTGTTCAGCACGCTGGTGCTGAGGCGGAAGTTGGACAGCGAATTATCGTAAGGCGGGTCAAGGCTGAGGTCCCTGACCACCGCTTTGTCCAGGCCGCTGATTTCAAAGAAGTTCGAGTTGCCGTCGACAAGCGCCAGGCTGTTGGTGCCATAGGCCGGGTTGTACTGGCTGATCTCGATGCGCGGGGCGCCGGCGTCCAGGTTCAGCTCCGCGCGGATGTCCACGCTGGCGGACTCAATGCGCTGCAGCAGGCCGCGCAGGGTCAGCGCCTGGCCGGGCAGCACCTCTTCCGGGGTGATCTCGATGCGCTGGCCCTGGATAAAGAAGTCGCCGCTGGTGATGCCCAGGCTGTCCAGGCTGGTGTCCAGGGTGGTGCCGGCCGGCAGGAAGAGCGTGCCGGTGGCCGAGCGGGTCTGGGTGTCGTTAAAGAAGTTGCGGCCCTTGGTGCCGTCAAGGCCATAGCCCTGCTGGTGCGTCTTGTTGACCTGGTTGGTGAAGGCCGTGATCAGGGTGGCGAACTTGTCGCGGACGGCGGGGATCTGGACATCCCGCAGCTCAAAGAGCCCGCCCATCTCGCCGCTGTGCAGCGGGGCCGGGAAGTTGCCCTCCTTGAACTCCAGCACCAGCTTGCTGGGGTCGGCGCTCTTGGAGCGCAGCACCAGCTCGTGGGCGTCGCCGCCGGTCACCAGGGGGTGGCCGTCCATCAGGATGTTCACGCTGCCGTCGGGGCTGTCCAGCTGGCGGACATTGACCAGCTTGCTGAGCTGCTCCACCAACTGGTCGCGCTTGTCCAGCAGGTCGTTGGCTTTGACGCTGAGCCGGGCGCCGGAGGTCTCGGAACGGGTGATCTGGCGGTTGACCTCGGCGATCTGCGCCGTCAGGGTATTGACCTGCTGCACCTGGCCGCGGATCTGGGTGTTGATGTCCTCGACCTCGCGCTTCAGGGCGAAGTCGATGTTGTTGACATAGTCGGTCAGGCCCTGGGCCGCCTCCCGCAGGTTGGTGCGGGCGGCCAGGCTTTCCGGGTCGTTGGACAGGTCTTCCCAGGCGTTGAAGAAGGAGTCCATCAGGCCGGAGAACTGGGCTTCGGCGGGCTCGCCGAAGATGTCCTCCACGCGCTGCAGGCCGGTGGACAGCATGCCCAGATGCGAGGAAGCAGAACCCTCATACTGGATCTGGGCGTCAACGAACTGGCTGCGGATCCGGGTGATGGAGATGATCTCCGCCCCGGTGCCCAGCATTCCCGGCCGCAGGGTGAAGAAGGCCCCGGGCAGCGAGATCGGGCTGGAGGCGCTGGTCACCGCGCGCTGGCGGCTGTAGCCCTCCGTCCCGGCATTGGCAATGTTGTGGCCTGTGGTGTCCAGTCCCGCCCGCGCGGCCATCAGGCCTTTGCGCGCGGTTTCCAGCCCCAGGAATGCGCCGCGGATCATGCTCCGCCTCCATCCAAACAGAATCTCCCGGTGGGTATATCGGCCTGCAGCTCGCATCTCTGCAGGCTTTGCCGCTGGGCAACTCTCAGCAGCTCAGAACGAGGTTACAGTGGACAGGGCACAGGTGACAGATAAGACTGAAGGGAGCCTTGCAGTCAGTTGTTGATTACATTTATTGACTGTATATGATATTATTAGGCTCTGAGTGAGGATACGGAATGAAAATCGAGTCGCATCGCGATCTGATCGTTTGGCAAAAAGCTATGGACCTGACGGTGGCAATCTACGAACTATCCGCAAATTTTCCGAGACAGGAGATGTACAGGCTGACTGACCAGATTACGCGTGCTGCCGCCGCGGTTCCGGCCAACATTGCCGAAGGACATGCGAGGTCAACACGGAAGGACTTTGCTCATTTCCTGGCAATGGCCAAAGGTTCGTTAATGGAGACAGAGACCTTCGCCCTGCTGGGAGTCAAACTGGGATATGTGAGCAATGCTGATGTACGCGGCTCGCTTGACCTGATAGTAGAGATCAGCAAGATGCTGACTGCCCTTAGGAAGAGAATCCTGAGCTGAGCCGGAATACTGCGGAGCGCGCGCTTCTCTTCCCGCCTTCAATCTCCCACACCTCTAACCTTTCCCCTGTCCCCTGTAACCTGTTCCCTGTAACCTAAACCCGGCTGTCCAGCATGGCGCGGCCGGGGCGCTCCTGCAGCACGCCGCTGGCGCCGTAGTGGCTGGCCGGGCCGTCGGAGGTCAGAAGCCGCATCACCATGCCGGTGTAGTCCAGCAGGTTGAGAGTCAGGGCCTCGTTGTGCTCGCGGATCCTGGACAGCTCGCGGGTCACAGCGCTGAACTCAGGCAGCAGCTTGATGAAGCGCGGCTGCTCCACCAGGGGCAGGCGCTGGATCAGGCGGGCCAGGGTTTCGCCGTCCGGCTCCGGCCCTTCGCTGAAGAGGCCCTCGGCGGCAACGCCGGCGATGGCGTTGAGGCGGCGGGCCTCCATCTCGGCCAGCTGGCCGCTGAGCTGGATCTCGCGCTCCGACAGGCCCTGGAGCTGGTCGAGGCGGCAGCGGACCAGGGCGTCCTGCTTCTGCAGGCCCAGGTCGCGCAGGCTGAGCAGCAGCTCAAGCTGCTCTGCCAGCTGGCCAAAGAGGTTATCGATTACCGATGCGCTCATCTCACAAATCTCCCGCTGCTCCATTTCCATCTCCTCCGTGGGTCTGGTTTTCGCGCACAAGGGCGCAGGCCGCTTCCAGCGGCCGCTGTTGCTGTGCTGAATCAGGACGCGCAGGCCGGCGGCTGGCCGCCAGTGTGCGGGTCTGTGCTGGGCGCGGCGCCGGGGCCGCGCGCTGCTAGGCCTGCAGGTCGGACAGCGCGGGGCTGTCCGCGAGGCTTTCGGCGATCTTGTCCGGGTTGATGCTGAGCGTGCCGGCTTCCACCTGGCGCTTCAGCTCTTCAACCATGGCGGCGCGGGCGGCCGGATCGGGGCGCTCGACCGTGATGCCGTGCAGCGTCTGCGCCTGGCTGGAGAGTTCGACCTTGTCGGACTCAGCCGGCGCCTCAGTCTTGCCGGGCGCATCAACCTTGGCCTTCTTAGGATCAAGGCCGGTCTGCCCGATGCTGACCAATCCGCGTACGTCGTCGATTTTCATATCCGTCACCTTTCCCTTTCCAAGCTTACCAGCATTTCCGCCCCGCTGTCACGCGGAGCGTCTCACCACGCCGGGCTTCGCCCTGAGCAGAAACGCTGCCAACCACCTGTTCCCCAAAACTAGGAGCCGGTTTCGCCCTGCGGACCTCACTGATCCTGGCAGGCCTAGACTTCTCCAAGAGCTTTATCGGCGCAGGGCAGGGGGGCTTGAGGGGAATTTTGGGAAAAGCTGAAAAAGCAAGCAGAACTTGGACGGCCGTCGCAGGCTGCCGCGCGGAGCGACTGACTGGATCAGTTGACTTCAGTCTCATTATCGGCTCGCAGTTGAGAATATTTAGCCGTCCCCAGCCGTTGCTCGACCCTCCCTGCCAGCCACAGCAGCAGGCGGTAGAAAAAGAAGAGCATAAGCATTTGCGCTGCAGACACCGGCAGCACCATCCACCAGGGCAGGGCTATCTCGGGGCCGCCTGGCAGCGGAAAAGTCAGCGCGGTGTGGAAGACGCGGTCGGCATAGACGCCCTCGGTGCGCAGGCCAAACCAAGGGAAGAGGCTGAACAAGGCGTTAGGGGAAGTGGCCACCACCACCAGCGCGCTTTGCAGCCATGCCGGCGCGGCTTCGAGCAGGGCCCGTAGCTGGTCGGTGCTTACGCTGGCGAGAAAGCAGCCCAGCCAGCCGACCGCCAGCCAGTTTGCGGCCCGCCGGGCACGCCAAGTAGTCGTCAGCAGCAGAGCGACGATGATCAGCAACCCTAGCGCGAGTCCAGCGCTGGTCGTCGCGCTGTTCCAGGCTTCCCAGGGCACATAGCTGCTCGGCAGTAGTCGCAGCAGGCTGCCCAGCAGCGAGATTCCCAACAACGCGCCCCAGATCGCCGGTCCGCGCGGGTGCAACACCAAATGCCAGCCCAGCAACAGGCCCAGGACCAAAGTTTGGCTGCTGAAGCCCATCAGACTGCCAAGATCATCGCTCAGCCGCAGGGCCAGCGCCGGTTTATGCAGCGCGCCCCAGGGAGACATGATCACGCCGCTCTCGCGCAGCAGCGTCTCGGCCAAGCTCTGCGCCGCCTGCAGCGCCAGCAGCGGCAAACCCTGCACGGCCACCAGCGCAAAGGCCGCGGGGCTGCGGAGCAGCGCCTCGCCGCTGGCCGTCTCACGCAGTGACGTGCGCACCAGCCCCAGCCCATGGCGCGCCGCCAGCAGCCAGGTCAGCGACGCCAGCAACCAGCTCATGTTCCACAGCGTTATGGATGCTCTGCTCAACAAACGCGGATGCAGCCGCGCCGGCTGCCAGTTGGCCTTCAGCGTGGCGATCATCGTTTCATCCAGCAGATTTAGGCAACCCAAGAGCAGGCTCCCGGCCAGCAGCCACCAGCCCAGCCGCTGCCACCAGCGTCTCATCGCCCGCGCGGTCAGCCTCAGCAGCATGGCGCTGTCCGGACCCAGCCGCCATCGGTCCAGCCAATTCGCTGGCCTTTCCATTGGTTTGTCTCCCATACTGGGCAGGTCAACGTCAGCGCCCATAGCATTGCTGTTCATGCATTCTCAGGACCTAGCCCCCCACCAGGACATTAGCGTGGGCCAGGCTTTCGAAGGTGCCGGCGTCGGTCCACCAGCCGCCAAAGAGCGAGTAGCCCAGGGTGCCGCGCTCAACATAGTTCTGGTTCACGTCAGATATCTCCAGCTCGCCGCGGCCACTGGGCCGCAGGGTGCGGACGATCTCGAAGACCTCCGGGCCGTACATATAGATGCCGGTCACCGCGAGGTCGCTCTCCGGCTGCGCCGGCTTCTCGACTATGCGGGTGATGCGGCCGCCGGCCGGCCCGCCATCCGGCCCCGGGACGACTGTCGCCACGCCGAAGCGCTGGGGGTCCTCCACCGGCTTTAGGAACAGATGCGCGCAGCCGATGCTGCCAGCCGCCGGCTGGGCCGAGCGGAAGGACGCCACACCCGCGGCGATGGAGTCCTCAAAGATGTTGTCGCCCAGGATCACGCACATCTTGCTGCCGCCGATGAAGTTCTCGGCCAGGCCCAGAGCCTGGGCGATGCCGCCGGCCTCGTCCTGCACCTTATAGGTAAAACGGCAGCCGAAGTCCTTGCCGCTGCCCAGCAGGCCGACTACATCCCCCATGTGCTCAGTACCGGTAACGATCAGGATCTCGGTGATTCCCGCCTCGACCAGCTTTTCGATGGGGTAGTAAATCATCGGCTTGCGCCCCACCGGCAGCAGGTGCTTGTTGGTCACCTTGGTCAGCGGGAAGAGGCGGCTGCCGGTGCCACCCGCCAGCACGATACCCTTGACTGTGTCGGCATTGCCTGAGCTCATACAGCGATGTTAGCAGGGGCCGCAGTTATACTCACTGCGGCTGAATGTGCTTGGAACGGACTATGCGCCATGGCCGCTGGCGGGCAGCTCTGCTGCTCGCGGCAGTGCTTGTGCTCAGCGCCTGCGGGACTGCTGTTCCCGGCCCGGAGGCTGCAGGACACAGCGGCGGACTGCCTGCCCTGGCCCGGCTGGATGCCGCCCCTGACACGGCCGGCCGCAGCGTGTCCCTGCAGGAAGTGACCAGCATTCCCAGCGCCGATTTTGCGGACGCCAGCCTGGGAATTGACAGCAACCCGCCCAACCTGACCATCACGGCCGCCCTGGGCCGCCTGGGCTATGCGCTTTACCAGGTGGGCCCCTTCACCCCCAGCTACAGCCTGACTGAGCTGGAGCTCTTCATCACCGACCTGCAGAACGACTACTTTCTGTACTTCGGCGACTGGGAGCAGCAGCGCTGGGCGCCTGTCGGCGGGGCGCGCTTTGCCGGCTTCAGCCACAGCTTCGGGGACGGCGCCTCGCGCTATATCAGCCCGCAGGGCTACTTCTACTTCGCCATCGTCACCGACGGCGGCTTTGTGCTTTACAACCATGCCGAGCTGCGCGTCGAGAACCTGACCCCCCTGCCGCCGCCCGGCGGCCTGAGCGCACTGGCCGGCGACGGCAGCGCCGAGCTGAGCTGGGACAGCTATCCCGACAGCCGCGCCGACAGCATTGATGTTTTCTACAGCAGCAGCATTGACATGAGCAATGCCGTGCTGAGCCAGAGCCTGGACAAGACGGCCACGCAGTGGAACATAGAAGGACTGCAGAACGGCGAGCTGTACTTCTTCGCCCTCAAGGCGCGCAATGTGGACGGCTCGAGCGCCTACAGCGCCCTGTCCAGCGCCACGCCGTCCGGCGGCCTGCCGGCCGAGTTCAAGCTGGCGCAGGGGCTGTGGCCGCGCATGAGCGGCAGCGTGGATGGCTCGGGCACCACGACAAGTCGCAGCGGCCCGGCCAACCTGGACGGCTTTAACTCTGTCCTGCTTTCCAGCAGCACTGACGGCCCGAACCGTACCTCGCCGGTCATTGACGGCCAGGGCAATGTCTATGCCCTCAGCCGCGACGGCCTGCTGCGCAGCTACAGCAGCGACCTGGTCAGCCTGCGCTACAGCTTTGACAGCAATGCCTATGCCCCTGAAGGCAAGAGCTTTGTCTGCCCGCCGCAGGCCCCCTGCCTGGACAGCCTTGGCAATGCCTACTTCGTGGTGGCGCAGAAGAATTCCGCGGTGTCCACGGGCTATCTTTTCGGGGTCACGCCAGCCGGCGCGCTGAAGTTCCAGGCCAGCCTGGGCGCCCTGAAGGACGAGAACGCCCGGCCTTACAGCTCGCTGAACATCGCCCCGGCGGGAGTGCTGGTCTGCACCGCCGACGGCCAGGCCCACCCCATGGCCCTGAACCAGGACGGAGGCCAGGCCTGGAAGAACAGCGCGCTGAACAGCTCGATCCGCCTTAACGCCGAGCCGGCCTTCAACGCGGACAACGGGGCCCTGTGCTGGCCCTGCACCTTTGACGGCTTCTCCATCGGCTTTGTCGAGCACTGCATCAGCCTGAGCCAGATAACGGGCGCCGAGCTGCCCGACTCCAGCTACCGCGACCTGGGCACCCCGCTGAACCTGGCCGGGGGCTGCGTGCTGGCCGACGAGCTTTTCATCTATCCCGAAAGCGGGCAGCTGCTGCTGATCAACTCCAGCACCGGGCTGCGCGAGGACAGCTATAACCTGGGCGGCGCGGTCGTCGCGGGGCCCTCGCGGGTCAGCGATTCGGACTACATCGTCCAGCCGGTGCCCACGGACGGCAGCGAGACGGACTTCTCCGAGCTGCGCGGTGTGACGGTTGACACCAGCGGCATCAGCCCGGAGATCAGCGGGCCCTTCTGGACGCTCAGCCTGGGCAGCGGCGACGTGAACAGCCGGGCCGCGGTGGACAAGGACGGGCGGATCTACATCGCGGATACCGATGGCGTGATCTGGCTGGCCAGCCTTGACTATGGCCAGCCGCCGGTCCTGGGCAGCAACCCGGTGCTGAGCGACAGCCGCGAGGCGGATGGGGAGAACACCTTCTATTTCTCCTCCTTTGCGCTGGGAGTTGAGAGCGCCTACATCGTCAGTGAGCAGAACCGCCTGATCCAGATTTATAACCCTCTCGATTAAGACGAAAGGCACAAGGCTCAAGGCTCAAGGCGAAAAGGCGAAAGGCAAAGACCAAAGGCGAAAGGCGAAGGGCGAAACGAGGTTCAGGGCCGTATGGATAGGCTCCGGGCGCTGGTCCAGAATCAGACCACACTGCGCCATTCAGGCCTCTGCAGCCGAGCTGGGCGGCGAAGCTGTTGCTCCGGAGGGCTGGCGCTGCGGTTTCAGGGCACGGGCCGGCAGTGCCGGCGGGGATCAGTGGCGCCCGGGTGGCTCGAAACGGCTCAGTTCTGTCGCGCCGGGGCTACATTTAACCTGCGCCCCCGTTTTTGCCACTAGAACTGGCATTTGCACTTTTTCATAAGCCAGCGCTTCAGCCTCGAGTTCCTCGGGGCTCGGCAACTTGCGTGCGCGCAGGGCCTGGACGCGCCCCTGCAGCAGGGCGAGGGCCTCGTCGTTGCTGCTGCACTGCCGCAGCTCCTCCAAATGCTCAAGCGGACCGGCGCTGGGGCTGTTGCTGGTTTCCCAGATCCAGTCCGGCGCGTTGCGCAGGGCCCGCATAAGCTGCTGCGCGTCCTTTTCACTGCGCACGTTGTCAGCCATCTGCAGCAGCAGGGAGCGGGCCGAGGAGGCCAGCACATCCTGGGTGGCGAGCTGGCCGATGATCAGCAGCTCCCGGTAATACTGCAGCACATGCTGGTGCAGGGGCAGGAAGAGGTTCAGCTTGATCCCGGTGTCGGCGATCAGGCGCATGACGGACTCGTCATCGGTGCCGTGGATGGCGACCATCATCAGCAGGATGTTGCGATGGGTCTGCAGGCCACGGGTGGGGAGCGGATCTTGCAGTGGCAAAGTAATTCCTCCGGGCATCTGTTGACACAGTATGGCAAGTAAGCCTAACAGAATACTATACGCAGTGCAAGTAGATTATCACAAGTGAGCCACCGTGGCCTTAATGAGCGTCGAGACACAGGTCTCGGTTGGTGCTTTCAGCTCTCAAACTACAAATTTAACTTGACTAATGATAGGGATAAGGTATAATAACATCAATTCGCTTTTGCGAAGGGAGAAGGCCCTGTGCCTTTGACGGCCCCTTGGGGCCGTTTTTTTTTTTTTCTCTCTCTCTCTCTCTCTTTCTCTCTCTCCTCTACTCCTCCTTCCTTGACATTACTCCGTACTGCCGGCGCTCGGATCCAAGCCTAACTAAGCCACTTCCTTCCGAACCCGTCAATCTGGCCGGTTATGCTCATATCATATTTGGAGGAAGCGACAATCTGCGCGACAAGAGATCCAAATCTCGAAGGGGGAGGCGTCCCATCCATTTGATGAGCATGAAGTGCAAAGCAGGGAGAAGCCAAGATGTCGGCAATCTGTAGGCCTGGGATGTTGTTAGTCTTGCTCTTTGTCTTCAATTCTCGCGAAGTTAGAGCCGCTTGAATGCTGCCAGGTTTCTCAAACCTAGTACCCTTCTGCCAGACTCTCGCATACTCTTGGCGCAATATCCTGTCTAGAGGACCATTCCTGCTCTCTACCATTACATCACCAATAGATCTGTTCTGGTTTAGGAAGTAAACAAATCGCTCAATCATTACGTGAAGTGCGTAATGATATGGGTCGAAAGGCTTGGAATATGCCTTGAACAGCGCTTCCTTGTTCACCGTAACTGTGTATACCTTAAACTCCCACTTTGCAAGCAGGGCCAAAAGCTGTGAATCAAAAGCAGTGCAGATCCCTGGGTCAAGTAGGCTCTTAAATGGGTACAGCTTGCCCTTAATCTCCTTGCGGTGCAGTATGACTGGGTTATCTGGGTGATGCGGTGGATTGAAAAAATTCTGCTTCAATGACTCTATGTCAGGCGCAATAGTACTCTGAACATAATCTAGGCGAGTCACTACACCAGTAAGACTAAAGTACTTGTTCTGCGGATGCTGAAGATTGCATGAATAGTTTGCATGACCGACTTCATCAATGTACAGTCGAAAGATTGGCCTAGAAAATGCCGAAGCTGACACTGACAATGCGCCTCCAAGAACTGCGTTTCTGGGTGGGATCTATAAGCGATCAGATTTTAGCACTAGCTCACGGCGGTCTGTGATCACTAACCAACCCTGCTCTAAAAGCAACCGTGCTCAGTCAGTATAGCAACAATGAGGAATCGACTCATCTAAGATTCAAAGTCCAATTGTCATCAAAGGCAATCAAGACAGCCAAGCTTGCTTGCGCGCTTCGCAGCGAGCAACCACCACATCTAGTTGATGAAGGCATTGGATTGCTAAACCAGAGCCTGCTCCAGATCCGCGATGATGTCCGCGCTGTCCTCAATGCCGACGGCGAAGCGGATCAGGCCGTCGGGCACGCCAGCCTGGGCGCGCTCTTCGCTGCTCAGGCCGACGTGGGTCATGCTGGCCGGGTGGCTGATCAGGGTCTCGATCCCGCCCAGGCTGACCGCGCGGGTGCAGAGCTGCACGCGGTCCATCAAAGCGCGTCCGGCGGCAAGGCCGCCCTTGAGCTCAAAGCTTATGCAGGCGCCGGGGCCAGAGGCCTGGCGCTGATGCAGTTCATATTGCGGATGGCTGGGCAGGCCCGGGAAGTGCACCGCGCTGACGGCGGAGTGCGCGGCCAGGTACTGCGCGATGGCCTGGGCATTTTCCTGCGCCGCCAGTACGCGCAGCTTGAGCGTCTTCAGGCCGCGCTGGATCAGCCAGGCCTGGTGCGGGTCCATCGTGGCGCCGAGGGTGTACCAGGGCTTGTAGAGGCTGTCGCAGAGCTCCTTGTCGGCAAGGACCAGCGCGCCGCCGACGACATCGCTGTGGCCGTTGACGAACTTGGTCAGGCTTTCCATCACGATATCGGCGCCCAGCTCCAGGGGCCGCTGCAGCAGCGGGCTCATGAAGGTGTTGTCCACCGAGAGCCGCGCGCCGGCATCGTGGGCGATCTGCGCGCAGCCGGCGATGTCGCTGACCCGCAGGGCCGGGTTGGCCGGGGTTTCGATGTGGATGTGGCGTGTGTTCGGCCGCACAGCCGCGGCGACGGCATCCAGACTGGTGGCGTCAACGAAGCTGAACTCGACGCCAAAGCGCGACCAGTAGAGCTCGAGGCTGTAGCGCGTGGGGGCGTAGAGGCTCTCGGCGCAGATGATGTGGTCGCCGGCGCGCAGCAGCGCGAAGTAAATGAAGTTCACCGCGGCGATGCCGGTAGAAAAGGTCCAGGCGCCGGCGCCGGAGTGCAGGTCGGCCAGCGCGGCCTCCAGCATGCGGCTGTTGGGGCTGCCCCAGCGTGCGTAGACATAACCTGCCTCGCGCTCGCGAATCACTTCAGCCCCGTGCTCGCTGTCGCGGAAAGAATAGATGCTGGTCTGGTAGACCGGCGGCATGACCGAGCCCAGCTCGTCCTGGATATGGCCGCTGTGGACCTGGCGGGTCGAGAAACCCGCGCCCTTCAGCTTGTCATTGTCATGCCTGCCGCCGTCGCCCATGCCTGCCTCCTGATGCGCAGGCATGATAGGCGATGCGGGTACAATTGGCATTGAGGGTCATATGCGCCAAGTGCTTCTGTATCAGGACGAAAGCGGCGGCTGGATTGCCGAGTGCCCCAGCCTGCCTGGCTGCAATACCCAGGGCGACAGCTTCGAGGAAGCAGTCAGCAATATCCGCGACGCCATCAGCCAGTACGTCGCCTCGCTGCAGGCGGATGGTGAGCCTGTGCCGGAGGATAACTTCAGCGCCAGGGTCGTCGCGGTTTGACGCCACTGCCGGTTTGCTCAGGCCGCGAGTGCATGCGTGCCCTGGAGCGGGCAGGTTTCCGCATCGTGCGGGAAGAAAGCAGTCATGTGGTCATGAAGCGGCCTGAGCCGCCGGCAAGAGTAGTAGTCCCCGACCACAGGACGATGAGGCCCGGAACTCTGCGCGCACTGCGGGCCTGAGTGTTGAGGAGTTCGTTCAGCTGCTGCGTGGGCGCTGAAGCAGCGGCACAGCGATCACACTTCAGGAGTCCGGCAGCATCCGGCTGGCGGGCCTGTATAAGCCTTGGAAGCTATGCAAAAGCCCCGGAAGAACCCGGGGCTTTTGCTGAGTCGGGATGAGTCCGGCGGGCCTAGAAGGCCCAGGTGTATTTCAGGTCGCCGTTAGTGACGTCGTAATAGCTGATCGCCGCCGTGCCGTTGACCTGCAGCAGGAAGCAGTCCCGACCCACGCCGCCGACGCTGTCGATCACCCGCGGGGCGGCCCAGGCGCTGCCGCTGGCGTCGCTGGCGCGGATATAGCGCAGGTTGGCACTGGTCTGGTCGAAGAAGGCTACCGCCGGGTTGCCGTTGATGACTTCCAGCGAGCAGTAAGCGCCGACATCATTGACAGCATCGAGGCTGAGCTTGGCGCCCCAGGCTGAGCCGCTGGCGTTGCTGGCGCGGACAAAGCGCAGGTCGCCGAGGCTGGCGTCGTAATAGCTGATGGCCGGGTTGCCGTTAACCACTGCCAGGCTGCTGTACTGGCCGGTGTTGCCGGCGGTGTCGACACTGAGCGGCGCGCCCCAGGCAGAGCCGCTGGTGTTCGTCGCCCGCACATAGCGCAGGTTCGCGCTCGTCTGGTCGTAGTAGCTGATCGCCGGGTTGCCGCTGACGATGGCCAGGGAAGTGTGCAGGCCGGTGATGCCGGCGCTGTCCACACTGATGCCAGCGCCCCAGGCTGTGCCGTTCACATTGCTGGCGCGGACGAAGCGCAGGTTGCCGTTGCCGACGTCGTAGTAGCTGACCGCGGGGTTGCCGTTGACCACAGCGAGGCTGCTGTACTGGCCGGTGGTGCCGGCGCTGTCGATGGTCATCGGCGCGCCCCAGGCTGTGCCATCCACATTGCTGGCGCGGATGAAACGCAGGTCGCCGTTGGCGGAATCGAAGTAGCTGATCGCCGGGTTGCCGTTGATGACGGCGAGGCTGGTGAACTGGCCCGTGGTGCTGACAGAATCCAGCACGAGGGGAGTGTTCCAGCTGGTGCCGGAGCTGTTCTTGGCCCGCACATAGCGCAGGTCGCCCTGGGTGGCGTCGTGGTAGGCGATGGCCGGGTTGCCGTTGATGATGGCCATGCTGGTGTACTGCCCGCGCAGGTTGACCGTATCGATGGAGAGCATGGCGCTCCAGACATCGCCGTTCACATCCCCGGCGCGGACAAAGCGCAGGTCGCCGCTGGTGACGTGGTAATAGGCCACCGCCGGGCGACCGTTGACCGCCAGCAGGGAGGCGTACTGGCCGGCGTTGCCGGTCCCGCCGTCGTCGATGCTCTGCGGCGTGCCCCAGACCGTGCCGCTGATGTCGCTGGCGCGCAGGTAGCGCAGGTCGGCGCGGGTCACATCGAAGTAGGCGATGGCCGGGTTGTTGTTGATGATGCGCAGGCTGGTGTACTGGCCGACGGTGCCGGTGGTGTCGAAGCTGAGCGGGACGCCCCAGCTTGAGCCAGTCGCGTTGCTGGCCCGCACATAACGCAGGTCGCCATTGGTCTGGTCGAAGAAGCTGATCGCGGGGTTGCCGTTGACCACGGCCAGCGAGGTGTAAAGGCCGGTGAAGCCGGTGCTGTCCACGTTGATCCCGGCGCCCCAGGCAGAGCCGCTGGCGTTGCTTGCCCGGACATAGCGCAGGTTGCCGTTGGTCAGGTCGTAGTAGCTGATGGCGGGGAAGCCGCCGACGATGGCCAGGGAGCTGTACTGGCCGCGGTCGCCGGTGGAGTCGATGGTCTGGCCGGCGTTCCAGGCCGAGCCGTTGGCATTGGTGGCGCGCACAAAGCGCAGGTTGGCGTTGCTCTGGTCGTAGTAGCTGATCACCGGGACGCCGTTGGCCACGCCAAGGGAGGTATGCAGGCCGGTGAAGCCGGCGGTGTCCACCGCCACTGAAGCGGCCCAGGCGCTGCCGTTCACATCGCTGGCGCGCACGAAGCGCAGATCGCCGTTGGTGGCGTCGTAATAACTGATCGCCGGGTTGCCGTTGACCACGGCCAGGCTGCAGTACTGGCCGGAGATACCGGTGGAGACCACCGTGACCGGCGCGTTCCAGGCCGTGCCGTCGGCGTTGCTGGCGCGGATATAGCGCAGGTCGCCGTTGGTGGCGTCGAAGTAGGCGATGGCCGGGTTGCCGCCGACAATGGCCTGCGAGCTGTACTGTCCGGTGAGGCCGGCGCTGTCCAGGATGCCGGTATCGGCGACGGCGGCAACAGCGCGCTCTGCACCGGGATCGGCGGCGGACTGCGCCGCCGGGTCAAGGGCGCTGAGGTCGCCAGGCAGGCCCAGCTCCATGCCGCCGCCGCAGGATGCGGCCAGGGCACTGAGCAGCAGCAGGAGGGCGAGGCTCAGCTTTGTAGTCAACTTATGCATTTCAGGCTCCTTGCGACTTGGCGGCGCATCCGCGCCGCCCGCGGGCAGGGGACGGGAACTGTATACCCTGCGCAGGTGAAAAGCGGCCCTCGCGGGCCGCTTTGACGGTGGGAATGGGAAGAAAGCTTCCTTATCAGGCGCACTGCCTGCCGGTGTCCCCCTGAGCACAGGCCTTAGTAGACATCTGTGCGGATCGAGACGATCTTGTTGTAGTTCAGCAGCTTGGAGCGGACTTCCGCCACCACCCGGCCGCTGGTGTCGACATGCTGCGGGCCGACGTTGATGTAGGGCCAGAAGCCCAGCATCGGGGCGTCGTCGAGGTTGAAGGTGACATAGGGGTCATAGGCGCCGGTGGTGAAGTTGTAGAGATGGACCTGCATGTTCTTACCGGTGCCGTGGAACTCGAGGCGGCGGATGCGCTCGCCGGGCAGGGCGTTGGGGCCCTTCTTGAACCAGTAGCGCACGCCGGCGATGGTGGTGGAGCTGGAGCGCAGGTGCACGGTCTTCACCGGGCCGACGGTGGTCTCAATGACGCTGCCCCAGCGGGCGGTGTAGTTGAAGTGGTGGTCGACCAGGGTGTTCCAGCCGCTGTAGCACCAGGCGAAACCGCCGGGCAGGAAGGAGCTTTCCTTGCCTTCCTCGATGGGGACGGGCTCCTCGATGATCTCGACCGCCTCGCCCTTGGTCTCGCCCTCGGCGGGCAGCAGGCCAGGGTCAAAGGGCGGCTCGCCAAGCTGGGGCTGCTCAGAGCCTGCATTCAGGTCATCCTGAATGGGGGAGCCGATGTTGGAACTGCCGCAGGAAGCGATCAGCGCCAGCAGGGCCAGACAAGAAACCCACAGGGCGATATTGAAGCGTTTCATGACTTATCTCCTTGCTTCTGTTTTTGTGGGGCTTCTTGCGAAACCGCTAGTGTTACCCGCGCCGGGGGCGGGCTAAACAGGCGGGAGAAAAAGAAGCATGCAGCGCTGCGGGACCGCACCGGCAAAGCGCTGCAGCCAGCATGCAAAAACGGCGGGCCGGGGCCCGCCGCTGTTTATTCCGTATCTATACTGCCCTGCAGCCTGACTGCTGCCGGCTGCGCTGCTAGAAGACGTTGACCTCGATCGAGTTGATCTGGCTGGTGCCGAGGTAGGGCTCGCGCAGCTTGAGGTAGACATGCCCGTTCTGGACATACTCCGCCGGGACCTGGATCATCACCGGGCCGTTGTTCAGGTCATAGAGGCCGAAGTTCTGCCAAGCGGCGCTGTTCCACTTGTAGAGGTTCACACGCAGCTTGGTGCCTGTGCCCATGATCATGATGGTCTGCAGGCGCCCGGGCTGGTTCTCGCGAATGTCATAGCGCACCCAGGCTTCGGGCTGGGGCACGATCCCCGGCGCGTTGATCAGCTTGACAAAGGGCGCGCCGGCAATGTCCTTGACGTTGCCGCCCTTCCAGCCATAGGCCTGGGGGTTCATCAGGCTGATGCCATTGGGGATCCAGACCGGCAGGCCGGGGGTATAGGAAGCGCTCTTGCCTTCCTCGATGATCACAGCTTCTTCGATGATCTCGACTGCCTCTCCCTTGGTCTCGCCTTCGGCGGGCAGCAGGGCAGGGTCAAAGGGCGGCTCACCAAGCTGGGGCTGCTCAGAGCCTGCATTCAGGTCATCCTGAATGGGGGAGCCGATGTTGGCGCCGCCGCAGGAAGCGGTCAGCACCAGCAGGGCCAGACAAGAAACCCACAGGGCGATTCCAGAGAGCTTGTTTACAGGGCGCTTCATGACTTATCTCCTTGCTTCTGTTGTGTGGGGTTTCCTGCGAAACCGGTAGTGTTACCCGCGGCCGCGGCGGGCTAAACAGCTATAGGGGATTAAATCCAAGCGCAGAGACAGATAGGACGCTGAGCTTCGCAGGGATTGATCCCTGGACTTCCCCCGACTCAGTGGACACGCGCTTAAGCCACAGGCAGGCGGGAAGGCTGTGCCGGCGCTGGCCAAAGCAAAGGGTCGGCGGGGGCCGGCCCTTTGCATTTCAGGTCAATCCAGCTCTGGATTGGCAGCGTGTTTAGAAGACCCAGCTTTCGATCTTGTCGATGCGGGTGGAGCCGACCACGGGCTCGCTGAGCCGCAGGTAGGTCATGCCGTTGGGGGCATACTGGATGGCCACCGGGATGTTCGCCGGCCCGGCCGAGAGGTTGTGCATGCCAAAGCTGTTCCAGGTGCCGGTGCTCCAGTTGTACATGTGCACCTGCATGCCGCTGCCCGCGCCGTGGATGCGCAGGTTCAGCAGACGGCCGGCCACGGCCTCCTGCATGTGGTAGCGGATCCAGGCCGGCTTGCGCTTGTCGGTGGTGGTCAGCTTGACCCAGCTGGGGGCCGCGCCCTCGGTGACCATGCCGCCCTTCCAGCCGTAGCCCAGGATGTTCGGGAAACCCGCGCCGGCGGCCAGGGGCACCGGCAGGCCGGGGGTGAAGGACACGGAGCGGCGTCCGTCGGAAGCCTCAAGACCGAGATCAGCTTCCATGCTCTCGCCTTTCTCAACCTTCCACTCGAACTCAACATTGCCCTTGCGCGAGGCCTCGTGGTCCTCGACGGCGGGCACTGCATCCAGCTTGTCCTGGATGGGGGAGCCAATGTTCTGGCCAGAGCAGGAGGCGAGCAGCGCGAGCAGGGCTAAACACGATACCCGCAGTCCGGTGTTGAAGCTGTTCATTGCATATCTCCCTGAGGAAAGTCTTGGGGCTTCTGGCTGAAACCGCATGTCTTACCCGGGATGCCGCCGCGGCAAACAGAATTGCTGCGGACTGCGAAGAAGTATTGCGGGAACGGCATAGACGCCGCTGCGGGGGGGCGGCGCTGCTGTTTTGTTTGGATGCCGCTGCGGGGGCGGCGCTATCGACAGCTGCCACGGCTGGAAATGCAGAAGCGGCGGGACAAGCCCGCCGCCTCCGATATTCCTGTATCCGTCACTCCGGGGGAGAGAGACTGCTTTAACAGACTGGGGAGAGAGCGCTTTACCAGACGTCGCTCATGATCACGTAGAGATCATTGACCTGGCCGGCGGGGCTGCGTACTTCAGCTACCACGCGGCCGGCGCTGTTCACGTGCTGGGGGTCGACGCGCAGGCTGGGCCAGTGGTTGTGCGCCGCGGCATCGTTCATGTTCAGGGTCTGCCAGGGGTCATAGTTGCCGGTGCTGACATTAAGCAGGTGCACCTGCAGCTGCGTGCCGAAGCCCTGGAAGTAGAGCCGGCGGATCCGGGCGTTAGCCGCCTGGCCCTGGCCCTTGGTGAACCAGTAGCGCACGCCGCTTGGGGTGGATTTGCCGCCGCGGATGCTGAGCTTGTCGCCCAGGCCGTCCGGGGCTTCCTTCACATTGCCCCAGTAATAGTTGTAGTTGTAGTGGTGGTTGACCATGCTGTAGGGGCCATAGCAGTAGGCATAGCCCCCGGGCAGGTAGCTGCTGTCACGCGGCGCGTCCTGCAGCGCTGCCGTGTCCGGGGCGTCGCCCGCAGCCTCCTGCTGCTGAGCATCCAGGCCAGCCTGGATGGGGGAGCCGGCGTCCGTGCCTCCACAGGAGGCCAGGCCGAGGCTAAGGACCAGGGCAGAGATCCACAGGTAAAGGTTCAGCGCTTTCATTGAAGTCTCCTTACTTCGTTGGTGTTGCGGGGGTTTCCTGCGAAACCGGATGCTTTACCCCCGGCGGGCCGGTCTTGAAACGCTGTGCAAGTTAACTTGTGATGAAACCTGTCCCGGCGTAGTCCGCGGGAGCCTGCAGCGGTGCAGCGTGCAAGCTTTGCCGCAGGGCTGCCTGGCCCCGGCGGCGCGAAATGAACAAGGGTTGCTCAAGGCGGTCTGAACTGCCGATAAACTAATCACTATGCCTCCGCGCAAAAAGACAGACGCGCCAGTTGAACCGCCCAAGGCCCCGGCCCGCGGCGGTCGCAAGGCGCCGCTGCTTGAACCGGCCACCAGCAAGGATGTGGCCGCCGAGTCCCGCCGTCGCGGCAAGGCGCTGAGCGCAACTGCCGGCGGTGAATCGGACTATCCGGTCGAGGTCAGCCGTGACGGCAGCTCCGGCGCCGGCCAGCGGCCACCGCTGATTACCGAAGTGGAGGCCACTATCCCGGTGGTGATCCCCAGCGGCGCGCGCAGCCCGGTGGACGACATCGTCGAGGTGCTGAAGAAGGAAGTCATCGGCCAGGACCGCGCCATCTCGGCGATCAGCCGCGCCCTGCTGCGGGCCCGCGAGGGCTTCCGCACCCCGGGCCGCCCGATCAGCGTGATGTTCTTCGCCGGCCCGACCGGCGTGGGCAAGACTGAGACCGTCCGCGCGCTGGCCAAGGCCCTGCATGACGACTACCGCGCCGTGCTGAAGATCGACTGCTCGGAATACAGCGAGCCGCATGCCATCGCCCGCCTGATCGGCGCGCCTCCGGGCTATGTGGGCTCCGACCTGCCGGCCGTCTTCCAGCGCGAGAACGTGGAGGGCGTGAAGAACCGGGTGATCCTCTTTGATGAAGTGGAGAAGGGGCATTACCGCCTGCATAACCTGCTGCTGCAGATCATGGACGAGGGCCGCATCACCCTGGCCCGGCGGACCAAGGAGGATGACGGCTCGGTCTCCTTCGAGGACTGCATCGTCATCATGACCTCCAACATCGGCGCCTTCGACATCGACAACATCCTGCACGCCAGCCGCATCGGCTTCCGCAACGAGCCTCCCGCGGCGACGGCGGCGCAGACGGACTACCAGATCTATACAGCGGCCAAGGAAGCCATGAAGCGCATGTTCAGCCCGGAGTTCCGCAACCGGCTGACGGAGTTCATCGTCTTCCGCGCCCTGAGCCGCCACAGCCTGTATGACATCCTGCAGAAGCTGCTGAACATCTCGGCCGCGCGCTTTGCCGGCATGGGCTTCCACCTGAAGCTCAGCTCCGCCGCCCGCGACTGGCTGGTGGACCGCGGCATCGACCAGGAGCTGGGTGTGCGCCCGCTTGTGCGCGCCGTGGAGAAGTACATCGATACGAAGGTGGCCGAGCTGCACGCCTATGGCCTGATCCGCGAAGGCGACATGCTGGAGGCGGTGGTGGAGGAAGTGGAGCCCTACCCGGACGGCCGCCCGCGCCGCGAGATCAAGTTCATGCGCGCGCCGCGGCTTGAGGAACTGGAGCCCGGAGCCAAGGCCCCACGCCGCCGCAAGGTGACCAAGACAGAGATCGTGGTGGAGCGCTATTAACGGAGCGCGGGACAGTGTCCCGTATCCCGTTGGACTATTCGCTGCGAATCGCCGCAGCGCATGGCGGCCGCATCCTGCACAGCTTCGCATGATTGCAGGCCGCTGACTTTCAGCGCAGATCCGCGGAGAGCAGGTGCGAGCGCTTTACGGGACTATGTCCCGCGCTCCTTACGGGACAATGTCCCGCGCTCCAGAAAATCCCGTTATAATCCCTGCGTGAGCCAGGACAGCACGGAGGCTGCGCGACCGCTGGGGGCGGCTTTCCCCCCGGAACGCGCCGGCGGCATCAGGGCGAGGCAGCTTGAAGCGCGCCAGTACAATTCACTAGCATTTAATTGTGAAGGAAGTCACAATACAATTCTTGAAAAAAGACTTGACACACACACACACACACACCGTATGCTTACTGAGCGTATTCCTTCTGGGAGGAAATGGGCTTGTCCAGGCGATTATTTTTGTGGGTGTTCACAGTGTTGTGCATTCTGGCAATGGCAGTTTCTTTTGGCTGCAACAGTTCGCGTAGTTATTCGGAACAGATCAAAGAGAATCCAGCCAAGCAAATCTCCGTACGCCCTATGGAGGATCCCGATAACCCGTTCAAGGATCAGTACAGACCTTGGGATTACTGGCTCTATACAAATTTGGACACAGAGAGCACGGGTAATCTTAAAGATATTACGACGAAACAGCGAGTATCCAGCACAACCTTTCAATATGACAGCCTGATAACGAATGTCACTGAAGAGGGCTTTCTTGTGCCAATGGAGCAAGGGGTTCGAGAGTACGAAGCCTCTGTTTCCGATGGCTCTGTTAGATCCTACGAAGCTCAGCGCAAATGGGTTTGCGGTTATGGATCTGTTGAACACGATGTTTTTCAGGACTGCTTCCAAGCATGTGACAGGATCCGCGCTGGCTTCTATCCTGAAGTACCAAGCTGGTTGGTTCAGGGCACAATACCTGCGAGCTGCATCCTGCTTTCTGACGATTACATTGTAACGAGTAACTCAGTATCAGGTGACAAGAACTCGGCACACGCTGACGAAGGAGAAAATGCTGCTGAACCCCATGAGTATTTCCTGTATGACGGAGAAGGAAATGAACTGGGACACGGGTGCGGTCATTGGTGGTTCCTAATTTATGCACATCGTTATCCTGACAGTGAGGTCCCAGTAGGTGAGTTTACGTGGCTTCCCGGCGGGATTGTGGAGTTTCGTGATTCTGAAACCGATCGGCCATCAAGCACGTGGAATTGGGACGCCACCGAAATTGACTCGACCGCAACTCCGCCCCAGAACGACAGGCACTGGTTCCAAAAGCTGGCTCCGGCAACTGTTCAGCAGATATTCGACTTTCAAAATGAAGCTAACGGCTAGTTTCCAATCCTTGATCGAGGTGGAGAGTGGGAGTTTTTACTCGAAACATCACGTTCGCAATCCTTACGGTAATTCTCGTTCTGGCTGGGGCATGCCGAGTCTCAGCTAGCACGCACCATTGCTGTATTGGCCATGTTATCAACTACTCTGGCAGGTCAGTTCCTTCCCAGTTTATCAACTCCTGCGAGTATATTTGCGATCCCGACCACGCAGCCGAAGTCTATTGCAAGGAATATGAGATCTGCCCGGGCCTGCAAAAGCTTAAGCTCTGCTTCGCCTCCACAGAAACTAACTGCGATGAGTACACCTGCACTTCACACTCTGGGCCTGGGCCTTGCAGCGGGGGTGGCAGCTCAGTCAATGCTGACAAATACTGGCCCAGCGCTGATGACCCTTCACAACGGGCTGAAGTTTCCTGCTGGGCGATGGGCACGCCAAAGGTTTGCTCATGTGTTCCTGGCGGTTTTTGTAGTGAGCTTGAAGATGATGATGACGAATACGAGCGGTCCCAAGATGATACAGATGACTGGTACAACAGCCCATATGGCATAGTAACCGGCTCCCAAGCCTATTATTGCTCAGAAGAATTTGGTTGCAGGGAAATATAGCGTTAGTGCCGGTATACTCTCCTCGTGAGCCAGGACAGCACGGAGGCTGCGCGACCGCTGGGGGCGGCTTTCCCCCCGGAACGCGCCGGCGGCATAAGGGCGAGGCAGCTTGAAGCGCGCCTTGGCCGCCTGCACAGCCTGCTGGCCCTTGAACGCTCCGCCTGGGAGGCCTCCCGCGGCACCCAGACCTTCATCACCAGAAACCTCGGCCCACAGGCGGGCAGCGGCTTTGACGCGCCCGGGCTGCGTATCCAGCCCGGCCTGAGCGGCGCGATGGCCGAGCTGAGCGCCGAGCTGCGCCTGCTGCGCCGCGAAGTTGAGCTGCTGCGCCGGGGCGGTATAGGCCCGGCCGCGGGGCTGCCGCCGGGGATGCGCACCCCCTTCAGGACAGAGCAGCCGCTGCTGAGCCAGGTGCCGGCCGATGTGCTGGCGGGTGCAACGCAGGCGCAGGCGCAGCTGCGCCGCAACGCGGCCCGCCGGGCCATGCTGAGCCTGCAGCCCTGAGGCAGCCGCCTTGATGGAGCCTGCGCGAGCCTCTTGCCTAGGCTGAGCGGCGCTGGCGCTCGCGCAGCATGTGGACCAGCGCGATGACGCCCCGGTGGATCTCATCACGAACTTCGCGGAACTTGTCCAGGACGGCCAGGCTGTCGCCCTGGAAGCTGGCCGGGTCTTCGAAGCCCATGTGGAGCACTTCCGCGGCGATGCCGCCCGGCAGGACGGGACACAGCCCGGCAGCCTTGTCACAGACCGTGACGAGCAGATCAAAGCGCTGGCCGGCCAGGGCCTCGAGCGGCTTGCTGCTCTGCTCCTCGATGCTGATGCCGTGTTCCTGCAGGACCTTGATTGTCAGCGGATGGATGGGCTGCGGCTGGGTTCCGGCGCTGCAGGCCTCGAAGTCCTGGCCCGCCAGGCGGCGCAGGTAGGCCTCGGCCATCTGGCTGCGGCAGGAGTTGGCGCTGCACAGGAAAAGCACTTTGAACTTGCTCATGCTCAGATTGTGCGGCAGGTGTGTGAAGTCATGGTGAAGCCGGCCTGCTTGAATGCCGCAGTCCGGGCGGCTAAGATCTGGATATGTGTTCCTGGCAGCAGATCGAAGCTGTGCTGGCGCCCTGGCGCCGGCATGAGGCGATCAACCAGTACATGCTGGAGCGGATCCCTCAGCCGGGCTTCGCGGCAGTCCCGCTGCTGAAGAGCGGCAAGCCCTCCAGCGGGCGCAGCGTGGCGCGCAACTGGCTGCACCTGCATGAAGTGCGGCTGAGCCATCTGCGCGCGGCGGAGAAGAAGCTGCTGGCCGCGCTGCCGGAGTTTGACAAGGGCGCCGAGCCGCAGCGCGCCGAGCTGAAGGCGGCGCTGGCCGCCAGTGCTGTGGCCGTCGAGGCGCGCATCAGCGCGGCACTGACCGCCGGAGGTGAAGGCAAGGAAGGCCTGATCCGCGGCCACCCGCCGACGGTGTTTATGGCCTATCTGATCAGCCATGAGAGCCACCACCGCGGGCAGATACTGCTGGCCCTGAAGCAAAGCGGCTTTGCGCCCAGCGATGAGCTGAAGTGGGGCATCTGGGAGCGCTGGTTCAAAGACTGAGCCTCGCCGGCCGCAGCGGCTAGAGTTCCATCGCGGCGCGCTCGAAGGCCGCCACCAGGTTGCGGCTCTCCAGCAGCTCGATGATCTCCTCGACGCTCAGCAGGGGCTGGTCCGCGCTGTCATAGCCGCTGGCCAGCAGGTCCTGCTGCGCGGCGGATGCGGGCTGCCCGGCGGCGGCGCTGTGGCCATCGCCGGCGGCCCAGCTGGCCGCGCTGCCCTGGCTGTCCGCCAGCAGGGCCAGGCGCTCGGCGGCCACCGGCTGCCAGGGCTGGACCTTGAAGTAGTCCGCGGCCTCGGCGCTGTGCAGGGCCTCCTCGGGCGTCATCAGGGCCTCGTAGAGCTTCTCGCCGGGCTTCAGCCCGATGGTCTGAACCGGCACATCGCTGGCCTTGCGGCCAAAGCGCGGGGCATAGATGCGGATCAGCGCCTCGATCAGGTCGCCGATGGCCAGCACCGGCATCTTGAGGATGAAGATCTCGCCGCCGCGGGAATCCAGGCTGGCGGTCAGGGCCAGCTCGACGGCCTGGGGGATCGACATGAAGAAGCGCCGCATCTGGGGATGCGTCAGGGTCACCGGGCCGCCATCGCGGATCTGGCGCACAAAGAGCGGGATTGCGCTGCCGCGGCTGGCCAGCACGTTGCCAAAGCGGATCACGGCAAAGCGCGTGCGGCGGTCGCCCTTGTAGCGGCTGGCGGAGAGGATCTCGCGCTCGGCCAAAAGCTTGGTGGCGCCCATGGTGTTGGTGGGGCTGACGGCCTTGTCGGTGGAGATGCCGACGACCAGCTCCATGTTGTAGTCCAGCGCGGCCTCGACCACGTTCTGGGTGCCGACCACGTTGGTCTTGACGGCCTCGAAGGGGTTGTACTCGCAGATGTCGACGTGCTTGAGGGCGGCGGCGTGGAAGACCACCTCGACATCCTCGCAGGCGCGCATCAGGCGCTCGCGGTCGCGCACATCGCCCAGCAGGAAGCGCAGGTCCGGGCGCTCGCCGAGCTCCTGGCGCATGGCGTACTGGTTGTACTCGTTGCGGGAGAAGACGCGCACCACCCGCGGGCCGTAACCCAGGACCTGCTGCACGATCTCGCGGCCGATGGAGCCGGTGCCGCCGGTGACCAGCACGGTCTTGCCCGCCAGCGCCTCCTCGAGGTCGCGCGGGAACTGCATCGGGCTGAAGCGGTCGCTGGCGAGCTGGTTCTCAGCGACGATGCGCTGGGCCGCCTGCTCCAGCTTGTGGCGTTCCTTGTATCTGACCATGTTTCTCCCCAGTCAGATTATCGGCCAAAGCGGGCGCTGTTGCAGGGGGGAGCTGAGACAAAGCCGGGACAGGTCGGAAAGTCGCGCGGGGCTCGGAGTTGAGCAGGGCTGAATCGTGGACACATGCGGGATGAGTCGCTAGAATTTCCTTGTGATTCGAATCCTTCTGGTACTGGCTTTCAGTGGTCTGCTCAGCATGGCTGGCCGCAATCCTTCTTCCGGCGGAGGGGACAAAGCCACCCTGCCGCCAAGCTGGCCCATGCCGGAACTTACTTTGCCGGAAGATGCAAAAAGACATTTGATTGCCCCTCTTCATTGCCCCGAACAGGACAGGGCGGTCATTGATGCCGCTGCAACCGATCTAAATGGAGGAAAAGGACGAGTCTGGCGGGTAGGGTTTCAATCGCAGCTCAGTTATCTAGAGATTCTTCAGCACTTTGATAATTGCCTTCAGCAAAAGGGTGTTGCAAGACTTTATGACATCGACATGCCGTCAGATAGTTCAATTGGTGGGAGGAAGTACAGGAGTGATGACCAGCTGACTTTTGTAGAGGTGCTATACATGAATCAACCGGCCATCCCTCTCCTTAAGCGCCCAGCCTTTCAAGGTTGGACCTTGTCCTTGTACCTGATGGATACACCATAACAGCTGAGCAAATAGGCTTACTCTGCGGGCCCCTGTGTTCACCATATCTCTGCGCTTTGCTTAAGTCACGGCAAGGGCGTACAGGAAGAGCGGACGGGAGCGTCCGCGGTCCAGGCTGCCGCAGCTGCGGTACTAGTCCTTTGACCAGCTTGTGCACATGAAGTAAAGGCCCTGGTCGTCGGGTTCGAAGACCTCGAAGTTGATGTCGCTCCAGCCGCGGTCGCTGATGTCGCGGATCAGGATGGTGCCCACGCGATCGTCAAAGCTGAGGGCCGCCTGGAGCTTAAGGTCCGCCACGCCGGAGAAGTTAAGGCGCAGGCTTTCGGCGGGATTGCTTTCGCTGTGCAGCTTCAGGTGCAGGCGCAGCTCGGGGACTGCCGCCTCGTGATCCCAGACCAGCTCAATGCTGTCCACGCGGTGGTAGGCCCCCGCGTCAAAAACTATCTGTTCGGCTGACTGCTGCCTGAGCATGGCGCACCTGCTACGTGAGTTTATCTATATGAATATCGACCAATGCCGCGGCTTTTTCAGCGCCTGGATCGATCCGCCCCTGCCCGGGGTCGAAACAAAAAAGGGAGGCGCAGCTGCCACTGCGCCTCCCCCCTTGCGGTTGTGGAATCATTTGCCGGCGGTTGTCCTCGTCTACGGCCTGCTCACCGCCCCGCCGGTCTTCCACAGCGGTTGAAACTTATCCCCGTGGTTGACTTGCCTTAGACCTGCGGATCGTCGCCGGCGCCGTTGTCGTCGCCAGTCTCGTCCTCGGTGCCATCGTTGCCGTTGTCGTCACCGGTCTCGTCCTCGGTGCCGTCGTTGCCGTTGTCGTCACCGGTCTCGTCCTCGGTGCCGTCGTTACCGTTGTCATCGCCCGTCTCAGTACCGTCATTGCCGTTGTCGTCGCCGGTCTCAGTACCATCGTTGCCGTTATCGTCGCCAGTCTCGTCTTCGATGCCGTCGTTGCCGTTGTCGTCGCCGGTCTCGTCTTCGATGCCGTCGTTGCCGTTGTCGTCGCCGGTCTCATCCTCGCAGACCGGGGGCACAGTGCCGGCCCAGCCGGAGCGCCAGCGGGTGTACTCGCCGGTGCCTTCGCCGTTGGCACCGCGGACGCGGTACTTGTACTCAGTGCTCAGGGCGACCGTCATGTCGTCGTAGCTGTAGCTGGCCTGGCCCTCGACCGCCGGGATCGTCGCGATCAGCTCGGCCACTTCGTCCTGGCCCTCGATGTCGGCTTCCCGCCAGAGCTCATAGCTGCTGGCGCCGGCGATGGCCTCCCAGCTCACCGTGATGCGGTCGGCGATACCCTCGCTGGCCTGAATGCCCTTACCGAAGACCGGCAGCTCCTCCTCGCCCGGCTCCAGCTCGCGGCTGAAGACCGTGGACTGCAGGACGCTGATCTCGGCGCCGCCGGAGGCGACCACCACGAAGTAGAGGTTACCGACCTCGCTGGTCAGGCGGCTCTGCTCGGCCGTGAAGTCAATCTCGAACTCGGGCAGGCTGCCGGACTGCAGGAACTCCCAGACGCCCTCGCTGTAGTTGGAGACGCCGACGCTGTAGGAGCCAGCGATACCGCCGAGGGTCTCGATGCTCATCCCGGTGACCTTGCGGCCGGCCAGGCCTTCAACCTTATAGAGGGCCCAGGCCAGCTCGGTCTCGGTGCTGGCCAGCACCATGCTGGTCTCAACCACAGTGCCGTTCAGGGACTCGATGGCGCCGGAGCCGGGGAAGCTTTCCACCGCGCTGGCGCTGCGCTCGCCGCCCTTGTCATCCGTGGGCAGGCCGGGCAGGTGGCGGCCATTGTCGTCGCCGGCATCATGGGCCGCCGAGTCATCAGAGCCGTTGCCGCGCAGGACGGAGTCGTCCACCGCGATGCTGCCAGCGCTGAGGCTGTTGTCGAGGCCCATGCTGCCGGCGCCACCGCCGCAGCTGGTAATGCCCATGATCGCTGCCACGACCAGGGTGATGATCCACTTGATGTTCTTGACGCTCTGCATTTCTGCACCTCCGACTGATGTCACGCGGAGTTTAACGACTCAGGGGTGGGTACCTCAAGACACAGAAGCACAGCAGAATGAGGGTCACACTTTTTGGCCTCTTCCAGGCCGCTGCAGGGATGCCAGTTGCGGGAGGCCGGCTGTGCGCCTGAGCCCAGTTTTGATGCGGCTTCAGGCGCTGTGGGTGAAGGCCTGCGGGCAGCAGCATAGAAGCTGCGCAGTGTGCCCCGGGCGAAGTGTGTACCTCAAAGTGAGCCCCCAGCGTGTATCCCCAAAAGGGGCTGAAAGGGCCGCTATCCGGCACAGGAGCCCACTTTGAGACATGGTCTCAGCGCCGGACAGCCCGCAAAGGGGCTTTCAGGCGGCCATGCGGGGCCTTAAGACTATAGATATGGGCAGCGGAAGGCGCAGATCGAGCCAACGGAGCGCTCAGGGCCGAGGGCGCGGCCCTACCCCCACTCCAGCACGGCTTCGTCATAAGGCTTGCCGGGCAGGTCGTGCAGGAAGCGGCTGACGCGGTTGATGATGCGCTGGAAGTCGCGGGTCTCGGTGACCTGGGGGTAGCTCATGAAGAGCATCTCCTCGGCCCGGGTCACGGCGACATACAGCAGGCGGCGCTCCTCGTCCTCTTCCTCCGGGTTGGCGCGGGTCATGCGGTGCGGGATGACATCGTCCTGCACAGAGATCACAAAGACTGAGCGCCATTCGAGGCCCTTGGACTGGTGGATGGTGCTGAGGGTTACCGCGCCTTCCTCGGGGTCGTCGACATCTCCGCTGTCGATGATCTCCTGGCCGGTAAAGGAGCCGGAGAGGCCGATCTCCGACAGGAAGCCGGCGAGGGAATCAAAGCGCGAGGCGAAGACGATGAGCTGCTCAAGGTCCTCGAGGCGCTGGCGCCAGTTGTCATAGGTGACTTCAAGGTAGGCGTGGTAGCGCTCGGTCAGCACGCGCCGCAGCAGGTCGGAGGCCGGCAGGGTCCCGGCGAGCTGCTCATCGCGCAGGCCGCGCAGGAAATCACGCAGCTCCATCAGGCCGGTTTTGGCCTGGCCGCGGGCGGAGTCCGCCACGCCATTCATGGTGAAGCGCCCCAGGGGCCCGCCGTACTCGTCATCCTCTGTGCGGCCGAAGCGTCCGCGCGGGCCGCGCAGCTTGACCAGCACATCCGCGATGGTCTTGGGGCCGACGCGGTTGATCATGCCCAGCATGCGCTGCCAGGCGATCTCGTCGCGGCTGTTGGCCATTACCACGACATAGCTGAGCAGGTCCTTGATGTGCGCCTGCTCAAAGAAGCGCAGGCCGCCGCGCACCACAAAGGGGATGCGGCGCTTGGTCAGCTCCAGCTCCACCTCGAGGCGGTTGTTGTGCGCGCGGTAAAGCACGGCCATCTCATGCAGCTTCAGCCCGGCGTCCTCGCGCAGGGAGAGGATCTGCTCGGCGACGAACTCGGCCTGCTCGCCGCCGTCGCGGCAGGCCAGCAGCAGGGGGCGCTCGGCGCCGGCGGGCTTGACCGGGCGCAGGGTCTTGCGGAAGAGCGGGTCGCCGTCCTGCAGGATGGCGTTGGCCAGCTCCAGCACCTGGGGAGTGGAGCGGTAGTTGATCTCCAGTTTGAAGACATGCCCGTCGGTGAAGCGGTCCGGGAAAGAGCGGATGTTGTTGTAGTCCGCGCCGCGGAAAGAGTAGATGCTCTGGGCGTCGTCGCCCACTACGAACAGACCGCGCGTGGAGTCAGTGCTTAAGAGTCTAAGGTCGTCGGAGGTCGGAGGTCGGAGGTCGGAATCGGCTGAGAGCTGTGGGGTGTTGAATCCGGACGCTGAGACATCCAGATCAACAAATCCGCCGTCGGCAGTGTCCGTGGAGTCGGGTCCTGCCAGTTCAGACTTCCGACTTCCGACATCCGACGGCTCTGCGCTCAGCGACTCACCAAGATACAAGCGTCGAACAATCTCCGCCTGCACATGGTTCACGTCCTGGTACTCGTCCACCAGGATATGCGTATAGCGGCCGCAGATCTCGCGGCGCACGGCGTCAAGGTCGCGCTGGGCCACGCCGGGGGGCAGTGGCGCATCCGCCTCCGGCCCCAGCAGGCCCGCGCTGGCGCCGTGCAGCTCGGGGGCCAGCAGGCGCAGCAGGTTGACCAGCAGGTCGTCATAGTCCATCTGGTTGGCGCCGGCCTTGCGCAGCTGGTAATCGATCAGCACGCGCTGGATGGAATCGTGGAACTCCATCAGGTGCGGGTAGCGCCGGGTCAGCAGGCGGTCGAGGGGCGTGTGGGTGTTAACCACGGCCGAGGCGATGTCCTGCAGCAGGCGCTCGGAGGGAAAGGCCTTCTCGACCGAGACCTGGCCCACCTCATTGCGCGAGAGCTTCATCACCGCCCGGCTGTCTGAATCGTCCAGGATGGTGAAGTTGCGGTCGTAGCCCAGCAGTTCGCAGTGCCGCCGCAGCAGCAGGTTGGCGACGTGGTGGAAGGTGCCGCCGGTGACGGCGCGGGCGCTGTCGCCCACTACCTGCTCCACGCGGTCCAGCATGGAGCGGGCGGCCTTGTTGGTGAAGGTGGTGAGCAGGATCTGCTGCGGCCGTACACCCATCGCGCCGACCAGGAAGGCCACGCGGTAGGTAATGACCCGGGTCTTGCCGCTGCCGGCGCCCGCCAGGACCAGCACCGGGCCCGCCGGAGCCGTGACGGCCTCCAGCTGCTGCTGGTTGAGGCTGTCCTTCAGGCGCTCGCGCCACTGGGCATGCAGGCTCCCGGCCTCGTCGGCCCCGCCGCGCCGGGGCAGCTTGTAGCGTCCGGCGCTGCGCTGGGGCGCTTCATGCCCCTCGCCGGGCCGCTCCTCGTCCGGGCGCTCCTCTATATCGCTGCTCAGCACAACACAATCTTAGCGGGCGTATAGCTAAATGGCCCGTCAGAGCGGCCAGGACAAGGTTAACAAACAGGAAAAGAAGTTAAATCCTTGTATCAATTCCTAAAATCTGGTAAAACCACTTTGGCGCTCCCGCGGGTGGTGAGGGGACGGGTTTCCCATTATGCAGGAGTTACAGGGGGTGCCGGATGCTTCCTTATAACAGCTATAAGCTGCGCCAGCGCAAGGGCTTCAGCCTGATCGAGACCCTGATGGTCGTCTCGGTGATCGGCATCATTGCCACGATCGCCATTCCTCTGCTGCTTAACGCCCGCCGCGCATCCCTGGACGAGAAGGCCCGGGCTTGTCTGCGCAGCCTGGCCACCGCCCAGCAGAACTACTTTGTGGCCGAGGGCCATTTCGGCAGCATCGAGGACCTGGCAAGCAGCGTCCCGCCCTATCTGGATTCCCGCTTCGCCAGCGGCGAGCTGGGCCACGGCTTTGAGCTGGAAGTCAGCACCAGCGACCGCGGCCTGCGCTTCAGCGCGCAGGTCAGCAACCCTGGCGGCAACTATGACTTCAGCGTTGACGAGACCTTCGTGGTGCGCAATCTCTAGCCGCAGGCCGCAGCGGTAAAGCCGCGGCTTAGCGACGGTGCAAGTGCGGTTAGATGCGGCCAATTCTGCGTAAAGCCCCCACGCCCGGACAGACGCGCGGTTAGGCTCTGACTGGCTCCCCTGCGGGTGGGAAGAGGTGTTAGGGCATGGGTTATGCGTTCGTGCACCGGGAGTCGGAGATGCGCAGGAAGGAAAGAGGAGCGGCCGGCAGGCAGGGTTTCAGCCTGATCGAGCTGCTGATAGTCATAGCTGTCATCGGGATCATCGCCACAATCGCGATACCGATCCTGATGGAGACCCGGCGCAACAGCCTGGACGAGAAGGCCAGGCAGTGCGTCCGCATCGTCCTCTCCGCCCAGCAGGCCTTTTATGCCTCGGAAGGGCGCTTTGGGGACTTTACTGAGCTTGCCAGCTCGACACCGCCCTATCTGGACAGCCGCTTTGCCAGCGGTACCGGTTTGATGGGCAACAATGTTGAGCTGGATCTGCAGCTTACCGGCGGGGGCAGCGGCTTTATCGTCAACGCTTCCAACCCGGCGGGCCACTTTGATTACAGCGCAGACGAATCAATGGAGATCATCGTCCAGTAGTCCGCGCCGCAGTGCGATGTGAGGCAGAGCTGCCTAGGTGTGGCCGCCAAACAGGTTATTCAGTGCCGGAAGGCGCGATGTGGGTGGCAGATGGCCGATAGCACTGTGTGGTCGAGTGGAATTGTATCTTGAACAATAACTCTTCAGGGCTTCACATC
>JADZFO010000006.1 GCA_020849855.1 bacterium | reverse complement strand
TGCGCAGGCGTGGTTTTCGCTAAACTGTGTATGTTCATTCGGGTGCTCCGGCTTGACTGGTGTCTTCGCAACCAACAGTCTCTCAGCCGTCACCCGAGTGAACAACCTATTTAGCAACTACAACTAGCCCAGAAGACGGCCGCAGAGAGGCTGCCTGAAATTGACAAAGGACTGATAAACCTAACAAAAGACAAAAATACTCATGCAATAAGCTTGTATTTGTACTTGTTACTTGTTATGCTATACGCATGTTGGCTCGTATCAGGGCTGTTTCGCTGATTGGTCTGGAAGCCTTCCCGGTGGAGGTGGAGTGTGACCTGCGCCCGATGCTGACGAAGATTGTCATTGTCGGCCTGCCGGATGCTTCGCTGAAGGAGGCCCAGGAGCGGGTTGAAAGCGCAATCAAGAACTCTGATCTCGAATGGCCCAATGCAAAGATCGTGGTTAATCTGGCGCCGGCGGACCTGCGCAAGGAGGGCCCGGCCTTCGACCTGCCGATTGCTCTGGCCATCCTCTGCGCCAATGGGCAGTGCGACCCGGCGGAACTGGCGGGCTATCTAATCGCTGGCGAGCTCAGCCTGGATGGCAGCCTGCGTCCCGTGCCAGGGGTGTTACCCATGGCGCTCAAAGCGCGGGAGCTGGGCCTGCGCGGGATTGTCATCCCGGCTCAGAACGCCTCAGAGGCGGCAGTCATTGAAGGCCTGGAGGTGATTCCCATTGAGCACCTCGCACAGTGTGTCTCCTGGGCCCGGGGCTATACCGAGATCCAGCCGGCGCCGATCCGCGCCATCGGCGAGCTGCTGAGCAACGCGCGGATGGAGAAGGACTTCGCAGACGTGAAAGGCCAGGAGCATGCCAAGCGCGCCCTGGAGGTCGCGGCGGCCGGGGGCCATAACCTGCTGATGGTCGGCCCGCCGGGGTCCGGCAAAACCATGCTCGCCGGCCGCCTGCCCGGCATCCTGCCCGACCTCAGCGAAGACGAGGCCCTTGAGGTGACGCGCATCTACAGCGTCGCCGGCCTGCTCGACCCCAGTGTCGGCCTGGTCACCAGCCGGCCTTACCGCGCACCGCACCATACCGCCTCCATCCCGGGCGTCATCGGCGGCGGCACCGTGCCGCGCCCCGGGGAGATAAGTCTGGCGCATCAGGGCGTCCTCTTTATCGACGAGATGCCCGAGATGAGCCGCACCCTGCTGGAGACCCTGCGCCAGCCCCTGGAGGACGGGCAGGTGACCATCAGCCGCGCGCACCTCAGCCTGACATTCCCCTCGCGCTTCATGCTCATCGGGGCCATGAACCCCTGCCCCTGCGGATACTATAGCGATGTAGCACATAAGTGTACGTGCAGTATGGGGGCGATCCTGAACTACCGCCAGCGCCTCTCCGGGCCGCTGCTGGACCGCATCGATATGACCCTCGAAGTCTCGCGCCTGTCGGTGGAGAAGCTGGTGGCCGATGAGCCGCGCCGGCTCAGCCGCAGCAGGCAGGAGCAGGCAGCGCTAGGGTCAGCAGCCCTCTTTGCCGCGGGCTCGGCCGCGGTGGCAGGCGCCGTGGCTGAGCGGCCCGCTGAAGCCGGCAGCGCTGCGGAGGGGCGCTTTGACGACTCATTGCCGCAGTATCCAAAGGAAGCTGCGGCTGCATCAGCGCCCGCGGCGCTGCAGGTCAACGGCATCGAAACCAGCCACGCGATAAAGCTGCGGGTCATGGCGGCGCGGGAGATGCAGCGCAGGCGCATCGCGGCCAGCGAATGGGCACCGCGCCAGGACAGCACCAGCGCCGCCGGTTCAGCTGCCAGCCTCGGCAGCGGCGGCTCGCTGCACCTGCAGTACCGCCAGCAGGCCAGCCTGCATCTGACCAACGCCGCGCTTAGCTCCAGGCAGGTCAGGGCCTTCTGCGCGCTCGACGAAGCCGGCCAGGCCCTGCTGACCCGCGCCGTCGAACGCCTGGGCCTCAGCGCCCGCGCCTACGAACGCATCCGCAAGGTCTCCCGGACGATTGCTGATCTTGCCGGCAGCGAGCACATTGAGATCCCGCATCTGGCAGAAGCGATTCAATATTATCGGGCCATTGACCTTCGGGGTTAGGTGCCCAGTAAGGCGCTTTGAGCAGGATGGATATGGTGCCGTACTTCTTCTTGTGCGACTGGTCGGCAAGACGGTACAGACGCAGTTCGATGCGGTCCACCAGCACTAGCAGCAGTTTACGCACTTCTGCCATGTGGCCTTTCCTGACGAGCTCTTCGATCAGGTTGATCTGCAGGATCTCGCACTTCTCCGGCTTCGCTTTCCTGGCTTGGTCCAGTTCCTGTTGAAGCAGCGCAATCTTCTCTGCTGTGCGCACATGCTCCAGCTTGGCGGCCTTGTGCTCGGCGTTAAGCGAATCGATCAGGGACTGGCCCATCTCCTTTTCGTAAGCCTGAAGCAAATGCCGTCCGGCCTTAACACTCCTCGAACGAACTTTGTCCAGGAAAAATTCCTGCTCAGCAATCTGCTCTTCAAGCTTCTCGATAGAGCTCTGCTGCGCCTTGCGCACGCGCGGTAGCAGTGCAGCTGGCCCAGCCTGGACCGCGTGCTCTATCAGGCGATTCAGGACCTGTTCTTCGAGCCATTTGGCTCGAACGGTTCCAATCGGTACTCCAGGACAATCTTCACCAGCAGCAATCTCATAGTGCTGGCCATTCCTTGTTACGTCAACACGCTGGTACACCGGCGTTTCGAAGCACCCCCGGCAGAGCAGGGGCATCGGGTCACTGTTATAGATCTTCCTGCTGGTGACCATCCAGTACGGGCTGCAGACTAGTCCGCGCAACAAAAAAAACCGCTCCGAGGGACGGCCGCGCTTGCTGTCAGCTGGATGGAAATCGGGCCAGAACTTCTGGGGCACAAGGCAATCGTGTCGAAGCAGGGTGCCAACCTTGTCAACTCCACGATAGAAGGGACTACGGAGGATGCTCCAGACGAGTTCCAAGGTTGGCGTGTGATCAGCTGGCTCGATGAGGCTGAGACGCTGGTGGACGCCGAGCGACCCGACAATGCAAAGACTACAGAACTGGAAAGCTGGAATCGGCTGGTTTATACGCGCGCTTTGTGCTTCATGGTGACGAACTCAAGTCAGCACTGCTCGAACTGCAGCAGCTTACCCCCGGCGACGCCGCCCCTTTCTACTACGAAGGCTGGCTGGCCTGCCGCGCGGGTGATTACGAATGGGCGCGGCGCGCCTTCGCCGATGGCAACCGCCGGCAGCGCTGCAGCACTCTGGACGGCTGCCCGTTGGACACTTACTACGGCCTGATCAGCGCCGGCAAAGCGCCAGCCGACAAGCTGGTTGGAGCCAGCCTGGCCCAGCTTGAGTATCTGGATTCCGGCATTGACCACTACACAGTGCGGCAGTCCTTCAAACGTGCGCTGAGTTACTGCATGGATCAGCACGATCTGGACCTGCTGGCGGAGCTGCACACCGCGCTGTGTCGCATCGCACGGGCCGAGGGCCAGGGCAACTATGACGCGCTGCTGATCTGCGAGCAGCTCAGGAATATCGCGCAGGAACTGGCTCAGCAGCCCTGAAGCAGTCCACATGTCGCTCAGATTCTGCAGCTAGACACCGATAGCCAGACCATGTACAACACATTGCGTGTCGCCCTGACGACGGGACGCTCAAGGCAGTACTGGACGCACCAGCAGGGTACGCCGCTGCAATCGCTGCAGTACATGTTTCAGCTGCGCTTGAACGCTGTCCGCGGTAGCGGCCTGGAGGCCGCGCTGTATCAGGATTCGCTGGACTGGAACCTTCAGATCATCCCCGGCGGCCAGCTCAACAAAAGCCTGCAACGGCTGGAAGACTTCGACTGCCGCACCCTGAGCTGGCGCGGCACTGCCACTTCGGGGCAGCCATAGCTCGCGTGTTACGGCGGCCATCTTGCAGCCAGTCTGATGGCCACTTGGAGCCGCTGCCAGCAGTGCAGAGACCATCATGCAGCTAAACCTGCTCGGGCAGCACGGCCGGCTGGCGCCCCAAGGCGTCCTACACCCAGCTCAGGACCGTCGCGCCCCAGGTGAAGCCGGTGCCGAAGCTGCACATCAGGATGCGCTGCCCGCGCTGCAGCAGGCCAAGCTGGTTCATCTCATCCAGACAGATCGGGATGCTGGCCGCGCTGGTGTTGCCATAGCGTGCGATATTGCTGTATACCCGCGCCGCCGCGACGCCCAGCCGTTCGGTCAGCGCGTCAATGATGCGGGCATTGGCCTGATGCGGGATGATCCAGTCGATCTCGCTGAGCAGCATGCCGGCCTTGTCCAGCACGCTGCCGACAGCCGATTCCATGCAGCGCACCGCGTGCTGGTAGACGCTGCGGCCCTCCATGTGCATGAAGGCCGAGCCGCTGCTGGCATGCGCGGGATGGTCCGGCGAGGCGTTGGCATCCAGCGGGCGGAACAGCAGGCCAGCCTTTGAGCCATCAGCGAAGAGCTGCGAGGCTAGCAGGCCCTGCCTCGGCTGGGTGGCTCCAGCCGCGCGGCGCTCCAGCAGGACCGCCCCGGCGCCGTCGCCAAAGAGAATGCAGGAACGCGGGTCGGTATAGTCCGTTATGCCGGTAACGCGGTCCGCGCCGACAACCAGCGCGTTGCACGCCATATCTGACTCAAGCAGTGACTGCGCGATACTCAACGCATAAACAAAGCCGGCGCAGCCAACGGTAACGTCGAAGACAAAGGCGGAGGAGTTGCCCAGTGCCGCCTGCAGCCAGCAGGCCGTTGTCGGAAAGTGCGTCTCTCCGGTGACTGAGGCGACCACGATCAGCCCGATATCCACGGGATCGACCCCGGCGCGTTCGCAGGCCTGGCGCGCAGCGCTGGCAGCCAGTTGGCTGGTGGTCTGATCCGGTGCGGCGAGGTGACGCTCAACTACACCGGTTCGTTCAATGATCCACTCGCTGCTGTGCCCGCAGAGCTCTTTCAGGTCCTCGTTGCTGAGGATGCGCTCTGGAATGCAGCGGCCGGTGGCCGTGATGACTATATCAAAAATTGAGTCTTTCAATGCGGTTCCCTTCAACCTTGATTCCATGGTCATACTGATTGTGCCGGGTGGCTGCGTGACAATTCAGCCACCTGCTGCCTTGACAGCGCGCGCACTCCACGCTGGCAACCCGAAGGGGCGTAACCCGGCTGAGTTACGCAGCCTACCGGAGCCTCGTGTCTGAACTGCGCGCCTGCATTGGCAAGAAATCATCACTCTGCGTCAGCCAGCGTCAAGGCCGCTGCGGAGATGGACAAACAGCAGGTTGTCCTCCTTTTGTATCAGCAGCAACACTTTTTGCTCCAGGTCCCGAAGCCGCGCCACAACAGCTTGTTGCCCAAGGCAAGCGTCGCGAGGAACGCAATAGCCGCCTACTATGGATCGTATTCTAACCAGGAGTTTATGTACACGCTCATGATCGCCTTCGAAGGCGACAAGCATATCTCGTAGCCCTCGCCCTCGAACCACGGCGGCGAAGCCGTCTCTTCGCTTTTCGGTGAGTTCGCGGATCATGGGAGACTCATTTATCAGATGCTGCTCCAGCAGTTGCCTCAGGTCTCGGAAGCACATCAGCACTTTGGGCCAGACAGGCGCCGACTGCCAGTGTCTGGTTGACACGCGCTCCAGCAGCCTCTCAATCGCGGCCAGCTCTGTGAATATGAACTCATGATGGTTGTTGAGGATGTCGCAGGCTATCTGGCGCGGAGTGTAGTTCATGAAGCCAAGTGACGCCGCATGCATCTGCTCGAGCGCTTCACATTGGCTCAGGAAGTACTCTGGGTCAACCCTGGCCTGAATGCAGGCTTCCTCCACACTGAGACCGCCGGCAACGCAGACATTCAGGCCAAATTGCTCGCAGAGCCGCAGACGCTGCGGACGCTGGCGGACAAAGTCGCCAAGCGTCGCAGGACGGGTGTTACTGCTTGGGTTTTCCATCTCATATGTCCTGTCTTGCCAGCAGTCGGTTGCTGGCAAGTGCTGGTACCAAGGTCCAGGTAATCAGGCACAGGAACAGCAGGCCCACGGCCTTTTCTGTGCCGTCCAGAGAGCGTACAAGCTGCGCCCCGGCCAGACCGTAGGCCTCCTTGCCCACACTGGCCAGCAGTGTGCCAACGCGGGCGCAGTCGACGGGGTTGAGGAACAGGGCAACGAAGGCCACCCGGTTCGCGTAGCCCTCGGACAACAGGAAACTCACTCCAATCACTGTCAGGTCGTACACAAGTACCATCAGGAACCAGACAACCAGAACCACCGCATAGGCCCGCAGGCTGCGCCGCAGCGCAATTGTTATCAGTGCCGAGATGGCGCAGAATGAGAAAGCGATGAGCAGTGTGCTGAGCACGAGGATCAGGTAGCTGCTGAGTCCGTCCATTCCGGCGTAGCGCGCGATAAGCACAGCCGGCAGGCCAAAGCCCAGCAGGGTGGCCCAGGCCATGGCGCCGCCTACACCCAGCAGTTTTCCGCAGACGATCTCGCCGCGGGTGACCGGCTCCGTGAAAAGCTGGTCTGTCGCCCCGCCCTCGACGCTGAAGCTCTGCACCGTCATCAGCATCGCGGCCAAGGGCACGATGTAGAGCACAAGGTTCAGCAGGCTGACAGTGGTACGCTCAAAGCCCTGGAAGCCTGTGAACTCAATCACGCTCAGGCCGAAATAGCTGACGGCGCCGGTCAGGGCCGCGAAGATCGCCGCATACACAAAGATCCAACGGTTGCGCAGTGCTATGCGCAGCTCTTGCCGGGCGATGATGGCGGCCGGATGCAGGCGCGGCGCGCTCATGGCTTCCACTCCGCGACCAGGGCATTCCAGTCCCAGACCACGCCTTTCCATTCCTGTGCGGACTTCTCAGCCGCCTCGCGGGAAGCATGCGCGGAGATGCCATAGCGCATCGGCGTAGGCAGCTCGTTTGCGAACATGTAATGGGCCTTCCCGGCGTCAATCCACTCCTGGGACTCAAAGTCGCGGACATAGGCCGCGCCGCCTTCAGGCAGATTGCCATTCCTGGCCCACACGACAAGACAGCCGATGTCATCGAAGGCGGAGCATATGCCGTCGGGGCTGACGTACTCGCAGCCAAACTGCTTATCCGAGACTGCCATCCGGCACTCGGCGCAACTGTCTTCGTTCCAGACAATCTCCACCGGTTTCGGACGTCCGCCGCCCGGGCAGGAAGCCAGCAGCACGGCCAGAGTCAGGCAGCACAGGCTTGCTGCTGTTTTGCTCATTTGTCAAGCTCCTCAGTGCCCGCGGTACCCGCGGACTGCCTCACATAGTCAAGGTAGATATCTTCCAGCGCGGGCTTCTCAGTCTCAAAGTGCCTGATCGATCCGACTCGCGAAAGTGAGTCCAGTATCTGCAGGCGGTTTTCGACCGGCGCCGTTACCAGGATGTTGCAGCAGTTGAGCTGTACATCAACCGCGCCGCTGGACAGAGCCGCGCTGCGGTGCTTGTCCTCGGCCTTGCCGACATCCACCAGCAGCCGCGCGAAGCGGCTTAGCCGAAGACGCAGATCCGCAATGCTCTCCCGGGCGACAACCTTGCCCGCCACCAGGACCAGCACACGGTCGGCGAGCGCTTCTACGTCGCCAAGAACATGTGTACTCAGCACTATAGCGCGACCACGGCCACGCCACTCGCGCGCCAGATCGCGGAAGCTGATAGCAGCTTCAGGGTCCAGGTTAGCAGTCGGTTCATCAAGCAGTACGAGCGGCGCATCCCCAAGGCTGGCAACAGCCAGCGCGAGGCGCTGGCGCATGCCGCCCGAAAGCTGCGCGACCGGCCTCTTCCATACGCCATTCAACAAGCCGACCTGTACTAAGGCGGCCTCCGCTTCAGTCCGCCCGCAGCCGCGCAGACTGGCGTGGAAGCTTATCGCCTCATACACACTGAGTGTTCCGGGAAAGCTGGCCTGCTGAGGAAGGTAGCTGAACTGCCGCCGTGCTTCACGGTAGTCCCGGTGCAGGTCATAACCTGCGACCTTGACACGGCCAGCGCTAGGCTGGAGTAGACCAGCAAAACATCGGATTGAGGTGGACTTCCCGCTGCCGTTTGGCCCAAGGAGAGCGAGTACTTCGCCGGGCTCGACGTTCAAGTCCAGGCAGTCCAGGGCCAGCACATGCTGATAGGACTTGCTTAGCCCGATTGCTTCAAGCACGGCGCTCATCGTGACAGCCTCCAGCCAATTAAGGCGAAGAGCAGTGTAACGGCCGCGCAGACGAGGGCTGCCAGCGGGGCCGGGCGCGGCATTGAGCCGGCGCCCGCCTGGGGGCTGATCCGAACGCCGCTAAGCGGGCGGACGCTGGGTCGCGTGTCGTTGAACTCACTGGCCGGAAGGACAGGAAAACTGTCTTCGGCGAGCCTCAGGGCATCTGCTGCGGCGCTGCTGAGGAACAGCCGAAGTAGCGGGCGGCTCCCGGTAAGGAACTCAAAGCTATCCTGCAGGCGATGGCTGACATCGCCATTACCATCAAGATCAAGGTCATAGCCCTGGTAGTCGGAGTAGTAGTTGCCGGCTTCCGGCGCATTCCAGGTGGCGTAGGCCTTGCCGATTGTGCGAAGGGTGGCAATATTCTGGATGAAGTCATTACTTTTGAATGTGTTGCCTGATGAGTTGGCGAAGAACTGGACGCCGAGGTCGTTGTAGGCCACCAGGTTGTTGGCCAGCAGGTTGTCATGGGCGCCTTCAAGAAAAATACCGATGCTGTTGTTGACGATCACATTTCGCTCGGCCTTGCAGTTGCTGCAGGCCTGGAATAGCAGTCCATACGCGCTGTAGCCAAGGCGGTTGTTCAGAATCTGGTTGTCACTGAATTCAACGTTATCGGTGTACATTATTGCCGCGCCGGCCATGCTGTCGCGAAAGATGTTGCGGTAAAAGCGGTTCGCGCCACAGTACATATAGTGCACGCCATAACGCAGATCGCTGAAAACGTTGTCTTCGACGAGGTTTTCGTCAGCGTGGTCGAAGTAAATTCCATCGCGGACGTGCTGGACCGTGTTGCGCCTGAACACGTTGTTGTCAGCGTCGTAGAGGTGAATCCCGGCCCCGCGACTGCCCATGTCCACCTCGCGACGCCCGGTAATCTGGTTGCCCTCAACCAGCGCCGAGTTAGCTTTGCGGACATAGACTCCGAAAAGGTTGTCTTCGAGGACGCAGTTGATAACAACGGCCGAATCGGCTTCAATCATCACGCCGGCGTCGCTGTGCATCATATCCTTGCCGGTGCCGCTGATGTTCAGCCCCTCGATCCGGACGTTAGCCGCCTTGACAGTGATCACGCTCCCTGTGTAGGAGCCTTTGATCCGCGCTTCGCCGTCACCCAGCAATGTGATGCTCTTGTCCAGCACCAGCGCTCCTCTATACTCGCCGGCATCCAGAAGCAGGCGATCTCCATCCTGGCTCGCTGCAAGTGCAGCGGGCAGGCTGCTGTATTCCCACTGCGGACCAACATGAATATCGCGGCCCCATGCTGGCAGTGCCGGAGTGATCAGCAAGAAGAGTGCGGCCGACGCAATGCGAGTCAGCAGCACTTGCAGGCTCGCCAGACAGTCTGACACAGCTATGCTCCCTGCCTGGAGCTCTTGAGCTGACTGCGCAGATCCTTCCATGCACGCAGGGCTGCCAGAAAGAGGGCGAGCGCCAGGAGCCCCGCAAAGGTGCCCAACCAATATGATGCTTCGCCTGGATAACTTGAAACAGTGAAGTTAGCGATCTTGACTGTACCGTAAACTGGCGGCATGAATGGATCGACTTTGATGGAGGCCTCCGGGTCAAGATTGTGTCCGTAGCTGTGCAGTTTGTTGTAGAAAGTCCAGAGCCCGAAGAGCCCAAAGTAGGTGTAGACCATGAAAACATCCACCAGATCGCGCAGTCGACCCAGCGCCGCCACACGCAGGGTGAGCAGCGCGATTACGCCGATGCAGAACGGAAGCCAGGTGAACTCCGCGAAATCGCTCTCCATGAGCGGCTTCATCCCGATGTAGTGGTTGAGCGAGTTGATCTCCCTCAGGTCGTCGCGCGTTTCTGTCTTCTGGCCTTCCAGTTTGTTGACCCAGATTTCCATGGCCAGTGGTTCGGGGTACTGGTTGCTGGTGAAGGCCATCGTCCAGAGCGGTCCGCGGAAGACCGGGACCAGGGCGAAGATTGCGACGAACAGCAGGATGCGCACATAGACGGCCACCGGTTGTCCGAAGAAGTCGTAATACGCTTCCAGATGTCGCTGAATCCTCGCCCCGGGCATGGCCCATTCCTCCTAGTGTTGCGGCGCTGAGGCCGCTATGGTTATTTCACGATCAGGTAACCCTGCATCTCCTGGTGCAGCGCGCTGCAGAAGTTGGTGCAGTAGTACGGGTAGACTCCGGGCTTGTCAGCCACGATGGTGACTTCCTTGAACTCACCCGGGTCGATCACAACGTTGACGTTGTACATGGCCAGGCCGAAGCCGTGCAGCTCATCGGTGGTCTGTTCAATGTTGCTGATGTGGAAAGTAACGGTGTCGCCCTTGTTGACTTCCACCGATGTCGGACTAAGCGTCGAGCGCACTGCCAGCATCTTGACGTGTACAGTGGTTCCCTCGCGGACGACTCCAGCTTCCTTGACGTCGTTGATACGATACGGGCTCTTGATCTCGTCCAGCGGGTAAACCTCCACCGGGCTCAGCATCGTTGCAGGGATGGCCTGCGCATAGTGCGGCTCGGGTTCAGTGTAAGACTCGTAGAGGATCTTCATCTTGTCCCCGTTGATGTCGATCAACTGGCTGCTCTCCGGCTGGCTTGGGCCTACATTCAGGTGCCTGCCATGCGACAGCTTGTTCATCGCCACCACGTACTTGCCAAATGGCTTGGCGCTGTCTCCTCCCGGGACCATCAAGTGGCCGATGTTGTAGGCCACCGGGATGGTGTCCAGCACTTCGCCGGTTGAGGGGTCCCACTTCGCCACAGCGCTGTCAACGAAGAGAGAGGTGTAAGCCATGCCCTTGTCGTCATACTGCGTGTGCAGCGGGCCCAGGCCAATCTGGCACTCGCGCAGCTTGACCTTGTCGTAGTCCAGAACAGGAATGCCGTCCTCATCCCCGGTGAAGTTCTTGTTCTTGATTGCATCCAGCATCTCCTGGAAGCCGTAGACAGTGGTCACGGCCTCCAGCTTGCCGCTGCCGACGAAGTAGGTACCGTCAGGGCTGCAGTCCACGCCATGCGGGCTCTTCGGGCAGGGGATCAGGAAGCACAGCCCCGGCGCCTTGGCCGGATCGATCACCTTCATGCCGGCGATGTCGGTCGCGGCAGGGCCTTTGGCCAACTCTGTAGCCAGCTTCCAGTTGACGGCGATGATGTAGTCCCGGTCATTCGCTGAGGCGGTCTTCTCAAGTTCCCCCGTGGCGCGCTCAGAGTTGTAGCAGGTGAAGAACACCCAATCGGCGCTGGGGCCGCGGCCGGTTGAACCCAGGTCCCAGTTGAAGGGCGGGGTCATGATCTGGAAGCCGCCGTCGTATGACATCTCGCCCGTGCTCTTGTTGACGCTGAGAGCTCCGACCACGCCCTTGTACTTGGCGGCGTAATCGGCGATCGGGGCGGCGGTGCCCAGGGGCAGCGGCACAGAAAAACGTGTGGCATAGATCAGGAACTCGCTGTTCGAAGTGCAGAAAGCGCCGCCATGCAGACCGGAGCAGTTCGGAACGGGGCCGATGATTTGCTTGGTCTTGAAGTCTCGCAGATCAATCCGTGCGTAGCGGTTGTTGCCGGCGTCGTTTACGAACAGCCACTTGCCGTCATATTCGCCATTGGTCCTGGAAAGCGAAGGGTGGTGTACATCACCCCATTCAAGGCCTCCAAGCATCTTGCGGCTCTCGTCATCGAAGCCGTAGCCCGTCGCCGGATACTTGGCGAACACCGGTATTGTGCTGATGTGGCGCATCGAAGGCATGCCGGCAACGTAAACATTGCCGCTGTGCCCGCCGGAATAGAACAAGTACATCTCGTCCAGGTCTCCCGGCGCAACATAGGTCGCTGCCGCCGCGCCTGCCTGCGACCCGGTTGCGCCGCGCTCCCGGTCCCCCTCCCCGCCAGGGGCAGCGCCCCGGCAGGCAAACAGACCTGCTATGAGCAGGCCGGCCAGCAGTGCAGGCCAGACCCACTTGCCGAAGTCAAATCTTTCCTTGTCTCGCATATCATCCTCCGCTTACTTTGCTGCTTCATCCGTCGCCGTGCCCGCGGCGGAACCTTCGATGGGATCAGTTACTGCTGCCGGTGCCTCGGCCGGCTTGTTCTGCTGCTCTAGGTGCTTCTGGTAGGCGAACTGCAGCAGTCGTGCCGCCTCGCTCCGTTCCTCTTTGGTCAACGGAATCTGCTTGCTCAGGACAACCGACATGGTTCCGCTGGGGCTTTGCAGGAAGTCCTCAAGCGTGCGGCCAAAGCGCCGCGGGACATCTTCAACGGCGATGGCCAAGTCCGGGCCGATCTTGGTCGCGCTGAAGATGCCTAGACTGCTGACGTCGTGGCAGACAAAGCAGGTCTTCTCCACGAAGAACCGGCCCTCGCCTTCACGCATCATCCGCTCTTTCTCCGCTTCTTCGGGCGTCGGCTGGTCCCTGAGCTGCATGCCAGGCATCAGACTGGCCGGGACGTGTTCTTTTTTCCAGCTTAGTAGCAACAGGGCCAGGGCCTGGCTGTCTTCGGTTGAGAAACCGAACTGCGGCATGATGGTGTCGGGCGCAAAGGACTTGGGGTCCTGGAGATGTCCAACTTGCCAGCTGAAGACTGAGGGATAGGTTGTCAGACGGGAGAAGTCGTACTGCTCCGCGTGCTTATCGCCAATCCAGGTCAGGTCCGGGCCAATGGCGCCGCCGCGCTCATTGATCGTGTGGCAGGCACGGCAACCCTTCTCCTCGACCAGGGACTTGGCCCGGTTAATGTAGTCAGCACCTTCGATCTTGCGGTCGTACCTATGGCAGACATTGCACTTTATTTGCATGAAGCCCAATGGGTTCTTCATTTGGTAGTCCGTGCCGATCTTACTATCCAGCAGAGGGTCCTTCCAATGTTTGATCCAGCCATGCGCATCCGGCAGTATGGTCGACGGACCCTGTCCGCCATGGCAGAAAGTGCAGCCGAATTTTTCTACCGGATGGTTCTTCAGCGGCTCAACCGGATGACTGCGGTATGGCTCCGGGGCGTCTTCAAGCCCGGCCCAGCTTACACCCTGGTGGCAACTGACGCAGCGGTCGACGCGGCCTGCTTCAGGCAGCCAGATCTGCTGGACGCCAAGCTTGACTGCAGCCGCTTTTTCCGGGCCCAGCTTCTCAGCCACCAGCGACCTGAACTGAAGCTGGTAGAAGATCCACATCGGATTGTAGTCTTTCCAGGCGGCGGCGGCCAGCACCAGCACACTGAGCAGCGCCACCAAGGCAAGAACCAGTTTGTCACGCTTGAACACATTGCCTCCCTAGAGCTGCGGCGGTTCCTGGGGCCAGGGCTCCCAGGGCCAGATGATCTGCCAGTTGGGGCCGCGCATGTAGGTTCCGATGTAAGTCAGAACAATCACCAGTACGCAGGCCACAATGAATGCGATGTTGTGCCAGCGCCGGCTGCGGGCGAACCAGACGCCGACAGCCGATCGCCCGCTGCGGTCTATCAACGGTGCGGCAAAGCCCCAGAGCATCAGTGCCATGGGAATCAGGATGCCACCAACGAAGCCACCGTTAATCGTCAACTTGCCAAGGTGGATAGTGGTAATAGTCACCAGCTCCTGCAGCCACAGGAAGTACCAGGGCGCCTTAGCCGGATTTGGGGTTACCATCGGGTTTGCAGCTTCCTCTAGTGGCGAACCCAGAAGCACAGCCAGCCCAGCGGTGACCACAAAAGTCAGCAGGCCGACGATCCAAAGACGCCGCAGCATGACAGGCACGGTATTGACCTGATGCTTTTCCTCATCCACCAGGGCCGCCTCGACGGTAGCGGTGCGTCCCGCGGTGATCCCCAGCAGCGAATACGTCTTGCTGCCGGTCGGCCGCACCTGGGTCGCCTGCTGTTGCAAGGCCAACTTGTCGTCCACCGCCAGCCCGCCGTCTTTGCGGATGCGCCACATGTGCCAAATGAACAGGACGCCCAGCAGCCCCGGCAAGAACACGCAGTGGAGCACGTAGAAACGGATCAGCGTGTTCTGGTTGATCTCGGTTCCGCCAAGCAGGAAGAAACGGACCGCCTCGCCGATGTAGGGAATCGCCCTTGCGATGTTTGTTCCGACAGTGATGGCCCAGTAGGCCAGCTGGTCCCAGGGCAGCAGGTAGCCGGTGAAGCTAAGGAACAGCGTGTAAATCAGCATTCCCAGGCCGATCCACCAGTTGAGTGGCCGGAATTGCCTGCTCAATACCCCGTTCTTATATGAGCCCGTGAGGAAGACCCGAACCATGTGGAGAAACACGCAGGCCACCATTAGGTGCGCGGCTATCCGGTGCGTGGCCCGCAGGAAGGATCCGTAGCTGACGGCGAACTCAATGTCCTTGATCGACTGATAAGCCCGCTCGACAGATGGCACATACAGGAACATCAGAATGATGCCGGTAATGGTGAGGTAAAGGAACAGGAACGCGCTTATCGTTCCCAGCCAGAAGTGGTAGCGGGTTGAAAGCGCTTCCATACTGACCTTGTTCGGGAACCAGTGCAGCATGAAATTGGTGACGACAGCATCGCCGGCTTCGCGGTCGCTGCGCGGGGACCAGCTCCAGGTCCAATCCTCAAGTCGGAAACCCCGGCGCTTGAAGGCGACAATCGGCGCGCTGGCCACGGCATGGCCGAGCGGCTCCGGCAATCCAGCGTCAACAGGGCTGGCGGCCACGTCAACAGGTACAGATCTGTTCTTTTCTCCCTCCATTCCTAGCTCCTCACCGTGAGTCGCCAGCCCTTATCGGCCAGCACAGACATGTCAAGGATCAGCTGGTCGTCTTCGGCGGCGATATCGAGTGTGTAATAAGGAAGCGGCGAGGGCGCCGGACCAGCGAAGTTGGTGCCGTCGGCCCTGAACTTGCTGCCGTGACAGGGGCAGTGGAACTCATAGCCGCCCTCGACTTCCGGCATCTTCGCCAGCTGGACGGTGCACCCCAGGTGTGTGCAGCGCGCGCCGATACTGAATAGCGTGTCCTTTTCGCGGAAGACAAAGGCACGCTGGTCGGGAAGGTAAGTCGCACCCTCAGTAAATCGGGCCAGCGGACCGACCTTCAACCGTCGGGGCGGCTCGTAGAGTACGTTCGGAACGTACGCGCGCAGGCACATCCATGCCGGCACCGCGCAGGTCAGCGCAGCGGTCGCGAATCCCAGCGTACCGATGAAGTCGCGCCGTGATTGCTGCAGCCTGGATGGGTTCTGAACAGGATGGTCCAGTCCAGGACGAACCGCGCCAGACTTGGTCCTAGCGCTGATCATAGTAAAGCACCTCCATGGTCATTGCGTCAGTCGGGCATCGGATGGCGCAGAGGCCGCAGCGGATGCAGCGTTCGTCATCCTTGAGCATTACAGACAGCGTTTGCCCCGCATCCACGCCTGACATCTCCAAGAGTGGGGCCATGTCAGGGTGATCGATGCGAACTTGCTCATAGGGGACAAGCTTCAGGCAGTTGGTCGGGCAGATATCAACACAACGGTTACACAGGACGCACTTCTGCGGGTCATAGATGGTCTGGATGTGGCAGGCCAGGCAACGTTCAGCCTGCTGCATAGCCTGTGCCTCTTCATAGCTGTATTCGACTTCACTGATGCCGCTTCGGCGTCCAAGGTCACTGGTCGGAGGGGCCTGTCGGACAACCTGGTCATAGTCTTCCGGACGCTCAAAGCGGCGGGTGGGGATCTTCTCAAAGCGCAGATTGAATCGGATCGTGCGCCGTTTGCCGCGCAGATAGTTATCGATGGAACGAGCCGCTCGCTTGCCGTCGCCCACGCCGTCGATCAAATTACGCGGACCGAAGGCGGCATCGCCACCAGCGAAGACCCCGGCCGCTGACGTCGCGAGGCTTTCGCTGTCAATCTTGATCGTCCCCTGGGGCGTGAACTCAAGTCCGTCTTCGGGCTTGAAGCAGTCCAGGTCAGCCTGTTGTCCAATGGCCAGGAGCACCAGATCGGCTTCGACCTCCTCCTGGACCGCCTCGTCGAAAACAGGTGCAAAGCGGCCGGCCTCATCATAGGTGCGCTGCACCCCGATCAGCCGTGCTTTCTGTACCTGCCCTGCGTCGCCAATCAGGCTGGCGACTCCCCTCTGCATCAGGAATCGGATGCCTTCCCTTTCGGTGTCCTCGTATTCCTCGCGGCCCTGCTCAGTTCTGGTTACCGGCATTTCGGCATAACTTTCCAGGCAGGCCAGCGTCACATCCGCTCCGGCACGGGCCGCGATACGGGCCGCGTCCATCGCTGTGTGCAGGCTGCTGCCTTGCTGCTCGTCAAGGGCCTCCTCGGCGGTCATGGCGCGCAGCGCCATTCGCGCGGCGTCAAAGGCAACGAGTCCGCCGCCCAGAACCAGGACCTTCTTCGCCCGGGGCACTCGGTAACCATTGTTGATATTGATGAGGAACTCAATTGCGCGAACCACGCCGTCCAGATCACTTCCGGGGCAATTCAGGCCGCGGCCCTTCTGCAGGCCGATGCCGAGGAAGACCGCCTCATAGCCTTCAGCGCGAAGCTCGGACAGGCCATATTCCCTGCTCAACGGTGTGTTGTACTTGAAATCAACGCCGAGGTGGGCGATGAAGTCGATCTCCTTCTCAAGTAGGCTGCGAGAAAGGCGGACTTCCGGAATGCCGTGGTAGGCCATGCCGCCGCCGCGTGAAGTTGCCTCGAAGACTGTCACGCTGTAGCCCATCAGCGCCAGGTCATGTGCGCACCCCAGACCGGCCGGACCGGCACCGATGACGGCTACTTTCCTGTCCGCGCCGGCTTTACGCAACTCTTCAGGGAAGTTGCTCAGGTGCCAGAGCCACTTGTTGCCTGGGTCTTTCTCACCTTCAAGCAGGCGTTGCAGCGTATCCGGCTGTCGGGACTCAATGCCATAGCGCTCGGTCACAAAGCGCTTCAGAGACCTGATGCTCACCGGCGCGTCGAACAGACCCCGACGGCACTTGTCTTCGCATGGCGCCGCGCAAACGCGCCCGCAGATTGAAGCGGTCGGGTTGGGGGCGCGCGCGGTTAAATATGCTTCTTCAAAGCGGCCCTCGGAGATGAGCTGGACATAACGGCCGCAGTCGGTAAGAACAGGACAAGCCATCTGGCAGGGAATCCGCCCAGTCCAGTAGGCCGTGTCCGGCAGGCTGACTTGATAGATCTGATCGCTCATTCTGGAACCCTCATTGCAGCGGCGATGCGCTTGATCTTTTCAGCTTTGCCGCCCGATGCGCCTTTTTTGCGGTCTGAGCAGGCGCAGTTGCCGCCGCAGGAGCACTCCTTGCTCAGGACTATCGGAGGACCGTTTCGCACTAGCTGGCCTGGAGCGATCAATGTGAGCTCATCCAGACGGATGGCGCCAAGGTACTCCCTGACGTGTCTGTTGATCAGACTTACCAGGCGGCCGAAGACACATGACACACCGTCGCAGACTGGCGGCGTCTGGGTACAGGCGACATCTCCGACCTTGCCGTCAATGGCCTCGTAAATGTCAAGCATGCATATCTCTACGGCAGGCCGCGACAGCATGAATCCGCCGTGTGGTCCGCGGATTGAGGTTACATAACCAGCCTTTACCAGTCTTTGCAGCACCTTGGACATGTGGGCCTCAGAGCGGGTCAGGCGGGCTGCGAGTTCGCGCGAAGTCAGAGCTGACTCCGTGCCGGCCAAAGCCACCATGGTATGCAAGGCCATGGCGGCCGCTTCTGAAATGTTGAGTGCCCTTGGCATGCCTTCCTCCAAAGACGCAATCAAGTACTAGAATACCAGAATAAAATAGATTGTCAATATCGTTATTCTCGGATTTATCGGAATCAGGCGAATTCCTCCTACGGGAGTTCTGTTTGCGTAGTTATGGGAGAGCTCAGCAATCACGGGAGTCTGTAGAACTACTCTGTTGTCGCGATCTGCTGTGATGAGGAGTCAGGCTGACTGACCTGCACAGATGTCAGGTATGTGTACGAACCCAGTTAAGAGCCGCCACGTCTGCGGGGGATTCTAGGTCGAGAATCACACACTAATATCAAGTCGCAGAAGCTATCCAGTACCACCGGGCGATTGATCTGCGGGGTTAAAGCTCGACCGCAGCTGGCAAATAGCTGCCCGCTGTAGCTAGGCATCAAGGTATCAGGGTGGGCAGGATGGCAGCCAGCTCCAGGTGGCGGCCGCTTTTATTGGCCAACGCGCCTCTCGTCAAGGCCTTCGCGGGTCCGAGCCATTCGCTGGGAAAGCTGCCGCTACTTCTGTTACTGGCGGGCTGCAACCAGACCGCCCGGGCTGGCTTTGATCCAGGCGCTGTAGTCAAAGCCTTCCAGCGACTTCAGCTTCTCATTCAGACTGCCGCCGGGCTGGATTGCGCGACGGAACTTAATCGCGTCGGAGTAGTACTGCTCGCGCACAAGGCGCTCATAGTCCTCATAAATCAAAGGTTGAAGGAGCAGGGCCCGCAGGCCCTGGTACTGGCCGCCGGCCGGCACATTAACCAGCCCCTGGTTGTATAGAAAGCCAAGCTGCACGCGCAGGGAGTTAATGTCATTGCAGTGCTGCTGCAAGGTCGACCCTTTGCCGCCTGACGCTCCTGCACTGGTGGCGCCCAAGGTCCCCGTGCTTGTGCTCAGGAAGTCAAGTATCTCGCCGCAGTGTTCCTGCTTAACCCCTTCAGCCCGGGCCAGGCGCAGCAAAGCAGTCTCAAGAACACCGATACCCTCAACATCCTGCTGCGCCAGCAACTGCGTAAAGAGCAGCGAGTACCACTCCTCGTGCAGGCTGCCGATTCTGCCCTCTGAAGAGTACTCAAGCGCGGCCAGCAGCGCGCCCAGGGACTTGTCCCGGGGCTGCGTTCCGCTCGCGATCTGTTCATGCAGCAGCGAAATCGGATAGCGCAGCGGGAAGCGGCACTCCGGAAGGGCATTGCCTGCTGACAGTTCAGCCAGGGCTTCCTTTGTATAGCCAGTCTCCGCCAGCCGCGCGGCGCGGTAATAGTGGCAGACAGCATTGTCCGGCGTCAGGCCTTCCAGCTCCATCTGCCAGGCGGCAAGTTCGGCCCCATGTTCCTGCTGCAGCGCTGCCTCAAGCTGGCGGTTCAGTACTTCGGCGTTGTAGCTCGCTGAATTGCGTCGCGTGTAATCAAGATCCGCAAAGCAATCAAGCTTAACGCTCCACCACTCACGCTGTTCAGTCAGGCCAAGCCAGAGCAGGGCCGGGCTTTTTGCTCCCTTGCGAATTTGTTGCAGCAGCATCGGATTGCGCTGACGGCCGTAGATCCATTCTGACTGCTGACCATCCTGAACTACAAAAGTGGCAAACTCCTGAAGGCGCGGATGTGCCGAATATCTGCGCTCCAGTTGTTCCAAGCTGCTGCCGCTTATCTGCAAAGGATATGTAAGGAAGCCTTCCCCGCCGCCCGCGCCAGCTGCCAGCGACAGGCCTATCGCCTCATTCAGCAGCTCATCACCAGCGTCAATACTGACGCTGGCAGGGCGGGCGATCCAGATAAGGCAGCCAATCAGTGCAACAGGAATCAAAGCCAGCCCGCACCATGCGCTGATCCAGTACAGCTGCTGCCTGCGTTGCCAGCTCAGGCTGTATCTCTGCTTCGGCACTGACCCTCGCCCGCGCATCAGCCCGCACCCCACTTGCGGCGCTGGATCGCGTCGTGCGCGAAGCCGCTCAGCACAAGGGCATAGAGCAGCTGAAAACACAGGCTCAGCCCACCGAGCAGCAGCGCGAACAGCGGTTTCTCGCCCAGCCAGAGCAGCAGCGGCAGGGGATTGAACACACTCAGCAGGTATACCGGATAGGCCAACACGGCCGGCAGGAGCGCAAAGGCGATGCTCTCCTCTCCTGCCAGAGTGCTGTAGCCAAGGAGCAATGCGAAGACGGCCATCTGGGGCAGGCCCGGTGCGTGACCAAGAGCCAGGCGCAGCCAGGGCAGCCTTCGCGCCAGATACAGCGCAAGCAGGCCAAGCAGCACAGAGCAGGCACTCAGGCCCAGCAAGGGCCCGGCGCTTTCCGCCAGATAGGGGCCATAGGGCTGATAGCTGTCCATGGCGATTGACACCGGCAGCAGACTTAGGAAAGCCTGGCCGGCGCAGAAGAAATAAGGTCCACTGACCGGCAGCACACTGGCACGCCCGGATTCACTCAGGCTGGTCAGCAACAGGATGCTGCACAGAGCAGCCAGCATCCCGGAGGCCCAGGTCTGCAGTGCGATCAGTGGCAGCAGCGCCGGGGCTGCACCTGAAGGCTCAGTCAGCGTGGAAACATCCAGTGGGATGGCAATGTCCTCAAAGGCAAACCAGAAGAAGCCGGCGCAGGCCAGGCAGAGCAGGCCCAGCGGCAGGGCCAGGCGCCGCAGCGAGTGCAGCAGCAGCCCCAGCAGGGCCTCCGCGCTGCTCAGTGGCGAGACTGCCAGCAGGTCATCCAGATTCTTGTGGATGCGCCCTGCGGGCTGAGGCTCCAGAAAAGACAGCGCCAGCCGCGCGGAGTCCTGCAGGGCTGAGAGCAGATAAAAGAAGAGCGCAGCAAGCACAATCAGCCCGGCGGTAAGCAGTATGGGCCGCACAACGCTCTGCGCCATCTGCATCCGCGCGATCCCTTCGGCCGGCAGGCTGAGCAGGTAATCTATCGTGACAACGAGAAAGGCACAAAAGGGTATGAGCAGCAGCAGCGCGAACAGCATCATGCCGGGGCTGCGGGCGTACCAGGGGCTGCGGGCGTGGCGCTGGGCGTCCAGCCGGCGCCAGTAGAGCAGCAGCGGGTTCTCAGCGCGGGTCGCCAAAGCGCTGCGCCATAGACGCAGCAAGTCTGACGGGCTGGTGAATGCGCCCTGCAATGCGGCGATTATAGGCCTTAGGGCCAATCTGCCTGCGCGCCAGGCAAGGCTATTCTTGAGCGGCTGCGGCGGGCGTGCCCTGGCCGCCGGAATGCCAGCTCAGGCTGACCCAGTCGAAGTCCTCCATTCCTTTCAGCGCTTCATGGATGCTGCCTCCCGGCGCCAGAAGGTGGTTCCAGTCCCGGGAGTCCTGATACATGTCAGCTTCATAGCCCTGGCCGGAATAGCCCTGCCAGCGCTGCACAAGCTGGAGTTGGAGATTCTGCAGTGGCCCGCCGCCGCTGTTCCAGTTGGCGCGGGTAGCGCTGTTCTGGAAGAAACTGCGGATCTGGGATTTGACGCTGCTGAGCTCCTGTTCAAGGCGGCTGAGGCGCGGGTCGCTGCTGGTGATCTGCGGCGTACTGCGATAGCCCGCGAGCATCGAGTCGATCTGGTGCAGGAAGAACATGCTTTCCATGGGACTGCAGCCCGGCGCGCGGGCCATCCGGCACAGGGCGATGAACAGCTCAGCCTGCAGCGCGTGGTCTCCGCTGTCCTGGCAATACTGCAGGCAGGCTTCCAGCGGCCAGCGCCGCGAGTAGTAGCTGGCCCGCTGGGCCACGTTCTCCAGACTGGCCAGGCAGGCGCCACTTAGCGGATCGGCGGGTGGCCGGCCTGCCGCGCAGGCGAGGTAGTAGTCCTCAAGCGGGCTGCCGCGCAGCGCGCTGCAGCTCGCGGCATCATTGCCCCGGGCCAGATGCTTCACGGCAGCCTTCCAGTCCCCGGCTTCGCAATCCTGAAGGGCCAGTGAGTACCAGATAGCACCTTCGTCCGGCGCCCGGGCCGCCAGAGTTTCATAGGCCGCCAGCTGCTGCGCGCCATGAGCTGCGCGGGCATGCTGGTGCTGCGCCAGGCTATATAGGTCAATCTGCGCCCGGCTGGCCCCGGCTCCCGGCGGCTGCATTTCCATTTCCCTCGTCGCTTCCTCAAGCCAGGTCCGGTGCTGCTGCTCCAATCCAAACAGTTCCAGGCTTACTGATTGCAGGCCGCGCTCCTGCAGCAGGGCCAGGGCCTCCTTCCGCGAAGCGTCCTTAAACTCAAAGAAGTCCTGCATCTCATCCTCAGTCTTGCCGGGCTCCGGTACCACAATGAGGGCTCGCAGCTCATACAGGCGAGGATCCTTGCTGTGCCGCGCAGCCAGCTCATCCCAGGCGGCCGGGCTCAGCCGCAGCTCGGAGATAAGGGCCATGGGCTGGTCCAGTCCGCCGTCGCGCAGCAGCACCTGAATGAAGTCATCAAAGACCGGGTTGCCAATACCGGCCACCGCCGGGTCAAAGCGCGGCTGACCTGCATTAAGCCCCAGCAGGAGCAGCAAAGGCGCAGCCAGCAGGAATGCCCAGACTGCAAGCTCGACGCGACGCTGCTGCTTTATCCAGCCCGGCTCAAAGCGCTTCTGTGCAAAGGACTGTTCTACCTGGCGCGGCATCAGCGGCCCTCCCACTTGCGGCGCTGGATGGCGTCGCGGGCCAGTCCGGCCAGGATCGGCAGTGACAGGAGCTGAATCGCGGCAAAGCAGAGCAGCACCCTGAATGCAGTGGACTGCTCGCCGCCAAGCAGCAGCAGGAAGGGCAGCGGGTTATAGCTGGACAGGGCAAAGAGCACAGAGAAGCCGGCAATCGCCAGCGCGTTGGCCGGGGCCAGCAGCTCGCCGCTGAGCAGCAGCGTTGCATAAAGCGGCACCAAAACCGCCAACAGCGGACCGGCGATGCTGTGCCCGATCAGCAGGCGCAGCCAGGGCCAGCGCCGGGCCAGATAAAGGCCCAGAATGATCTGCAGCCAGGCGGCAAAAGCCAGTGGCAGCAGCACATCCAGCCCGCCGAAAAGCTCGTCCTCGCGGATGAATGGCAGGCCAGCGAGCGATACCAGCGCCAGCGGTACCAGCCAGAGCTGCGTCTGGGCCTGCAGCCAGGCGCCGCTCTGGGGCAGGGCCGATGGGCCGGCGCTGAGGCTGAGGCTGACGAAAAGCAGCAGCAGGCAAAGACAGCCGCCAAAGGCGCTAAGCAGGGTGCCGATGCCGACCAGCAGCAGCGGGCCCACCGCCACAGTTTCGGCCTGGGTCAACTCCCAGCTGGCCAGACTGATACCAAAGGTGTCCTGGCCGAAGTAGCACAGCAGGGCTCCTGAGCCGACCACAAGCAGCAAAGGCAAAGCCAGCCGGCGCAGGCTGTAAAGAAGCAGGCCCAGCAGCAGCTGCTGCTCAGTCAGGGCCGAAACTGCCAGCAGGTCATCCAGGCTGCGGCGCAGCACCTGGCGCGGCTGGGGCTCGAGGAAACCAAGCGCCAGGGCGGCCGCGGCGCCAAAGGCACTGGCCAGCCAGAGCAGCGCCAGCAGATGCAGTCCAAGCAGGAAGATGCTGATTTGCAGCTGCATGATCCGCTCGCCGCGGACCAGGCTGTCCAGCGAGCCTGGCAGGCTGCCCTGCTGGATGCTCTCGGTCAGCAGCAGGGCGGCGCAAACCGCACAGCTCAGTACAAGGGCTGCAAGCAGGAGGCCCGGCGACCGGCGGTACCAGGGCAGCATGCTGCGGGCAGTGAGGTCCTGCGAAGCCCAGTAGCTCAGTAGCGGGTTATCCGCCCGGCTGGACCATGAATCGGCCCAGCCCCGCAAGACATCTCCCGGCCTGCTGTATACCGCGCGCACTGTTGGAGATTATAGGCAAACGTTCTCCCGTGCAGCAGAAGGAGCCTCGCTGACGATCAGTGAAGGAACCTGCCTGATGCCGCAGCCTGCAAAACGGGTATCATGCTTCTTGCCGCTGCGTATATGCCGGGCGCGTAACTGCGCCGCAAGCGCGGCGAGCTTAACGGTGCGGCCGGCCAAGATAAAGCGCGGCCCGCACTGGGAGGATGGATGTATGTGGTCCGAGGAGATCAGCCCGGCTGAGGTCGGGGCTGAGCACATTGAGCCGGCGGCGCTGAGTGCAGCCGCTGCGCCTGCTGCTGCGGCTGCGGAAGAGTCTGCGCAGCCTTCGCAGCGCCCTGGCCGGCATGTCATCGCGAATGGCGGCCGGGTGGCAAAGCTCTGGCTGCCGGTCGACGACATTGACGACAACGCCCAGGCGCAGATCGGCGAGATGCTCTCGATGCCGCGCCTCTTCAGGCACCTGGCGATCATGCCCGACTGCCACTACGGCAAGGGGGCGACGGTCGGCGCGGTGATGGCCCTGGAACAGGCGGTGGTCCCCAACTGCGTGGGTGTCGATATCGGCTGTGGCATGGCGGCTTACCCCACCGGCCTGAAGTTCGAGGGCGAGCTGAAGCTGCGCGAGTTCTGGGCCCAGTGGCTGGCGCGCACTCAAAAGGCTGTCCCGGTTGGCTTTAGCTGCCACAATGCGGCGGGCAAGGCTGAGCGCGAAGAAAATGAGCAGCGCAGGGAGCGGCTGGTCACGCGCTTCGCCGCGAGTGGCGCCGAGATTGACGGCTTCCATGCCTACCCGCTGATGCAGCCGGCGCAGAAGTTCAGCGATCTGCTCGACATGCTGGTGCGCCAGGCCGGCACGCTCGGCGGTGGCAACCACTTCCTGGAGGCGCAGCGCGACGAAGACGGCCAGGTCTGGCTGATGGTGCACTCCGGCAGCCGTAACATCGGGCTCAAGATCGCCGATCACTACGACCGCCTGGCCTGCGTGCTCAACGAGCGCTGGGAGTCCACGCGCCCCAACCGCGCGCTGAGCTGGCTGCCGCTGGAGACCGAAGAGGGGAAGCACTACCTGTACGACATGAGCTGGGCGGTGACCTACGCCCTGGCCAACCGCGTCGAGATGCTGATCAGCGCTTTGGCCTGCCTCGGCATTGAGTTCGACGAGGCGCGGATGATCAACATCCCGCACAACTATGCGGCCCTGGAGCACCACTTCGGGCGCAATGTGATCGTCCACCGCAAGGGGGCGACCCGGGCCCGGAAGGGTGAGACCGGCATCATCCCGGGCAGCATGGGCACGGCGAGCTTTATCGTGCGCGGCCGCGGGCATGAGGAGAGCTTCCACTCCTGCAGCCACGGCGCGGGCCGCGCGATGGGGCGTAAGCACGCCCTGCGGGAGCTGAACACGGGCCAGTTCGAGGCCGCGCTGGAGGGAACTTTCAGCACGGCCAGCGCGGGTTACCTTGATGAGGCCCCCATGGCCTACAAGAACATCGATACGGTCATGGCCCGCCAGGCCGAGCTGGTCGAGGTTGTCCACGAGCTGCGGCCGATCATTACGCTCAAGAGCGGCGACGGCAGCGTGGACTGACCCGTACTGAAGTGTGGACTGATCTGCATTGATGAGAAACAGAAATGGGCGGAGCCTGGCTCCGCCCCCCCTTTGCTCATTCAGGCTGGCCAGCCTCTGGCAGGCCAGGACCACAGCCGCTAGACCTGTGTCTTCAGCGTGTCCTTCAGGCCGCTGGTGGCTTTCTCGACCACCTTCTTCAGGTCAGCAGCCGCCTCGCGGATCTCGTCCAGCGCTTCACTGACCGAGCTGTCAAGTCCGTCACCGTTCACATCGCCGCTGGCCACGGTCACTCCGCCGGAGCTGCGCATCCTGCCCGCCTCCTTCGAGGCGCCGTCCAGCGCGGCCAGCACGGCCTGCGCCACTGCAGGGTCCAGCACAGGGGCTACCTGCTCATTGAAGACGCGCGTCGCCTCTTCATACTGGGCTGACAGGTCCTCGGCAGCGGCGGCCTCTGCCTCTGCGGCATCCCGCGCCTGGACACTCAGGCTGCTGATCTCCTGCTGCAGGGCGTCAATGGCGGCCAGCTCCTGGTCAACCTGCGCCGACAGGATGCCCAGGTTCTTGAGGCGCTCCTCAAGCTCGTTTATGCGTGTGCGCATGTTCTCGATGATCGCGTCGCCGGCGCTGCCACCGCTGCCGCCGCCGCCGCTGCCATCATCCGCGCGGATCCCGCCGCGGGACTTGTTGCTGCGGGCTTCGTTCTGGTTGCCTTCAGCCGCGCTGGCGCTTTGCAGGCTGCCGCCGGCAAGCAGGACAAAGAAGAAGACCGCCAGTACCAGGCGCAGGCTTGTGCTGTTAATCATCAGTTCCCCCTTGTGCAGGTTCATGCGTTGCCGGGTAGCAACCGACTTTAATACCCTATGCAGCGCCGCTGCAAACATGACCGGCGCTCAGGCCTGGATGTACATGCCCGGCGATACAGGATAAGACATCGCACACAAGCAAAAGGCCCCGGGTCCCGATCACGGGATGCCCGGGGCCTTGCAGGTTTGCAGTTTGTTACTTCTTGGCGGCCTTCAGGTCGTAGGTCGCGATCAGCTCAGAAGAAGAGGACTTGCAGGTTTCCAGGGCGGAGAGGGCGGCGGAGAGGGAGCTGGAGATCTCCTCGATCTCGGTGTCCAGGCCGTCGTCATCACTGTCTTCGTCCATCACGCGGGCTTCCATCTCGATCTTCTGGAAGTGCAGGCTGACGGCCTCAACAGTTGCGGGGTCCAGCAGCGGGGCGACGCTGGCTTCGAAGGCCCGGCGGGCGTCTTCGATCTGCGTCAGGGCCTCCGCCGAGCTCTCGGAAGAGGCGGCGCGGGCCTCGCTGAGCACACTGCTCTGCTCCAGCAGCTGGGCGTGCAGTGAGCTGGCCTGGCTCAGGCCGTCCTCAATCTGGGACAGCAGGCTGTCGATCTCGCTCATCGTCTCGCTCAGCGCTTCGACGCTGACCTCGCCGCCGCCGCTGTCGGCGGAGCTGGAGGACTTGTTCGAGCGGGACGAGTTGTGGTCATCGGCGGCATAGGCCGAGTTATTCAGGCTCAGGCTCAGGATCGCGGCGGCGGCGATGACTGCGCTCAGGCCCAGCTTGTTGATGATGTTCGTGTTCATTTCCTTTCTCCCTTGTGTGTTGGGTGCAGGCAGCCAGGCTGCCTTGGGCTGCTTCGGGCCGGGCTTAGACCTTCTCGTTCTTCTTCAGGTCGTAGCCAGCCTTGACGGCGGCGGACTGGGTCTTGAGCTCCTCAATCGCTGCCTGCAGCGAGCTGACCATCTCATTGAGCGACTCCAGATCGGAGCTGAGGCTCGACTCCTCGGCGCTGGCGCCCTCGGCAGCCGCGGCGGCCGCCTGGTCCAGGCTGGAGGTAACCTCGGAGGCGACATCGCTCTCCAGCTCGCTGGCAACCTCTTCCTCGAAGGCCTTCTTGGCATTCTCAAGGCGGGCCAGCTCTTCCGCGCTGGCTTCGCTGGAGGCGGCGGCCTGCTCGTCAATGGCCTGGCCCATTTCCTGGGCCGAAACACACAGGGCCTGCAGCTGGGTCATCTGCTCCTGCAGGGAGCTGATCAGGGCATCCAGCTCGCTGATGCGGGCGCCCATCTCCTCTTCAGTCGCACCGGTATCCGGCGCGGTGGGGCTGTGCTGGCGCTTGCCGGTCGCCTGGCCGCTGGCCGAGTCGCGCGGACTCTTCACATCAGCCGCATAGGCAGGCATCCCGAGCCCCAGGCTGAAGGCGGCTGTCGCAGCCACGAGGACGGACAGACCGATGTCGCGAGTGTGCTTGCTGATCGTCATTTCTACTCCCCCGATGTTTGTAATTGGGGCTCCCTGCGGAACCGCTAGTAATACCCGCCCCGCTACAGTCTAAACAAAATCCAGGGAAATTTCGCCATAATGACTATTGTGGCCCTCTGTTCAGGCCAATTCAGGCCAAAAAGCCCCGCCGGCACCAGACTGGGCCAGCGGGGCTGTTTCAGGTTTGCCAGGTTCCGCCTACTTCTTGGCGGCCTTCAGGTCGTAGGTCGAAGTCAGCTCAGACGAGCCTGCCTTAAGCGACTCCAGGGCGCTCAGGGCCGCCGAGATTGAGGACGACAGCTCTTCAATCTCATCGTCCATGCCATCGTCTTCAGAGGCTTCGCGCTGCGGCTTGTACTCAAACTCGATCTTGGTGAAGTTCAGGCTGACCTGCTCCACGGTTGCCGGGTCAAGCAGGGGGGCGACGCTGGTCTCAAAGGCCCGGCGGGCCTCTTCGATCTGGGTCAGCATCTCCTCGTTGCCCTCGGAGGAGGCCGCGCGGGCCTCGCTCAGCAGGCTGCTCTGCTCTGAAAGCTGCGCCTGCAGTGAGCTGGCCTGGGTCAGGCCGTCCTCGATCTGGCTGATCAGGCTGTCGATCTGGCTCATCGTCTCGCTCAGCTCCTCTGTGCTGGGCGGGGAAGCGCTGTCAGAAGGCGAGCCGTTGTTCGAACGGCTGGAGTTCTGGTTGTCGGCGGCCTGGGGCTGGTTGCTGATGCCGAGGCTGAAGGCGACGGCAGCGGCGATGATGGCGCTCAGGCCCAGGTTGCGGATGTTCTTGTGGCTGTTCATTTCATTGTTCCTTTTGCTTTGATGGCGGCAGCCGCTTAGAGCGACTGGGAGTTCTGGGTGGCGCGGATCTTGATCTCCTTGCTGCGTGCGCTGGCGGCTTCAGTACTGCCCTTCAGCTCGTCAATCGCTGCCTGCAGTGAGCTGATGATGGAGCTCAGCTCCTCCATCTCGGTGCTCAGGCTGCTCTCTTCCTGGGAGGCGCCCTCGGCAGCCGCAGCGGCCGCCTGGTCGAGGCTGCTGGTCACCGAGGAAGCGATGTCGCTCTCCAGCTCGCTGGCAACCTCTTCCTCAAAAGCCGATTTGGCATTCTCCAGCCGGGCGAGTTCCTCGCTGCTGGCCGCTGCGGTAGCAGCGCTCTCTTCGTCGATCGCTGTAGCCATCTCCTGGGCCGAGGAGCTCAGGGACTGCAGCTGGGACATCTGTCCCTGCAGATCCGCGAGCATCTTCTCAAGCTGGCTCAGGGTCAGATCCATGTCTTCATGCACCTTCATGATGCTGATGTCATGGACGTTGACCTTGCCGGCGCCACCGCCGCCACCGCCGGAGCCCTCTGAGCTGCGGCTCTCGGTGCGGTTAGAGCGGACAGTGTTGTTGTTCTGGGCGGCATTGGCTGGCTGGATAAGGGCCAGGCTGAAGGCGGCTCCGGCAGCTACAAGTACTGACAGGCCGATGTCGCGAGCATTGCTCTTGCGTGTCATGACTACTCCCCCGAGATATTGTTTTTTTTTGTGGGGCTCCCTGCGGAACCGGCTTTAATACCCGTCGCACCTGACCGCTAAACCAATCTGTGAAAGATGAACGAAGCATTTCCGGAAGCTGAGTCAAGCAGCCTGACAATCGCCAGGTGTGGGCCTGGAGCGCTGTACTCGCATTGCCTGCGTCGCATGCCGCCTGCGGCATTCGTAAGGGACTGGCATGCAGATCAGCTGTTGGACCGCGATAGACAGCCGCAAAGCAAAACGCCCCGGCTGGCGTACCAGACCGGGGCGCTTGGCAGGAAAAGTCGCGGCCGCTGAGCTCTGGCCAGGACGATCAGTTATTCTGGATGTTGGATCGCGGCTTCGTCATGTGGCCCCTGACCTCCTGATAGGCAACTTTCAGGGACGCGAAGACCTCGTTCAGACTCGCGAGGTTCTCCATAAGCGGGTCAACGCTCACGGCCATGCCAGCGTTGTTTGCCCCGAAGGACCAGCTCTCGATCTGCAGCTCCTTGTCCTTCTTCTTCTTCGCCAGGTCGCCGCTGACCACCGAGATTGAGGACTCGTCAAGCAGCATGGCGATCTGCTCGGTGAAGATACGCTGCGCCTCCTCAAGCTGGGCCAGCTCCTGGGCGCTTGCCTCGCTGTCCTCGCTCATTTCCTCGTCCACCTCAGTGCTGAGGACCTGCAGGTCATAGCAGGCTGTCTCGAGCGCCTGGAGCTGCAGCTGCAGGGCCGCCACCATGGCGTCGATCTCTTCGACCTTCAAAACGGCCTCGGCCAGCTTGGGGCTGGATTTGCCAGCGCCCCCGCCTTCGCCGCCAGGCCCCGGGTCGGCCAGGCCGCTGGTCTTGTTTGAGCGGCTTGAGTTGTAGTCAATCCCCTCCGCGGCCGCGGCCGGTCGGGCCAGGCCGCAAACGGCGACCAGCGCGAAGATGGCGAGCAGGCCCGCCGTGTACTGCCTGAGGTTCTGTGAGCCGAGGCCCTTGCCGTTGTTCATGGAGTTCTCCCCCGAGAGTAGTTTTGTTTGGGGCCAGCTTGGTGACCTCGGGGTATACCCGCTCTGCAGCTGCAGGAAACGGAATCGGGAGAAAGAAAGAAAAAGGCGCCTCGCGGCGCCTCTGTTTTCTAGTTCAAGGTTGGAGCTACATCCCTCCTTCCGCGTAAGGCATGAAGGGCGGGGAAGTTGCGCCATTGAGGTAGACGCTGACGCTGACATCCATGCTCTTCACGCCGTTGGCCGGCAGGTACTGGTTCAGGCTGAGGTCAAAGCTCGCATCCGGGGCGAGGGACTTGAGCATGCTGCTGACCTTGCCATAGACAGAGTCAAAGCTCTCGCCCCAGGCCACGCTGATGGTCTGGCCCTCCCAGACAAGCTCCGCCGGGTTGCCGTTGTCGCTGTGGGCATAGACATAGCCATAGTTCAGCGGGCGTACACGCATCTTTGTGTCGGCCAGCTTGCCGCTCATCGGGAAAGCGGCCAGCACGGCGTCCACATCCTCCGGGCTCATGCGGTTGAAGTCAATGGTGTAGTCCCAGCCGCCTTCAACCTGCATCTCGCCCCCGACGGCGATGGGGTAGTTCTTCACGTCGATCATCGTTGCCACGCCGCGGGCTTTGCGGCTCGCGTTGACAGCATTCACCAGATTGAGCTGGCCGAAGTTGTAGTCCAGCGGCAGCAGATCGGCCCACCAGCCGCGTGCGGGTTCCACAAGCTGGCTCGCGCTGGTGATGACCAGCTGGCTGCCGAGCATGTAGTTGCCCTCTTCTTTGTCTGCGGCCCGGGCCGTTGAATGGACAAGGGCCAGGGCGGCAAAAGCGGTGGCTAACAGGGCGAGGATGCGCCTCATTACAGGACTCCTTTGGCGGCACACGGGCCGGAATTGGCTCAGCATTTTCTCACGCCGTTGCAGACCCGGGGCGCGGGGCCCAGGTTCGCTGCACCGGCCATGTATGGACGTAAGCCTGAAGGCAATGTTTGCACCGGGCTGCAAATCCGGCCGGGGTCCGGCGGCGCTTAAGGCTCATCAGGGCCGCTCTCTTCCGGCAGCTCGTCGTCCATCGGAAAATCCAGGTCGCGGACAAAGCCGCAGGCGTTGCACAGGAGATTGTCGCGCTCGTTCTGGGCTGAGCAGACCGGACAGGTCCAGCCGCTGCTTTCCTGCTGCAAGTCAGGGTGTGGCATCTACATCGCCTCCAAGCATATTATCAAAACACTATCGTAATTATCGTTAACAGATTGCTGTAACCTCTGGGGCAGCCACAGGCTCTGCATAGGAAGCACAACCCTGAGAGGATGCAGCATGCTCCTGGACCGCAAAACAGTTATCGGCAGACTGGCCGGCGCCTTCGAGGCCCAGCCCTGGGTCCTGGCCCTCTGGGAAGGCGGCAGCGCCAGCTTTGGCCGCGCCGACGAATACAGCGACATCGACCTGCAGTGTTTTGTTGCAGCGGGGCAGGTTGAAGCCGCCTTCAGCTTCCTTGAAAGCCTGCTGGAAGAGCTGGGCGGCATCGCTCTGCGCTACCGTGTGCCTGAGCCGGCCTGGCACGGCCAGAGCCAGTGCTTCTACCAGCTCCGCCAGGCCAGCCCCTTCCACATGCTGGACATGGTCTTCATCCAGGCAGGTGCGGACTTCAAGCTGACGGAACGGGAACTGCACGGCGAGCCGCAGATCCTCTTTGACAAGGCTGGCCTGATCAAAGCTACCAGCCTGGACATGCCCTCGCATCTGGAGACTCTGCGAGCCCGCGTTGAAAGCCTGGCAGTGACTTTCCCCCTCTTCCAGCCGCTGGTCCAGAAAGAGGTGCTCCGGGGCCGCGCGCTTGACGCCCTGGGCTTCTATCAGGCCTTCACCATCCGCCCGCTGGTGGAAGTGCTGCGCATCATCCACGACCCGGAGAAATACAACTTCAACCTGCGCTATCTGGAGTTCTACCTGCCCGCGGATGTCGTGCGTCGCCTGGAAGGCCTCGCCTTCACGGCCTCGCTGGCCGAGCTGGCGCAAAAGCAGGAGCAGGCCGCGGCCTGGTTTGCTGAGCTGCTGCCCCTGGCCCGCGAAAGCGTGTCGGGCCGTCAGACAGGCGTCTAGCGCGCAAGGGCTTCCTAGAAGCCCAGGGCGCCCAGCGGGATGTTGGTCCCGAAGACATCCGTCTGAATGTCATTAAGCAGGCCTTCCGTCGGGAAGAGGAAGTCGGTGGTCATGTCGTCGTCGAAGAGCCGGCGCGTGTCGACCGTGCCGGGGTACTGCGGAAGCGCGTTGAGGTAGAGGTTCACATAGACCTCGTTGATGCCCGTGCGCCAGCCGCCTTCAATCGTGGTGCAGCAGTTCACCTTGCGCACGATAATGCGCTTGACGTAATCGTCCAGGAAGTCGCCGACATCTGAAGGTATGCCGCCGTCGCTGCCGGACTGCCGCCAGCTGGTGGTCAGCTCTGTGCTCCAGCCGCTGCCCCAGTTCTTGTACCAGGTCGTGTCGATGTTGCGCAGCGAGTGCAGCTGCCAGTAGTCAGTGTCGGCCTCCAGGCGGGTGGCCAGGTACCAGTTGTAATAGCCGTCCGGCCGCGTGTAGGCGGAGTGCCAGCGCGCGCTGATGTTGCTGGGGCGCCAGGAACGCGAGGCCGAGTCATAGGACACCGTGTGCTGCAGGGTGAAGGTGTCGTTGGGGTCCCAGTAGAAGCTGCTGCTGGTGGTGGTCGGCAGCGGCCAGGAGCGCTTGCGCCCGTTCACGTTGATGTGCTCAAAGTCGTAACCGCCCCTGATGTCCCAGCGCCATGAGCGATGGTTGGTCATGTTCAGGTTCCAGGACAGGCGGTTGTCATAGAAGGTACGGTCGCCCTCCACCGGCGGGTTGCGCACACCCTGGCGGAAGTTGAGCTGGTAGTTGAGGGCGAAGTTGAACCAGCGGCCGTCATCGTACTTGTAGTTCAGGCGCGGGGCCAGGGTGTACTGGGCGTTGCCATCGTCGTAAAGGTACTGGTTGAAGTCCAGGCTGGTATCCAGCCGGCTGGCGCGGGAGAACTCAAAGGTGTCGCGGCCGCCAATGGTGGCCTTGGCCCGGAAGGCATTGCTCTGGCGCCGCCGCGTGCCCGAGACCAGGTTATCCAGGTTGATCTGGAAGTTCTGGAAGTAGGCCCCGTCCTGGATCAGGTCGCGCGGGAAGATCAACTGGAAGCTCGGGATCTCGCGGCGTATGGTGCGGCGGGCGTCCTGGCTGGTGTTGTTCTTGTCGCGGTCATAGTCGATGCCCTGCTTGCTGTAGCGCAGGGTGGACTGGTAGCCCTCGCGCGGCGTGCCCTGCTTGCCGGTGAAGTTGAGCTCCGCGCTCATGTTGCCTTCCTGGTCCGCGGGGATGCCGGCCTGGCTGGTGTTGCCCTTGATTGAGCTGTAGTCCGTGCGATAGCGCAGCTTCAGCTCATCGCTGAGGTCCTGTTCCAGGGTGAAGGCCGCCGACATGTTGGAGTTCTCGTTTTGCAGGCTCTGGGTGCCGCCGGTCCCGGTGGTGCCGCCGCGCTTGGTGATGGTCTGGTCCGCGGTGATGCCGATGCGGGTGTCCTTGTTGTTGTAGTTCAGCCTGAAGTTGTTGCGCCAGTCGTTGTTGCGGGTGGTCACGCCCGGCCGGCTGGAGGTTGCCTGATTGGAACGGTCGATGTTCAGCGAGCCGGTCAGGTGCCGCGAAAGGTTCAGCTCCTGGCTCAGCTCGAAGTCGAAGTTCTCCGAGGGCTTGGCCACCACGCCGTCCTTCTCCTGACGCAGCCATTCCCACTGGCGCTGGTAGTAGGCCCGCACGGTGGTAACGCCAAGCGCAGGCGTATAGATGTCCTGGCGCACGCCGATACCAGGGCCCTGGCGCTGGCTCAGGTCCAGCTTGGCCACGCCCAGCAGCGGGCCGTTGACGTTCTCGGCATAGCGCGTGCTGTAGGTATAGGCATACTTGGCGAACCAGCCGTCGGTGCGGTTGCGGCCGTAGTTCTGCTGCAGGTTGCTCTCTTCCTCGTCAATGTCCAGCTGGTCGTCAATGCGCCGCAGCGGGAAGGCCAGCACCGGCACATAGCCGATCTTGCTCTCGCGGGCGTAGATCCACACGTCGTGCAGCACGATGCTGGTATTGCGTTTATAGATCGCCTTGTGCGCGCCGAGGTGCGCTTCCTTGGGGCCGCCGCAGAAGGGGTCGCAGGTCGTAACCTCCACATGCTCCATGGTCAGGTGGTCAAAGGAGCCATAGGCGCGGTCGGCGAAGAAGTAGACGTTGCCCTGCACCTTGGGGCCGCTGGTATTACCTTCGATGTAGAAGAGCTCCAGGGTCCCGGTGTCATAGTTCATATAGGCTTCGTCGCAGTAGAGGATGTCATCCTGGCGCTGCAGGGCCACATAGCCCTTGGCATAAGTCGTGGCTGCGCTGTCGTTGACCTCGATCAGGTCCGCCCAGATGGCGATGTCCCCGATGATGATCTCCGCGTTGCCGGTAAAAGTCAGGATGCGGTTGCGGCGGTCGAACTGGAAGGCATCGCTGGCCTTGAAGGTCACCACGCCGCTGGGCAGCGGGATCTCCACTCCTTCGGGCGGCCGCTGCTCGCCGGTCAGGGTCAACAGTCCCAGCGATTCCTCAATGCTGCGGGCGATGCGCTCCTGGTCGGTCTCGGTCTCGTCCAGCGCGGGCAGCGGGCGGTCCGTCAGGTACACGCGCTCAGGCTGGATGTAGTCACTATCGCCGGGGGGCTGCGGGATGGGCTGCAGGCTCGGCACCACCAGGTTGATCTCCGGGGGCTGGTAGCCCTCGGCAGAGCCGGCGACGGTTTCGGGCTGCGGCAGGATCATCTCCGGCAGCGGTGGTTCGGCCACGCCGTCGCTTCCATCGCCATTACGCTTGCCGCTGCTCACCGCGCCGCCGCGCATCAGGTCAAAGGGCTCCTTGAGGCCCGGGATCGGCAGGCCGTCTTCCTCGGCGAGGTTCTCGGCCGCGCCGGCTGCCGGCCGGGATTCGGCGGCGTTCGGCGCCTGCTCATCCTCGGGCAGGGCTGTCTGTATCTGCGGGCGTCCACCTTCAGCGGTGTTCACACTCGCCTCGCCGGTCTCGTCAATGTCAGGGATCATAGGCCCGCCTTCCGCGGCGGCCTCGGCGCTCTCTTCAGCCACAGCATCAAGCTTGGCGCTGGCCTCCGCTGTATTCGCCTGCGCCTCGGACGCTTCATCCGCTGCGGCCCCGCTCTCGGAAGCATCAGCGCTTTCCTTTCTGTCGCTGGCCTTTTTCTCTTCGGCGGCCTTCTTCTCTTCAGCCTCTTTATCTGCGTCCTTTCTGGGCCGCGGACGCGGCTTTGCGGGGGCGGGCTTGGATTCGGCGGTGTTCTGGGCCAGGGCAGGGAAGGGCAGGACGGACAGGCACAGCAGCAGTACGGCCGCCAGCAAAGGCGGGCAGAAAAGTGCTGCAGCCAAGATGCTGTTCCCGCGGCCCCGCTGGCTCAAGTGCTCCCGCCTTCCTCTTGCACGCTATCTCGGACGTGCTGCCGGCCCAGCTTGTTGAATGGCAGGCCATTTCAGGGGCGGGGCACCCTGATTATCCCATAGACAGCCTGCGCAATAATGAGCCCCTGCTGCATCGCCGGCCCTGCTTTCGCGTCTGAATCACCTGTGTTAGCCTTTGCTGCGATGAAGAGCTCTGTGCCCCTGCCGCCTGGTCTTGCTGTGCTCGCCGCCATCCTGCTGCTTGGCTGCCTGCCTGTCCCGGCCGCCGCCGCTGAAAGCAGCCGCAGCCTGGAGATCCTGGATTTCTACCTTTATCCCGACGACCGGACAGAAAAGAGAAAGACCGAGTTTGGCTATCCGGATGTACGGGAAATCAGCGCGGTGGTGCAGGTCAAGGCTGAGGGTTACAAGGCAGAAGAGAACCTGACTGTATTCCTCGTCATCTTCGATGAGGACGACAAGACCGTGCAAAAGCACAAGGTGCGCTTCAAGCTGCCGGCCGGCACCCATGACCTGGTGCTCAACGACATCATGGCCACCAGCGACAGCCTGGCCGAGCGCCGCCTGAGCTGCAAGGTAGAAGTAACGCTGAAGGGATCTCTGCCGGCAAAGGATGAGCTGGACTTCAGCGTCAGCGGCCCGGAGCTGCCCCGCGTCGAGATCCGCGACATGCTGCTTTATAACCCGGCCCTTGGGCGCAACAGCTCCACCTTCGACCCCGGCGACAGCTTTATCCTTGAGCTGGAAGTGGAGATCAGTGACAACCCCGCCCGCATGGCGCCCACCCTTGTCCTCTATGCCGTGTCGGAAGAGGACGCCTATGACACTGACCCGCATGAGACTTACCAGCCCTTCAATGAGAACTGGGACCGCCTGAAGCTGTCCAGCGCCAAGGACGGCGGCGTTGAGGGCCTCTACAGGCTGACCGCCGAAGGCCGCATGCCGCGCTTCTACGCCCAGCCCTATGACAGCGCGCATGAGATCCGGATCTACGCCATCGTGGACTGGGGCCTGCCGGAGCCGGGCCGGTTCTCGGGCCAGGAGACTGAAGATTACGCCAGCGGAGAAGTTTTCGACTACTATCCCGGCGAGAGCCGCGCCAGTCAGGACCTGCGCGACCGCCTGGTGGAACTGCGCCGCGCCTATACCTGGCAGCTCTCGCGGGTCAGATCGGCACTGCCCGATAATGAAGATTAGCCCCGGCCTGCTCGATAATGGACTGGCTGTGCTGCGGCAAGACTTGCATATAATGCGTGACACCTATGGGAACTGAAGAACACAACGGCATCGACAACTCGGCGGAAGACCGGATACAGATCACACAGGACATCATCCAGGAACTGCTCGGTTCGCTTGGTGATGCCTGGGCTGAAATCGAGCTGCTCAAGAAGCAGCTGGCAAAGGCCGCTGCCGCGCCAGCCCCGGCGGCTGCCCCCGCGGCCCCGGCGCCGGCCGCTGGTCCGGGCCCGGTCTTTGACAAGCCGGCTCCGCTGGGCGACCAGCCCCTGCGGCGCGGTGTGCTGATCATTGATGATTCAAAAGTTCTGCAAATGCGCCTGCGCTCCTTCATCGAGCCGCTGGGCTATCCGGTGCTGGCTGTCGCCGATGGCGGGGTCTATGGCGCAGACATGGCCATCAGCCTGCGGCCCACGCTGGTAATCGTCGACCACCAGATGCCGGACATGAACGGCCTGGACTGCGTCCGGGCGATCCGCGAGCAGAACAAGGAAAGCCGCATCATCGTCTGCAGCGCTTACATCACAGCCGAACTGAGCCGTGACTACGCAGTACTGGGCGTCAGCGAAATCCTGGCCAAGCCGATCCAGCTCGACCTCTTCGTGAAAGCCGTGCACAGGGGTATGGGTAACGCGGTACCGGGGGACAGGAGTTAGGTCCGGCCGGCCTGCACCTGCAGGCAGGATTCACTCGGCCTAGCGGCGGTCCATCAGGCCGCCAAGGCCCTCAGGGTTGATTTCAACCGGCTGCGCGGCGGCGATGTTCTGGCGGCGGATTTCTTCGTAGACTTCCTCGCGGTAGACCTGCACGTCCCGCGGTGCCTTCACGCCGATACGCACGGCCTCGCCCTTGACTGAAACAATGAGGATTTCAATCAGGCGGTCGGGCTCTGTGCCGATGACCACGCTGTCATCCACCTTGCGGCTGACCTGGATCACGCGCGACTGCTGGCCCGGTTCGGTGCTGCCGTCAACTTCAATGCGGCCCGGCATCAGTGTTACCGGCTGGTCCACATTCAGGGCGACCTTTACAACACCGCGCTCCACGGCCACTACCTCAACGAGATAGTTCTGGCCCAGGACGATCTTCTCGCCCGGCTTGCGGGTGACCACGAGCACGCTAGCATTCTAGCTCATAAGCGGGAAGGTATCGCAGGGCGCGTTTCAAAAGCGCTGCAACGGCCGGCGGGCCACATTTTGCAGGCCAAAGAAGAGGCGTCTGAAAGTACAGCCTAGGGCCGCAGCGCGGCACGCAGGGCGCCGGCCAGAATCGCCCCGGCGCTGCGCAGCCCCGCCAGCCAGGCCGGCGGCTCCTTGTCCGGGCCGATCTCGCCGGCACGGTTCAGCTGGGCTGGGCCGCTCAGTGCTCCCCACAGCTCGCCGCTGTTCAGGCCGGCCCCCGACATGGCCACGGCATCGCTTCCCTGCAGTCGGCGGCTGGTCTTCTTCAGGGTCATGGGCGGCAGCACTTCTCCCGGTGGCCGCGAGCCGCGGCCTAGGCCGGCTGAATCTTCCGCGCCAGGCGCGGTTTCCTCGGCAGCCGGATCCAGCGCTGCTGTGGACGAATCTGCGGCCTTCGGCTCCCGGGCCTCCAGGCGGAAGGCTGGCGCGCCGGGATCAGCCGGGCCGCTGGCGGCAGGGCCGCTGTTGTCCTGCTGCTGGGCGGCTGATGAAGAGTCCACTGCGCCTGCCGTGGGCTCTTGCTGGGCGGGATCCGCAAGACCGGCATCCGCCAGCAGGGCCTCGACCGGGTCGCGCGGAGGCGCGGCCGCCGCAGCCGTTTCTGCCAGCTCCGCTGCCAGCAGTTCATAGCCCGTCTTCTGCGTCTCATCCGCCAGGTTCTTTGCCAGGCGCGCGGGGTCATAGTGCTTGGTCTGCCAGGCGGTCCAGGCCTCCGTGGAGGTCTTGAACTCGCGCTGCTGCGACGGGTCGCGCAGGTACAGGTACTTGTTGTGGTAGTCAAAGGTAACGCCGCCATAGTGCCGGGCCAGCAGCGAGAAGCCGATGGATCCGATCACCGGGACACCGTTGTAGTGGTATGTGCCCTCCGGGGCGGCATCCACCGTCTTCTCCTCAAAGGTCTGCCCGCCCAGGGTGACATCCAGCTTCTCCAGCATGTAGCGCGGCAGCAGCGAGCCGCCGATATCGCCAAGGAAGCCGTCCATGACCAGGCTGTCGTCCAGCTTGTAGTCCTGCAGCGCGTCAAGGTTGACCGAGACCGGTGAGCGCTGGCCGGTGTCCAGCAGCATCAGGGCCTTGCCCTTGCCGGCCACCTCGGCCTCAACATGCGGAAAGTCGTTGATGAAGGTCAGGGGCAGGGGATTACCGGCGGGCGGCGCGGCGCTGGCGGGCAGCAGACGCATCTGGCCCTTGTCGAGGTCCAGGTCCAGGCGGCAGAGCTGCAGCACTTCGCTGCCCACCACGCCATGGATGCGCATGCCCGCGCCAAAGGCGATGTTGGTGATCGTGCCGCCGACAACCGGCAGGTTGCGGAACTCCACCCCGCCGACATTAAAGCTGAAGCCCTTGTAAAGCTTCATCCGGCTGGAGGCCACCGCGCCCTCCATGGTGGTGTCGCCGCTGGCGGTCAGGCCGGCGTCCAGTTCCAGCACCAGATCGTCCACGATCATGGTGTCGGCGCCGGAGTCCAGCAGCAGGTTCAGCTGGCGCCCGCTGGGCAGGCTGGCCTGGAAGACCAGCCAGTCCTTGACCGGGCGGATCGCCACGGCCTGGGCTTCGCCTTCCGGGAAGCTCACATAATCCGCGCTGTTGAACTGCGGCAGCGCTACCGGCGGGTTCAGCGCGGCATCGCTGTAGTGGAAGTCCTCAAAGAAGTACTGGTATAGCTCGCCCGTAGGCCCCAGGATAGCCATGTCACGCGGCACGCGCCGCCCGTTGACAAGCTGCCGCGAGCCGACCAGCACCAGCGGACCGCCGCGGTAGCGCCCGACGATCTCAAATCCGGTGTCGTCAAGGGAGATGGTGTCAATCTCAAGCTGCTGGGCGATATAGCAGGTCCCGGCCTTGATGCTCTGGGGCGCGCCGATCACCTGGCCGATGATGAAGTGCCGCAGCAGGGAGGAACCGAAAGAGGGCAGGGAGTTGGCATCCGTGGCCGAGCCAAAGCGCTGGGCCGGCCGGCCCGCCACCTGCCACACGGAAGGCATGGCCTGCGGCGCGGCTTCCAGCTTGCCGGGCATCACCTTGAAATCCAGGATGTAACTCTGGGTGATCTCCTCGAAGAAATCGCCGCTGGCAAGGTCAATGTTCCCTTTCACATAGGACATGTACTTGCGGTCGTTGTGGATCACCCGGGCGGTATAGGTATAGCTGCCATGGTCAGCGCCCGTGGTCATGGCCGCCGCGGGGGCATAGCTGCGCTTTGCCTGGCCCTGGCCGCTGGCGCTGGTCCCGCCGCCCTTGCCGGGATCCACGGCTGCCGGCGGCTGCACTGCCTTGTCCGGCGCGGCAGCAGCAGGCGCCGCATTCGCGGCACCCGCGCAGAGAATCAGTATTGCCAGGGCCAGACCCGCCAGCCCGGGCAGTTTGAGGGGCGCTATCACAGCCTGATTATAGGAGGCGGGCAGACTGTTATAATCCAGCCTTGGGCTTATTAGTGGAAACCTCTACTAAGCATCTGGACGCGTCCAGTGAGGTGGACGTACCGCCGCGAAGTTGGTCGCGCCTGGTTGGCGCGGCTGAGCAGATTGCGGCAAGCCTCTTCCCCGGCCAGACGGTTGCCCTGCGGGTGACCGGAGACGAATCCATCCGCCGCCTGAACCGTGAGTTCCGCGCGGTGGACCGGCCCACCGACGTGCTCTCCTTCCCGGCCAATGCGGACGCAGCGGGGCCTGGCTCCGAAGCTGCCGATTTGCACGCCGGCGATATCGCCCTCTCCTGGGAGACCGCCCAGCGCCAGGCCAGGAGCAATGGCAACAGCGTCGAGGACGAGTGCATCGCCCTCATCACCCATGGACTGCTGCACCTGGCAGGCTTCGACCACGAAACTGATGCCGAGGAAGCCCGGATGCAGCGCAGGGCCGATGAACTGCTGGCCGGCCTCGGCCTGCGGCTCAGGGTCTACGGGCATTAGCCCTGTACAAGGAGATTGCCCTCATGCTGTCAAACCAATTCACGAACACCTTTAACTTATGAGTGATGATATACCGCTTAGTTGCCTGGCGCTGCTCCTGAGCCCGCCCGACTATATCTGGCTGGCGCTGGCGATCCTGCTCTCCCTGGGCTGCGGGGTACTGCTGCAGGGGCTGCTGCTGGGCATCCAAAGCCGCAGCGTGGCCCGTCCGGCGGCCTGGCGCTGCCTGCAGGCTGCTGTGCTGCTGCTGGTGCTTGCCACCGCCGTCTGGCGCTTTGTGCTCTGGCTTGAGGCGGACTCACTCGGCGAGCTGGGTCACGCTGTTCCCAGCCCGGGCTACCTGAACTTCTGGGGCGATGGCTTCCTTTTTGCCGTGCTTGCCAGCCTGGTCTTCTCGGTACTGCTGGGCCTGGCCGGGCAGGCCGGCCCGCGCCGCGGCGGCATGAGCTGGGGCGTGGGCATAGCAGTGGCCCTGGGCCGCGTGCTGACCCCCTGGGGCAACCTTCAGAAGGGTTCGCGCAATGGTGACGACAATTCGGAGTTCGAGATCACCATGGCCTCCGGCGAGGAAGTTGAAGCCGCCGAGCGCGAGCTGATCGAGAACATCCTTGAAATGGGCGACACCACTGTGCGCGAGGTGATGAAGCCGCGGCCGGATGTGGTCGCGCTTGACATCTCCTGGCCGGCGGAGCGCATCCTGGCCGAGGTGGCCGGTGCGCGCTTCAGCCGCTTCCCGGTTTACGAGGACACTATCGACAACGTCATCGGCGTGCTGCATCTACGCGACCTTTTCGAGTTCCTGGCCCGCGGTGACGGCACGGATAACTTCACCCTGCGCGAGCTGCTGATGGACCCGCTCTTCCTCCCGGAGAGCAAGAAGGTCGATGACGCCCTGCGCGACCTGCAGAAGCACAAGAGCCACATGGCCATCGTGCTGGACGAGTACGGCGGCACGGCGGGCGTGGTCACGATCGAGGACCTGCTGGAAGAAATCGTCGGCGAGATCCAGGACGAGTACGACGACGAGAGCAAGCTGGTGCACCAGCGCGAGGACGGCAGCTATGTGGTGACCGCCCAGCTCCCGCTGGATGACCTGGCCGAGCTGCTGGGGCTGGACCTGCAGGCTGAGGACGTGGACACCGTTGGCGGCTACATCGTGGACGCCCTGGGCCGGATACCGGCTGTGAACGACCAGCTTGACTGCGACGGTCTGCGCTTCACCATCCTCAGCGTGGAGAAGAACAGGATCGGCCGCGTTCGCATCGAGCGGCTGAGCCTCTAGGTCCCGCCGCGAGTATCAGGGTGCCCAGCGCAGCAGCAGTGCTTCGCCGGTCAGCTGGCCCACGTCCAGGTTTCCGCTCAGTGTGCTCACGGTGCCGTCAATGCTGACCAGCCCCGCGTTGATGTCGCCAGCGCTGCCCAGGTTCGCCTGCAGGTTGGCGCTGCGGACAGTCAGGAAATCACCGCTGAATTCGCTGATGCTGCCCGGGCTGCCCGTGCTGCGCGCTGCGAAGTGGATGTTGCCTGCGCCGTCCACTGCAAAGCCGCCCGCGGATTCGCTGCCGCTGCTTTGATAACGGTACTGGCCCAGCACCGCATCCAGGGCGGAGTTCGTGCTCACGTTGAACAGGCCCGCGCTTGACAGCAGGTCGTTTGACCAGCCGCCAAAGTGGATCCCGCCGCCGGCGTCGAACTGCAGGCTGGTGATGAAGTCTTCGCTGGCCCCGCCATAGCTCAGGGCTCCAAGATGCATGCCGTCCGGGGCAAAGAGCAGCAGCAGGCCGTCCTTGCTGGCGGCATTGTTGGTCGAAGCGCTGTAGCCGCCCACCAGCAGCCTGTCACTAAGGTTGTCATAGGCCACGCAGTCTGCGTTGTCGGCCTTGGAGCTGCGGTCGTACTGGACATCCCACAGCAGGCTGCCATCGCTGCCGAAGGATGTCACCAGCGCGTTCAGCGAAGGCCCGGACAGGTCGTCGAAGCGGCTGCCCACGGCATAGATATTGCCGTCGGCGTCAGCGGTCAGGGTGTTGAACAGCTCAGTACCGGCATTCTTGCGCCAGTAGCGCTGCCAGGTCAGGCTGCCCTCGGTGGACATCAGCAGCAGGGCCGCGTCTTTGTCTCCGCCATCAGAGAAGTCGCCGGCCAGGGCCAGATTGCCGCCCGGGTGCAGGCAGACGCCTCCAAGGTGCGACTGGTCGTCAGCAATGTTCCACTGGTACTGCCAGTTGATCTCGCCGTCGCTGTTGAATGAGGCAACGTAGCCGCGCTGGGCCTCGCTGAAGCTGTCAGTGTCGCCGCAGATGACCACATTGCCTTCGGCGTCAAAGCACATGCCGCGGACGCTTTCATCACCCAGCCCGCCCCAGGTCTTTGACCAGATCAGGTTCCCGGCCACTCCGAACTTAAGCAGCAGCACTTCATCATTGTCGGCGCCACTGTATAGACCGGCGGCATACACATCCCCGCTGCCATCTATAAGCAGCTCGCTGAGGCCCTCGGGCAAAGCGGTGCCCCAGGTGTGGACCCAGCGGTCGATGGTCAGGTCCAGCATCTGGGTGCCGGTCAGACCGCTGGCGTCGCTGACCCGCAGGGTCACCTGCACCAGGCCGCCGCTGTTAAAGGTGTGCTGGGCCAGCGGCGTCGGGCTGCTTTCGTCATATGTACCGTCGCTCTCCCAGTCCCATTCATAGACAACCACACCATGGTCGTCGCTGCTTGCTGAAGCATCAAAGTCCACCGTCAGCGGGCTGATGCCGCTTAGCACGCTGGCGCTGGCTGCCGCCACCGGCGGGTCGTTGACGGTCACATTCACGGCCACGCTGTCAGTGCTCACCGCGCCGTAGTCGTCGGTGACGCGCACTGAAGGAAGATAGCTGCCTTCCTGGGTGAACAGATACTGCTGATCGCTGCTGAAGCGGGCAAGCTCCTCGCCGTTATCCGCCTCATTGAAGCTGCCGTCGCCGTCGAAGTCCCATTCAATATCCGCGATCACGCCGTCGCTGTCGCCGATGCTGGCCTGCAGGCTGACCAGCAGGTCCTTGTCGCCCTCCTGCGGGTCGGCGCTCAGGTCCACCGTCGGCGGGGCATTCACATGCACCAGCAGCGGCAGCGAATCGCCGCCCCGCGTCACGCTGTGCACCAGGCCCTCGTTGTCTTCCACGGTCAGGCGCACCAGGTAATCGCCGGGCTGCTCAAAAACGTGGCTGACCTCGGAGCTGGTCTGGCTGTCCAGGTCGTTCTGGCCGTCGTTATCCCAGTCCCACAGGAAGCGCGCGATGCTGCCGGGGGAGGCGTCAGAACTTGCGCTGGCGTCGAAGTTGACCAGCAGCGGGGCATTGCCCGCCAGAGGCGCCGCATTCACCACGGCCTGCGGCGGGTTGCCGATCCGCACCGTCACGCTCGCCTCCGCGCTGCCGCCGGCGCCGTCGCTCACGGTCACCCTGGCCTCATAAGCGCTCTCGGCGCCATAGCTGTGGCTCACCTGCGCGCCGGAGCTGCTGTCGGTGCTACCGTCGCCAAAGTCCCACAGATAACTCAGTTCAGCGCCCTCGGGGTCACTGCTGGCGCTGGCGTCAAAGCTCACCTCCAGCGGCGCCTGGGCTCCGCTCAGCGGGCTGGCGCTCAGGCTGGCCTGCGGCGGCAGGTTCGCGCCCGGCTCCAGCGCAGTCACCACCAGCGCATCCGACACATCAAACTTGTTGTCGTCGTCAAAGGCCCGCACGCGAACGTTAAAGCTGCCGGCCACCGCATAGCTGTGCTCGGCAAGTCCCTCCGGCATGGCCTCCCAGCCGGCGCCCTCGCCAAAATCGATCTCATAGCTGCTGATACTGCCGTCGGTGTCCGTGGAGCTGGTAGCGTCGAAGCTCACCAGCAGCGGGATCTCCCCGGACTGCGGGCTGGCCGTCAGGCGCGCAACCGGCATGGGCTCACAGCCGTTGAATGCGGCAAAGCCGGTAATCGAGCGGTCGCCCTCTTCCTCTTCCTCCACCGCATAGGGCAGCACGAAATAGCTGTACTGGAAGCTGCCGTTGCAGGGCTCCTCCAGCACAAGGCTGTAGCGCTGCGGGCTCGGTGCATTGTCCACGCGCGCCATCGTCAGGGGGCTGGCGCCGTCCAGCGGATTGGGCAGCAGCTGCGGCTCGGTATCACCGGGGCCCAGGCGGTACACGCGGTAACCGTCAATCTTCTCCTGCCAGTGGATGGCAATGGGGGTCAGGTCCTGCACGGAGATCACACCGTCGCCGTTACCGTCAACCTTGGCCAGCTGCCAGTTCGCCTGTCCCGAGCCGTCGTCGGCCGGGTCGCCGCTGGGCCAGCCGCCAAAGCCGCCATGCAGCGCCGGCGCGTCGTAGTCCACCTGCGCGCCAAAGTTCAGGCCGATGGGGGTGAGGTCATTAACCGTCACGCGGCCGTTGCCGTCATAGTCGCCAACCAGACGTTCGGTCCAGCTCAGCTCAACCTTGAAGGTCTCAGGCGCTTCGCCAATCCCCAAAGTCTGCACCCGCAGGTCAAACACACGCGGATCCTCGCCGCCGGCGAAAACTGCTGCGGGCCTGCGCTGCGGGTCGATCCCCAGGCGTACAAACTCCTGCTGCAGCAGGCTGGAGAGCTCCTCGAAGGAGGGGGCGTCAGTGGGCGCGGCCCGGTCCAGGCCGCCGCCGCTGCCGGAGCCACAGCCTGCTGCCAACGCGGCAAGCAGACAGATAGGCAGGGTTTTGCGCAGGGCCGGGGCAACTGCGGTAATCCTGAACATGCTTACACCCCCAAGGTGCTTATTTCAGCCTGAGGGAATTATCCAATGTTTTATCTGGCAGGGCAAGTAAGGCCCGGGGGTAAAATCTCGCCGAGAAAGGCGGCGGCACATGTACAACGAGCAAATCGCAGGGCGGATTGACAACGCCTTCCTGAAAATGGACCAGGATGCCAGCGTAGCGGCCCTGCAGTCGGCCATCGAGCTGACGCGCAGCCGGGGCCTGCGCGCCATCTGCGTTCCCGCGCTGCTGGCCGGGACGGTCAAGAAGCACAACCCGGACCTGCGGGTGGCCAGTGTGCTCAGCTATCCCCTGGGCTGCGATTCCCTTGCCGCCAAGGTCTTTTCCGCCAGCGAGCTGTCCGAGCAGGGCATTGATGAGCTGGACGTGGTCATGGACCTCTTCGCCATAGTTAACGGCAACTGGGCCAAGCTGGCCCGCGAGGCGCGGGACCTGATGCTGATCTGCCGCAACGGTGGGATGCTCCTGAAGTGCATTATTGAGACACCAATCCTGAATCCTGAGCAGATCCGCAGCGCGGCTGAGACTTTGCTGGCCGCTGAAGTGCACTGCCTGAAGACCAGTACGGGCTATGCCCGCAATGCCACCCGCCCGGAAGATGTTGAGCTGCTGCGCCAGGTCGCCGGCGACCGCTGTCTGATCAAGGCCAGCGGCGGAATCCGGACCCTGGATGATGCCCGGCTGATGCTGGACGCAGGCGCGGACATCCTGGGCAGCTCCAACCCCCTGGCCTTGCTGCCCCTGCAGCAGGAAGAGCCCGCCGGCCTGGAAGCCTGAGCTGCGGCGCTCTTTGTCTCAAAATTGCTAAACACAAGTTAGCTGCGTGGCAGTCGCGGGGTAGAACAATAATGGGTAAGTGGTTCTGACGCTGAACTCCTGCGCAAAGCTGTGCGGACCTGAAGGTCGGCTGCGGTATTGCATTGCCGGGATTTCAGTTATAATCCAATCTATCCTTCTCCTTACTGGAGTGCTGACCGGCAATAAAGGAGGCTTCGGCAAATGTTAGCCAAACTGAACAGCGGCCTGCTCTGGCGGGCGCTTGCATTGGTTGTGGCCAGTCTCATTGTGTCCTGCTCAAGCGGCGGCGGTGGGAATGACGACGACGATCTCAATGGGATCGCGCCGAGCATTTTCAACCTGAGTCGTTCGGCAGCGCAGGCGGGCGATGAGGTTGTGATCAGCGGATCAAACTTCGGGGCCAGCCAGGGCAATGGTCTGGTTGAGCTGAATGATGTGAACTTCAGCATCGCCTCGTGGACCGACACCCAGATCCGGGCTGTGGTAGTTCCTGGCATGACCTCCGGCGTTGTCGTGGTCAAGCAGAATGGTAAGGTGTCGCAGAGCGGAACCAACGCTCAGCTGATCATCGGCCAGATTGTGCCGGGCACTCCTCTCCTGTACTCCATCACCCCGGACTACGGTCGTCGCGGCACCGATGAGGTGGTCCTGACCGGCATCAACTTCGGCGACTTCGCCGAGAGCAGCGGTGTCTTCTTCTCGACTGACGGCGCTGGCACTGATGTCGTCGAAGCCACCGTGATCAACGATGGCGCTGGCGAGCCCAAGTGGTCCAACACCTCCATTACCGTGCTCGTGCCGGCTACCGCCATCACGGGCAATGTGTACGTTGAGGTTAACGGCGTTAAGAGCAACCTGAAGGCCTTCGTCGCCCAGCCGCCTCCGGGCAGCGGCGAGCTGACCATCACCAGCATCACGCCGGCCAACGGCCCGATCGGCACCCAGGTCGACATCGTCGGCGAGGGCTTTGGCAACCAGCAGGGCGGCTCCAAGGCCAGCATCAACGGCATGAACCTGCCGGTGAGCGCCTGGAGCAACAACCTTGTTAAGGTGATCATCCCTGACGGCGCTGTCAGCGGCCCGATCCGCGTCACGGTGGGCGGCGATGTCTATGACAGCCAGACCTTCATCGTCGCCAACACCCCGGTCATCACCGGTGTGTCCCCCGGCGCCCTGAAGATCGGCCAGCCCGTCACCGTCTTTGGCAAGTACTTCGGCAGCACCCAGGGCACCGGCCGCCTGAACATCGGCACCGGCGCCCCGCAGACCGTCGCTTCCTGGAACGACTCCCAGGTTGCCGTGACCGCCCTCCCGGCGATCACCGGCGATCCCAGCTCGATCCTCGTGACGGTTACCGCCGATAACGGCCTGACCAGCGCCCCCTTCGCCGTGACCCTGGCCACCTCCCTGGTGGGCAGCGTCAACGTCTCGCCGAAGATCGGCGTGGCGACCAAGACCGAGTTCAACTTCAACGTCTCGGTGGCCGGCGGTTCTGGCAACTACAGCTACAAGCTCTTCCCGATCGGCGGCGACACGACCACCACGGTCAACGGCAACAGCCTGCCGCTGAAGTACACCTATAACAGCAAGGGCAACTACAGCACTTCTGTCCAGGTGACCGACAACACCACCGGCGATGTGGCCGTCTTCCTTGGCCCGACCGTCAAGGTGGTGGGTGTGGACGAGATCGTCATCACCTCCGTTGAGCCGCTGGACTTCGGCCAGATCGAAGCCGCGGAGAACGCCTGGAGCCGCTGGCCGGATCCCAACGAGCCGACCACCCTGCTCTATAACGACTTCGTCTTCTTCGGTGGTGTGACCTTCTACACCAGCCCCTTCACCGGCGTCGTCAACGGCAGCCAGGAGCTCCCGGCTGTCGTGCGTGACCCGAACAAGTTCCTCGGCTCTGCCGTGTCCCCGCGTCCTTACGCCTGGCGCCGCGCCAGCGGTGGCTCGAAGATCCGCATCCGCGGCTTCAACCTGGGCGACACCGGCGGCCAGATCTGGCTGAACAGCTCCACCCCCGGCGACGGCGTGGCGGTCCCTGGCGCCAACATCACCTGGCCTGCCACCCCGGTTGGCGAGGAAGAGGCCATTGAGTTCACGCTCCCGGCCGGCGTTGCCGACGACCTGTCCGGCTTCGTCACCATCCAGCCCACCGGCTCCAGCGGTTCCGCCACCAGCATCGATCCGCTGATCTGCTCGGCCGTGGTCTCCAGCGTCGTCCCGGCGACGGGTTCCGACATCAAGACCGGCACCGCCGACATCAGCGGCTTCGACTTCGTCGCCCCGCAGATTGACGGCGTGGCCGGCTCGAAGACCTACCTCTTCTTCGTGGTCAACGCGCAGTACACGGACCCCTTCACCAACAGCCAGGTGACCCAGCTGGTCAACATGATCTATCCGGTCGATGTCAGTGCTGACATCAACGGCGCCCTGCTGCAGTTCCCGCTCAGCCGCCTGGACAAGGACGGCGATGTCAGCGTCGATGTCCGCAACGACATTGAGCACTACAGCGCGGACGGCACTCAGTTCGCCGTGGTCCAGGATGCCAAGCTGGTCGCCGGAACCTACTCCTTCTGGTTCTGGACCGGCGCGCTTGACAGCGGTACCGGCAACCTGATCGCCAACAGCGGCGTCTTCAGCCAGACCTTCAACATGAAGGTCAACGAGGGCGGCGGCGGCGGCGGTGGTAACAACACCGTCAGCGGCACCGTGCTGGAAGACACCGATGACGACAACCTCGGCGACACCCCGATCGCCGGCGTGACGGTCACCATCGGTGCCCTGAGCGACACGACGGACGCCAATGGCGATTACTCCATCGGCGGCGTCGCCGACGGCGCCCACACCGTGGTGCCTTCGATGGCGAACTTCACCTTCCTGCCCGCGAGCCGTCCGGTCTCCCTGCCGCCTGATGCCACCGGCGTCGACTTCGTCGCCAAGGGCGGCGGCGGCGGCGGTAACCTCTCGGTCAGCGGTACCGTCACCCGCCTGACGCAGGACTGGCCGGATCCAATCAGCAACCCGGATGCGCCGGATGAGCCCTTCCCGGGCGTGCAGGTCGAGGTCTGGGATTCCGCTCACGCTGTGTTCTATGGCTCTGGTGTCTCCGATGCCAACGGTAACTACACGGTTACCAACCTGCCGGAGGACCTCAATGGCGTCTTCGTCTTCTGCAACGCTGCGGATGTTGACGAGATCGGCCTGCCGATCGGCGGGGAGCACTTCCTTATCCCCTTCGATGTGGACTACACAGCCAAGAACTTCCTGGACAAGAACGGCTTCCTGATCGCCGGCAACTAGTCCAGTCAACTGGTCTCAAAGAAAGGGCAGCCCGCAAGGGCTGCCCTTTTGCTTTGCAGCTGCCGATAAAACCACGGTAGAGCGGTGCAGCAGCACCGCTGTGGACGGAGCCGCATGCAGGATCGGGAGATCAACCATTACTTCAAGCAGGTTGTAAAGGGCGCAGCCCCCGAGGCCCTGGCCAAGCTGGGCCAGGCGCTGCTGGCGCTGCAGGCCGAACGCGGCGGCGATGCCAATGCTGCTGCGGCGCCCAAGCTGCGGGCCGCCTGGCTGGCCATTGCCCGCGCCCTGCTCAGCTCCAGCCGCGGCGAGCTCAGCCCGGCCCAGCAGCTCTTCCTCTTCACCGGCGCGCTGTGTGACGAGCTGGAGCTGAGCCAGCCGGGCGGCGGCAAGCAGCTGGTGCAGCTGCTGCCGCGCGAGCTATACCAGGCTCTGCTGATCGAGTTTGAGCTGCTGCTCAAGGCCAGCCGCCGGCTGCACAGCGGCAGCAGGACGCCGGCTGCCGGGGCGGACGATGTTGAGGCCCACGAAGCGGCTGCCCTGCAGGCGCATGCCCAGGTCCTCCATGATCTGCCGGCGGTGCTGATGCCCCTGCAGCGCCTTTACCTGCTGGGCAGCGGTGAGCTGGATCCTTACGACCCAGAGCGCTCCAGCCGAACACCCGGTGCATCCCTGCGCGGCAAGCGCCGCGACCTCACCGCCGAGCGGCATGAGCTGGAGCACAGCGTCGGCCTGCTGCGCTCGGCCCAGGCCCAGCTTACCTCTGACGCCCGGGTGATGATGGATCTGCTGCGCTCCGAGCGCCTCGCCCCGGCACTCAGGGAGATCGGCGAGCTGAACCGTCTGGCCGCCGAGCTGCTGGCCGCGGCCCAGACCGACTACACACACCTCGCCGGCTATGAGCTTTCCTCCCTGCAGCAGGAAGTCGGCTCGGCAGAGCTGCGGCATCTGAAGAACGAGCTCAAGGACTGCTTTGAGGGCCTCTGCGCCGATGCGGCCCATCTGCGGGAGTGCATGCTGCGCGCCCGCCAGCAGGCCTTCCGTATCGCCCATGCCGGCTCGGATCAGCAGTCGCGCTCCAGCTATGACGGCGGCCCGGTGCTGCTCAGCGGCGAGGGCCTCGCCCGCGCGCTGGCCGACACCGAGGCCATGCATCGCTCGGCGGAGGCCAGCCTGGTCAGTGAGTACCGCGGCTCCCTCAGCGGCTCATCCGTGCTTATCTCGGAGCAGCTTGCCCGCCTGGAAGATCCCCTGCGCGACTCTTTCGCCACCCCCTGGAACGTGGCTTCCGCCCTGCTTAAACTGGACTCGCTGCACCCCAACTGCTTCCCTCATGATGCCGAGGGCTGGCCCCGGCTGCCGCCCATCGTCATCGTGCCCGGAGTGAACATTTCGCGCTGGCTGGATGACCGCTTCTTGCTGGGCTTTGTGGCCACCGACGCCCCGCGCGTCGGCCCCAGCCTGTCGCTGTCCGCCCTGGAGCAGTCCGTGCTGCGCCTCTTCGGCCAGTATCTGGCGCGCGGCGACATCTTTAACTACCGCGGCGAGCGCGTCAGCGACAGCTTCATGGCCGAGTACGCAGGCGAGATCGAGCAGAAGGCCGTGCGCAAGTTCACCGGCCAGGAGAAGAAGCTCACCATCGTCGGCACCACCAATGAGAAGGACGGCGCCAGCCGTGAGGATGCCGTGCGCGACTACTGCGACTTCATCTTCGCCGTCTTCAACGGCCAGCCGATCCCCAAGCGCATCAGCCCGCGCAAGGTCGGCGTGCTGCTGAAGTACTGCGTGGTCGGCTCCGAGGAGCAGACGGCCACCCTGGCCCTGAAGCTGCTGCCCCGCGAGCAGAACCTGCAGGTGCGCGAGACCATGCTCAAGCTGGCCGGCCGCGACCGCGCGCGTCTGATCGAGCTCTTCCGCCATGCCTTGGAGAACGACCCGCAGGTGCGCTCGCGCTTCCGCGGCGATCTCTCTGTTGCCCTGCAGGAGGTCCTGCCGCGCGAAGTGCTGGACGAGATCAACGATCTGGGCCTGCTCGGCCGCCGTGATTCAGCCGCCCAGCCCGTCCCCGCCGGCCAGGCGCCAGAGCCCCCAAGGCCCGATGAGCCCCATAAGTACTTTGACCTCTAATGCCCCGGCGCAGGCTGGCGGTGTTACAATGCGGCGGTGGAGATGCTTGTCAGGATCCTGCAGGGAGCAATTGAGCTCTACATTCTGCTAATCATTGTCTGGTCGCTGGGCAGCTTTAACCCCTCCTGGCGCTATGCCGGCTGGTACCGGACACTCGAGAGCATCATCGACCCCTACATCAGCCTCTTCCGCGGCATGCGGCTGCAGGTTGGCATGTTTGACCTCTCGCCGATGCTCGCTGTGGCATTCCTCAGCATCCTCAGCATTGTGGTGGGCGCGGTGGCCCGGAACGTGCGATGAGCCTCACCCCCCTCGACATTGAAAACGCCGCCTTCCGCATCTCCATGCGCGGCTATGACCGCAACGATGTGGAGCTTTTCCGCACGGCGGTGCTGCAGGCGGTCACGGAGTACAACAGCCAGATCGCCCAGCTGCGCAGCCGCGTGACAGAGCTGGAGAACCAGATGCGCAGCTACCGCGACAGCGAGGAGCTGCTGAAGAACTCCGTGCTGCTGGCGCAGAAGACCAGCGACGACCTGGCCCATGCCGCGCGCTCCCAGGCCGATGCCATCGTCGGCCAGGCCCGCCTGGAGGCCGAGAAGATCCGCGCCAGCCTGGCTGACCTGCAGGCCCAGCGCGAGCGCTTCGAGTACGAGTTTTACGGCCTGCTGGCTGGCTTCATGGCCCGCCTCGAGCAGGGCAGCCCGCATCTCAGCCCGGCCGCGCGGCAGCCCGCTGCGCGCCCCGCTGCTCCGCATGCCGCTCCGCTGCTGGCCGAGCTCAGCCCGGTCCTGCCGCTAAGCAGCCCGCCTGCCGCCGCGCCGGTTGCCGATACCCGCGCGCCCCGGCCGCCGCAGCCCGCGCCGCCGGCGGAGGCGCAGCAGAACCAGCGCGATCTGGACATAGACGATTTCTCCGCCGCCCTCAGCCAGGCCCGTCCCTCCGCCGCGCTGGATGCCGAGCCCGCCGCGCTGCCCTGGGAAAGTGTGGAGCCGGATGTGGATGAAGCAGAGGCCGACCCCTACGACAGCGCCGATGACCAGGACTGGGCCGAGGACGACCTGGCCCTTGAGCCGGAGCTGGAGGAAGAGGCCGACTGGGACAGCGAAGAAGACGCAGAGGTCTACGCTGACGAAGCCCTGGGCGGGGATGAGGAGCTCTTCGAGGAAGCAGAGGACGAGGACCCGGACGCCGATGCTCAGCTTAGCGCCGCGGGGCCGGGGCTGCCTCAGTATGATGACGAGCCCCTTGGAGCAGTGGAGCTGCCGGCTGCCGCAGCGCCCGCTGATACTGATGACACCGCAGCGCCGGCCGGCTCCGGCCTGAGCGTGCATCCCGTCGACGACGACGAGGATGACGGCGATGAGGGCCCGCGGGTCCGCCGCACATCCCGCTGGAGCTAGGCCCCGGCTGGCACAGCAGGGGTTTGGCGCAGTCTGAAACAGCATGGATTTCCGTTTCAAATACAGCCGGCATCCGGATTCCGAGCAGGAGCGCCTGAAGAAGCGTAACGACGCGCGTCAGGAGGCCGACCGGGTCAAGCGCATGCGCGGACTGGCCTACGGCCTGAGCATTCCCATGACCCTGGCGGCAGGCCCGGTGGGCGGCTGGCTGATCGGCTCCTGGCTGGACCGCAGCCTCGGCACCGGCTTTTGGATGATCGTGCTGATCCTCGTCGGCACCCTGGCCGGCCTGGTCTCCACCATACGCATGCTCAGCCGGCTGAATTCATGAGCTCCCCAGAGGGCAGTTCCCACCGCGCAGCACCCAGCGCAGTACCACCGCAAAGCCTGGCCTTGGCAGGCCTTAGAATCCTGCGGTGAGCGATATCGGCATGTTTTCCCGGCTACTGGTGCGTGATTACGCGCTGCTGGGCCTGGCCGGGGCGCTCATCGGCTCGCTCGCCGGCTACGAGGCCCTGGCCTTCAGCTTTGGCGCGGGCTGTCTGTGGCTGGCCCTGAACACAATTCTGCTTTCCTGGCTCATGGGCGCCTTTCTGCGGCTGGAAGGCCGCTCCAGAACATTCATTTTCGCCCTGTCGTGTGCTAAGATTCCGGCGGCCTACCTCCTGCTCTATTGGCTCTTCACAAGGGACTACCTCGAGCCGATGGGCCTGGCGGCTGGTCTGATCACACTTCCAGTGGTGATCGTGGTGCGCGGGCTTAGCGCGCGGCCCAGGGCGGAAGACCCCTCTTCCCCCCGGCCCTGATGGGGCCATGGCCGGCTTGGCAGGCGCCAATTCTCCGAATCACTCTTTCGGGCTTTGCACGCGAGGGGAAGGTTGAACAGGTTCTCAAAACTGACTTTCACAGCACTGGCTGCGCTGCTTGGCGCATGCCTGCTCGCGCTGCCGGCCGCCGCCCAGGAGCATGGCCACGAAGACTCCCACGGCCATGAGCCGGGCTCCAGCAGTGCGGACATGCACGCCGCCGACGGCCATGCGGATGCCGCCCACGCTGACGAACACGGCGCTGACGAACACGGCGCCGGCGGGCATTCTGACGCCTCGCACGGCGAGGACGGCCATGGCGCAGAGACCGCCGAGATCCCGCATCTCCCGGACCTGCTGGGCACCGTCCATCACCTGATGGAAGGCTCGCACGGCGTGGAGGGCATCGCCCCCGAGGCGGCCCACAGCATCAACGAGGCCATCGCCGGCACCGGGCTGAATGACCCGATGGGCGGCCCCTTCAAGGCCTTTGAGCATATCTTCTACGCCGCCCTGATTATCATCGCGCTGATCATCGTCTTCAGCATCGCTGGCAAACAGCTGCGGGCCGCGCCGGCCCAGGGCCAGCGCATGACCCGCCTGGCGATGTTCGCCGAGATCGTGGTGACCTTCTTCGAGGACTTCTTCGGCGCCATCCTCGGCAAGCAGAACGTCCGCCGCCACCTGCCCTTCATCGGCACCCTGTTTATCTACATCCTGTGCTGCAACCTCTTCGGCCTTGTCTTCCTGGGCCACGCCAGCACCTCCAACCTGTCCTTCAACCTGGGCATGGCCGTGCTGGTTTTCTTCTATGTCCACGGCAGTTCCATCGCCAAGAGCCCCATGGGCTATCTGGCGCACTATCCGGGGGCGCTGCCCTCGGCCAAGGAACTGGGCCTTGGCGTCGGCTCGTACTTCCTGATCGGCTTCATGGCGATCCTCTTCATCGTGATCCACGTGATGGAGGCGCTGATCCAGCCGATGAGCCTGTCCCTGCGACTCTTCGGTAACGTCCTGGGCAAGGACGTGCTGCTGGGTGTCTTCGGCGGCCTGCTGCAGATCCCCATCGGCGACACCGCGATCGCCATTCCGCTGCATATTCCCTTCCTGTTCCTGGGGCTGCTGCTGGGTGCAGTCCAGGCGCTGATCTTCAGCCTGCTTTCCGCGGTGTACATAACACTGTGGGAGCCCCACGAGCATCATCACGACGAGCACCATCACGAAGAGCACGGTCATGGCCATTCTCACGGCCATGCCCACGCCTAAACAACTGTATTAAGAGGAGTAGTGTTATGGAAGCAGGAGCTGCACTGGGTCTGGCCTTGCCTATCGGTCTGGGTCTGGCTGCCTTTGGTGCCGGTCTTGGCATTGGCAACGCCGTCAACGGCGCCATGGAGGCCATGGGCCGCCAGCCGGAGGCGATCGGCAAGATCCAGACCGCCATGCTGATCGGCGCGGCCTTCATCGAGGCCCTGGCGATCTATGCCCTGGTGCTTGCCTTTGTCCTGATGGGCAAGATCGGCTAGGAAGGAAACCTTGGGCGAAATTCTCAAGCTAATCAACTTCCCGCTGCTGATCTCCAGCGCGATCGGCTTCATCGTTCTGTGGCTGGTGCTGAAGAAGACCCTCTTCGGCGCTGTGCTGAACGTGGTCGACGAGCGCCGGGACAGTATCGAGCAGGCGTTCCGCGAAGTGGATGAGGCCCGCCAGGATGTGGCGCGGATGAAGGCCGATTACGAGGCCCATCTGGCGCAGATCCAGGCTGAGGCGCAGTCCAAGCTGCAGGAGTCCCTCGACCGCGGCAAGCAGATGGCCGAGCAGATTCGCATTGAAGCCGAACAGCAGCGTGAAAAGCTGCTGGCCAAGACCCAGGAAGACATTCAGCGCGAAAAGGAGAAGGCCGTGGCCGAGCTGCGTGAAGCAGCCGTCAGCCTCAGCTTTGATATCTCCAACCGCGTGCTGAAGGACGGACTGGACCGCGGCCAGCACGACAAGCTGGTGGCAGGCTTCATCGACGACCTGAAGAGGCTGAACTAGCATGCTGTCGACGGTAGCCAAGCGCTATGCGGTGGCGCTCTTTGCCGCAGCCCAGGAGGCCGGCCGGGTCGAGAAGATCGACGCCGAGGCCAAGGTGGTGGCGCGCCTGTTTGATGATCGCCAGGTCCGCGATTTCCTGACCAGCCCGCAGATCCCGGTGGAGCGCAAGAAGGACGCCCTGCGCAAGCAGTTCGGCGGCCGCCTTGACCCTCTGCTGGTGAACCTGCTGCAATTGCTGGTGGACAAGAAGCGGATCGGCGAGCTGCCCCAGATCATGGAACACTTCGACGTGCTGACGGACCAGAGCCGCGGCGTCGAGGAGGCCACGATCGTCAGCGCGGTCCCGCTCAGCGATGAGCAGCGCCAGGCCATTGAGCAGCAGCTCAAGCGCTTCAGCGCCTACGGCCAGCTCAGGATCAACACAGTGATTGATCCTGCGCTGCTCGGTGGTGTGCTGGTGCGTCTGGGCCGCAACCTGGTGCTTGACGGCACTCTGTCCAGCCGCATGACTGCCCTGCGCAGCCGGCTGGACCGCGCCGTGCGCCAGGGCTGAGAGGACTGAAGCGGGCTGCGGCCATGGCCGCAGTGGTATTTGCAGTGGCAAGTTCGGGCCGCCACAGGCGTCCGAACAAATGGTGAGGCATTGTTATGTCGGCAATTCGACCAGAGGAAATCACCGCGCTGCTCAAGCAGGAGATCGCGTCTTACGACGCCGAGCTCAAGCTTGAGGACCGCGGCACCGTGATCCAGGTGGGCGACGGTATCGCCCGCGTCTTCGGCCTGAGCAACTGCCTGGCGGCGGAGATGCTGGAGTTCCCCGGCGGGGTGACGGGCATGGCCCTGAACCTCGAAGCGGACTCAGTCGGCGTCGTGCTGCTGGGTGATGCGACCAAGGTGAAGGAAGGCGACTACGTCAAGCGCACCGGGAAGGTTCTGCAGATCCCGTGCGGCGAGGCGCAGCTGGGCCGCGTCATCAACCCGCTGGGCGAGCCGCTTGACGGCAAGGGCCCCATCGTGGTCTCGGAGGGCCGCCCGCTGGAGCGCAAGGCCGACGGCGTGGTCTACCGCCAGCCGGTGAAGCAGCCCCTGCAGACCGGCCTCAAGGCGATCGACTCGATGATCCCGATCGGCCGCGGCCAGCGTGAGCTGATCATCGGTGACCGTTCGACGGGCAAGACCGCCGTCATCATCGACACGATCATCAACCAGAAGTACACGCACCAGACCGAGACCCCGGTCTTCTGCATCTACGTCGCCGTGGGCCAGAAGGAATCCACCGTGGCCCGCACGATCACCAAGCTTGAGGAGTACGGCGCCATGGATTACACCGTGGTGGTCTCCGCGACCGCCTCGGACCCCGCGCCGCTGCAGTACATCGCCCCCTACGCCGGCTCCGCCATCGCCGAGTACTTCATGTACAAGGGCTTCGACGTGCTCATCGCCTACGATGACCTGTCCAAGCAGGCGGCCGCCTACCGTACCCTGTCCCTGCTCCTGCGCCGTCCGCCGGGCCGCGAAGCCTACCCGGGCGACATCTTCTACGCTCACAGCCGTCTGCTGGAGCGCGCGGTCAAGCTGGCGGACTACAAGATCGATCCCAAGACCGGGCAGATGATCCCGCTGATGCCCGGCCACAAGTATGAAGACCAGGAGGCCTTCCACAAGTCCCCGCACACCGGCGAGAGCATCACGCACCTGCCGGTGAAGCGCGGCGGTTCGATCACGGCCCTGCCGGTGATCGAGACCCAGGCGGGCGACGTGTCGGCCTACATCCCGACGAACGTGATCTCAATCACCGACGGCCAGATCTTCCTGGAAAGCGACCTGTTCTATCAGGGCGTGCGTCCGGCGATCAACGTCGGTATCTCCGTCTCCCGAGTCGGCGGTAACGCCCAGACCAAGGCGATGAAGAAGGTTGCGGGTTCGCTCAAGCTGGACCTCGCCCAGTACCGCGAGCTGGCGGCCTTCGCCCAGTTCGGTTCGGACCTCGACGCCGCCACCCAGGCCCAGCTCACCCGCGGTGAGCGCATGGTCGAGCTGCTCAAGCAGGGCCAGTACCAGCCGGTGCCGGTCGAGGAGCAGGTGCTGGCGATTTTCGCCGGTTCGCAGGGTGTTTATGACAAGCACCCGGCCCGCGAGACCCGTGCCATCGCCGACAGGCTGATCGCCTGGCTGAAGGAAAAGTATGGCGACCTGGTGCTGGAGCTGCGGGCCAAGGCCTCGCTTGAGGGCATCGACGACAAGCTCAAGGCGGCCTTCGCGGAGTTCACGGCCCAGCTTGGCTCGGGGGCCGGGGGCGAACACTAGGCCATGGCTGAGCGTCAGGCCATAACGATGGAGACGGTGCTCGGCACGAAAGTGCTGATCCATCTGCATCGCGAGGCCTACGAACTGCTGTCCATCCAGGGCATCGAGAGCGAACGCTTTGTCGCCATGGTGCTGGGGCTGGACAGCTTTGGTTTGTGGATTGAAAACCCGAGTTACTGCACCATCCCGGTCTATGACGACCTGGGGGGCTACATCCCGCCCGAAGCGCGGGTTGAGGTCTGCCACCGGGCGGTGGTGCTGATCCAGTGGGGCTATATCCAGACCATCCTGCAGTTCCCGGACCGGATGAACTACCGGCCGGGGGTGGACGAGACCGAGATCGGTTTCCGCAGGCACCTGGTTGAGATGGGAAAGGCCAGCACCGCGGGGCATATCGAAACGCCCGGCGACGCCGGCCGGATCAAAGTCCCGGTGACAGGGCCCGCAATGCCGGGTTCCGCGGGCAAGCCGCGGAGCGGCGGAAAGGGCACGACAGAAGCAAAAGCCGGCTCTGGCGCAAGCTCAAAGAACGGCAAGGCAAGCAAGGAGAAGAAGCGTGGCTAAGGGCGGCAAGGAGATCCGTCGGCGGATAAAGTCCGTCAAGAATACGCAGCAGATCACCAAGGCCATGAAGATGGTGGCCGCCGCCCGTCTGCGCAAAAGTGAGGGCCGCACCCAGGCCAGCCGTCCCTACAGCGACACCCTGCGCCGCGTCATGCAGCGCCTGGGCGATGTCACTTCCGGCGGCAGCTTCGAGCATCCCTTCCTGCGGCATATCGCCCCGGATGTGCCGAAGGTCCTGGCGGTGCTCTTCACCTCCGACAAGGGCCTCTGCGGCAGTTTCAACACGAACCTGGTCCGCAAGGCCGAGGAATTCATCCGCCAGCAGACCCAGGCCGGGCGCCAGGTCGAGCTGGTGCTGGTGGGCCGCAAGGGCTACCAGTACTTCAAGAGCCGCGGCCTCGCCAGCGGCGATTACATCGCAAGCTACACCCATAAGAGCAGCTTTGCCGACATGAAGCCGCTCGTGAACCTGCTGACCAGCGCCTATATGGGCCAGCAGGTCAGCGAGGTTTACCTGATCTACTCGCGCTTCGTGAATGTCGTCAAGAACATCCCCAGCGTGGTGCGCCTGCTGCCCATCGAGGCGCCGCCCCAGGCTGAGGCCAGCAGCAGCGGCTTCCGCGAGGACGTCTCCCTGGAGCCGAGCCCCGAGGCCCTGCTGGAGGTGCTGCTCCCGCGCTATTTCCAGACCGTGCTTTTCCAGGCGGCCCTGGAGAACTTCACTTCGGAAAACGGTTCGCGCATGGTGGCCATGGAAAACGCCACCAAGGCCGCGGGCGACATGATCGTGGACCTGACGCTCCAGTACAACAAGGCCCGCCAGGCCGGCATTACCCTGGAGCTGCTTGATATCGTCGGCGGTGCCGAGGCGCTTAAGGGTTAAGCGTCGTATTGTCTTCGGTTGGGGGTTGAGACAAGGGGGTTTTTGAGATGTTTAAGGTGAACTACAGCGGCCTGTTGGCGGCGCCCCTGGCGGCGCTGCTCCTGCTCGCGCCCGCGCTGGCCCAGGGCAACGCCAAGAAGACCGGCAACAACGACACCCCGCCGGGGGCGGTGGGCTCGGTCATCATGACCCTCGAGCAGCTCACCAACGAGATTTCCACCTACAAGATCGACAAGTTCGGCATCCATGCCCACTTCGTGCTGCCCAAGAACTGGAATCTCGAGGAGCAGGGCCGCGACCCCAAGACCAACAAGGTCAAGGAAGGCCTGCCGATCTACGTCCTGACGGCCACCAACCCCACCGAGAAGCCCAATGATCCCAAGGACATGATCTTCGAGGTGGACATCTTCGACGGCGGCCTGACCCGCGACATGGCGGCGGGCACCAGCGAGGACGCGCGCAAGGAAGAGCGTGCCAAGCGCTTCTGGAACTTCCTTAACACCCAGATGAGCCTGAACATCAAGTCGGGCAACAAGATGATCACCCAGCGCTCGGACATCGAGGCCAAGCCCTACGGCTTTGACATCGATGAGAAGACCGGCAAGCGCACGGTCCGCGCCGGCCGCCCGGTGCAGTACTTCGTGCCGATCCACTACGAAGTTGCACCGCCCAAGGGTATGCCCAATGCCAAGGGCGCCTACCTTTACACCTTCAGCACCTTCACGGGCGACACGCCCTGGATGATCAAGATCCTGCTGAGCAAGGAAATGAAGGACCAGTACGGCGGCCTGATCGCCATCATCCTGGACAACTCCTTCGGCCTCACGGATGCTGATTACAAGGCCCTGATCAAGGCCCGCGACGCGGCCGCGGCCCAGGCGTCGCAGAAACCCAAGCAGAAATAAAGCCCCGGGGCGGGACAGGCCCCAGCGCGGTGAAATCCGCAGAACCCAGTTAGGAGCAAAAGGCAATGAGTGCAGTGGCGACGTCGAAAGGCACGGTGGGCAAGATCGTTGAGATCATCGGCCCCACGCTGAGCGTGGAGTTCCCCGAGGGGCAGCTGCCCTCGATCTACAACGCGGTCGAGGTCGTGCATCCCGAGTCGGGTGAGCGCATCATCTCCGAGGTTGCGCAGCACCTGGGCGACAACGTCGTCAAGTGCGTCTGCATGGAGAACACCGACGGCCTGCGCCGCGGCATGGACGCGGTGGACCTCGGCGGCCCGATCACCATCCCGGTGGGCGAGCCCTGCCTTGGCCGCCTCTTCAACGTTCTGGGCGTGCCGATCGACGAGCGCGGCCCGGTGGTCTCGTCCAAGAGCTACCCGATCCACCGCGATGCCCCGCCCCTGACCGAGCAGTCCACCTCCGCTGAGGTGCTGGAGACCGGCATCAAGGTCGTCGACCTGCTGGCGCCTTACCTCAAGGGCGGCAAAATCGGCCTCTTCGGCGGAGCCGGCGTGGGCAAGACCGTGCTGATCCAGGAGCTGATCCGCAACATCGCCACCGAGCACTCCGGCAAGTCCGTCTTCGCCGGCGTCGGCGAGCGTACCCGCGAGGGTAACGACCTGCTGCTGGAAATGACCGAGTCCGGCGTTATCAAGCAGACCGTCATGGTCTTCGGCCAGATGAACGAGCCGCCCGGCGCCCGCCTGCGCGTGGCCCTCACCGGCCTGACCATGGCGGAGTACTTCCGCGATGAAGAGGGCCAGGACGTGCTGCTCTTCATCGACAACATCTTCCGCTTCACCCAGGCCGGTTCCGAAGTGTCCGCGCTGCTGGGCCGCCTGCCCTCCGCGGTGGGTTACCAGCCGACCCTGCAGATCGAGATGGGCACCATGCAGGAGCGCATTACCTCCACCAAGCGCGGTTCCATCACGTCGATCCAGGCCGTCTACGTGCCGGCGGACGACTATACCGACCCGGCGCCGGCCAACACCTTCACCCACCTCGACGCCACCACGAACCTGGAGCGCCGTCTTACCGACCTGGGTATCTACCCGGCGGTGGACCCCCTGGCCTCGACCAGCCGTATCCTCGACCCCCTGGTGGTCGGCGAGGAGCACTACCGCGTGGCCCGTGGCGTGCAGCAGACCCTGCAGCGCTACAAGGACCTGCAGGACATCATCGCGATCCTGGGTATTGAAGAGCTCAGCGAAGAGGACAAGATCGTGGTCGGCCGCGCGCGCCGTCTACAGAAGTTCCTCAGCCAGCCCTTCTTCGTTGCCGAGCCCTTCACCGGCCAGGCCGGCAAGTATGTCCGCCTCAGCGAGACCGTGCGCAGCTTTGGCGAGGTGCTGGACGGCAAGCATGACGACCTGCCCGAGCAGGCCTTCTACATGGTCGGCGGCATCGAGGACGTCCTCGAGAAGGCCGAGAAGCTGCGCGGCTAGTTGTAGGGGCCGAGCTTGTCTCGGCCCGCTGGAGCGCGGACTTCAGTCCGCATCTTGTAGGGGCGTGGGCTTGTCCCCGCCCGGATTTGTAGGGGCCGCAGAAATGCGGCCCGGGATGTCAGGGAAGACGGCCCGCATTTCTGCGGGCCCTACGGAATAAGCATGGCAAGCGACTTCGCAGTAAAAGTGGTGACCCCCGACGGGGAGGTCTGGAGCGGGCGGGCGGTCAGCGTGATCGTCCCCGGCCTTGACGGCTACTTCGGCGTCTGGCAGGGCCACGCGCCGCTGGTGGCCGGCATGGGTATCGGCACCCTCTCGATCAAGACCCCCGGCGAAGTCGTGGTGGATGTCATCGCCGTCTCCGGCGGCTTCGTCGAAGTCAGCCGCGAGGGCGTCACCATCCTGGCCGAGGCGGCCGAGATGGGCGGCTCCATCGACACCATCCGCGCCAGCGAGTCCGAGACCCGCGCCCGCGAGCGCCTGTCCGGCAAGTTCGCGAACATCGATATCGAGCGCGCCCAGGTCGCCCTGCGCAAGGCCGCCAACCGCCGCCGCGCGGCTGAGCTGGCCCGCAGCCGTCCCACCAGCATGGTTTAAGCCGCAGCTCCGGCTGCCCCAAAAGACCATTGCGCTGCACACCGCCGGATTTGCTAGACTAAGGCTCTGATGCTGCGTCACTGGTGGGTGCGGGTACTCCTCTTTGTGGGCATTTCCACGTCCCTGCGCCTGCTCTTTGGCCTGAACTCCAAGGACTTCGATCGCATCAACTGGCTGACCATCGGCATCATCATCCTGATCGTCGGCCTCAGCATCCTGCTCACCTGGTACCTGCGCCGCCGCAACATCGTCCCCGCCCTGATGGACGACGACCTGCCGGGTGTCGAGCGGGCGCTGCAAAACGGAGCCGACCCCAACCGAGTCTTCAACCTGCCCTCCAAACGCAAACGCGCCGACCGCGACATGCGCTATACCGCCCTGCACCTGGCCGCCCTGGCGGATGACATTGAGCTGGCAAAGCTGATGGTCAACTGGGGCGCCGATCTCAACAGCCGCACGCGCTTCCGGGCCACGCCGCTCTTCCATGCCTGCTTCAAGGAGCACTGGGATGTCGCGCGCTACCTGCTGGACTGCGGCGCGGACCCCAACCTGCTGCCCGACAGCGGCCGCTCGCCCCTGATGCTGGCGGTGGAGCAGCGCAACATCCCATCGCTGCAGATGCTGCTCAAGGCCGGGGCCGCGCTGGATGCCCAGCTGCCCCGCAGCGAGGAAGGGGCAGGGGACACGGCCCTGCACATGGCGGTCGAGCTTGAGCATCTGCCCGCCATCGACCTGCTGCTGAAGGCCGGCGCCGATCCCTACCTGCCCAACGCCAAAGGCCTGAACCCGGCCATGCTGGCCGTGGTGGAGGACCGCCGCCGCGCCCTGGAGGCCCTGCTCGATAACGGCGTCGACCCCAACCGCCTGCCCGGCCCGGACTCCCCGGCGCTGACTGAGCTGGCTTACCGCTACGCCGGCCGCGGCATGGTGGAGCTGCTCATGGCCCGCGGCGCGCGGGAGATCGAGCGCGACGGCGCTCCGCAGCGCAGCCTGCTGCACCTGGCCGCCATCGAGGGCGACCTGACCATGGCGCGCACACTGCTGGAGGGCGGCATGTCGCCCAACGCGCCCGACGGCCACGGCAAGACTGCCCTGCACTGCGCGGCCATGTGCGGCAACCAGCAGCGCTATGAGCCACTGACGGCAGGCAAAGGCTGGCCCGAGCCCGAGGGGGAGCTCAGCCAGACGACCGAAGCGCGCATCATCCGACTGCTGCTCAAGCACGGCGCCAGCCCGGCGGCCAGCGATGAAGAAGGCGACACGCCCCTGCATCTGGCCGCGCACTTCGAGAACGCCGCGGCGGTGCAGGCCCTGCTCAGCGCCGGCGCGGATGTGAACGCGCGCAACAAGGAAGACTTCACGCCCCTGCACGAGGCCAACATCCACGCTGCCCTGGCCAGCATGCGCCTGCTGCTGGCCGCCGGCGCCGACCCGAATGCCCGCGCCACCTATGGCCGCCAGCCCCTGGACCTGCTGCTCTACAACGCCGAGCGCCTGGACAAGAAGCTGCTGCAGAAAGTCAGCGAAGTCATGCTCGCCGCCGGGGCGAAGCACGGCGCGGCCCCGGGATGGGTTGAGGAAGGCAAGTACGGCGGCTAAGCCGCTAGGCCAGCTCGCCGTCGCATACGAAGCGGGCGACCTACCGGCCGCCCGCTGATGTCGATGTCGAACTGCTGTCAGGCGCCAGCCTTTCACACAGCTAGTCGTCGTCCGCCTCGTAGAAGTGCTCAAATTCATCCGGCGGGTTCTGGTGGCAGACCGTGCAGGTGTCGATCGTGCCGGGGTGGCCCTGCACTGCGATGGCCTGCAGGTTGTCTTCCACCTGCACCGTCGGGGTCACAGCATGCGGGCTGCCGTGGCAGGCGCTGCACTGGATGCCATGATGGCCCAGGCTGTCGCGGAAGAGCACGCCGGGCTGCTCGAACTCAAAGCCGGCTCGGCTGTGGCAGTCGCCGCAGCGGGGCTCATCCACCCAGGGCTGCCGCGCGGGGTTGCCCACCGCGGCCATGTCGCCGTGGCAGTCCACGCAGTTCACCCCGGCGCTGTAGTGCACGTCCCTCAGGCAGCGCGTGTTGATGCCTGGGTGGCAGGCATAGCAGCTGTTCTCCAGGCCGGCCATCGCCATGCGGCCTGCGTGCGCGCTGTGCACGGCTGAGGACAGGGTCGGCAGGCTGCCAAGGCCCGGCATGCCCAGCTCAGGCTGGGCGTGGCAGGTGCCGCAGACCACCGGCTGGCTGTTCTCCAGGTTCGTGCCGTGCATGCTGTCATGGCTGCGCAGGATCGAGGCCGGGTCATTGCCATGGCAGATGTTGCAGGAGATCTCCCAGCTCACCGGCACCACGGCTTCGGTGCGCGCCGTTTCCACGCCGCCCTCGAAGACGGAGACCGTGGCAAGCTGGTAGGGGTTGAAGCTCTGGTCGTCATTCACCGGCGTCACCGGGATGCCGGTCACCTGCCAGTCGGTATGGCTGCCGCCGCTGGGCTGCATGAAGCCACTCATCCCGTTGCCGGTCAGGCCCACGTTCGGGGCCAGATCAACGCCAAAGAGCAGGTCCTCAAAGTCCCAGAAGTTGGTCTTGCCAACGGAATAGGTGTTGCCCTTGATGCTGTAGCGGATGCTGACGCCGCTCTTCACGATGCGCGGCTCTTCACCGCTGCGGTCGATCACCTGCGCGTGCAGGGTGTTGAAGGGCGGCAGGATCATGAAGCTGCTGAAGTCCTCGTTCATGCAGTGCATGCCCAGGTCGTTGTAGGCCAGCACCACCATGCCGCCGCTGGGATTGCCGCCGCGGTAGCCGGTATCGCTGGCGCTGAAGGCGCTGCGGATACCGCCGGCGCCGGTGGCCAGCAGCCAGTAGGTATGGGCATAGGCGTCGGCGACGGCGTCCTCATAGCTGCCCGCGTCGCCCAGTACGGCCAGCGGGCTGCTCTGCGTGTCGCGGTAGATTTCATAGCCGCTGGCGCCGCTGACCTTGTTCCAGCTGATGCTGATCTTCTCGCTGGATGTGCCGTCGCTGGCGCTAACGCCGCTGGGGGCTTCCAGCGCGGTCGTCCCGGCTTTCAGCCAGCCGATGGCCGGCGCGCTGAAGTTGGACACCCGCACGCCGTTCACCGCCTGGATCCAGTAGTTGTGCGGAGTTGTGTCCGCCGGCGTCAGGTCGTCGTATGTTGACACATCACCAAGCTCAGCCAGGGGCGTATCCTGCTGGTCGCGGAAGACCCGGTAGTTGAGCGCCTCGGCGGACTTGGTCCAGCTCAGGCTGACCCGGTCGCTGTAGGCGCCCTGGCTGGCCGTGAAGTTCTCCGGCGGCAGGATCTGACCCAGGCCGAAGTAGACCGGGTTGCTGTCAATGCCGAACTGCCTTGCAGCGCCGCTGCCCAGATAAGGCACCACGCGGTACCACATCTGCGCGGCCGAATTGGAAAGGGTGTAATGGAAGCGGCGGAAGGAGCCGTCATCCGGGAAGCTCGAGCCGTCAAGCTGCAGGTCGGCGAGCACATCCCATGTGGCAGCGTTCGGGTCGCTGGCGCCCTGCAGCTGGTAGCCGTCGCACTGTGTCAGGTAGTGGATGCCGATCGGCGTCAGGTCGGCCACGTTAACCAGGCCGTTCATGTCTCCGTCGGCCACACAGGCCCCGGCCCAGGTCGCGCTGCCGCTGTGGTCCAGGAAGTGGATGCCGATGGGGCTGAGGTCACTGACCGCCACGCGGCCGTCCTGGTTATAGTCGCCGCAATTGTGGTAGGTGAAGCTGAAGGTGATGTCGCCGCCGATGCTGCCGCTGACGGCCAGGTCGTCAACCTTGCTGTCGGTGCTTCCCGGCACGCTGGCGACTGCCTTGTCGGCGCCCGTGGCTGCCAGAACGCGTTCCAGCTCCCTGCGGAGCTCTTGCCAGACCGCGGCATCAACGCCGGTGGGGCTGGTCAGCTGGTTCAGTTCACTGTGGTAGGCGGGCTGCAGGCTGCGGTTGTCGGCGCTCACGGGCTGCGAGTCCGGAGCGCAGGCGCCAAGCAGCGTGAGTCCTGCGGCGCAAAGCGCTATTGAATATCTCGGGCACCTCATTGCACACCTCCCAGGCGGCAATCTGCCGTCCAGCGCCACTGCCATGGCGGATGCAAAGTAGTACCTCGAATTAAGTAGATATATTGGACACAATATGTCTTGTTTTGAAGAATAACACTTTAATACGCGGACTGAATGTCAATCTCAGTGCAAGGCCCGGCGGCATCAGCCACCGGGCCGAGGGAGATCCTGGGTTTCCTGCTTACCAGGCCCAGCGGCGGCCCTGGATCACGTTGACCAGGATCATGATCACCGCGATGACCAGCAGGATGTGGATGAACGAGCCCATGGTGCCGTAACCGATAAGGCCCAGCAGCCACAGAATGATCAGCACTACAGCGATGTTCCAGAGCATTGCGTCCTCCTTAAGAAGCGGCGGCCTTTCCTCCGCTGCTGCCCTGCTGCCAGGGCCTCACTTTGTTCTGCAGCCCCGCTGGGGGCCGCAGCGCCTTGGCCTGCCAGGGCCTCAGGCCTTGTCCTGGCCCGTCATGCGGGCCCAGGCGATCTTGCCGTCCTGGATCAGGTGGTTCACGCGGTTCTCCACCCTGGCGGCCCAGAGCTTGCTGTCGCCCTTGGCCTTCTCATACTCGGCGCGGGTCACCGGGTCGAACTCCTTCTTGTCAAAGAGGTACTTGATCCGGTCCCCCAGCTCGCTTATTCCGGCCGCCGTCTTCTCACGGGCGCTGCGGAACCAGTCCACGATCTGGTCGTCAACCTCGGACAGGTTCTCCGTCCATGAACGCTCCCACTGGGGGTACTGCGAATCAGGATTATTGAACTGGCTATCACGAGTATCAACAGTCATTTAGGCCTCCTAAACATATAATCCGCGCACGAAGCTCTGTCCGGGCGCAGTGCAGGGCCTGTTTCCAGGCCCGGTAGGCTTGCCGGGGCAGCAACTGAGGATCCACGACAGTTGCACCCCAGCAGCCATACAAGCAGTAAGACCCGCCTCCCGCGGGCGGGTTCCAGTGTGAAATTTCAACCAGCGCAGTCTTGAAAAGATGGCAGCCAGAAGCAGCGCGTGCCGGCGGCATCCATCACAATAGTCTCCTTGGCTGCACCCGACACCCTGGGCTATCTGGCGCTGCTGGGCCGCATCATCGGCCTTGGCATCGAGCGCCCCACGATCAAGGCCATCTCAACCGCCGGCACGGACGCTGCCGGCCAGCCCTGGACGCCGCACCCCATCGCCGCCTGCACCTTCTCCTTTGGCATCGCCTGGCTGCTGCTGGCCCTCGTCGTCGGCTTCGAGTGGAGCGCGAGCCCGGGGCTCTTCAGCACAATCGGCGACTGGTGGTGGCAGGCTCTGGCCACCGGCCTGCTCTTCACCGCGGCCTTCCACAGCTATGTCTGGGCCATGAGCGTCGGCGAGGTCAGCTATCTCACGCCGCTCTATGCCACCGGCTTTGTCTGGCTCTATGTTCTGGATGTCCTCTTCGGCGACGCCCAGCTCGGCTGGCAGGCCATCGGCGGCACCGCCGCGGTCGCCCTGGGCGTGATGCTGCTCAACGCTACGCCGCACAAAGGCGAGGGCAGGGGGGCATCATGGCACTGGCGCGAGGCGCTGAACCCGCTGAACACCCTGCGCCAGCCCGGGGCCATCGGCATGCTGGTCTATGCCTTCGGCCTGGCCTCCGGCCGCGTCATCGACAAGTCCGTCAGCGATGTTGCGCCAACCCTGGCCTATGCCCTCTGCAACAACCTGCTGCCGGTGCTGCTGGGCCTGCTGTGGCTGCTCTGGAAGGGCAGGACCGGCGAGTTCCGCCTCATCGCCCGCCGCCGGCCCCTCGCCCTGCTGGTCAGCGCGGTCAGCGGCATCTTCGCCTATGTCTGCCTGCTGCTGGCCCTGCGCCATGGCTTCAACCCCTCGGTGGCCGAGCCGGTCAGCCAGCTCTCGGTCTTCATCGCCATCGCGCTGGGCGGTCTGCTTTTCAAAGAGCCGATCCGCGCCCGCTGGATCCCCAGCGCCCTGGTGGTCCTCGGCGCAGCGCTGCTGCTCTTGTAGGGGCCGCACATGTGCGGCCCTCTCTTGCGGCACCCGGCTGTGGCATTTGATCTTGTCGGGGTGGGGCTTGTCCCCACCCGGCTGTCTGCTCCTGTAGAGGCCGCACATGTGCGGCCCTCTCTTTCGGCACCCGGCTGTGGCCCCGGACGGCAGTCCGGGTAAGGCCGCTGCCCGCATTAACATGCGGGCCCGCTGCAGCCCGCGCCAAGCCCCCGCATCCGCTAAACTTAGCGCCTATGGACCAGATCCTCGTCAGGGGCGGCAAACCACTGGGCGGCACCGTGGAAGTCTCGGGCAGCAAGAACGCCGCGCTGCCGATCCTCTGCGCAGCGCTGCTTAATGAGCAGCCCGTGACCCTGCGCAATGTCCCGGCCCTGCATGACGTGGCGGTGATCTCCGAGGTGCTGCGCAGTCTGGGCGCGCGGGTCCAGCGCAACGGCGACGGCAGCCTGACGGTCGACTCCGCTGGCATCAACGCCACCGCCGCGCCCTATGAGCTGGTCAATAAGATGCGCGCCTCCTTCCTTGTGCTCGGGCCGCTGCTGGCGCGCTTTGGCGTGGCCGATGTGCCCCTGCCCGGTGGCTGCGAGATCGGCGCCCGCCCGGTCGGCGAGCACTTGGCGGCGATGCGCGCGCTGGGCGCCGACATGAGCATGGACGCCGGCCTGATCAAGGCCCGCGCCCGCAAGCTGACCGGCGCGGATATGTACCTTAATGTCGCTTCGGTGGGCGCCACCGAGAACGCCGTGATGGCCGCCACCCTGGCCGATGGCGTCACCACCATTCGCAACGCGGCGATGGAGCCCGAGGTCACCGACCTCTGCCACTTCCTGATGCGCTGCGGCGTGCGGATCAGCGGCGCCGGCACCAAGACCATCACGGTCCACGGCCAGCCGCGCATCAGCGCCGCGGTGGACTACAGCGTCATCCCCGACCGCATCGAGGCCGGCACTTACCTGCTGGCCCTGGTCGGCACCGGCGGCGAAGGCACGGTCCACGGCGCGCGCCCCGACCACCTCGACGCCCTGGTGATCAAGCTGCGCGAGATGGGCGTGGCCATCGAGCACGGCGAGGACTGGATTTCCGTCAGCCCCAGCCGCAGGCTGAAGTCCGTGGTGATCAATACGGATGTCTACCCCGGCTTCCCCACCGACCTGCAGCCCCAGATGACCGCCGTGCTCACCGCTGCCCGCGGTTCCAGCACGGTCTCTGAGACGATCTTCGAGAACCGCCTGACCCACGTGCCCGAGCTGGTGCGCATGGGCGCGCGGATCCAGCTCATGGGCCATATCGCGGTCATCGAGGGCCCGTCAGAGGGCGACGAGCTCAGCAACCCCGGCTCCAGCTTCGGCTGCGGCCTCTCCGGCGCGCCGGTGGAGGCGCATGACCTGCGCTGCGCCGCGGCCCTGGTCATCGCCGGCCTGATGGCCCGCGGCGAGACCCGCGTCGACGGCCTGCGGCATCTGCTGCGCGGCTATGAGCAGCTCCCGGAGAAGATCACCGCGCTGGGCGGCGAGGTGTCCTATGCCTCTTCCAGCACGGACCCGGCGGTGGCCCTGCCGGACCCGGCGGCCAGCACGGTCGCCTGATCCGCCTGCCGAATGCCCCGCAGGGGCCGTATGAATGCTGGCGGCGCAAAGTAAGCTGCGGTTATATCCCGGTTATATGCGCGGCGCAGCCCGGTCTGGCTTGTTAGAATCTGGCATGCGTCTGACCCCAGTTCAGTTCCTCGGCATCGCTGCTGCAGCACTGCTGGTCTGGGCCGTCTACGAGTACTGGTGGAAGTACCAGGACCAGGGCTCGTGGATCCGCGGCATGAACCAGAGCATGTGGACGACTGAAAGCGACGATGAGCCCGTGGACACGGGGCGCAAGGAGCGCAGCGACTGGCTTTAAGCCCTGCGCAAGGAGCGCAGCGACTGGCTTTTGTCCCTGCCCCCCATATCGCCTCGGGACCCACGGCCCGCTGGCCAGTACCAAGCCCCCTAAGGGTGCCCCTTCGCGCATCCCTGTACCCGCAGTGATGCCGCGCCTGCGCGCGGCTGTCCATTTCCACTACTGATGCGCCGGCTATCCCCGCTGCATTGTGCGCGGCGCCAGGCAAAAGAAAGGGCCGGGTTGCCCCGGCCCCTCCCACTGCGTTTCAAGACGGTTCAGATAGCTGTTTACTGGTCGCCCGCCGGCCCGTCGATATTGGGCGCGCCGGACTTGCGGTCCACGCCGCTGTCCAGGGTGATCACGACGCCGTCCGGCACGGTGTCCGAGCCGCCGTCGTTGGAGACGCGGCTGGGGGCCGCGCCGGTGTTGCACAGGCAGGGCACGTCACTGCCATAGATGTTGGTCGTGCAGTCGGTGTCGCAGGTCTCGGTGCGGTAACGGCCCTTGTAGTTACCGTTGCGGTTGTAGACGTCCTGGCCCGCGGTGCGGATGGCGCCATAGCCCGCGATGGTATAGCCGGCCGGCTCAGCGAAGTTCAGCAGGCCGAAGGCGGCCCGGTCGCTGTTGCTGCGCGGCCAGTAGCTGAAGTTACCGGTCAGGAAGCGGTTGCCCGCGGCGTCCTGCCAGCCGTTGGGCGGGTTCTTCAGCTCGTCGTTCTCAAAGTCGTAGGGCGGGTTGTTGAAGATGTGGTGCACATAGAAGTCACCAGCGATCTGCTGGGTCGGGCCAAGCCAGTTGGGGCCGAAGGCCTCGGCCATCTTGTTGCTGTCACGGCCGCCGACCACGCGGAAGAAGGGCGCCACGCCCGGGTACTGGGTGCCGGGGAAGTGGTGGATCTGCGGCAGCAGCGTGGTGCTCTTGTTCTTGATGAAGGGGTTGCCCGGGTAGGAGGGCATGTAGGCCTCCATCACCAGGGTGTCGCCCATCTCCTGGTTCGCCGGGGTCCAGGCGTTGCGGCGCTGCTCGTTGACGATCTGGTTCGGGTCCAGGCCCTGGGTGTCAACCCACTCCTGCCAGACCATATAGCTGTCCGTCCAGTCTCCACCCATCACGAAGTAGGGGTAGAGGTTGCCCTGGGCGTCCACCGCGTAGCGCTCCAGCGCAAGCTGGATCGCGTGGCAGTTCTGCTTGACTTCGGCTTCCTTGGCCTTGTCCTTGATCTTGATGAAGTTCGGCAGCGCAATCGCCACCAGGATGCCGATGATC
>JADZFO010000005.1 GCA_020849855.1 bacterium | reverse complement strand
CGGAAAGATGTGAAGCCCTGAAGAGTTATTGTTCAAGATACAATTCCACTCGACCACACAGTGCTATCGGCCATCTGCCACCCACATCGCGCCTTCCGGCACTGAATAACCTGTTTGGCGGCCACACCTAGCCCACCTGCAGGCGGCTGCTGAGCTTGCGCAGCAGCGAGACCGCGCTGAGGGCGGCGAGGTAGCTGGTCGCCGGGTTCTCCGGGAAGGGCAGGTTGCGGCTGGTGAACTCCACTTCGCCGGCCGCGCCGCGGGCCACCACATGGTGCGTGTTGCGGCTGATGCCCGGATCGGCCACCAGGCGCACGCGGGTGCGGTCGGGGCCGATGCCGGCGAAGCTGAGGGCCACGGCCACGTTGACGTTCTTGGGGTACTGCGCGATCACCTCGCGGGCCGAGCCCTCGAAGAGCACGGTGTATTCCTTGACGTCGAGGCCGAGGCCGGCGGGCGGCTTGGAGGTGGTGAGCATCACTTCATCCAGGCCGGCGAGGGCCAGGGCCTGGATCGCGTCCAGCCCGCCCAGAGCGCCGCTGGGGACATGGATCACCGGCCCGGGGCCGTCAAGCTGCTCAACCTCCAGCAGGCCGCCGATGGACATGATCAGCACATGCCCGGGGGTCCCGCGCTGGGCGAAGCTGGCGCGCGCTGCGGCTACGATCTGGGCCACGGCCTTGCCGCTGGCGGCTTCCACCAGCACATCGCAGTCCGCCGCCGTGCCCTCAATGTCACTGGCGGCGAAATCGCCGAGGCGGCCCTCATAGTCCGCGCGCAGCTTTTCGATGCTCTCGGGCTTGCTGTCGCAGAGCGCGCTGAGGCGGTAGTCGATTTCCTTGCTGGCCACGGCCTGCAGGATGCGGCGGCCAATGCTGCCCGCACCAATCAGGCCCAGCCGGGGGCTGCTTGAGCTCATAGGGCGAGCATTCTAGCCTTTGCCCGGCGGGCCTGTTTGCACACGTTCAGGTGCGAAGTGTTAAGGCGTGGCCGGAGCGCTTTCACCGCCCCAGTCCGCAGCGCCACCCGCGGCGTCCGCGCCGTCAGCCGGGGCTGCATCCGCCGGCGGGTCACCGCTGGCCACAAGGTCCACCTGCTTGGCGAAGACAAAGACGAAGTTGGTGCGGCCCTGGAGCTGCGGATCGCTTTCCAGCTCCTTCAACGCTTCGGGGCCCATGAACTTCAGCATTTCCTTCAGGTCGAACTTGACCGCCTTGCCATAAGCGCGGATGGTGTCACCCTCGTCGCCCACCGGCGGCGCGTTGGAAATGTCCATGACCAGGATGTCCGGCGCGATGAAATAGGCCGTGCCTTCCTGGCCGCTCTGGCCCTTCATGGACTGCGCCATCTGGTCGTTCTCGGCGCCGATCATGCCTTCCAGCGCCAGCCACTGGCCCTTGAAGCTGTCGGGGTCAGCGCTGAGGCTGGCGGAATCCAGCGGCGAGGCCGAGGACTGGATGGTGGAGATATCCGTCTTCTCGATCTCCTGGGCCACCTTGCCCATCTCCATGATCGGACCCCAGAGGCCGCCGCAGGACTTGCCGACGATGACAACCACCAGGATGCTGACCAGCAACAGAACGCCGCAGGAGATACCGCAGCAGGCCAGCCAGTTGAAGCCGCCCTTCTTCTGCGGAGGCGGGCTGTAGGGCGCCTGGCCATAGGCCGCATTAGGGTCCTGAGGCGGCGCGTAGGGCTGCCCAGGAGGGCTGTAGTCGGCCGGAGGGGCGTAAGGCCCTGCCGGCGGCGCTTCCTGCGGGCCCTGTCCTTCAGGGTTCTGTCCGGGCTGCCAGGGGGTCTGGTTGTCCATGCTGGGCTCCTTGCCTGCCGGCCGCCTGGAGGGGCCGCGCGCTGGCTTTTCTTATAGCACAGTGCCGTTTGGAGCCAAGTGTCCTTGCACAGCGCCGGCGCGGCGGGATGGATATGCGGAAGGGGAAAAAGCAGAGCCGCGTGACTGGAAAGCCTGCCTGCAAACCAGTCCCGCGGCAATCTTATATCGGCGCGGCGAGGGCCTGATTCTCTCCCACAGCAACGCTTGACCGCAATTTAGTCATGCGGATCTCGTTGCCCTGCTCGTTGAAGCCAACCTCGTCCATCAGCGAGGTGATGAGCAGCAGGCCGCGGCCGGAGCTTTTGAAAAGCTCCTCCGAGTCAAAGAAGTTCGCGGCGCGGTTGCCGGAGTCAAAGCCGCTGCCCTGGTCGCGGATCGAGACCTGCAGGCTCTCCATGTCGATATGCACGCCCACGGTGATGATGCGGCTGCTGTAGTGCGGGTCGGCCACGCGCTGGGCCAGGAAGTCGCGGTAGGCCTGCTGGCCAATTTCAAGGTAGCGGCTCTTTTCTTCCTCGCTGATCCCGAGGCTGCCGTGCTCAAAGGCGTTGTAAAGCGCCTCATACAGGCAGACCTTCACATCGTGCAGGTTCTCGCTGCCGACCTGCCAGCGGGCCTTGAGGTGGCTGAAGACGTAGTTGATCACCTTGTTGAGGAAATCGAAGTCCGTGGGCAGCTCGAGGGTGACATCCTCCGCCGCGATGTGCTTGATGATGGCGCGCTGGTCGGCCTCCTCATCGAGCTTGCGGAAGGTCTTGTCGATGGTGACAATGACCTCGTTGATGTCAAAGGGCTTCTTGATGAAGTCCTCGGCGCCCAGCTTGATCGCCTCGATGGCGTCGTCCAGGGTGCCGTAGCCGGTGATGATGATCACCGGCACCCGCGCGTCGTGGGCCTTGAGGTTGCGCAGCAGCTCAATGCCGTTCATCTGGGTCATGATCAGGTCGCTGATCACCAGATCCACCGGCTGGTTCATGAAGATTTCAAGCGCAGGCACGCCATCATCCGCCGTCAGCACCTCATAGCTGGTGCTCTGCTCCAGCTTGCGCTTCAAAACGTTGCGGATGATCTGCTCGTCGTCAACGATGAGGATCTTCTTCGCCACTGCCACTGCTTTATCGGCACCTCCCCGCCCCCGGGACAGGCATGGGCCCGGTCAAAGCGCCAGGCCAGTCCGGCAAGAATAGCGTCTGCGGGGTAGAATCCAGTATGGGACCCGACATAGTTAACCTGATCTTTGTCGTCCTGCTGCTGGCAGGCAGCCTGGCCTGCGTGCTGCTGTTTATCCAGATCCAGCGCATCCTGGCCGATCCGCGGCGCCGCGAATTCAACGAACGCTGGTTCGCGGCCTTTGAGGAGCATGTGGCCCAGCGCTATGACGAGGACGGCATCGAGTGGCGCGTGCGCGACCTGCACGAGCACTGGGCGCCCGGCAAAGCCTCGCCGATGTAGGCATCGCGGGCGCTGCGGCCTAGCCGCCGCTGGGGGCTTTGAGCTTGCTGTCCAGGGCCTGGTTCACCAGGGCATCCGCCCGCGCGTTCTGCGCCCGCGGCACATGCTCCAGATTGGCCCAGTGGAATTCCGTGAGCTGGTTCAGCAGGCGCAGATAGGTGGGGCGCAGATGCTCGGCCTTGACCTGGTACTCGCCCTTGAGCTGCTTGACGATCAGCTCGCTGTCCATGCGGATGATCAGGCGGATATCCGTGCCTACTTCACGGCGGATCCAGGCGAAGGCTTCCTCCAGCGCGGCGTATTCCGCCTCGTTGTTGGTCATGCTGCCCAGGAAGCTGCCCTGCTCATGCACAACGCGGCCCTGGTCGTCAAAGAGCACCCAGCCGGTGGCGGCGGGGCCGGGGTTGCCGCGGCTGCCGCCGTCGGTGTAGAGGATCAGGCTGGCGCCGGGCTGCGGATGCGGGGCTTTGGGCAGCGGCGGCAGCTTGGTGTTGACGGCCTTTTCAAAGCGTTTTACGCGTTCGGGCAAGTGTTCATCCTCAGGATTGAATTGCGCATCATGGGGCCCGGCGGCGCTGGCCTCCACCGGCAGGTCGCTGTGCTGGCTGCGGCGGCCGCTGAGCGGGTCATCCCCGCCGCGGGCATGCGGCAGCGGGGGCTGCTGGCGGGCATTGGCCGCATCGCTGTAGAGGCGCTCCGGCAGCGGCTCGCGGGTCACGCTCAGCGGCTCGATCAGCAGCAGCACATTGGCGAAAACCATCAGGGCCTCGCCGCGGCCGATGCTGTCGAACTTCTCGTTGGTGCCGGCGCTGACCGCCAGCTGGGCCGGGCTGATCTTCAGCGCTGACGCCAGGCGCTCGCGGATCTCCGCGGCATAGGGGCTGATCTTCGGATGCTCGGCAATGATGGTGACCTGCGCGCTGAGCACGCGATCCAGGCCGCTGCGCCGCAGGGCATCATAAAGGTTCAGCAGCAGAAGGTAGCTGTCCGCGCCGCGCAGGGCCGGACCCTCCGGCGGGAAGACCACACCGATGTCCGGCAGGCCGCAGGCCGCCAGCAGGGCATCCATCAGGGCATGGCAGACGGCATCGCCGTCGCTGTGGCTCTCGAGGCCATGGCTGTGCGGGATGCTCACGCCGCCCAGCTTCAGCGCCGGGCCAACGGCGAAGCGGTGGATATCGTGGCCAAAGCCCGTGCGCAGGCGCGAGACCAGCTCGAGGGCTTCAGACATGCCGGGCTGCCTTTGCAGGGGCGGGGCTTGTCCCCGCCCGGCTGTTGAGCGTCGGTTGGGTGGGGACAAGCCCCACCCCTGCAAGAGCTACCATCCCAGGCCCCCGTAGCGGTCCTTGCCCTTCTTCTCGCTGGTGCCCATCAGCTTGTGCAGCAGCTTGAGGTCCTCCGCGGTGGTGAGCTTGAGGTTGGCGCTGCGGCCCTCTACGATGCTGACCTTGTAGCCCGCGGCGTGGTAGAGCGAGGAGTCGTCGGTGAAGCTGCCGGCGTCGAGGCTGAGCGCGCCGGTGTCGGAGCTGAGGCGGCTGAGGGCCTCCAGATAGCTGTCGCGGTAGAAAAGCTGCGGGGTCTGGATCAGATAGAGCCCGCCACGCTGGGGATGCCCGCTGATCTGCGGCAGGCTTTGCTTCTTCTTTGGCGCCAGCCAGTCGTCAGCGGCCGGCTCGGCGGGAGCATCCTCCGGCGCGGGGCCGGCGGCATAAGCCAGGGTATCGGAAAGGGGCAGGCCGGGCACCGCGCCGCACTCGGGCTGCACCGCGGCCTTCAGCCGCGCCAGCAGCTCCTCGCCCACGTTGGGACGCGCGGCATCGTGGATCGCCACTATGCGCGCCGAGGCGCTGCGCACACCGGCGGCGGTGCTTTCGGCGCGGGTAGTGCCGCCGTCGACCAGCTTCAGCTTGGGGCTGGAGAAGATCAGGGGGTTGCCCTCGATCCACTCCCGCAGCTCCGCGCTGACCACCAGGATGATCTCCTGGCAGTCCTCGTCGCTGTCAAAGAGGTCCAGGCTGTGGCTCAGTACCGCCTTGCCGCCGACTTTCTCCCTCAGCTTGTTGCCGCCAAAGCGCCGGCCGGCGCCGGCCGCGGCCAGGACCGCGCTATAGGTGACGACCATTGCCGTTCTCCCCGTCTTCCTCGGCCAGGTCGACCCGGCCGAACATCAGCCGGCCCTGCTGGGTCTGGGTCACGCTGGTCAGCTTGATGGTGCGATGCTGGCCGATATAGGGCTCGCCGTCCTCGATGACCACCATGGTGCCGTCGTCGAGATAGCCCACGCCCTGGCCGCGCTGCTTGCCGCGGTCGACGACGTCGATCTCCAGGGTATCGCCGGGCAGCAGGCGGGTCTTGACCGCCTGGGCCAGGGCGTTGAGGTTCAGGACCTTCACGTTATGGATCGCCGCTACGCGGTTGAGGTTGAAGTCGTTGGTCACCACCTCGCCGCCCATGGCCCTGGCGATGGTGATGAGCTGGTCGTCGGTGGCCCTGCCGGTTTCGTAGAGCGGCGCGTCATCGAAGACCTTCACTTCAATGCGGGGATCGTCCTGCATGCTGCGCACCAGCTCCAGGCCGCGGCGGCCCTTGGCCCGGCGGCGGCCGTCGCTGGAATCGGCGAGGTTTTGCAGCTCGCGCAGCACGGAGCTGGGCACCACAAGCTGGCCGTCCAGGAAGCCGCTGATGGCGACTTCGAAGAGCCGGCCATCAATCAGCACCGAGCTGTCGAGGATCTTGGGCGGGACGATGACGCGGTATTCGCGGTAAGGGTCGGTCCTGCGGGCGGCAGGGCCGAAATAGGTGGCGCCGGTCAGCGCGCCGACAACCCCGAGGCCCAGGACCATGGCCGCGCCGAAGACCAGCTGGATCATCGGGTTGTCCATGAAGGAGTGCTCGAAGCTGAAGGTGTTGTTGATGGCAAGCAGGATCACCACCGCCAGGTTCAGGCCGGCGAAGAAGCCGATCAGCAACTGGCTGGTGCGCGGCTGGTCCCCGCGCATGACCCAGTTGTCCACCATGCGGTTGAACCAGCGCAGTGTCAGCGGATAAGAAAGGTAGCCCAGCAGGCCGATGATGACCAGCAGCACGGCGCTGGAGAGGTTGAGGATCTGGATCTGGTTGTAGATCGTCGGGAGCTGGCTGCTCCAGAACTTGCGCTGCGATTCATACTCGTCGCGGTCGGCCATGATGGCCCGGTACTGGCCTTCGACCTGGCTGACTTCAGAGCGCAGGCTTTCCGGGGCCTCGCTGCCGGCGAAGCCCTGCAGCTGGTCCTGCAGGTTGCGGCGGCGCTCCAGCACCTGCTTCCATTCCAGCTCGCCGTTCTCCAGGCCCTGGATGGCCTCCTTGAGCAGGGTCTCGCCCTCTTCGGCGCTCTGGCGGAAGTCGTTGGTGAAGAACTCAGAGATGCCGTTGGCGACAAAGAGGCCGATCAGCAGGCCCAGCAGGACCGAGACGATCTGCGAGAGCAGCACGCGCGCATCAGGCGGGGCCTCCGGGGGCAGCACATTGCGGCTGCCGCCGCGGGGGCGCGTGGCTTCCCGGGCCGGCTGGCCGGGCTGCTCCGCTTCATTTTCGCTCCGGCCGCGCCGTGGCATGGGCCTCATTATAGTTTTGATTCGGGCTGCGGCCTTCCGGCGTTAACATAGGCGCGTGCGTACCGCCCTGCTGACAGGGTCCATCGTCTTCGCAGCCTGCGCGCTGCTGGCCCTGCCGCGGGCGCTGATGAACACCGACTTTGTCTATACCTGCCTGACCGCTGCTCTTGCCGGGCGCGGCGAGATCCTGGTCAGCCCCTACTTTCCGCCCGGCTATCCCCTGCTGGTTTACGGCCTGGTGCAGTGCGGGCTGAGCGCGCTGAGCGCCGGCACGCTGCTGGCCGCCCTGGGCACCGCCCTTAGCGCGGCCTGCGTCAGCTACTGCGCGCGGCTGTGGCAGGTACCGGGCGCGCCGGCCTTCATCTTCGGGCTGCTTGCCGCCAGCCTGCCGAGCCTGTTCATCATCAGCTTGAACCCCCAGCTCGACGCGTTATACACCGGCCTGGCGGCTGTGCTCATCGCCGCCGCGATGCGCGCCTTCAGCGGCCGCCACGGCTTTGGCGTCTATCTCGCCGCATTGCTGCCCGGCATGATCCTGCTGAGCCTGCGCTGGCACGCCGCCCTGCTGGTGCTGCCGATCGCGCTGGCCCTGCTCTTCACCCCACGGCGCAAGGACGGCTCCGGCACCCAGGCGCTGGGCACAGTGCTGCTGCTGCTGGGGGCCGCTGTGCTGGCCGGAGGCCTGTGGCTGCTGTACCAGCAGCAGGGCAGCCTGCAGACCGCCGCGCCCCTGCAGATCGCCGCCGGGGCCGTGTACCGCAAGGCGGCTGACCCAGAGGCGGCGGCCTCGCTGATGTATGACGACTATGCGCGCTGGCTGGCCTCCGAGCCCGCGGCCGGCGTGCAGGAGATCCTGGGCAACGTGCTGGCCAACTGGCCGCGCTTCCTGACCCGCAAGGCTGTGCCGGCCGGCATTGTGCTGTTCATCATCATGGGCCTGATCCGCCGCCGCAGCCCGCCCGGCAGCGCCTGGCTGCTGGCCTTCATCCCGCTGTATACCCTGGCGCTGAGCGCGACCTATTTCACCGAGCGGGCCTCGGCCCTGCCGGAGCTTTGCGGCCTGCTGCTGGCCACCGCCGCAGCCTCGCTGGCCTTTCCCAGCCTCAGCGAACACAAGCGCAACCGCCTGCGCACGAAGCATGCCGGCACGCGGGTGGACCCGGCCCTGGTGGGCGGCCTGCTTAGCCTGCTGCTGCTGGCCGGCCTGGGCTGGAACATCTGGCGCGAGCTGCCGATCCTGCGGGCCCAGGCGGCCCAGCGCCGCGAGATCATCGCCGCCGGCGAGGCCGCGCTGAAGCTGGCCGGAGGCGAGCGCGGCAAAGTGCTTGCCATGCCGCACCGCTCGGCCCTGAGCGCCGCCGGGATGCCCTACAACATCCCCGCGCCGAGCTTCACGCGGATGTGGCTGGATGACCCGCGTCTGGCGCCGCGCTTTGATGCGCTGCTGCCGCGCTACGACTGGAACAGCGTGCTGCTGGGCAAGGGTGAGACCAGCGCCGTGCTGCTGTCGGAGGATGACCCCTCGGGCGCCAACCAGTTCATGATTGAGGCCCTGGAGAAGAGCAGCCGCTGGACCGAGCAGCCGCGGGTGGGAAACAGCCGGATCTGGCGCCTGAGCCTGCCGCACGGCTACTAGGCCGCACCGGCGCAGGGCCGGGTAAAGCAAAAGCCCGGGCCGTGGCCCGGGCTGAGTGAATCACAGTTAAGGCGCTGCGGTTTAGAAGCCGCGGCCGCCGCCGTAATCGCCATAGCCGCCGCCGCTGCGACCACCGCCGCCGCCGCCGTAGCCGCCCCGACCACCGCCGCCGCCGCCATAGCCGCCACGGCCGCCGCCGCCGCCATAGCCGCCGCCACCGCCGGCGCCCTCAGCCTTGGGGCGCGCTTCCGACACGCTGATCTCGCGGCCGGCCAGCGACTTGCCGTTCAGCCCGTTGATCGCCGCGCGACCTTCATCATCACTGCCCATCTCCACAAAGCCGAAACCACGGCTGCGCCCGGTGAGCTTGTCCATGATCACCTTGGCCGAAACCACGGTGCCGAACGCGGCAAAGGCGCTGTGGAGCTCGTCATCGTTGACGGAGAAGGGCAGGTTGCCCACGTACAGGTTCATGCGGACTCCTTGGAAACTGGCCCCGGCAACTATCCATCGGTCTGGGCGGGTGAATAGGCGGGCCAAAGCGTCCCATGAATCCCCCTGCAGCTTACGCGGACACTTGACAGGTCAAAGTACTCCCGGCCGGAAAGGCCGATTGGGCGCAGTATAACACAACAAAAGGCATGTCAAGGGCAGGGGGCGCAGGGGTTAAGCGGAGTGTTACTTTCCCTGCGATGGGAGCTTTGCAAAACTCTGCACTTGGCGTCACACCTTGACCCGCCCTTCAGCAGTTGAGCTATGGCGTTGCGCTTTCAGCTGTCTCCCCGTCTGCCGCCACGGTCATGGTCCGCAGGTCAAAAGCCTTCATCTTTTCAAAGCGTTCCCGCATCTTGGGAAGCACCTCTGAAAACTCCTCCTGCTGAATCGCCATAACGGCCTCAAAGCCCGAGGCAGGGAACCAGCCGCCCAGGCGCTTATACGCCTCGCCTTCGGCATCATCGTAGACAGCTCTGAAGCTCCTTACATCCAGCTTTACGTTGTTGCTGGCCAGGCATTGCCTCAGCAGGGTCAGACGCTGCTCCGGCGCGAGCTCTCCGCCCAGATCCTGCATCACCGGGTGCAGCACCATGTTGCGCAGAACCACAGCAACCAGGGCAGTGATCGTCTCCTCAGAACCGGCTCCCATTCGGCAGGCAAGAGTCTCAAGCGCATCAAGGCGGACATAGTCACGGGCAGCTCTGGCATCGAAAGCTGCCGCGCGCACTCCACGCTTCATGTTGATGAAGCTGGGTTGTTCCCAGGCGATGCTACCGCCATAGAGCAGATAGGCAATGTAATCATTCCCGGGGGAGCTGCCCCTTGCCAGTCCATCACGCAGCGCGCTGATGGGGAAAGGCTGTTCCATGCTGTCGCATTCTGATGCCGCATTGCCCCGTGCCAGCCAGTCCCAACCTGATTCCATCTCACCGGCCCTGAAGCAGTTAAGCGCCAGGCGATAGCAGGGCCAGGCCTGCTCAGGATGGAGCTCATGAAGAACCTGCAACTCTGAATTCTCCAGCGCGATATACTTCGGGCTGTCCAGCGAGGACATGCTTGTACTGCCGCGCTTCTGCGGGTCGATAGCCTGCGGGTGACGGTTGATGGAGGAAGCCAGGTCCGCCGGTGCCTTGATATCACCGCCCAGACGCGCGAGCCGCAGCTTCAGCAACAGACTGTCTGAGGAAAAATCGCTCTGGCCGGCTTTGCGCGCATCCTCCAGAATCTGCTCTTCCTCGCTGCCCGCCTGGCCGACTATATTCGTACTTTCCACTACATCATCAATGCGATAGTTGATGCGGTTCAGCACGCGGAGCTGCCAGTATTCAGGCGAAGGCCCGTATGAATCCAGCAGAGCTTCCATCTTGTCCTCACTCAGCGGTTTGATCCAGCGAGAGTTCACGCCAGCGAAGTAATTCGGAAACTGCTGTTTGACCTGAAGCTTGAGATAGGCATCAAAGAGTTCATCGCCAGTGCTCTGCAGGGTAGTCATGCGTCGGTACTGAGCGACCCAGAAGAGCAGCCCCCATAGCAGGCCTGCCACCAGCAGGACCGCCAGACTGATGCCGATGCCGGTCCAGATGCCGCAGCGATAGGCCCGGATGCCCTGCACAGTCATGCTCACCCCGTCCTTCGCTCCCTGCCCTTTAGGCCGGAGGGACTCTTCAGCCGATTGTTCGACTTCATGGTTCATGGGGACAGAGTAGCAGAGTTAGAAGCTACCTTTTCGTCCTGTAGGGCGCGGGTCGAAGACCCGCCCGCCTACGGTAGGGCGGCACTCCGTGGCCGCCTGCTGACCTGCCGCGACGAGCGCAGTGAGGCGCGAACCCGCTGCTATGTTGTAAAGGCACGAAAGGCCTTTAGCGGGATGTTACTTTGGGCGAATTCAGCGTTCATCCTACAAACCTAATAGTCCCAGCCGTGATAAACACGTGGTTCGGTCCAAGCTTCACTGTCCGGCCTGGTGCAGGTCTCGAAGTTAAACTCCGCTAGTTGGCCGAAGCGGGTGTGTATGGCTGGCAGGTCGACAGCGAATTCCCTTTGATAACGTCTGCAGACATGCTCATAGACTCTAGTACGCTGTAGCGACAAGAACATTTCGGGCGGTATCGGCCAGTCCTCCCTATCCTCCGGCCCGAAGTCCATGGGATTGGGCCAGTCGTTCATTTTCTGGCGTGCGCCGTTTTGCTTGGCGCCTAGGCGCTGAAGCATCCGGCGTTCTTCGCGGGACATTAGAGGCGCGAGATCGACATTAATCGCACGGAGGAGCTTCTGATCCATGATCAGCGCCACCAAAGCCGGCATACGATCCAGGCTCTCGGCCTGCCCCATGCGACAGGCGAAGATGTGCAGCGCTTGGAGATCGCCCCTGTCCCTCCTGGATACCGCATCATCCGCGGCGGCTAGAAAGCCGCGCTTGAGGTCGATGTAGCGAGGTTGGGGCCAGCGCTCGGACTGGATCAGCATGCAAGCGCACACACTGGCGTTGGCAGGCAGTTCAGCATTAGGCCCAAGTTGTCCGAGCAGGAGGGCAGCAGGCATCGCGACAAAGGGCGATGTTGTGCCTGTGCTTTCGTTGCCCTTCTTAAGCTCTATCCAGCCACTTTCAAGTTGACCTCGTTCAAAGAGCTTCATTGACAACAGGTAATGCGCCCAGGCCTCTTCTGGCAGATCATGGGCCAATTGCCTGGTTAGTTCTAACTTGCGTGACTCATCTTTGACCGCACGATCAGCCCGCCAAGCGTCAATGCCGACGCTGCTGTTGCTGAGTTCTTCGCTCGCCCTGCGGATGTCACGACGGTATTCACCGTCAATCTCGCTCTGGCTCAGGAAATAAGCCATAAAGGTTGAAGCCGAGTCAATCCCCGTGTCGCCACTACTTCGCAGCAAGTCCTGAATCTCCAACTTCAGATTGCCGTCCTGAGTCGCAACGCTACCTATACCAAGATCGGCACTGTACAGTCGGTTCCACACCCGCAGCTGCCAGTAACGCGGGTCTGCCCCGAATTGCGGTTCCCATTTGGCCATTACCTCATCCGGAACTCGAGCATCAAAGTAGTTCAAGCGGTCGGTGAAGCCCGTCCAGGCATTGTGTTGCGCCAGCTCACGAGCGTACAGGTCAAAGAGTGGGTCCTGTGTCGGATTTAGTCGCAGACTCTTATAGACTTCGCTTGAATACAACAACACTTCGGCGGCGATCAGCAGAATCACCAGGCCCAGCAGCCGTCGCAGCCAATGTTTCCACCATGGCCAAAGTCGAGGCTGCCGGACTTCGGCGCTTTGGTTCATGGTGAAAGACTAGCAGAAAGTGGATCCTCTGCCTAAGCGCCAGCGGGCCGAGGCTATGCTCGGCCCCTGCGGCGGACAAGACGCGCGGACCGGGGCCGCGCTGCTACGGGCGAAGATGGGCCCGAATTCTATCGCGCCCCTACAGGAAGAAGAACAATGCATGTGCGGACGCAAGCGCTACGGCTCGCCTAACTTCAACCGCGGGCGCGCGCCACGCGCCCCTACGCACAACCTCATTGCCCATTGCCTTCTGACTTCTGCCACCTGCCTTTCCCCTCGCGCTAAACTTCCCGCATGTCACGCCTCTATCTGGCCTATGGCTCCAACATGAGCCGCGAGCAGATGCGTTTCCGCTGCCCCGGCGCGGTGCTGGTGGACGCCGTGGTGATCCCCGGCTGGCGCCTGGCCTTCCGCGGCGCCTTCAGCCGCAACTGGGGCGCCGGCGCGGTGGCGACACTGCTGCCCGACGAGCGGCACTGCGCCGCCGGCATGGTCTATGACCTGGCGCCGGAGCATGAAGAGGCGCTGGACGGCTGGGAGGGCGTGTCCCAGGGGCATTACAGCAAGCTGGAAGATTTCGCGCGTTACCACGGCGAGCCGCTGTTCACCTATATCTCGCAGCAGGGCGAGGACGGCCTGCCGGGCCGGGCCTACCTTGCGGTGATGCGCCTGGGCCTGCATGACTGGAAGCTGCTGCTTGACCCCTTGAGCCCGATGGTGCTGGTAACGGGCGCCGAGCAGTTCAGCCGGCCCCTGGAGCTCTGAGATGGCAGGACGCAGAACGGGCGCTGCAGGGAGCGCGGATGCAGCGAGCGAGGGCGCGGCAAGCCGCAGTGCAGCAGGGCGGCTCAGCGAGCGCGGCATCATCACTGCAGTCACCGCCGGCGGCATCGGGGCCGCGGCGGACCCGCGCCTGCTGCTGGGCCCGGGGGATGACGCGGCAGTGCTGCGCCTGGGGCCGCTGGACTCGGGACGGCGGCTGAACGCCAGCGATACCGTGATCACCACCGACCTTTTGGTCGAGGGCGTGCACTTTGACCTGCGTTATATAACGCTGGCCGACGCGGCCTTCAAGGCCCTGGCCGTGAACCTCAGCGACTGCGCGGCGATGGGCGCGCGGCCGGCCTATGCCCTGGGGCAGCTGGGGGTGCCGGCGGGCGCGAGCCAGGCGCAGATCGACGCGCTGCTGGAGGGGCTTGCTGAGCTGCAGCACTTCAGCGCGCAGCAGGGCTGCCCGCTGCAGCTGATCGGCGGCGATACGGTGGCCGCGCCGCAGTGGATCATCGGCTTTACCGTACTAGGCGAGCTGAGCGGCGCGGCGGCGGCGCTGACCCGCTCCGGGGCCAGGCCCGGCCACGGCATCTGGCTGAGCGCGGGCCTGGGCCGGGCGCAGACAGGGCTTTGCGTGCTGAGCGGCTCGGTGGCCAGCGGGCGCAGCAACCGCCCGGCCCCGGCGGACTTTCCGCGGGCCTGCGCGGCCCTGCGCCGCCCTCTGCCCGGGCTTGCACTGGGCCTCTGGCTGCAGCGCGAGGGCCTGGCCAGCGCTTGCCTCGACACATCCGACAGCCTGTCGGAGAGCCTGCTGCTGCTGGCGCAGGCCAGCGGCGCCGGGCTGCTGCTGGACCTATCGGCGCCGCAGCTGGAGCCGGAAGTGGAAGCCTTCCTGCTGTGGCTGGCCAGCCGCCGGCGCGGGCCGGGGGAGGAGAAGGCCGCGCTGAACCTGCCTGGGGCGCTTGACCCGGCGGGGCGGCCGCGGGCCTACGCCTCGCGGGCGGACTGGCTGCTGGCCTGCGCCGAGGACTACGGCCTGCTCTTCAGCGCGCCGGAAAGCGCATCGCTTCGCCTGCTGCGCGAAGCGCCGGGCCGCCTGCTGCGCATCGGCACCGTGGTGGACAGCGCCGAGGGCTGCCACTACCGCGCGGAGGATGGCAAGCTCTACCCACTGCAGCGCAGCGGCTACGAGCATTTCTAGCCCTTAGGCTCAAGCAGCCTTGTAACTTTCGCGAAGTGGAAGCACGAACCGCGATCAGCATGATGCGCACCGAAGGCTCGGAGCGCGGGCCGCCTGCCATGCAGGGGCCCGCTTTCTTAGTCTTTCCTGACGCACAGTTTCGAGCTGAATTCCCATTCCTCAATTCGTGAGCAGAGTCCAGCCGATACAGGATTGCGCTCTATGTACTCAATCGTTCTGTTCAGATGCTCTTCATCCCGCACGCAGCGGTCAAAGTAATCTTCGAGCCAGAAAGGGCCACTGCGACCTAGCACTCGGTTAATACGTGTTGCTGTGTTGTGCTTGCAACCATGCATGATCTTGTCCAGTGTGTAGCCATTCAGGACCTCAATGAGGATATGGACATGATTGGGCATTACGCACCAGGCCAGCAGTCGATAGCGATCAGCATCAAAATGAAAGAGGTTCTCTTGGACAACAGCGGCAACCTCTGGTCTCCTCAGAAGGCACGCACCATGGCAGCGATCCAGCAAGGCCTCCAGGGCCTCGCGCCTTTCTGCGCTCATGTGCGCTGGTATCTGCTGATGGATCTTGAGCACTGCCTCCTTCGGCAAAGAATCAGCGGTGCGATAGGTGATGAACTGAACCGCGCCGGGCTGATCGAAGTGCGGCAGGTAACCCCGGCAGCGCCAAACTGGTGAGTCAGCATACTTGTCACGCATCACGGCCTTGTACATAAGCATCATTCTAAGAGAAGAAAGCGGGCTCTGGCTGCGCCAGCAGCCCGCGCTCCGCGCCAGGGTCCGACAGCTCGGAAGGCAGCGCGCGCTCTGCTAACATCGCGGCATGCGCTCATCTACCTTGATTGAAACTTCGCGCGTCCTCGCGCTGGCTGCTTTTCTGCTGACCCTGACGGGCGTCTTCAGCCCCGCGCCGGCCAGTGCCGAGCTGGAGACCAGGAAGCCGCAGATCGCCGCGGCGGACATCGAGAGCTTCTACTCCTACGAAGAGCTTGCCGCGCTGGACGCCGCGCTCTGGGCCGGCAACATGACCCGCGAGGACCTGAAGTTCAAGAAGGACTACGGCAAGGGCTATGAGTGCTTCCCGATCGTGCGCGAGATGATGGCAAACCCGCTGATGATCGGGCCGTGGCTTGAGGGCTTCTTGGAAGACTGTTCCTCCGACGAAGCAGACCTTGGAACCCTCTGGGCTTATTGGTTTGCAGCTGAGTGTGTCCAGGCTGACCGGTCCTCAAGTATGGAGCCAGATCAGCAGCCTCAGTATGAAGTCAGAGCAGCAGTCGAGGATTACAAGGAGTTTTGGCCCCAGGCGCCCACGGATTATGGCAAGGGGGATCCTGTCTGGTTGCTGAGTCAGCTGAGGAACAAAGTTATCTTTGGATCTGGTAAGTTCCATAGCGATGCGCCTCCAGCTGTCCTGCGCGATCGAACACTAGCGGCAATGACCTGGCATCCTGAGGCTTTCAGCGACGAATTCAGGGCGGGGATGGTGAAGGATCAGCCGGCTGAAGGCTTGAAAGACCTCTATTCCAAACTAGTTTGGCCCCACATTCGCAACTTTGCCGAGGTAGAAATACTTCAAGCGCCTGGAGATGTACCGACCCGCTGGCTGACCGGCTTTGATCGCTCGGCTTTCCCAGTGGATGAACCTCTCATTATGGAACTGGAAGGCAACAGGTTAGGCATTGGCACCTACGGTGACGACACATACACCGGCAACTTTACAATGCTGATAGATCCTGGCGGCAACGATCACTATTTAGACTGCAGAATTGGTGCTGCGGTTGGAGCTCCAAAGGCCGGGCTTGGCGATGGTACCTTCGGCTTCTTCGCCGATCTCGGCGGCGATGATGTCTACGACTGCGCGGATGTGGACATCACCCTCGGCGCGGCGGTGCTGGGCGTGGCGGCTTTCTATGACCTCGGCTCCGGCAACGACCGCTATTACGGCGGAAACTTCAGTCTCGGCGCGGCCGCCGGTGGCATCGCCACCTTCTACGACGACGGCGGCAGTGACTACTACTCCGGCAAGGTCTACACCCAGGGCGCGGCGGGCTTCGGCATCGCGATCATGCTGGACGACTCCGTCCAGCTCGCGCCGGATATCCCGACTGATGTTGAGACCCCGGACCCCATCGACCTGGCCGCCTTTGACAACGATGTTTACGTCGCCTGGGCCGAGGCCCAGGCCTTCGCCCGTACGCGCGGCATCGCGATCTGCTCCAACCGCCGCGGCAACGAGACCTACCAGGCCGGCGGGGTCTATCTGCATGCGCCGCTGTTCAGTGACCGCTACCAGTCCTTCAGCCAGGGCTTCGCCATCGGCGAGCGCGACATTGACTACGCCGGCGGCATCGCGCTGCTGGCGGACTACGGCGGCAACGACCGCTACCTTGGCGATATCTACAACCAGGGCGTGGGCTACTGGTACTCCGCCGGCTTCCTCTATGACGGCGGCGGCAACGATCTGTATGAGATGACGCAGTACGGCCAGGGCTCCGGCATCCACCTGGCCATCGGCGGGCTGATCGACGAGGCCGGCAGCGATACCTACATCATGAACAATGGCCTGGGCCAGAGCGGCAGCCACGACTATGCCGCCAGCCTGCTGCTGGACAAGGCCGGCAACGACAGGTACATGGGCAACACGTCCTGCAACGGGGCGGCCCTGACCAACAGCGCCTCGATCTTCATCGACCGCGAGGGCGATGACGTTTACAGCGGCAAGCGTGGCTCTGTCAACGTGGCCACCCCGGCCCGCGGCTTTGGCAGCATCGGCGTGATGCTGGACATGGGCGGCAAGGATGACTACCTGGGCCTGATGCGCGACGACCTGGTCTGGAGCAAGGACACGACCGCGCTAGGCGTGGACATCGGCGATATCGTGAAGGGCCAGATCATCGCCGTCGAGGAAGCGAAGGAGCCAGGCAGCGGCCTGTGGCTGGAGGACAACAGCGGCGCGAATGCCGATCTGCTGGCTGCCAACAACGCCGGCTTCGACAAGCCCAGCGATGGCCTGAAGATGCCGGACGAGATCAGCTACAGCGGCGCGCTGGACCAGGCGATCTTTGACAAGCTCTGGGAAATTGCTATCCGCTGGGAGGTCGGCGACAACCGCCTGATCGTGCCCGAGGCCCGCAAACGCCTGATCGCTTTCGGCCCGGATGTGCTGCCCTTCGTAGAGGCGAAGATGAGCGACCCGAACAGCCTGGCCATCCGCGGCTATGTCGATGTATTTAAGGCCTTCAGCTATGAAGCCATCCCGCCGCCGGCGCCGGATGCTACTCCGGCCGATCCGTTCGCGCCGCCTGCGCCGCCCAAAGAGCTCAGCACCATCGCCGCCGTGCGCGAGCTGCTGACCCGCCAGCTGGCCAGCGGCGAGATCCCGCGCCAGCAGGCTGCCCTTAGCGTCATCACCGAGCTGAAGCTGGCCGGCATGGGCTCCGCTATCCTGCCCCTGCTGGACAGCCCCGACAGCGGTATGCAGCGCCGCGCCATCGCCACCCTGGGCGCGATCAGGGACCCGGCAGCGAATCAGCGCCTGCTGGCCAACCTCAGCCCGGCACAGCAGCCCGATGAGGCCCTGATCAAGGTCAGCATCGAGGCGCTCTGCGGCATGCAGGTGGACTGCTATGGCCGCCTGCGCGAGCTGCTGGGCTATCCCAGCATCACCGTGCGCGAGGCGCTTTTCAACCAGCTGCTGGCCCAGTGGCCGAGCTATCGCGTCATGGTGGTCAGCGACTATCACAACCCCGACGGCCTGAACCTGCAGGCCCGGCGCAGCCTGCTGCGCCTGCTTCTGGCGGCGGATGAGAAGCCGACCGGCGGCATGCTGGACGACCTGCGCCAGTACCTGGACAGCCCGGACTGGGGCGTGCGCCAGGACATGATCGCCCTGTGGAAGAAGTGGAGCGAAAAGTACTACGACGACCCGGAACTGCAGCCCTGGTTTACAAGCATGACCGGCATTGACCGCGACATCAGCGGGATGCTGGAGACGACAACAGCCCCGCTGCCTGAGCGTCTGCCGGCGCCAGCGCCCTAGCAGCGTGCGTGCGAAGCCTGCTTAAGCGGGACTGACTGCGGGTATAGTTCGAGGTTCGTGCAAGCGAAACCTGGAGGCGCACATGGCCGGGAAGCGCAGCTGGCTCAGCGGGGCCTGCTTTCTTGTTTCTTTGCTGCTGGCATCCTGCCAGGGCGCGTCAAGGAGTCCTCGCTGGGCCCGGTCGGGGAGGCGAACATAGAAATCTTCACCGGTCTGCTGGGAGCACCGATGTCCTGGATCTGCTATGAGCAGTTCAACTTTGTCGAAAACCCAGCGCTGAACCTGATCTACTTCGAACCCGTGCTGCAGGGCGACCATACGATCAGTGGTTTCACCAACGGAGTCGTCATTGACTTCGTCGGCGATGTCGGCGGGAACTGCCGGGCCATCGAAAACGAGGGCGTGCCTTTTGTGTCCTATGAGGATCGCACCAACGGAGCAGTGAAGATCGCGATCATGCGCTGAGGGCTGCCGCGCCCTGCACAGTCTGATTTCATCCCGCGCTGGACTTGCACTTCCAGGGCTCTGAAGAGAAGACAATGCCGCTAACGAGAGTTTTGCTTCTGCCTGTGCTGGCCTCTATGCTGGCCCTGGTCTGCTGTGCCAGCGGACATGCGCCCGGCAGGACCCCGGGGCCGGAGCCGTCTCAGCGTTACAGCGGCCTGGCCGGCCTGCTGCCTGCGCCCGCCTCCATCCCGGCCGCCCCGGCGGGACGGGTGATCTCCTCGCTGTATCCGGCAATCACCCAGGACGCGGCTGACTATCGCAGCGACCTGCCGCACAGCCGCGCCTTGCTTGACGGCGACGCACTGGTACTGAGCTCGGGCTATCTCCCCGGTGGTCCTCTGGCGGGAATGGCCTTCGCCATCTTCAGCTTTGATGCACCGGCACCGGAGCGCGCAGCCGAGCTTCGCGTGATCTGGGACACGGCTCCGCTAAATGACAGCAGTGTCTGGCTGGCCGCAGCGAACCAGCAGTCCGGGCGCTGGGACATTTACCCGGGGATCGCAGAAGAGAGCGGCGGCATCGCGCGGCATCGCGCATCCCTGCCGGCCTGGACGCCTTATACCGCCGGCCCGGGCGGCAAACTGCACATGGCAGTCCTGGTCGCGGGCAGCGAGAGTTGCCGGCTCAGGCGGCTGCGGGCCGGGGACCCCTTTGTAACCGGCGGCTTTGTCATTCCCGCCAGCGGGGTAGTCCCGCTTCAGGTCAGCGGCAACTTCAGCAGCAGCATCATTCCTGGCTCGGAGAGAAGCTCGCTGGCCATCTACTACAAGCCGGGCAGCGAGCCCGATGCCCTCAGCCCGCTGAGCGAATACACATACAACATTCCCGGCGTGCACCAGGTGCGGGCCGTGGTTACCAACGACGAAGGCCTCAGCGCCGAGAGCAGCATTGGGATCTATGCTGCAGCCAAGACCTGGGTGACCAGCCAGCTGGCCGAGCCGGACAGTGCGCTTAGCAGCAAATTCTGGCCCAGCAGCGCTGTGGTCGGCGGCCGGCCCGCGGTGGCCTATGTCCATCACGACAGCGGCGCCAGCGACGGCGACCCGGAGGAATACAGCATTGAGTATTTGATCGCCGCGGACTGGCCGGGCAGTGAGTGGCAGGGGCCATTTACCGCCTACAGCACAGCGGCAGCGGATAAGCCCGTTGCCATCGGCGGGTTGCTGGACTGCAACGGCAAGCCGGGCATCTTCTACCGCACTGAGGAAGGATCGCTGTTCTTCCTTCGCGGCGATGCGGCCGAGCCGGCGGCCTGGACAGCGCCGGTGTTTCTTGACCATGGCCTGGATGCTGATTCAGGCATCGGGGTCGGCCTGGCCGACCTCAGGCCCTGCGTGGCTTACTGCTACAACACGCCGCTGGTGGGCTGGTCGGTCTGGTTCCAGCGCAACGACTCTTTTGATGCTGATGGAATATGGAGCCAGAGTCTGGTGGGCGCCGGCAAGGGCGACCTCAGCCTGCGCACGGACGGCCTCAGCAATCCCGTGCTGGCGGTGCATCTGCCGCTTGCCACACCGGGTCATGTGGATGGCGGCATGGCTTTTTACCGCGCGCCGAACGTGCTGGGCATCAGTGAACAGCCCTGGCAGCTGCTGAATGTCTTTGGCAGCGGCGAAGGCTACCAGGGCAGCGGTCCGGCAGCGGCCTTTACCAACTTTGGCAGCGTCTACATGTGCTTCCGGGCGCAGTCCGGCGGAACAGGCCTCGGAGAACGCTCGCTGGTGAACATTGACTCCGGCGATCAGAGCCTGCCCAACTTTGTGGCGGATGAGTCCTTCTTCGACGCCGTTGAGAGGCCGCTGGGAGTCGATGTCGGATTCAGCCTCTACGATGCCAGTCTTGGCCGGCTGCAGTTTGTCGGAATGGAAACCGATGACCTGAACCTGAGCGGCAACAGCGGAGCCGATCCTCTTGTTGATGACGAGGGAGACGTTGGCCGCCACAGCACACTGGTCGCCCCGCTCGGCCTGCCGGCCATCTTCTATGAAGACAGCGCGGCGAGGTCGGTGAAATTCGCCCAGCTTGTCTTGCCGCTGGACTGAGCAAATCAGTTTGCTTGTTCCGTCGGTTCCCGCTTCATAGCGGCTCTGCTAGACTCTTGTAAGCCTTTGCAACCGGGGGATTGAGATGGGCCGTCTGCTGCTGCTCGGCAGCCTGCTTTACCTGTCAGCGATTGCGTGTATCTGTGCTTCCTGCGGCGGTGCCGCAGCGCCTGCTGGCTCGGCAGGAACTGAAGCCGGATCGAGTCCAGGCGGACAGCTGGCCGCACTGCCCGCGCCGCGCAGCCTGCTGGGCCAGTCCGGACGCCAGACCAGCGCCGCAGCGCCGATCGCCATTGATGCCGCGCTGTATGACAACACCCTGCCCAGCAGCCGCGTGCTGGCGACGGGGGCGGACCTGGTTATGTCGCCGAACTTCAGCAGCACAAGCAGCGGGCTTGCCGATGCGGCCTTCGCCCTTTATCGCTTTGATCTGTCTGCATCAGACCCCGCGCCGCAGCTGCGCTGCATCTGGGCAGAGAACGCTCCCGCCGCCGGAGAGCTGTTCGCTCTGCTCGGCAACCTGAGCCTCAACCGCTGGGAGCTGCGAGCCATGCCGGACAGCGGCCCGCTGGATCTTGGCTCGCTGGCGGACTACAAGGACGCCGGCAGCGGCCAGCTGCTGCTGGGCATCCTGGTCCAAGGCAGCGGCATCCACTCACTGCACCGGGTGCGCCTGGGCGACGCCCTGCCCCAGGGTGCCATCAGCACCGGCAAGCTCAAGGGTCTGGCGCCCTATGACTTCCATTTCGACGCCAGCGCCTATGGCGTGCCGGGGGCAGTGGGCTTCATTGACATAGACAAGGGCAATGACGGCAGCTTTGAGATTGTTGACCTTGAGGCCACGTTGCCACAAAGCACCAGCTTTGAAACAACGGGGGTACAGGAACTGAAGCTGCGTTTCCACGACGATGAAGGCTTCAGCGCGGAATTCAACTACACCTTCCATGTCCTCAGTGGCGACTGGGCGCAGAATGAGGCCTTCCCCGAAAGCGGCATGTTCACCATCCTGAGCCCGCGAGTCTGCCAGATCGGTACTCATATCTATGTCTCCTACTACCGCCTCAGCGGCACACCGGGCGAAGGCGCCCTGCGTGTTTTCCGCGGCGTTGACGGCCCCTTTGGCGGCTTCGGCGCGGCAGCTACCATTCACACGACCGACAGCAACCCCAACTGCAGCGCCTTGCTTGAGGTGAACGGCATGCCGGCCCTGGGCTGGGTGGAAGACCCGGTGCAGGTCAGCTACAGCCGCGCGACGGACGATACGGCCCAGTTCTGGTCGGCGCCGGCCAAGGTGTTTGATTCCATAGAGCTCTATTACCGGCCGGCGCTGGCGGTGGTTGACGGCAACCCGGCCATGGCGATCTGTTCGGACAACCTGCAGTACCACCGTTCACCAGACCCGAATGGGGCCAGTTGGAGCTCCACGACCTACACCGCGCTGCCGGCCTGTGACCACACCCGCCCGGCGCTGGCAGTCCACGAAGGCATGCCGGTACTGGCCGCCTACTACAGCAACAGCGGCGGCTATGCCGTGCTGCGCTCCAGCCTGAGCAGCGGTGAGGAGAACAACTGGCCGCTGCAGAAGACTGCGCTGTTCAGTGTTGGCAGCGACCAGATCGACCTTGGCATGCATCATGGCCGTTTCTGCCTGCTGGCCGGGTCCTTCACCCCCCTGGGCGGCTCGCCTTATTTGGCTCTCTCCGGAGGCAGTGACCTGAGCCTCGACTGGACAGGGCTGGAGTTTGACCCGCCGGCCTCCGGATTTCGCGGCCAGAGCATGCAGTATCAGGAGCTCAGCGAGATCAAGGACTGGGGCGGGTTTGCCCTCTACGGCGAGGGCTTTGGGCCGAGCGCCCGCGTTGCCCTGGTCGATGCGCCCTCCAGCGAGGCGATCAGCGCCCAGGCTTCCTATCCTATGCTCACCGGCTTATCAACCGACTGCGACCTGGCGATCTGGAACGGACTGCCAATCATCGTCTACGGCGATAACACGGTGGCCGGCAGCCCGCGCATAGTTATTGCGGTGCTGAATTAGGAGCCGCAGGCGGACCTGAGCTGAGGGCCAGCGGGTGACTTCGGCAATAGCAGGCGTGCGCGCATGGGCCTCTCCCTGCGCTAAACTGCATGTCCCTGCGGAGAGGATGGGGGCTGGTGTCTCCAACGGTCTTCAAAACCGTCTGCGGGCAGATAACACTGTCCGTGGTGGGTTCGATTCCCGCCCTCTCCGTTTTGCACATCGTTACTGCTGTGTGTCGGCTGAATCAGGACAGGCAAGTACTGCCGACTGGCTTCGATTCCCGCCCTCTCCGTTTTGCACATCGCTACTGCTGTGTCTCGGCTGAATCAGGACAGGCAAGTACTGCCAACTGGGTTCGATTCCCGCCCTCTCCGTTTTGCACATCGCTACTGCCGTGTCTCGGCTGAACCAGGACAGGCAAGTACTGCCGACTGGCTTCGATTCCCGCCCTCTCCATGTTCAGCGGTTTACAATCGCCGCATGGACAACACTGCTGATCCCCGCCTGGAGCTGTCTCTTAACCGCGATGCGCTGGCGCATCTGCTGCTGGGCAGTGATGAGTTTGAGGCGCCCGCGCGCATCCTCTCGGGCCTCAGCGGCGAGCAGGCCTGCGTCCAGCTGCCCGGCGTGCCCTGGTCCATCGCCGGCCTGCTGGCGCACATGATCTTCTGGCAGGAGCGGCGCCTGGGCTGGGCCCAGGGCCTGGAGCAGCCGGACTTCGGCCCGGAGCAGAACTTCCCGCAGGTCAGCGCTGAACAGTGGCCGGGCCTGGTGCAGCGCTTTCTGGAGGGCTTCGCCGCACTGGAAGCCCTGGCCACGCCCGAGAACAGCGCGCGGCAGCTCTACCGCGGCCGCAGCGTGGGCTTCATGCTGGCCTCCCAGAGTTGCCACAGCGCCTACCACCTGGGCCAGATCGTGCTGCTGCGCCGTCTGCAGGGACTCTGGCCGCCGCCGGCTGAGCAATAGAGCCCTTCTGGCTGCAGTCGCACTGTCCTGGAATTGCTATACTGGTGCCAGCGCCGGACAGGCGCATTCCTCGGGGGAGGTACTCCAGTGTCCCGTTGCCCTGCCGCTTTGTGCGTCGTTATTGCCCTGACCCTGCTGACTGTGCTGCTGCCCGGCTGCAGCTCTGATACCAGAAGCAGCAGCGGAAGCCTGGAAGTGTCCGGCAACACGGGCGGCAGCCGCAGTGAAGAACTGCCCGCGGCCCTGCCCAAGCTGCCCGCGCCGTCGGCGGCCCTCGGCCAGCTGCGCCGCAGCTCGGCCCAGACCCTCAGCGTTAACGGCGCCGACTTCGAGGCGGCCCTGCCGAGCCAGAACATCACGGCCGATGGCGCGATGGCGGTCTTCGACCCCGACTGGGCCAAGCAGGACCTTAACGACAACGCCGATCTGGCCTATGCGGTCTACCGCCTGAACCTTGAGGGCTGGGACGTGGCGCCCAAGCTGCGCCTGCTTTTCGGCACCGCGGGGATCGAGCGCAGCAACCTGTGGATCGGCCTTGGCAACTGGGACAGCCAGCGCTGGGAATGGCAGCGCATGCCCAGCGTGACCAAGGCCCAGGAGCTGGACCTGAGCGCCTACATCGGCCCGGGCAGCGATGTGCTGGTCAGCGTGGTCATGCTGGGCGTCATCCCGCACAAGCTGGCCCTGCTGACGGTGCTGCCGACGGATGAAGTTGAACCGAACGACAGCATGGAAACGGCGCAGGCCCTGCCGGGCTCGGCCGTCAGCGGCTTCCGCGGCGATGTGGGCGCCCTGGACAGCGCGGACTACTTCGCCTTCCCCGGCAGCAGCGCCACCCATGTGCGCGGCAGCCTGCGCTTTGACAGCTCGGCGGCCGCGATGAAGGTCACCCTGCTGAATGCGCAGGGGGAGATCCTGGAGGATTCCGAGAGCTTTGGCTCGGACTATTTGTCCTTCATTGACTCCTGGTTCACGCCGCTGGAGGCCAGCGAGTTCCCGCTGATTCTGAAGGTGGAGGCCACCAGCGGCGTCAGCCAGTACGACCTGAGCTTCGGCCTCGGAGTGCTGCCGGATGTGCCGGACTTCACCTACTTCCTGCAGGCTGACCCGCAGTTCGGCGCCCTGCCCTTCGAGGTGAACTTCAGCTCGACGATCGCAGATACGCCGGAGGTCTTCTACCAGTGGGACCTGAACGACGACTTCGTCATAGATGCCATCACTGAAACGCCCTTCCTGACCTGGACCTACACCGAGAACGGTCTTTTTGATGCCAGGATGATCATGAAGCACGTCAACGGCGCCGACAGCGAGCTGAACGTGCTGGTGGGCGCCGGCGATATCGGCTGGGATGAGCGCGAGGACAACGACAACGAGAATGATGCCAACCTGCTGGATCCGGGTCTGGCTGAAAGCGGCTTCCGCGGAAACGTAGGCGGCCAGGGCGAATATGACGGCGACCTTGAGGACTGGGTCAGCCTGGAGCTGGACCCCGGCCAGAGCGCGATCTTCACCCTGGAGAACGCCGGCGACCCTGAGGGCTTGCTGGAGATTAATGGCCCGAACATGACCGGCTTGCCGGGCGACCCGCTGCAGGCCTTCAACCCGCCGATCCTTTCCCGCAAAGCCTATGAGTACAGCATCTATGGCAACTGCGGCGACTATCGCCTGAAGTGGGTCTATGGCTTCCCGCCAGAGCTGGACCTGACTAACGACCCGCTGCCGGGCGGCGGACCGGCGCCCTATACCCTGGAGCTGACTGCCGCGGCCAGCGACCCTGACGGCGGCAGCATCACCGCGATCAAGTGGGACATCGACGAGGACGGCGTGGCCGACTACACCGGCGAGAACCTCTCCCACGTCTTCGAGACCCAGGGCGACAAGATCATCACGGTCTATGCCTATGACGACCAGGGCTTCCGCAGCGCGCTGGAATACAACATCTACGTTGAGCCTTCGATGCCCTAGCGCTGGTCGCTAGAGTTCGTCATAGCCTTCGAAGTCGTCGAGGCGGATGGCGTCCCCGGGGATGCCCAGCGCCAGCAGCTCCTGACGCACGGAGTTGACGAAGCCAGTCGCGCCGGCGATGTAGTACAGGGCCTCAGGCCGGGCCTGAACCTGCTGCTCAAGCGCCGCCGCGAAGTCCGCGCGTCCGCAGCGCCGCTGGGCCAGGGGCAGTGCCGCCAGCTCCGGCTCGTAGAGGAAGCCCTCGCGGCTGACATGCAGCAGGCTGAGGGCCGGCCAGGGCCAGGAGGCCGCGCTGCCCTGCAGCTGCAGCTCGCGCAGCATGGAGCGGAAGGGCGCGATGCCGATGCCGCCCGCCAGCAGGACTGCCCCGCCGACCGGCGGCTCGGCGGGCAGGGTGAAAGCACCCTTGTACTTGAAGAGCGTCACGGCTGCGCCGGGTTCCAGCCGCGCCAGGGCCTGCTTGAAGTCGCTCTGGGCCCGCAGATGGAAGCAAAAGCGCAGGCAGGGCTCGCTGGGCGCTGAGGCAAAGCTGATGTGCCGCACGGGCTTTTCCAGCCCCGGCTCCTCCAGCCTGAAGTGCACATACTGGCCGGGCGTGAAGCGCTCGGCCAGGGGCTCAAAGTCGAAGCTCCAGACGTCGCCGTGCTCCGGGCTGGCATACTCGAAGTTCTTTGCCAGCAAGGCAACAGACTGGCGGAAGACGACTGGAGGAGCGGCAAGGTCGCCGGCAGCGGCGCCTGGAGCAGGTGCTGACATGGGCTGATTGTAGCAACTAACTGAGACTAAATCTCAAGTCTGGCGCTGCTTGCCTTGTTAGACCAGGCCGTGGTCTCGGTAGGCCTGCTCTTCGTCACCGCTGATCCAGGCGAAGATCTTCGGCTCACCTTTCTGCAGCTCCTGCAGCAGGTAGTGGACCTCGAACTCGATGGACAGCGCAACATTGTCCGAGCGGCGGACGTAATCAGCCCGCCAATGGACCCGCGCGATGCTGTGCAGCGCGTCCAGCGGTCGATGGTCCACAGCCAGCGCATGCATGCCGCGCGTGCCAATCGAACGGTAGTACTCGATGCCCTGCGGCAGGGCCCGGCGCAGCTCGTCGTTATTGCTGCCGCAGCGTACTCCGGCCGGCCCGGCGGCGACAAAGCAGGCTGCAAAGGCGGCGCTGCTGGCCTTAAGCTCCAGCTGGCCTGGGTCGTCGAGTGCGGCATTGATACGCGAGCTGTAGGCCGCGAAGAAGTCCTCGATCTGGCGGTCGTCCATGCTGCTTAGACCCTTGGCCGGGGAGGGCGTTCACGCAAACTGCTTCCAGTGCAGCGGCGGGTCACGTCAGAGGGAATGGCGGAGAGAGAGGGATTCGAACCCTCGAGGCGAGGTTATTCCCGCCTAACTGCTTAGCAGGCAGCCGCCTTCAGCCACTCGGCCATCTCTCCGTATGGGCCAGCGCGCCGCGGAATAGTCCGCCAAGCCCCGCGCGCGTGGGCCTATATGCTACCACAGCACCCGCGGCAGGGCAATAAAGGGGCAGCCTTACTTCGGCTGGCGTCCGCCGCCGCCATGGCCCGGCCGCGGCTTGTTACCCGAGCCGCCCTTGCCGGAGCCCGGCTGGCGCCCGCCCTTGCCGTTGTTACCCTTGCCGCCGGCCTGGGCCGCCACTTCGCCGGGGTCGAGCGTCAGCTCTCGCAGGCTCATGGCCTGCTCGCCCAGCAGGATGGCCAGAGGCGTGCCGCCGCCGCCTTCCTCGGCGAAGTCGCCGGAGGCCATGCCGATGGATATCGGCTGGCGGGTCAGGACATTGCGCATCTCAAGGCCCAGCGCCGAGGCCATCGCGATGCGCTCGCTGGCCGGAGTGCGCTGCAGGGCCTGCTGGGGCTGAGTTTCCTTGGAGGCCATGAACTGCACCAGGTTGTAATAGCGCGGCAGCAGGTTCTCGGCGAAATAGAGCAGCTGGGCGCTGTACAGCGCGGTGCCCTCGGGGTCCTTCTTGGCCCGCAGGCGCAGGCTGTCGCGATAGTTGGGGTTCGGCACTTCGTCGACCCACTCGTAGTAGGAACCATCGGGAGCGAAGAGCACCAGCTGCAGCAGGCCGCCGTTGACGAAGTAAATGATGTCGCCTTCCGTCCAGCCGGTGACTTTGGCCGGGTCGATCCGGCGGCCGGCGCTGTTGCTGAAAGTCCAGGAGTCCACCGGCGGCAGGCCTGAGGTGCCCTGCGCGCCGCCATCCGCCGGGGCGGGACTGGTCATGGGCGGGGAGGAGGCTGTGGGCACATCAAAGTTGCCCGGCAGGCCCAGGGGCGGGTTGGTGGTGTAGTCAGAGGGCCCGGGGGTGAAGGGGATGCTCTGCAGTGGCCGGGCCTTGAACATGTTGTTGACCTCGATGTTCCAGGCCGCCGAACCGCGAAGCTTGTAGAACTCAGCCGGGTAGTCGCCATTGGCCTGCAGATAAGTCACCGCGGCCAGCGAGATAGTGGCCAGCTGGGCCATCGCCCGGGCGCGGAACTCGTCGCGGCTCATCTGTGTACCGGCGATGGTGCCGATCAGGTCTTCGGGCGCTTGGGCGCGGGCCGGGCCGCTGCCAAGGCCCAGCACCAGCAGTGCGCAGGCCAGCAGGCCCGCGGCTTTCAGGCTTGTTTTAGTTGTTGCGTTCATAGACATTCTTGGCCGTTTCATCCAGCTCACTTTGGTTGTGGCGCTCAAGTTCCAGACTATACAACTGATACTGGCGTTCGCGCACCTTCTCCAGGGCCTTCTTCTCCTGGTGCTTGGCCGTCAGGGCCTCACGGGCGGCCCGCAGCTCGGCCTCGCGCTGGATCACGCGCTCACTGGCCAGCTTGACCTGCTCGCGCATGAGCTGGCCATAGCTCTCGGTGCTGGCCAGCAGGGCGCCACTGTGGCCAGCGGCCCGCAGGCGGGCCAGCTCGTCATAGCTCTGCTCCAGGGCTATGCGCGCGTCCTCCAGCTCGCCCAGGGCCTGGCGGTACGCCTGTTCCGCCGCGGCCACGGCCTGCTGCAGGCTGGACAGCTCAATGCCCTTGACGGCCTCCAGGCGGCCCAGTTTGAACTTGAACTTGCGCATACGCGATGGGAGAGTGTAACCGCCGGGGGGGCGCTTTCCAGGCTTCGGCGGCCGGCACACGAAGCTGGCAGCCCTGCCCAGGGCGCTGTGCCGCTGTGTTACTCCGAATCGTGCTCGATCAGATCCCAGGGAGTGATGATGCCCAGGGGCTTCTGGCTCAGCTTGCCGCCCTGGGTGATCAGGATGGCATACAGCTTGCGCTGGCCGTTGGCCAGCTCATGCTCAAAGGCCTCGCGGGCTTCGTCGATGGTGTTGTTGCGGCTCATGGAGATAAAGCAGCCGCTTTGCTCATAGGCCAGGGCGTCCTCAAGCGTCGCATCGCCAAGCATCAGGCATTCCACCTCGGTCTGGGCGGTCAGCCAGCGCGCGATGCCCTTGACCGTCAGCAGGCGCAGCTCGCCGTCGTAGATCACCGCCTGGCTGTAGTCATGGTCGCGCAGCCAGCGCAGCACCGTGACCAGCTTGTCGGCGGCGGAGAAGGTCTGGACCGCGCTTTCAAAGTGGCCGCCGAGGGTGCGCGGCTGGACGATCTGTTCTACGATGCTGCGCAGCTGGGCGAGGGCCTCTTCCGTGGGCGTGGCAATGATGCGCTCGGGATAGAAGCGGTCGTGGATGATGGCGTTGCGCAGCTCGGAGAAGTCGCGCAGCTCCTCGCGCCAGCGCCGTACCGTGGCGTTGTGGCGCGCCACCTCGGCCACGCGCTCGGGGAAGGTGCGCAGACGCTGCGCGCGGGTCAGCTTCTTTAAGTGCTCGTCCAGCTCGTTGAAGAGGCGGATGAACTCGGTGCCGGCATCCATGGCGCTATTGTAGGCGCGAGCCAGGGCGGCGATGCGGCGGGCCTGCTAAACTCTGGGCGTGGAGCGCGCGCTTATCTCCCGGGAGCACCGCTGGCTGCTGGACTTCGGCCTGCTGGCCCTGATGGCCGCCGCTGTCTACCGCTTCAGCGCGATCGCCTGGGGCCACGGCAACTGGCTGCTGCCCAGTCAGATCATCGGGATCTGCCTGCTGCTCTCGGCGGCCTTCCTGGCGGCCAGTCTGCTGCCGCGCTTCATTGGCGACTCCCTGCTTTATCTGCTGGGCATCGGGCTGTGGGCCGCGGCACTCAGCTTCATCCCGCGCTATGGCTGGTGGCCAACCGGCAGCCGCCCGGCCTGGGCCTATTACGGCGCCCTGGCCCTGCTGGCCGTTGTGCTGCTCTACTGCTTCGCCAGGCGCCAGCGCTGGTATGGCCGCATGCGCGGCAAGGGCTGGGAGTGGATCCAGGACTGGGCCCATGACAAGCCTTATGAGGCCCGCAAACTGGCCCGGCGTGTGCTGCGCACCCTGGGCTATCCGGATGCCTGATCCAGGGCCCGTGATCCGGCCTTACCGCGCCCCTGACCTGGAGGCCCTGCTGCAGGTCTGGGACAGCGCGACAGGAGGCGCCTACGGCTTCCTTGACGCTGCCTATCTTGAGCGGGAGCGCGCGAACATCGCGGCGCAGTACCTGCCCATCAGCGAGACCTGGGTAGCTGAGCTGGACGGACGGACGGCCGGCTTTCTCTGCCTGCAGGGGATTGAGGTGGCGGGCCTTTTCGTCGCCGCGCAGTTCCAGCGCCGGGGCATCGGCAGGGCACTGCTCTCGCATGCGCTGGCGCTCGCCGGCACACTGGAGCTGGAGGTCTTTCTGGCCAACCCGGCCGCAATCGCGTTCTATGAAGCCTGCGGTTTTGCTCCGCTGTATCAGCGACTGCATGACGACAGCGGCCTGCCGGTCCTGCGCATGCAAAGCGTGGAAGCGGAAACAGAGCCTGCAAGCTGATAGAAAGTAAGAGCCGCCAGGGCAGCGGCCCTAACGGCCGCCACCCTGGCAGAACTTGCTGTTACTTGAAGTCGGCGGGGAAGTAGATCGGGATCGAGGAGCTTGAGGGCGACGCAATACCGAAGCTGGCCGGCCCGCTGACAATCACCGGGCGGTAGAAGTTAAAGCTGGGGCTGTTGTCAGGCGTCACGCCCATCCACCTGTCCCAGCCGTTGCCGTCCGCATCCCGTGCGCGGATGAAGACCGGCTGGGTGGAGCCGCCATAGATGCTGGAGTAGGTAACTATCGCCGGCCGGCCGTCCACGACTGCCAGGTGCGTAAAGATCGGTGACTGCAGCTCCGGCAGGGCAACAGATGCCGGCCAGTCAGCGATGGTGGCACCGGTGCTGTTGCTGGCGCGGACGTAGCGCACAACTGGAACAGAGGGGTCAATATAGGCAACCGCCGGGTTGCCATTGACGACGGCCAGCGAGACGTTGTCGGGGAGTACGTCGTCCAGTCCGTTGACCGCGAAAGGCACCTGGCTCCAGTCCGCGGGCAGGTTGCCGTCCGAGTCGATGCTGCGCTTATACATTGCGTCGCTGTTCTTGTAGTAGGCCACCGCCGGGTTGCCGTCCACAACTTCAAAGCCAAAGCCGTTCGAGACGGCGTTTGTGTCCAGCTCCACTGGCGTCATGGTCCAGTCGCCGGCCAGGTTACCGGTGCCTGAGGCCCCGGTGGCCCGGACGTAGTACAGCTTGCTGTCGCCGCTGTTGACATAGACAATTGCCGGCTGGCCATTGACCTCACGAAGAATGATGGTGTTAGTGGCGACATTCAGCATGGTGACGATCGGCACCGGCGGGTTGCTCCAGGAGCTCTGCAGCGAGCCGCTGCTGCTGTTGGCGCGGATGTACTTCAGCGAGCTGTTCATGCTGTCGTAGTAGGCCACCGCCGGATTCCCCTTAATCTCGGCAAGAGAGGGATACTGGCCGGTATTCATGCCAAGGTCGATGCCAAAGGCCGTGCGCCACTGCAGGCCTTCGGCGTCACGGGCGCGGGCATAGAAAAGCTGGCCGCCATCGTTGGTGTTGAACATGGCCATGCTGGGGGCGCCTGAAATGAATGCCGTCGACATGTAGTTAGCGCTGCTCGACTCGGTGGTCAGGAACTTGTATTCAAAGCCGTTGAAGGCGCGGGCCTCAACCAAGGCGGAGGCATAGCCCACCAGCCCGGCGCTGTCGGTGACCCGCACGCTGGCCAGGTAGGAGCCGCGGTTGAAGTAGTCAAAGTCCAGGTTGTCGGCCGCTGAGTCTGCGCCGAAGCTGCCGTTGCCATCGCCGTCGAAGGCGAACTGCAGGCTGCCGGCGTCCTCATCACTGCTGCCGGAGGCGTCAAGGTTGACCGTCGCCGGGCTGTCGCCCCACAGGGCGACCAGGTTGTCGCTGGCATCCAGCAGCGCCACCGGCGGCAGGTTTGCCGCGATGATCAGGCTGACTGCGCCATGCGCAACGGCGCTGCCATCACTGGCCCGCACTGCCGGGCGGATGATGCCGGTCTGGTTGGTGTCGATGGTCGCGATGCCGGCGGCATCGCCGGTGATCTCAAAGATGCCGTCGCCGTCCGCGTCGATGTCATAAAGCGTCGCACCGCTGGCGGTCAGGGTTGCCGGTGCGCCAAAGGTTCCGGATGCGATAGAGGTGCTGACTTCCAGCACGGGGCGGCTGCCGGGCAGGGGAGTGGCCGAGGCGATCTCGCTGAGCGGGCTTTCATTGCCGCTGAGATCGACCGCCGTCACGCGCACGACTGTGGTCTGAGTAAGTGGCGCCAGCAGGTGGCGGCTGCCGCCCTGCAGGTAGGGCACCTGCTTCACATTCGGCGCAGCGGTGCTGCCAAAGGTTGAGTTGCTGTAGTAGACCCGGTAGCCGGCGAGGTCGGCGGCGATGACCGGGATCCACTGCAGCTCGAGGCCGCCGGCGACGGGGCTGGCGCTGAGGCCGGAGGGCGCGGCGGGTGCCGTGGTGTCGGCAGGGCCGATCTCGTTCACGCCGAGGCCGACGAGGTCGAAGCGCGCACCGTCAAAGGCCACCACCGCGATCATCAGGTTGCCAAGGTCGTTGATGTAGTCCGCGCCCTGGGCCACACGCGGGGCCAGGCTGAAGCGGGTCTGGCCCTCGGGAGCCAGCTTCCACTCCCAGGCGCGCTTGCCCCATTCGGCCACACCGACCCAGCACTGGCTGAGCTGGCCGCTGGAGCTGTTCAGGTGCAGGTTCACATCCACGCTGGCGGCGCCTGGCTGGATGCCCTGCATGGGGATGCGATAAACCGCGTCGGCGCGGCCGCCCGCCGGGGCTGAGAACTGCGCGGCCAGGCCTTCGATGGCCACTGCGCCCTGCGAGCTGTCGAACTGCGCACCGGCGACGAAGTCGCTCTGGGCGTTGATCGCGCTGGCGCTGCGGCCGCCCCCGGCGGGTGCATTGAGCCACTCGCTGCCACTTGCGGGGATTACGTAACCCTGCGCATCAAGCTTTTCCCATGGCTTGCGGCTGTCCTGCGGCAGAGCCAGGCCGGCAGCGTTCTCACTGCCGCCGCCGGGCAGAGAGCCCACTGTATCAGGCCTCGGGCTGCTTTCTGCGCCGCCGCTTTCGAGGCTGGAGCCTGTGCCGCAGGCTGTGAGAGCCAGGGCTGCACCGAGCACCGCCCAGAGGGCCCATTGGCCGTTCAGTTTGTTCATCTCTCGCTCCTTAGCTGACCATAAGTTGCGGCAATTCTAAACCGTCGTCCAGCAGTACAGAGTCAATTGCGAAACACGCGGCAGACGCAGGCGGCCGGCGCAACCCCCGCTTCTGCGCATCCGCTCTGGCGGCCCGGCGCTGCCGCGCATAGAATGAAGCCATGCAAGAGCCAGGCCCCGCGGCGGGCAGAAACAGCGGCGACGCCCTTTTTGACGCCTTTGTCAGCCTCTCTGAGGCGCGCTGGCCGCAGTCACGCGCGGTCTACAGCGAGCAGCTGGATTACCTGGTTGACTGGTACCAGCTGGAAAACCTGCGCGCAGACCCGGAGGCCCTGGCCCGGCGCCTGAGCGTGCTGAGCCGCGAGGCCATGCCGCTGAGCCGCAAGAACCCCGAGCTTTGGCAGCTCGTGCAGCAGGCCATGGAGCCGGAGCTGCTGAGCGTGGCCGAACTGCGCAGTCTGGAGCCGCGCTTTGGCGCCGACTGCCGCTACTGGCAGCTCTTGCACTGGGCTGCCATGCAGCAGCGCCGCAATGCCGGCAGCGCCGCGGCATGGGAGTTCTGCGCCGAGGCCTATGAAGTGCTGCTGGAGGGCCGCGAGCGCGGCGCGCTGGACGGGCTGGCGCTTTTGCTGCTGATCCCGCTGCTGGAAGCGGCGGATCCTCAGTGGCCCCAGCGCCAGTATGAACTGCAGGCGGAAGTGCTAGCGCGTTTGGCACAGGAGGCCCAGGCCGCGCGGCGCGGCGGGCAGCGCATGCCTGCACCGCCGGAGCGCCGTGAGCTGGCCTACTTCCAGCAGCAGGGCGAGCGCGCCCAGGCATTGGGCCAGCGCCTGGGCCTCAGCATTGACGGGCTCTTTCAGGAGGCCCTGGCCCGCGATCCGCAGTGGGCCCAGATCCACTATCAGTACGCGCTTTACCTGCATCAGCAGGGCCGCCATGCCAAGGCCTATATCCACCTCTCCAGCGGCAACCAGGCCGGGATGAACCGGCTGCTGAAGCCATATCCGCAGTCCTGGGTGCGTGAGCAGGCCCTGCAGGGCGAGGCCGCCGGCAGCCTGAAGCTGTTCTGGGACATTGAGATGCACTCACTGGCCGAGCACGAGCCGCAGCTCTTCATGGGCCTGCGCGGCCTGCCCTCGGCCGTCGCCGCCGAGCTGCCACCGCAGCAGCGCCTTGACCCCTCAACCCAGCTGCTGCACATGCTGGCCCGCAGCGGCACCGCCCAGCTGGCCTCGGGCTTTGAGAGCCAGATCGCGGCCATCGCGCTGTCAAAGCTGCTGGAGTCGGCCCTGCGCTTTCTTGGCGAGCGCAGCCCGTCAGCCGAATCCCTTGCCGGCGCGCGGGACCTGTCGGAGCGTCTGCGCACGGCGGCGATCAACGCGCTGCAGCAGAGCGCGCAGCCCGGGGTGACCGCGCTGAGCGATGAAGAGATGCGCGAGATGGAGAGCTTCAAGCTGGACTGGGACAGCCAGCGCGCGGCGATGCTGCCGCTGTACCGCCGGCACTTTGAGCAGCTCGCGACAGGCTCCGCCTTCGCGCGCGAAGCGCTCTGGCCCCTGCTTAAGGAAGTCCAGCGCATTGACCTGACCGAGCTGGCCCTGCGCAGCCAGGGCGCCAGCGAGGGCTAAAGCCCGGTCAGTCTGCAGGCGCGTCCCGGCTAATAAGGGTAGGCCGTCACGACATCGCCATCCTGGTACTCGCGGCCACCTTCAAACACAGCCAGGGCCTGTCCGCGCACGAACTCCATCCAGGTGTCGCTGTCGCGGTTGCCCCCGCTGCGCGCCGGACCGCTGTAGCGGCTGGCGAAGCAGTGCTTGTCCGGGTTGTAGCTGTAGCGCAGGCCGACCGCTGTGCTGAAGGGGAAGCGGATGCGGCTGCCCTGTTCCAGCACGATGGGGATCTCAGACTCGAAGTGCAGCGGGCTGGCATGGCGGTGCAGCAGGGGCCGCACAAAGAGCACGAAGCCGGCCAGCACCTCGGGCAGTGAGCCCGGCATGCTGAAGACGGGCTTGCCCGCCAGACTGGCAGCGGAGATGTTCCCGCCGGGGTGGATGTCCGCGCCGGTAACCGCCAGACGGCCATAGGTGCCAAGGACATCCTGGGCCACACAGCGCGGGCCGTGATGGCTGCCGCCGACCAGCAGCAGCACATCCACCTGGTTCAGCCAGCGTTCCATGCGCAGGCTCAGCGGCCGGAAGCGCTTGGGCGCATAGCCCAGCGGCAGGGCCGGGACCTGGGCGCTGCGGCACAGGTGCATGCAAAGCTGGGTCAGGGGGCAAATGCCGGAGGGCAGGTCGAGATCCTCGAACTCGTCGTGCTCCTCCACCACCGCCGGGGCGTTGCGCCGCGAAGGCTTCTCGGGGGCCGAGCGGCCTTCAGGCACGCCGGCCATCTGCATGGCCTCGGAAGCGCGGCCGCCGCGGCGCGGTCCGCTTTCACGGCGCTGGGGGCTGCGGTTGGGTGAGGGCAGCGGCTCGGAAAGGCTGGCGATACCTACGATGGGCCGGCGGTAAACCTCGACCTCCGGCACGCCAAGGGCTTCCAGCAGCGCCACCTCGCCGGCGCGCAGCATGGTCTTCTCATGGAACAGCGCCTCGCGGTTGCGGGCCCAGGCGCCAATGGAAATCAGGGTTCCGCCACCAAGACGCTCCACCCGCAGCAGCTCGATGCTGCCAGACTGGTAGTACTGCGCCAGCTCCCAGTCCCGGGGCGGCTCGCGCCCGGGCAGGTCATCGTCATCAACATCGCCATCACTTTCCTGCGCGGCGTTCTTGTCGGCGCCGCGGCGCATGGCGGCCTGGCGCTCCCGGTCATCACGCATGCGGCCCTTGTTGACGGTAACTGAGCCGTCCTTCTCCTGCCACTTGGGCGGAGCGGGGTCCAGCACGGGCGGCTCAAGGCTGGCCGGTTCACCTTCCAGCACGGAGAAAGGAATCACAAAGTCACAGCCGCGGGGGACTTCCTCGCCGACGGCAATGGGAACGGCCTCGCCGCTGCCAACGGAGTCATCCTTGCGGCTGGTCTGCGGCGCGGGGCGCAGGTTCAGCCGGGCCATCTGTGGCCCGCCCTGCCCCGGGGCATCTGCCCCGTTGTCCGCCGCATCGGCCTCAGCCGCACCGCTTTGCTCGTCGCTCCAGCCTTCGGCACTGTCCCAGGACTCATCGCCCGCCGCGAGGGTCTCGCCCTCCGCCAAAAGCTCATCGGACTGGGCCTCCGGCATGGACATGCCCTCGGCCTGCTCGCCCTCGCGACCAGCGCGGCGGCCCTTGCCGCGGCGGCGCTCATCGCGCTCACGGCGCTCCTTGCCCAGCAGCAGATCGGCGGAGTTGACCGCCAGACCGTCCACCGTGCTGAAGGGCCGCAGGGGCAGGTTGCTCTTGGCCAGCACCGAACTGGCCAGGCGGTGGCCCACTGCGCGGGCCGGCGGCAGGACCAGGGTGGTCGGCGGGAAGCTGAGCCCCATGATGTGCCGCCGGGCGGCATCGATGGACATCAGCAGTTCTTCAATGCTGGCCTGCGGCGCAATATCAACGGGCTGCCCGGAGGTCTGCTCAGCATGCTGCTGAGCTGACAAGTCCGCCTCTTCGTCCACAGCTTCGTCTTCAGCAGCATCCGCAGCTTCACTCCAGGATTCGACCGGCGGCTCGTTCCAGGATTCGCTGTCCTCTGGCTCCGCGGCCTCATCGCCAGGCCCTTCCGGCTCAAAGGCGGAGGTGGCGGGCAGCTCATGCGCGGCTGCATCCGGCCCGGCGGCGCTGAGCGGCTCGACGGGGAGCTGCGCTTCCTGCGGTATGTTGACTAGATCCTCAGCGGGCAGGGCCGGCACAGCGGCTTCTTCAGCAGTCCATGCATCCCCGGACTGGGGCGGCTGCCCTGCGGGCTGCGCTTCCGGATCAAACGGCTTTTCTAGATTATCTGACACAGACCGATGATTGTACTAGACCTACAATGAGCCCGTGCAGATCAGGCGCAGCGGGGAGGGCGAGAGCGGCGCGGCGGCAGGCGGCCGCCCCGGCGAGCTCAGCGTCGCAGAACTGACGCGGCGCGTGCGCCAGACCCTTGAAGGCAGCCCGGAACTACGCGACCTGTGGATCCGCGGCGAGACCAGCAATGTGCGCCTGGCCGCCTCGGGCCATCTCTATTTCACCCTCAAGGACGAGCAGGCGCAGCTGCGTTGCGTGTACTTCTCCTTTGGCCGCCCCGGCCGCCGGCCGCCCGAGGAAGGTATGGCGGTGCTGGTGCATGGCTCGATCCGCGTCTATGAAAAGGCCGGCGAGTACCAGTGCCTCTGCGATGACATCATCAAGGCCGGGAAAGGCGACCTGGCCGCGCGCTTTGAGGAGCTCAAGGCCCGGCTAAACGCCGAGGGCCTCTTTGACAGCGCGGCCAAGCTGCGACCGCCGGCAGTGCCACGCTGCATTGCCGTGGTCACCAGCCCGACCACCGCGGCGCTGCAGGACGTTCTGAACATCCTGCGCCGGCGCGCGCCCTATCTGCGGGTGCTCCTCTTCCCGGCGCTGGTCCAGGGTGACGGCGCACCGGCAGAGCTGATCGCGGCCCTGCGCCGAGCCGAGGCGCATCCGGATGTGGAGGCAATCCTGCTGGTACGCGGCGGCGGCAGCATTGAGGACCTGTGGTGCTTTAACGACGAAGGCCTGGCCCGTGCGATCCACGCGCTGGGCAAACCCGTGATCAGCGGCGTGGGGCATGAGATCGACTTCACAATCGCCGACTTCGTCGCCGACCTGCGGGCGCCAACGCCCAGCGCGGCGGCTGAACTGGCCGCGCCGGACAGCGCAGACCTGCGCGCATCCGTGCAGCAGCAGCAGGCGCGGCTGGCCCAGAGCGCGGCGCGGCGACTGGAGCAGGCCGCCCAGCAGCTGCAGCGCCTATTTGACCGCCGCCTGATCCGCGACGTGATGGGCCAGGTGCAAAGCAGCGCCCAGGGGGTGGACGCCCTGAGCGAACGCCTGCTGGCCGGCGCCATCGAGCGGACCCACGGCGCCGAGGCTCTGCGCGCGGGGCTGGACAAGGCCGCGGGCGGCCAGTGGTACCTGGCCTTCCTGCAGCGCATGCTGGGCCCGCTGGGCCGCGAGCTGGAGCAAGCGCGCCGCGAGACCCGCCTGCGTGAGGAAGACCTTCTGCGCGGAGCGCGTCTGCGTCTGGACGCCCTGCAGCGCGGCCTGCAGGCGGACCAGCGCCGGCTCAGTGGCCTGGACCCGCGCGCCCCGCTGAAGCTGGGCTTCGCCCTGGTCTGGCAGGACGGGCCGGAGGGCCGCGGCCTCGTGCGCGACCCGGCGCAGCTCACACCCGGGGAGGCGCTGAAAGTGCAGACCCAGGGCGGCAGCTTTGGCGTCCGGACGGAAAGCGAAGCCTGAGACTTATGGACAATAACTGGTTGTCAGCACTGAGACAGATTCAGAACAAGTGCGATACTAAATAGCCGATATTGAGCATGGAGGCCTGCCATGAAACCGCACCTGGCCCGCGCCGTTCAGCACAAGCTGCCCGAGCCCTATTACATCAAGAGCGTTGTCCCCATCCACCAGATCGGCCGGGATGAGCGCGAGGCCGCGCTGAATGCCGCGGGCCTGAACCTTTTCAACCTGCGCTCCAGCGACATCTTCATCGACCTGCTGACCGATTCCGGCACCGGCGCCATGAGCCAGTACCAGTGGGCGGCGCTGATGCAGGGCGATGAGGCCTATGCCGGCTCCGCCTCTTTTGAGCGCTTCCAGGGCGCGGTGCATGAGCTCTTCGGCTTCCCGCTGGTCCTGCCGACGCACCAGGGCCGGAGCGCCGAGCTGGTGCTGATGACCCATTTCCTGAAGCCTGGCGACCTGGTGCCCAACAACCTGCACTTCGACACGACCGCCGCGCACGTGCAGTACCAGAAGGCCGTGGACCTGAACCTGGTGGTACAGGACATCTATGACTGGGACAGCGAGCAGCCCTTCAAGGGCAACATGGATATCAGCCGCCTGGCCGACCTGTTGTCCAAGGAAGGCGACAAGGTGCCGCTGGTCCTGCTGACCCTGACCTGCAACTCAGGCGGCGGCCAGCCGGTGAGCCTGCGCAATGTGCGTGAAGTCAAGGAAGTCTGCGAGCTTTACGGCAAGCCGCTTTTCCTGGACAGCGCGCGGATCATCGAGAACGCCTGGTTCATCCAGCAGCGCGACCCGGCCTGCACACACATGAGCATCCGCGAGATCCTGCGGCAGGTCTGCGACTGCGCCGACGGCATGTGGATGAGCGCGAAGAAGGACGGCCTGGTCAACATTGGCGGCTTCATCGCCGTGCGCCGCCGTGAGCACTATGACGCCCTGCGCATGTACGAGATCCTCTTCGACGGCTTCTCTACCTACGGCGGCATGGCTGGGCGCGACCTTGAAGCCCTGGCTGTGGGCCTGCTGGAGGCGACGGAGCCTTCCTACCTGGCCCACCGCACCGGGCAGGTGGCCTATCTGGCCACCATGCTGCGCGAGGCCGGCATCCGCACCACCTGGCCCCCCGGCGGGCACGCGGTGTATGTGGATGGCCGCCACTTCTGCCCGCACCTGCCCGTCGAGCACTTCCCGGCCCAGGCCCTGTCACTGGCGCTCTACCTGGCCGGCGGCATCCGCAGTGTGGAGATCGGCAGCATCCTGCGCGGCCGGGACCCGCAAAGCGGCGAGAACCGCTATGAGGGCCTCGACCTGGTGCGCCTGGCGCTACCGCGGCGGACCTATTCCTATACGCATCTGGAGTTCGTCGGCGAGCGCCTGATTGAGCTGAAGCAGGACGCCGGCAGCATCCGCGGCGTGCGTTTTGAGCAGGAGACGCCGGTGCTGCGGCACTTCTCGTCCAGCTTCGCCTGGGTCTGACGGTTAGTTCGCCTCGCGAATGCGACCGGCGGCAGCTAATGCCGGGCTAAGCCCGGCAGTGCTATAGACCGATGCTGAACCCAGGTTCGGTGCAGGGGCTGCTGCCGCGCGGCGCAATCGCCCTCGCTATACTTCCCCCGGATGGACTCGATGCTCAAGCCAGCCACAGCCCCGCCGGCCCAGCCGGGCCTGCTTGCGCGCGCGCGGGAAGAGCTGCAGGCCTGGCTGCGCGCCTGGGAGTGGCTGCCGGAGAACCCGCTGTACCTCTACCTGGGCCAGACCGGCCGCCGCGCCGCAGCCCGCACGCCCCTGTGGCAGAAGCTGCTGCTGGGGCTGGTGCTGGGCGGACTGGCTATCGGCACCATCGTGCTGGTCTACCTGGACCAGGTGGGGGCCTATGGCGGCTGGTCGGCGGTCACCCTGGACGTCTGGCTGGGACTGTGCGCCACCTCGGTGGTCGTGCTGTACCTGCTTTGGGCCTTCGAGGCGCTCTTCCGACTGATTGGCGACTGCATGCGCCTGCTGGCCCTGCCGGGGAAACGTTCGGTGGCCTTGCAGCTTGACGACATGCTGGCCCTGACGCAGCTCAGCGACCGCGACATCCTGCTGGCCCTGCTGCGCATGGTGATGCCACGCTTCGCTGTGCGCATCGCCGTCGGGTCGCTGCTCTACTGGCTGATCCTGATCGTGATCCAAAGCAGCGGCCTGCGCGACCTGGACTCCCCGGAGGTCTGGCAGACCTTTATCCTTGGCCCGGTGACCATGGCCAGTTTCTTCCTCTCGGGCTGCCTGGCCGGGCTGCTCATCGCCCTGATCTCGGTCTGCCTGGGCCGCAGCCTGCGCCCTGATGCCCTGGCCCTGTCCTCTACCCTGCTGATCGCGATGAACCAGGGGACCTGGCTTCTGATCGGCTTTGGCATCCTATCCACCGGCGGCGGCAGCGGCGGGATGAGCGGCATCCCGCTGGTGCTGGTGATCCTGCTTGGTCTGCTGGCGCCGCTGCTGGCCGGCTCGCTGCTGGTTGCCAATGTCGGCCTGGCTGGCGAGCGGCCCTGGTGGCGCTCGGCGATGGCGGCGGCCTGGCCCCTGCTGATCATGGTCTCGGGCATGCTCTACCTGCTGGTGATGGCGGCCCTTTGGCTGGAGGGCAACCCGCCAGAGTGGTACGCCATGCTGGGCTGGATGTACCTTTACTCCTGGTCCGCTCTGGCGCCGCTTAACCCCCTGGCCATTCCTTCGATCTGCTGCATCGGCGTGCCGCCGGAAACCGGCATCGACATTGGCAGCAGCTACGACTTTGTCTCGCCCGGGAACTGGTTCTTCCAGCTTGTGCTGCTGCAGCTCGTGCTGGGCGCGGTCCTGCTGCACCTGGCGCGCCTGGCAGTGGCCACCCGGCGGCATGAAGCAGATTAGGTCTGCTTAGCGAAGTACCGTGGCCCCGCAGCTGTCTTTTTGTTACACTCTCATCACTGGCCCGGAGGACAAGAAGATGGCGGCAACAGGGGATTTACTTAAACGCAGCGCAGGCGCCTTGGCCCGGCGCGCCGGAAGGCTGTGGCGACGCATGCGCGAGAGCCGCGCACTGCGCATCAGCCTTCTTTGCCTGGGCCTGCTGACACTGCTGGCCTACAGCTACGACTTCGCGCGCTGTTCCCAGCTGGCGCCAACAGGCGATGCCCTCTTCGACAAGTACGCCCGTACAGTTCGCGACCGCGGCGCCTGGAAGCTCTTCCACGGGCTGGCCCCGGCGGTGCTGCCGGATAACCTGCTGGCCTCATGGGAAGGCGAGTTCGGCGCCGACCCGCGCTACTGGGAGCTGCGCTACTGGTGCGCGGTCAACGACCCGCGGGCCACTCGCCAGTGGAACAGCAATGAGGCCGCCCGCGGGGTTATGGTCGAGGCGCGGCACCGTAATGCGGTTGACAGCGACCTGCAATGGTTCTGGTGGCAGGCCGAGTTTGTGCGGATGCAGCGCGAGCAGAATGACGCCCGTTATGCCCGCGAGAAGGACAACTTTGAACTCGCGGCGATGCTTGAGCAGTATGACCAGGCTGAGCTGAAACTGCTGGACCAGGTGGTGGCCGGCGGCACCGAGCGCGCCTGGCCCTACTACTTCCGCGCCCGCAAACACATGGAGCTGGGCGATGACAGCGCGGCCCTTGCCGACCTCAAGTCCGGCAACGCGGCGCCGGACGTTGGCAGCCTGCGCTGCTTCCCGGCCAGCAAGGTTTATGAGCTGGCCTGGCAGGGCGGCCCGGCGGGATCGGCCGCGCTGAGCGGCGCGGTGATCGAACTGGAGCAGCGCCGCGCGCTGCCCAACTACATCAAGATCAAGGAGTGCGCCAAGGAGAGTCTGCTCTTTGCCGGGCTTGGCGGCGACAGCGAGCTGGCGACGCAGTGGTTCCGCGCCGCTTGCCGCATGGGCACAGACCCGCAGAGTGACGACATCAGCGCACTGGTCGGGCGCAGCATTGCAGGGCTGATAAACGACTATTACCTGAACGAGCTGAGCGAGGGGCTTAGCCATGATCAGGTCATGGGTCTGCTGGCGGTGGACGAGCTTCTTGATAGGGCCCGAGGCAGCTTAGGCAGTTTCAGCGGCTCGCAGGAGTACAGATACCCTGGATTGCGTCTGTCAGACTTCCTGACCAGCCGCAAATACGACGGCGTTTCAAGCAATGACAGCAAAAGCTGGACCAGCCTTTTCGAAACTCCGGGCCAGCGGCTGGGGGCCTGGTTGGACTGGAAACAGGGCCATCTGATACCGGCGCGGCACTTTGAGCAGGCATTTGCGCGCTTCAGCGCCGAGGCCGTCTATCGCCGCGAGAATCTGGCAGCGCTGCAGCTTCAGCTGCTGGACTTTGACTATGCGACCATGCAGCGTCCCCCGGACTGGCTGCCTCGGGGCCCCGGCCTGAATGAGCCGGGCTACTAGCCCGGAAGCAATGCGGCCGCTGCACTGCTTCCATCAGGAGCTGTCTATGCCGCCGAAACCAGCGCAGCCTGCGCCAAAGGACCGCCGCAGCGGCCTGCTCTGCCTGAGCATGCTTCTGCTGATTTGCTGTGCCTGCCGGCCCGATGCGGCTTGGCGGCAGGAAGAGGCCCGGGGCAGAGGGCAACTGAACAGCAGCGGCCCGGCGGCTCCAGCGCTGAGCGGCCGGCAGCTTGAGGCCCTGGCCGCAGAACTGCAGCCACCAGCCGCGCCTAAAGGCGTTGACCCGGCCCTGATGAAGAAACTGACGGCGGAACTGGCGCGGCTGCTGCGCGAACGGGCTGCGGGGCGACTGCCTTCAGCGCCGCCAAGCCAGGTGACCAGCCCGCTGAGCGACCTGCGCATGGAGGACGAAAGCGGGCGCAGCTACCTGCGCTGGAGCTACAGCAACAGCGGGGACTATAACCAGGACGGGCGGGTCACGGTCAACGACCTCGCGCCCATCGGCATTCACTACCTGAAGCAGGACTCTTCTCCGGACTGGGCCAGCGCGGCAAGCGCGGCGGACGGCGACAAGAGCGGCCGCGTCGACATCTTCGACCTGTCAGTTATCGGCATCAATTACCTGGCCGAATGTGCCGGCTACAACATCTATTCCAGCAGCGACCTCGGCGTCAGCTGGAACTTCGTCGCCGGGCTGCCGCTGGAGAGCGCGTCGCAGGGCTTTCCCAGGCGCTTCCAGTACGACATTACCGGGCTGAGCTTTGACACGCTGACTGTAGCGGCTTATGACTTCGCCGGGCTTGACCAGCGCGGTGAAAACCACGCAGGCAGCGTCGGCGACCCCGGCCCGGGCAGCGGCGAGCCGGCTCCGGCGGCCAGTGTGCAACCGGGCAGCAGCAGCAGCGATACCAGCAGCAGCATCCCGCCGTCCGGGGGAAGTCTCAGCGGAAGCGCTGGCGGGGCGCTGGAAGGTGTCAGCGTGAGCTTCCCGCCCGGAGCGCTGAGCGGCAGCGCGACAATCAGCCTGGGCACCAACTCCGGCGTGGTGGAACCCCGGCTCGGCCAGTGGGGCGGGACACTGATTGAACTCAGCACGGACGGCGAAGACCAGTTCCTGGAGCCGGTGACCATCACCGCGCCCTACCCCGGTGGGGATGTGCTGCCAATCCCTTATTACATTGACGAAGGCGGCGCGCTGCAGCTTTGCGATCTCACCGCGCTGGACCCTGCGGCGGGGACCTTCAGTTTCAGCACCTGGCACGCCTCGCTCTACACATGGATACTCGAGAACCTCAGTGAGCAGGACGCCAGCGGGATCGCAGACGCCAACTTCCGTCCTAGCCGCGACGGCTTCAAGCATGTCAACAATGGATCAGACTACTTCGCGGAGGGCGAGTGCCTGGGCTTCACTGCCTTCGCGCAGTGGTACCGGCGGCAGATCACGGGCGCGGGACCCTTCCTGTACCCGACCTTCAACCTGACAATCGGCAGCCGCACCAGCGGGCAGATCATCACCACCCGCGCCTATGCCGCGCTGACTAATGTCTGGGCCAGGAACTCGGGCTCCTTTGCCGGCAGCTTCACACTGGGCGACTACCAGCAGTATGCGCTGATCCGCAATGCCATCGCCAACACCGGTTCATCGGTGGTCCTGTACATCTACAGCAATTTCACCAGCTCAGATACCGACCCGCCCGTGCACAGCATTTCGGCCTACAAGGTGCAAAATGGCGTGGTCTGGGTCTATGACCCCAACTACCCCGGGGACAACACGCGGGGCTTCCTGTTGGCGGGGGAGCCGGGGGACTACGACTTCGCCCTGTATGACGATGTGTATGAGGAGATCCGCTACCAGGGTGACGGCAGCCTGTACACCCGCGAACCCTTCGGCGCGATCCTGCAGGATGCGGAGGCAGATTTCGGCGGCAGCAACAATGCGCAGATCAGCATCACCTCGCACAGCAGCGGGGCGCAGATCAGCGAGCGCAACCCGACCATCAGCGGCACGGTGAGCAGTGGCGATGTTCTGATCGAACGCGTCAAGGTGCTGGTTAATGAAATCCCGATCGTGGTCACACCTGACCTGCTGGGTAACTTCAGCTTCAAGGCGCCGCTTTATGGGGGCCCGAACTACCTGGAGTTCGTGCCCTACTGGCGCAAGCCTGACAAGGGTTTTGTGGTGGCCTGGTATGAGGACCCCGGCAAGTTCGAGCTGCAGACAGACGTCAGCGGCGCGGCCCTGCTGGTGACCCTGACCTGGGATACTGCCAACACGGACCTGGACCTCTATGTGAAGGATCCCAGCGGCTGGTGGACCTGGCACAGCGACAAGCTGAACGATGTCAGCGGGATGGAGCTGGACCTGGACGACACAGACGGCTACGGCCCCGAGCATGTCACTCTTGAATACACCGACCAGGTGGATTACGGCGAACCCTATGAGGTCTGGCTGCATTACTACGACGGCAGCTTCCCGCTGAAGTACACGGCCACGGTGCAGCTGATGGAAGGTACAGCGACCCGGCGGGTGCAGACCTTTGAGGGTTTCATCAGCGAGTCCAACCCGGGCAATGACTCTCCCGGCGAAGGCGGGCCGGACTGGGCCATGATCGGCGCCTTTACCCCGCTTCAGTAGATCAGTGCTCTAGCAGGTCGGCCAGCTCGTTGAGATAGCATTCCAGGTTGGTATAGCCCTCGACGCCGCTGAACTGAAGTGACAGACCCAGACCGTTGTGGTCCTGCACCGAGGGATTGAGACCGTTGTCCTGCTCCCACTGGTCCGGCATGCCGTCGCTGTCGCTGTCCAGCGGCGCCTCAGGCGGGGCGCCGGGCAGCCAGTCAAAGCTGAAGGTGTCGTTGGCGGGGTGTTTCACATCCCGCCGCGCCGGGTCGATCACGCTGTCGCTGAGCGCCTGCAGCAGGCGGCGGTCCATCGGGTCCGTCGGCCGGGCGCCGACATGCGCATGGATATGGTCCACGAGCTGCGCCGCCGGCGTGTAGCTGATCGCCGGGAAGTCATGCCGCTGCTCGCGGGCGAAGGGCCCGGGCATCAGGTTGCTCGGGAAGGGCAGGCCGCCGGGGTCGTTTGTCACCTGCTGGTCGTAATCATTGCAGCAGTAGAGCTGCTGGTAATCGGTGAAGCCCGGGAAGCTGTCGTTGATGTTGCCGCTGATGAAGACGCTGTTGTCCTCCGGGCTGAGCTGCAGGAAGTCCGCGCTCATCAGGCCAAAGCTCCAGCCCGGCGCCTGGGCCGTCGGCTCAGGGAAGCTGGCCCGGCCGATGGCGCGGTTGCCAACCCAGTTCAGCGCGTAGTACACCGGCTGCCCATCAAGCTGGCCGCGGTTTGGCGCGACCTGGATGTTGATGCCGGGGTCCCAGAGCAGGTTGTTTGACAGCTCCAACTCCATCACGGAGCCGGCGGCATTCGGGCTTTCGCGCGACAACTCCGGCATGCGGCCCATGATGCGGTTCCAGCAGTTGTGGTGGATGCTCAGGCGGGTCAGCGGCCAGCCGTCCGTCGGGTTGCTGTAGTTGATCAGCATCCCGCCAAGATAGGCATGGTCGCCAAGGGTTTCGGCGAAGATGCAGTCCTGGATCGTGATATCGCGGCTCCAGGAGATCTGCACCGCCTCGTCGGCGGCGTTGGCAATGCTGAAGTGGTCGATGATGCCGTTGACAGCATGGTGCAGGCGCAGGCCGTCATCGCTGGGGCTGCCAGAGCCGGCCTCGAAGTCCGGGCGCGAGCGCAGGTGCCGCAGGATGAAGTTCTCCGGCCAGCTTTCGATGCCCGTGTCATCGTCCTCAACGTAAGGCTCCGGGTCGCAGATAAAGCCGCGCACGATAATCCCGCCGGGGGATGTCTGGCCGGCCAGCGTGACATCACCGCGGGTCATGGTCACCGCGCCTTCGATGACGCCACTGACCTTGAACAGGATGTACTTCGGGCCGGGCGTATCCAGCGCGGCCTGCAGGCTGCCGGGGCCGGAGGTGTTCAGGCTGGTGACATAGATCACCTGCCCGCCGCGGCCGCCGGAGGCATAGGCGCCAAAGCCCTCGGCGCCGGGGAAGGCCGGCAGGCCCTGGGGCGGCGGCGGCACGTCGTCCACATCCCAGTCGTCCGGCTGGCTGGGGCTTAGCGCGCCAAGCTTCGCGTCGCCCACAGCTCCGTCGTCCAACAGGCGCACCCAGAAGTTATCGCCGGCGGCCACCGGTCCGAGCGGCACCGTCCAGTGCAGACGCGCGCCGGAGGCGGAGTCGGCGCCGGGAAAGTTGACGTTGGCTATCGGCGACTGGATGTCCGGCGCGTCGTGCGCCGCCGGGTAGTCGCTTTGCTGCGCGGAGCGATAGATGTTGTAGCCGGTCGCGCGGGTCTGGAAGTTCGAGCCGATCGGCGTCAGGTCCTGCACGCTGATGCGGCCGTCGCGGTTGCCGTCGACCTGCGCCTCAATGCTCGCCGGATCATAGGCGCCGCTGTGCTGCGGGTCGTAGTGGATGCCGACGGAGCTCAGGTCCTGCACCGCGACGATGCCGTTCTGGTCATAGTCGCCGGCCAGGGAGTAATACCAGCTCAGGGTCTCACCAGGGGCGTCAAGCTCGACGCTGGCGGCTGAGCCGGGATTGCGCGGCGGAGTGGATGCCGCGCGGCTGAGCGCTGGCGGGCTGCCGGCTACTGGCTTAACTGCCGCCTTTGCCTCCCTGTTGGACAGGCTACTAAAGCGCAGACGGCACAGCTCGCCAGCACCGTTGAAACCTGGCTGCGCCAGCGCGTCCTGCAGCACAAAGCCCAGTTCGATGCGGCCAGGGTCGCGCGGGTCGGCCAGGGTCAGATTGAATGCCTTGTCGGCGCCCGCAGGTGCAGCATTCCACGCAACGTCCTTCAGCCGATAACGCTGTGCGTCAAAGCGCAGCTCCAGACTGGCCGCGCGCAGTGACTGGGCCGAGCGGACCATCACGACCAGCTCTGCACCCTGGCCGTTCTGCCTGGGCTCCTCCAGCCCAAACTGCGCGCTGCCAAGTCCCGGCTGAGACTGCGCCAGCGCGGCCAGCTTGAAGCCGGCGTCCTCAGCGCCAGGCTCCGCGCTCTTACCGCCTCCGCCGCAGGATGTCAGAGCCAGCAGGGCCGACATCACAACCAAAGCGCGGGCGCAGCGGCCTTGCGGCCATGTGCAAGTGTGTGGGTGAACCAGCGGCATGGCGTTCTCCTCAGACAGCATACCCACTGTTGATCGGCCGGCCACAGCTTTAAGCTGAGTCTAACCCGGATGCGGCACTGCTGCCCGCGTGGCATCAGGAGACGCCAGTGCGGAGTGAAGGTTTAGCCCGCCACAAATCCCCGCAGCTTCTCGATCGCGCGGTCAATGTCCTCGTCCGGCGTTGACAGGCTGAGGCGGAAGAAGCCTTCACCCCACTTGCCATAGCCCGCGCCGGGGCCGACCACAAGGCCGGTGCTGTCCAGCAGGCCGGCGCACCAGGCGAAGGAGTCATGCAGCGGGGCGCCATGCGCATCCGCACTGGGGCCGCCCGCGGCTGCCAGCGCGGCCGCTGCCTCGCTGTCCAGCAGCGGCGCGTTGCCCGGCAGCTCGCACCAGATGAAGATGCTCGCCCCCGGCCGGTGGTACTTCACGCCCATGCTGTCCAGCGCGCTGCAGACCTTGTCCAGCCGCGCCTTGTAATGCGCGCGGTTCTCATCCAGGAAGGGGTCGCAGCGCGGGTCGTCCAGCGCGCGGGCCATCGCCAGCTGGATCGCGTCAAAGCAGCCGCTGTCGATGTTGCTCTTAACGCGGTGCAGGCCGCCGATCAGCGCCTCGTTGCCGACGGCGAAGCCAACGCGCCAGCCGGTCATGTTGAAGCTCTTGGAGAAGGAGTGCAGCTCGATGGCGCAGTCCAGCGCGCCATCGCAGGCCAGCACTGAGGTGGGCTTGCGGGCAGGGTCGAAGAAGATTTCGCCGTAAGCCATGTCGGACACGATGATGCAGTCATGCGCCCGGGCCCAGTCCACCAGCTCCTGCAGGTACTCCTGGCTGGCCAGCTGGCCGGTCGGGTTATGCGGATAGTTGATGAACAGCACCCGCGCGCGCGCGGCCTGTTCGCTGCTCAGCAGCTCGCCAGGATGTGGCATGAAGCCCGTGCTGGGATGCACCGGCAGGGCCGCGACCTCGGCGCCGAAGAGCTTGCCCATAGTGCCGAAGACCGGGTACATCGGGTCCGGCATCACGATCAGGTCGCCGGGGTTGACCAGCACCGTTACCAGGTTGGCGATGCCTTCCTTGGAGCCGATGGTGGTCATCACATTCGGCAGGCCCAGCGCGGGGCCAGCGGGGCCGCCAACACCGAAGCTGCGCTCAACATAACGCAGCGCGGCCTCATGCAGTCTGGGGTGGCCCTTATAGCTCGGATAGCGGTGGTTGCCGGAGCGCATGACCTCTTCGCAGAGCAGCTCGCGGATCCACTGCGGCGGGTCGCGGTCGGGGTCGCCGATGCCCATCGAGACCGTGTCGAGGCCACGGGCCTGCGCCGCAGCGCGCGCCGCGTCGATCCGGGCGAAAAGGTAGGGCGGCAGGCGCTCGAGGCGCTCGGCGAGTTTGATGCTCATGGCAGCAAGTATAGCGAAATGAGGCTGCAGACGGGCGGAGCGGCTGAAGCGCAGGGACTGCGCCGCGGGCTCGTAACGCTGGCTGCTGCCCGCAGCCGCGTTTCTCCTTCCTGCCGCTTTCTTTCCCCGCGCCTTGTCCCTGTTCCCGGATACCTAAATCCCGGTTAGGCCTGCGTAAAAGGGCACACTTTGAGCTGGCCCGCCCGGTACTCTCTGTGCGTTACCAGCGCCGCGGGCTGCGGCGCATCGGGGGAGAAGGTGATCAGCGAGGAGGCATCCGCGGGATCCTGGATGGATTTTGCCGCGGAGATTTTCAACCCGTTTGTTTCGGCCGTGCATGCGCGGGACGCTTCTGGCGCGCGCCAGGCACTGATTGAGGCCCGCCGCGCCATCACCGCCAGCCCCTTCAACTCCGACGAAATCCGCGCCATGGAGATCAACCTGGCCTTCTTTGAGCTGCAGCTGGTGCAGTTCTTTGGCAGCTTTGACGAAGGCCGGGCGGCCTTTGAGCGCATGAACTCCTACCTGCAGTCCGTCCCTGATACACCCCTGGTCCGCCAGCAGCATTCCCTGCGGCAGCTGGCCGTACTGGTGATCGGCGAAAGCAAGGGCTGGGGCGATGTGCCTGAGCAGCGCATCCTGACCATACTGGAGCGCATCGACGAAAGCGCGCGCACGCCGGAGATGTGGCACTACGTCAGCGCCTGGGCCTTCAGCCACGCGCACCACCGCCTGATGGAGCAGGCCTTCGCCGCGCTGACCGTGCACCCCGGCAACTTCATGGCCTCCGCCGGCTGGAAGCGCGTGAACCTGATGTATCTGCTGCTGGAGCGCCGGGCCAGCGAGCGCGACGTGCTGGAGTACCTGAAGGAAGCCGGCACGCTGAACATGCTGCGCGAGTTCCGCCGCGCCATCCTGCCCGTGCTGGAGCAGCAGGGCCTGGACACACCCACCGTGCTGAATATGCTCAGCGACCGCCTGGAGGCCTATGAGGCCGAGCCGCCGGTACCGCCGGCGCGCGAGTCAGGCACAATCCAGCTGCGCAACTGGCACTAGGCCGTAACCGTAGAGCGCAGGCTAGAATCAGACTTCATGCGGATCTGACCGCCGGAGGTTTCTGTGCCTGCTCACCCTGTCTTCCCCGCCCGCGCTGCCGTCATAGCCGGCGCGATGGCCGCCCTTCTGGCTGCCGCCCTGTGCCTGCCCGGCCTGGCGCAGGCCCTGGACTATCCCCCGGCCCGCACCGTGCTGCAGCTGGACAACTACCACGGCACGGAAGTGTCTGATCCTTACCGCTGGCTCGAGGACCCTGCCAGCCCTGAGGTGAAGGCCTGGGTGGACAGCGAGAACCTCGTGACCCGCGGATTCCTGGACGCCATACCCGGCCGCCAGCGCATCGCCGATCGCCTGCGTGAGGTGGCGAACTATGAGCGCTACAGCTCGCCCAGCCAGACCGCCGGGCGCTATTTCTGGAGCCGCAACGACGGCCTGCAGAACCAGTCCGTGATGTACTGGTCGGAGGGCCTCGGTGGCGAGCCGCGGGTGCTGCTTGACCCCAACACCTGGAGCGCAGACGGCACGGTGGCCCTGGCTGGCATGGATGTTTCCGAGGACGGCAAGCTGCTGCTCTTCGGAAAGTCGACCGCCGGCTCGGACTGGGTGGAGTACTTTGTGATGGACATCGAGTCCGGCCGCCAGTACCCCGATCACATCATCTGGTCCAAGGGCGGCGCTTTCTGGAACCGCGATGCCAGCGGCTTCTGGTATGAGCGCTATCCCGAGCCCAAGGAGGAAGAGAAATTCACCGTGGCGGCGGCCAGCCCGATGTATTACTACCACCAGCTTGGCAGCGAGCAGAGCCAGGATGTGCTGGTCTTCTCCATTCCCGAGCACCCCGACTGGTGGGTCAGCGCCGGCTTGAACGAAGGCCGCAGCCGCATCCTGCTGACCACCGGCGAACCTGGTTCGAACAACAACGATTACAGCTATGCCGAGATCAATGGCGCGCAGTGGGATATCCGTCCGCTGATCCCGCAGCGCGACGGCGAGTACAGCTATGTCTGGGATGAGGGCAACCTCTTCTGGTTTTACACCACCAAGGACGCCCCGCTGGGCAAACTGATCCAGATTGACGCAGCCAATCCGGCGCCGGAGAACTGGAAGACCATCATCCCCGAGAGCCGGATCAAGCTGAACGGCGTGGCCACCTGCGGCGGCTACCTCTGGGCCAGCTATCTGAAGGACGTCCGCACGCAGTATGTGAAGTACAGCCTGCAGGGAGAGAACCTGGGCACCGTGCCCCTGCCCGGCCGCGGCTCTGCCGGCGGCTTTGGCGGCCGGATGAGCGACAACGAGACCTTCTTCTCCTATACCGATGCGGTCACGCCGTCAACCATTTACCGCTATGACATCCCCAGCGGCCAGTACAGCATCTTCCGCCAGCCCAGGCTGGACCTGGAGCTGAGCAACTATGTCAGCGAGCAGGTCTTCTACCGCAGCTTTGACGGTGAAGCGGTGCCCCTGACAATCTCCTACCGCCGGGGCCTCAAGCTTGACGGCAGCAACCCCTGCATCCTCTATGCCTATGGCGGCTTCCAGGGTGTGGACTACCCCTACTTCAGCTCCTTCCGCACGGTCTGGCTGGACATGGGCGGTGTATATGTAAGCGCCGGCATCCGCGGCGGCGGCGAGTACGGTGACCAGTGGCACAAGAGCGCGATCAAACTGAACCGCCAGGTGGCCTTCAACGACTTCATCGCCGCTGCGGAATTCCTGATCGACCGCGGCTATACCAGCAGCTCGCGCCTGGCGGTGAACGGCGCGTCAAACGGCGGCCTGCTGATCGGCGCGGTGATGACGCAGCGGCCCGATCTCTTTGGCGTGGCCCTGCCGGACGTGGGTGTGATGGACATGCTGCGCTTCAACCTCTGGGGCTTTGGCAAGTTCTGGGAGAGCGACTATGGCTCGCCCCAGAACCCTGATGAGTTCAAGGCCCTGCTGGCCTACAGCCCCTACCACAACCTGCGCGAGGGCGTGCGCTATCCGGCCACCCTGGTCACCACGGCGGACACCGACGACCGCGTGATGCCGGGGCACAGCTATAAGTTCGCGGCGCGCCTGCAGGCCTGCCAGGCCAGGGGTGGCCCGCCGGTGCTGCTGCGGGTACAGACGGACGCCGGCCACGGCGCGGGCAAGCCCTTCTACAAGGTGATCGAGGAAGCCGCCGACACCTATGCCTTCTGCTTCGAGAACATGGGCCTGACGATACCGGAGCTGTAAAAGCGCGGACGACAAGAACCGGAGCGCAGACATCCATGTCTGCATTCTTCAAGACCGGAGCCTGCACCAAGTTCGCAGTCTGTTGCGTATAAGGGCATGGCTTGAACGGACATGCAGACACGGATGTCTGCGCTCCGGTTCAAAGCTGCTCTGCGCCCACTGCCTGCTGCTTGCAACCACAGCCGGCGTATGCCTGGCGCTCCTGCCATCCGCCCTTAGCGTCTAGCTCTTCTTAAAGAAGCTCCCCGCCATGTTCTTCAGCTTGTCCAGCTCGCTCTCGTTGCCGCCGCCGGCCGGGGGCTTGTTGTCGCCGCCTTCCTGTTTGGCGCCGCACTTGGGGCAGAACTTCGTTCCCGCCGGCAGCTCTTCGCCGCAGGCGCTGCACTTGCCGGCCGCGCTGACGTCATCATCCTTCTGCAGGTTGCGTCCGCATTCCGGGCAGTAGGAGAGCTTGCTGTTGACGATGGTGCCGCACTCGCACTTGATGCGCTCTCCGCCCTCATGCGCCCCCAGCAGGTCCTTTTCGTACTCGCCGGCGAGGATCTTCTGATAGGCCTCGCCCGCCGCCCACTCCTTTAGCAGCTTCAGCCGCCGCGGCACAAAGGGATGCGTGTTCTGCGCATTCTTGAGGATCGAGATCAACAGGATCAGCTTGTTACTGACGTCCTTGTGCGCCTCGCACTGCTGGATCGCCGCTTCGATGTGGAACTCGTCCTCATAGCCTTCCACCTTGCCGGCCAGCTTGCCAAGCGCGTGCAGGCAGGGTTCGACGTCCTGTACGCAGAGCAGGCCCGCGCGGTCGCAGGAGAACTCGGCCCGGCGGTACCACTCCCAGTAGGCCAGCAGCAGCGGGATCTGCAGCAGGTTGAGTCCCGGCAGGGGGATCATCCCGGCGACCACGTTCCAGTAGTCCAGCAGGATGTCGCCCAGCAGGCGGTAGAGGCCGTGGGCGCTCTTGATATGGCCCAGCTCATGGCCGATGACAAAGGCCAGCTCGTCAGCCGAAAGCTGCTCGACGAGCGCCGAGTGCAGCACTATGCAGGTACGGCGCTGGCCCTGGGTGTAGGCGTTCAGCACCGGGCTGGTTGTTATGTACAGCTCGGGCACGGGGCAGGAGACGATCTCGCAGCAGCGCTCCAGCAGCTTATACAGCGAGGGGAAGTTGTGCCGCCCGGCACGGATCATCTGCTCGTTGTTGGTCAGAAAGACCAGCTGCTCGGTGAAGTTGGCCTGCAGCCAGGTCAGCAGCGGCGCGGCGCCGGGGATGTTCTTCAGCGCGTTCAGCGCTTCCTCGTCACCGGGATAGGTGAAGGACTTGTAGCTGATGTCGGGCAGCAGGACCTGCTGCTCGCTGAAGACCTTTGCCGAATTCGCCGTCTTGGCCATTCCTGCCCCCACCGCGTGCGCCATGCGCCCGCGGAGCTTGAACTTGATGGCTCCGATTTTAGCGCGGCGGAGGCCGCTCAGCGCTACAATGAACGCTCTGGAGGGTTTGCCGGTCAGGCAGCAAAGTGGCAAGCGGGATGGCAATAGCAGCGGTGCCGGCGCGCAGTGGCGCCCTGCTGCTTTGCGCGCTGAGCCTGAGCCTGCTGGCGCTGCTCCCGGGCCCGGCCCGCGCTGAGCGCGTGGGCTCCATCATCCTGCCGGACTCCATTCCGGATCTGCTTGACCAGACTCCGCCCATAGAGGAACTGGCCGACCCCGTACCCCTGCCGGGCGTCTATGGCGGCCGTGGGCACAAGCCCCTGGGGGTGACCCTGGACAACTACCAGCTCACGGCGGAGCAGATCCAGGCGGCGCAGGGCACCGGCATATCTCTGGTGCGCCTGCCTATTCCGATGGAGGCCTTCCTGGAGGAAGAGGACAGCGACTGGGCCGCCCTGGATCAGGTGGTCAGCCGCCTTTCCCGCGCCGGCTTTGAGATTGTGCCGGTGCTGGATGCGATGAACGCCGTGCCGGACTTCTACCAGTCCTTCTGCTCGCGCATCGCCGCGCGCTACAGCAAGACTTTCCGCTATTACCAGCTGCTGGACAACATCAACTACAAGCACGGCATCGACAGCCGCGAGTACGCCGACCTGATCTCCCGCGCGCGCCTGACCATCCGCATGGCTGATTCTGACGCGCTGATCGTCAGCGGCGGTATCCGCGGCGCCGACCTGACCTACCTTGACATGCTCGAGCTGCAGCGGGCCATGCGCAACATCGACATCCTGGCCTTCAACCTCTACCCGCCCAAGGACGGCATTGAGGAGATCGGCGACCTGCGCCGCGAACACAGCCTGCCCTATATGGCCGAGGCGATAAACTGGGCGGCCAAGCGCGACAAGCCGGTGTGGGTGACGGCCTTTGGCATCTCCAGCGACCTGACCTGGGTGGGCGTGGACCAGCCGACCCAGGCTGCGCTCTACTGCCGCGGGGCGCTTTTTCTTGGCACGCTGGGCGTGGAGCATGTCTTCCTCGCCGCGATCCAGGACTCCGACCCGAACTACCAGTCCCCGGCGCGCTGCTGCGGCCTGCTGGACACCTATGGCGAGCCCAAGCCGGCCTACTACGCACTTTCCAGCCTGAACAACACCCTGCGGGACGCCTACCACACCGAGCCGGTCTTCCGCACCCTCTCCCTGACCTATCAGCAGCCATCCACTAGTGACTATGCGCTCTATTCCTCCAAGGCCTTCGAGCGCTCCGACTTTGACAGCGACGACGACGGCCTGATTGAGTACATGGAGTATGGCGACCAGCTGATCGAGCTTTCCGGCATGCTGGACAGCGGGCCGGTGGGGCAGCTGCGGGTGCGCGGCCTGCCTACCTATGCCTACTGGGTCTACAGCCCCGACGAGCACGAGTACCGCCTGATCTACTGGATCTCGCGCGAGCAGAACTTCCCCACCCTGGTGACCGTGGTCTGCGGGCACCAGTCCCTGCTGCCCTTTGGCGATTTCATCAGCCCGGTGCAGCGCTATGGCCTGCTGGACGACGGCGTGGCCATGCCCGCGCCGCGCTTCGCCCAGAACCTGCTATATCTTCCCTTCCTGGGACTTGATACCATGCCATCTGTGATCTGCTTCAAGGTCAATCAGCAGCGTGTGCAGAGCTACCTGACGCAGCCGCCGGGCAGCCGCGTGCGCATTGAGGCCGACCCCGGCGGGCTGCGCCCCGCCGGTGACAGGGCGCCCGCCCCCGGGCCGCAGCGCGGCCTGCGCCCGGAAGGGGGCAAGGGTGGAAACTAATCCCGCGCCCGCGCCGCAGTCCGAGGCCGCAGACCTGAACAGCTCGCCCCAGCCCCCGCGCTGGGCTGACAGCTCAGCTGCCGCGCCGGCAGCAGCGGCGGTGCAGCCGCGGCGCTTTGGCCCGCCGGCCCGCGTGGCGCTGGTGCATGACTGGGTGACATCCTTCGGCGGTGCCGAGCGCTGCCTGATCCAGCTGCATCAGCTCTTTCCCAGCGCGCCGATCTACACCCTCGTCCATGACACCCGCAACACCCCGCCGGAGCTGGAAGACGCGCATATCGTGACCAGCCACCTGCAGAAGCTCCCGGGTTCCACGACGGACTACCAGAAGTTCCTCACGGCGATGCCTTATGCCATTGAGCAGTTCGACCTGCGCAGCTTCGATCTTGTGCTCAGCTCGAGCCACGCGGTGGCCAAGGGTGTGCTGACCCACCACCGCCAGAAGCACCTGTCCTACTGCTACACCCCGATGCGCTATATCTGGGACCTCTACCACACCTACCTGTCCCACACGCGCATGAGCAGCCTGCAGGAGCGGGCCTTCCGCATGAGCGCGCACTACCTGCGGCAGTGGGACTACAGCTCTGCCCAGCGCGTCGACAAGTTCATCGCGATCAGCGAGACGGTCAAGGGCCGCATCAAGCACCTTTATGGCCGCGAGGCGCCGGTGGTTTATCCGCCGGTGGACTGCGGCTACTTTGTGCCGGACCCGCAGGGGGCCAGCGACTATTACCTCGTCGTCTCGCGGGCGGTGCCCTACAAGCGCCTCGACCTGGCGATCGAGGTCTTCAACCAGAGAAGCGAGCGCCTGCTGGTGGTCGGCACCGGCCCGCTGCTTGAGCGCTTCAAGCGCCAGGCAAAGCGCAATATCGAGTTTCTCGGCCTGGTTTCGGATGAGGACCTCAAGGTGCTCTACCAGAACTGCCGCGCGTTGCTTTTCCCGGCAGAGGAGGACTTCGGCCTGACCCCGGTGGAAGCGATGGCCTGCGGCCGGCCGGTGGTGGCCCTGGGCTATGGCGGCGCATCCGAGACGGTGCTGGACGGCGTGACCGGCGTGCACTTCGCCGAGCAGTCGGCGGTGGCGCTTGACGCGGCCATCGACCGTCTGGAGGGTCTGAGGATCTGCCCGCTGGCCTGCCGCCAGCGCGCCGAGAGCTTTGACCAGCGCATCTTCCAGGCCAAGATCCGCGCGGCCGCGGAATACCTGCTGCGCTCCTGAGCGAGCTATTGGTCATCTGGTGAATATATTGGTCTGCTTCGCGCCTCTTCCATAAAATAACAACTGAGGTGAGCGTGTAGCTCCGACAAAGTCAAACCATCGGGCAGTGGATGATCTACAAGCCACTCAACTTCCATCGTCTGCGAGTATATCGCTTCACAAGATCTTCTTGGGTGTCGCCCAAGAATGGAGTCCCGAAACTGTGAAGCTGGCCTCCAGTGGTTCTCCATGATGAACTGACTCCACTTTTCATACAGTGCATCCTCTGGCAAAATGTCGACAATCTCGGTCTCTTCAAACTCCCTTTCCTCCACAGGGCCCCATGCCTCTTTCATGAGCTCCATCGCCTCAATATCCGTGCTTGGAGCACTGTAACCAAAAATCGTGAGCACATAGGCTCTCTTGAGCGTGTTTGCTAGTTCCTTCCAATTTGCTTTGATAAAGCTGTCAGATTGATAATCCTTGTTCTTGATCGGATAAAGCAACCGAGTTGGCTTATAGGGCTGTCCGCACTCAGTACAGCACTTACCCAGCCAGCCCGATTGCAGTTTATGGTCTTGATCGCAATAGCCAACTGCCACGTTTCCATGGAGGAAAAGGAGTCTGGGAAGTTCGCAGACTCCTGAATTGCGGCCGTAGGCTTGAAGTAGCAGTGGGTCCCAATTGAACGTTGCAATTGTGTCTTTCGCCCTGAGCGAGAGAATCAGATGGTCATACAAAGTCGGCTCTTCCGTGATCTGAACTGCAGAAAAGTGCTCGTGCACGAGACGATCTAGTTCTTGCCTGAGTTCATCAAGGCTCTCATCCTCACAAAGACTACTGTAGACCGACTCAAAATCATCATAGGGAGGTTCTATGCCTGCTGCCATCAAGGGATCTTCAAGACGAAGCAAACGAACAAGGTCTTTCATTTCCGGTAGTGGCTTGCCGAATCTGGAACCACTTAGTATGTCCGCTGCCTTACTCGCCCCTGCACCCAGAATCACTAGGTGGGGACGCATGTTGCTTACGTCCTCAATTTCGTCAGTCACCGTCCGCCCCTCTTCATGATCCTTTGGCCACTTATTCTCTTTGATTAGTTTCAACCGTTCTTTGTTTGCTTCTTCTACAGCTCGACTGTGATCTTCCGCAAACACTTTGCCCGATAACAACCACCTACGATCACTTGACTTATTCAGTGTAAACCGTTCCTCCGGTTCACTGAAGTCCATCCAGTCTCTCCACACGGATCCATCTCTGCGCATCCCAACCCAGAATGGAAACTTGCCATCCCTGTAAACGCTAGGATCATCGACCTCCAGGGCAACATATGTAATAAGTGACTTGCCTGCTTGGGCGTTCACAACCTCGACCATGCGCCTTGCCGGTTCTTCGCAGCTAAACACCGCTCTCGCGGGAGATGGCAAAACCCAGTGTGTATTCATCACGACATAGACTTTCATGACGGCAACTCCATCTTTGAATTCTCAGCGGGAATTCTAGCTTCTTTCCTATCCTCGATGCTAGATTTCATTCGGATGGCTGGCCTTTGGGGGGACGGCTGTCCGGAGGGTTCTTTGCATTAGCTGACTGGCATTGACCGCGGAGCCGCAATTTCCTGCGGGGCCTCATTGTGCTGCGTCTGCTGCTGGGCGGCAAGCTGCTTTCGGGTTGGCTCTTCGCACCGACTCCGGCCTGAGCCGCAGGCGCTCAGGGCTGTGGCTTGTAGCTCATCAGCTCCAGGCCTTTGCTGATCGCCACGCTGCCGTCCGGCAGCAGCCAGGGACCGCGCGGCAGATAGTCAAAGCGCGCCTGCCAGAGCCGGCGGCCCTGCGGACTGAGGCAGTACAGATGGGCCTCGGCTTTGGGCACACCCTGCCGCAGGCGCAGCAGCAGGGACTGCCCGAAGAGCTGCAGGTTGCCGTAGCCCAGGTGGCGCGCGGTGAGATAGAGCACATAGAAGTTTCCTTCGCCGTCGCGCTGCAGGTCCAGGTCCAGGTCACCCACCGTCTCCAGCCTGAAGCGCAGGCGGCCATCGCGGTCGAAGCAGTCCCAGTTGTGCCAGTCCTGCTTGACCAGCACGCAGTCGCCCAGCAGCTTCACCGGCCTGGGCTGCCGGGTACCCGGCGTCAGGCCCTGCTCCCAGAGCAGAGCTCCGCTCAGGTCATAGGCCCGCAGGCGTGCTCCGTCAGTGAGCGCCACCCAGTCCTGGCCGGCGAGGCTTTCAACCGCTTGCAGGCTTTCCGAGCTCTTGCCACTGCGCCAGAGCTCCTGGCCCGCGGCGGATAAGCAGTGCAGCCCTCCGGCGGCGGAGCTGGCCAGGATCTCGCCCCCCGGCCCGCAGTGGCCCAGCAGCCGCAGCCCGGGAAGCTGATCCAGCGCCCACAGCGTTTTGCCCTGCCCGTCCAGCAGCCAGAGCTTGTCGTCGATTCCAACGGCCAGCTTGTCGCCGCACAGCGCAAGCTGCACATCCGTCTGCGTTGCCGGTGCGGCGATCGTCTGGCGCCAGGCCTCGCTGCCATCGGCGTTGATTCTGGCCAGCACCGGCATCGAGAGCTGCAGATCCGTGCAGCGCAGCCAGGCCCGGCCATCGCTCAGGGGCAGGGTCTTCGGCATTTGAAAGGCGCCCGCGCTGTCCTGCCAGAGGACCTGCCCCGCCGCGTTTACGCGGGCCAGCGGCAGGGCCGGACCGGAAATGAAGAACTCGTTGCTGCCGGGAATATGGGTCAGCCGGCCAATGGCGGGCCGCGGCGCGGATGCGGTCTGCAGGGCTTTGAAGCTGAGCTGCGCGTCAGGCCGCTTGCTGAAAGCGGCCTCGCCCATGCGCATGAAAAGCAGCAGGGCGCCGAGCAGTAAGAGAGGCAACCAGATCCACAGGACCGCGTTCTTCACAGGGCAATTGTAACGAGCTCAGGTGGACCTGCGCATGCGGGCGTGAGCGAGCTGATACCAGGCTTATCCTCCAGCCAAATGTGCGGGTATAGCGGTGCACCCCTCAATTCGATAGGCGTTGCCGCTATGCTCGACTTCCAGCCGCGAGTGCGACAGCTCACTGCGATCACTCCGCTTCGGCACCTTCACTTTCTTCAAACTGAACCAGCGGCTCGCCGGCGCTGCGGCGACGCTCAAGTTCCATGTCGCTTGCGATGATCTCGCGCAGCTCGGCAAGCTCAAAGTGCCAGCCGGGCATCTCGCGTTCTTGCAGACCATCGGCTCCGCCCGGCTCGTCCGTCGCCAGCAGGTCCAGACCGGCGGCAAACTTCATCTGCTGCTTGCGGGTGATTCTGGCGAGCAGTATCTGTCGCTCACTGTAAGCCTGCCAGAACTGCTGCAAAGCAGGCAGGCGCGCGGTCAGATCGGCCTCGTGCCGCCAGGGGCCCCTGAAGTCGTCAAAGAGACGCCAGGCGTCCAAGGTGTACTCGCTGATGCTGATCCGTTCGAAGTCCCGCGCCGCGGCCGCCTTCTGACTGGCCAGGAGCTCCAGCTGCTCTGCGCTGAGCCTTGCCCCTGATACGGCCAGCTGATCGTCCAGTACCGCAGAGAAGCTGGCCAGCCAGGTCATACGGTCGCTGCCCGAGCTGTCCCGGGCGATACGCCCCAGCATCCTGATCAGCGCCGCCTGCTTGTTGATGTCGCCGCTTTGCTGCGCCAGCGCCGAGATCGCACTGATTCGGCGCGGGGCTTTGCTGAACCAAATCTGGGTCTGCACGCGGTTGCAGTCCAGCGCGGCGCAGACCGCCGGATTGCCCGGCACCCGGTCATCTGCCAGCTCGGCCGCGACGAAACTCAGCGGATAGCCTGCCCCCGGCCAGGCGCGGCCTTCGATCATGTTCCCAGCGTCGACAGCCTGCCAGGCGCGGTCCATGTCACCACGCTCAAAGAGCTCCAACGCCTGCATGTAGTGCGGCCAGGGAGCCTGGGGGTCGCGGCTGCGCACGGCGATCAGCAGCTTATCGCAGTCGCCGATAAAGCGCCGCCGCCGCTCGTCCAGCCGCGCTTGCAGCGCCGCGTCATCCACGCCGCTTTCCGCCGCGATGGCTTTCGCATCAGCATAGGCCTGTGCGCTTAGCCCAGCCAGCCCATCGAGAAAGGCGCGACTCAGCAGCTCGGAATTCAGCGCGCCCCGCTCAAAAGCGTCCTGCGTCAGCTGCTCCGGCGTGGGAAAATCGCCAAGGCAGTCGAGGCGCAGTTGCCGGCGCAGTTCGAGCTCCGCCCCCAGGTCCCCGGCAGCGCCCTCTGCATCAATCGCGGACTGCTCTTCATCCTGCACCGCTTCGATCACTCTGGCGTTAAAGATCCGTAGTTCCCAGAAGCGCGGGTCACGGCCAAAGCGCGCTTCCCAGGCGCGCAGAACTTCATCGTCCAGCCAGAAGCAGGGCAGAGCGACGCTGAAGGCAAAGCCCTCTCTGCCGTACTTGTCCACCAGAGCCTGCGCGTAGGCGTCAAACAGGGCATCCCCGCTGGGGCTGAGGGCGCTGGACCATTCGCGGGCTGCCGCATTCTCAGCGTCGCTGAACACCGCAGCCGCCAACGCCTGCGCTGGGGCTGTGTCTTCCGCCGCAGCGCTTCGCGGACCGCCAGACAGAGCGGATAAGGACAGCAATAACGCACACAGCATCAGGATACGCATGGACTGAATATTACGCACGGACTGATCATACTGCCCTGCTGCTGCCGCTTGAACGAGCTCGGAAGCGAGCCGGGACGCCAAACAATGCTGGAACCTGCAGCGCTGCCAGGAGTCTGATTTAGTACGGATCACCGAGTGCGTTGGGGTTAAACCCAAAAATCACGGTGACCAGGCCGGCGTAAGCCGGTCGTTTTTGTTTTTCTGCTGCTTCCCTGCTGCCGGTTCTCCGGACTGTGTGCTAATCCCCGCCCAGCATCGTGTTCGTCACCTCGTCGCCGGCCAGCTCGATCAGCACGGCGCCGCAGGCGCTCAGCGGGCCGGCGTTGACGAAGGTCGTGCCGCGCCAGCTGTCCACCCCGCGGGCCTCGTGGATATGGCCGCTCAGCACCAGGCGCGGCGCGGGGTCCTGCTCCTTGAAGACCGTCAGCAGGGCCTCGGAGCCGGCGTTGGCACCGCTGCTGGCCACCCGGTCGCGGAAGCCGTAGACCGGGTTGTGCAGCACCCAGATATCCGCGGGCAGATGCAGGCGCAGCGGGTCGGCGAAGAATTCGTCGTCGGCCACCGCCTCGAAGGGTGAGCCGCCGTGGGGCGTCGGCGTGCTGCCGCCCAGCCCGGCGAAGCTGTAGCCGCCGGCCCAGCCAGCGGACTTGTGCAGGTTGCGCAGGCCGTCAAAGGCCGCCTCGTCCATCGCCACCAGGCTTTCCCGCGGGTCCCAGTTGCCGGGGATGACGAAGACCTGCGGGGCCAGATCGCGCAGGCTGGCCAGCACATCGCGTACGAAGCTCAGCGGCCCGCCGGTGACGAAGTCGCCGACAAAGACAATCAGCTCCGGCTTCAGCTCCTCAGCCTGGCCATAGAACCAGGCCAGGCCCTTCTCGCTGCCATGCAGGTCGCCGGCCAGCAGCAGGCGCAGGCTGCGGCTGTCATCAGCCAGCGCTTCTGGCGGGGCGGCGGGGGACTGCGGCAGATCCATGGATAGATCTTAGCGCGGCACCGGCCTAGTCCCGCGGGCCCGGCAGGCACTTGGCCAGCACCAGCTCCAGGTCGGTCTCGCTGAGCGCACCCGGGGCATAGCCCCGCAGCTGCAGCGCGCTGATGAAGGCGCGCAGCACGGCAGAGCTGTCCAGGCCGCGCATCCGGGCCCAGGCGTCCAACCACTCCAGCTGGCCCGGGGCCAGGCGGACCGTCTCAGAGCTGAGCGGCGGGGGGATGTGGAAGGAGACAGTGAAGGGCCGCTGCGCTGTCTCCAGGCTGAGCAGGCCGGCGTCCGTTTCCAGGGCATCGCCGCTGCCGCCAAGTGACACTGCCCCTTCGCGGTCCTGGGCCGTGGGCGTCAGCACCAGTTCCACCGGGCGCGGCGCGCTCTGGCCCATGCTGACCGTTGCCGGGCGGGCGGCCCCGGCCGGGCTGGGGCCGTGGCTTGGCGCTGCTCCGACACCGCCGGGTGGCGCATGGCCGTCGCTGTCCATTGCCGGCACCTCGGGCGGAGCGGAGCTGCGGCGCTGCTCCTGGGAGAGCTCCAGGCGTGTGCGGGCCAGACGCGTCAGCTCATGCGGCGTTGCGCGGTCCTGGGCCACGCGGGCCAGCCAGCGGAAGGCTTCCTCATACTCGCCGCGCTCGCGATGCAGCTCGCCGATCAGGTAGCCGCAGCCGGGATAGCCCAGCTTGAGGCCCGACAGGTCCTCGTGCTCATAGCTCTCGCGGTAACGCGCCAGCGCGATGGCCCGCAGCTGGGCATAGCGGCGCTGCAGGGCTTCCTCCTGGCGGCCGCGCTCGATCAGCTCGCGCAGCGACCAGGATGCACGCAGGGCCAGTCCGGCCTGCTCATGGCGGGCCAGGCGCAGCTGCGGGCTGCACAGCAGCGCCAGCTCCCAGGCCTCATGCACGCATTCCAGGCTGCGTTCGCGGTTGAAGTGCTGATACAGATCGCCGCCCTCGGATAGGGCCGCGCGCTGCTGGGCCGCCAGCTCGCCGAGGAAGACCGGCAGGCTGGCGGGGTCGCGCAGCAGCAGGCGCGCCGAGCGACCCAGCAGCGCCTCCTCGCAGGCCAGGCCCGAGGGCGCCACGATGACGTTGTAGTGCTGGGGGTTGGCGGAGCGGTAGGTGCTGCGCAGGTCGGGGTCGCGGGACAGAGGGCTGATCGCAGATGCGCGCACGACAGGCGCCTCGAACTGCATCCCGGTGAAGGGATCGCTAAAGCCCTTCCAGAAGAGCTCGCGGGGCAGCTCCGGCCGTTGACCTGTCCTCCATGACATGCTGAATATCTTATCGGCAGCGCAGCCCAAATGCCAGAAAAGCAGGATCTTCTGCGCTGATGCGCCTGATGGGCAGCCCTGCAGAGGCGAAGGCAGGCCGGATGCAGTGACACAAAAGCAAAGAAAAGGGCCGGGGGTCAGCCCGGCCCTTGTAATTCCAGTGCTGTCGGCTAAGTACTAGCCCCGTCCGCCGCCGTAGCCACCGCCGCCGCCCGGTCGGCCGCCGCCGCCGCCATAGCCACCGCCACCGCCGCGGCCACCACGGTCACCGCCGCCGCCATAGCCACCGCCGCCGCCGCGACCACCACGGTCACCGCCGCCGCCATAGCCGCCACCACCGCCGCGGCCGCCACGGTCAGCACCGTAGCCACCGCCACCGCGGGGACGCTCCTCACGCGGCGGGCGCTTGCTGTAGTCGATGTCCGTGCGCAGCAGGTTGATCTTGCCTTCGGGGTCCACGTCGCGGATCACCACCGGCACCTCGTCGCCGATCTGCAGCACGTCTTCAACGGCGCGCACCGGCTCCTCGGCGATGTTGCTGATGTGCAGCAGGCCGTCCTTGCCCGGGACCAGCTCGATGAAGGCGCCGAAAGGCATGATGCGCACCACCTTGCCCGCGAACTCCTCGCCCGGCTTCATGTCGCCGGTGATGCCGCGGATGATGCTCTTGGCGCGGGTCAGGCCGGCCGGGTCAGTGCCGCTGATGAAGACGCGGCCGTCGTCGTCGATGTCGATCTGGCAGCCGGTCTCGGCCACGATCTTCTTGATGTTCTTGCCGCTTGGGCCGATGACGGCGCCGATGCTGTCCACCGGAATCATGATGATGTCCAGCAGCGGGGCATAGGGGCTCAGAGTCGCCCGCGGGTGCGGAATGATCTGGGCCATCTGATCCAGCACGATCATGCGGCCGCGCTTGGCTTTGGCCAGGGTCTCCTCGATCATCTGGAAGGTCAGGCCCTCAATCTTCACGTCAAGCTGGATCGCGGTGATGCCCTCGCTGGTGCCGGCGACCTTGAAGTCCATGTCGCCGTTGAAGTCCTCAAAGCCCATCAGATCCATCAGGGTGCGGTACTCATCGCCCTCGGTGACGAGGCCGATCGACACGCCCGCCACGTGGCGCTTGACCGGCACGCCGGCGGCCATCAGCGCCATGCTGGTGCCGCAGGTGGCGGCCATCGAGCTGCTCGCGTCGCTCTCGGTCACTTCACTGACGACGCGGATAGTGTAAGGAAACTCCTCATCTGTAGGCAGGATCGGCTGCACAGCCTTCTCGGCCAGCGCGCCGTGTCCTATGTCGCGGCGGCTCGCACCGCGCAGGGGCCGCACCTCGCCCACACTGTAGGGCGGGAAGTTGTAGTGGTGGCTGAAGCGCTTGTCCTCGTCAAAGTTGACGGTGTCGATCTTCTGGCGGTCGCCGCTGGTGCCCAGCGTAACGCTGCTCAGCACCTGGGTCATGCCGCGCTTGAACATCGCGTTGCCATGCACCCGGGGCAGCAGATCGGTGGCCCCGCTCAGCGGGCGGACAGTGTCATAGTCGCGACCGTCCACGCGGGTGCCCTGCATGGCCAGCTTGCGCATGTACTTCTTGGTCAGCTTGTGGGCATAGCCCTTGACCAGGCGGATGTCGGCTTCAGGCTCTTCAGCGCTGATGGCCTCCCAGACCTCCGCCTGCATCTGGCTCAGGCTGGAGAAGAGGTCGACCTTGTCGTCCGCCGGAATGATCTGCTGGATCCGCGGCAGGGCCTGGGCCTCGACTTTCGCCTTCATCTCATCGCTCAGCTCATCGGGGGCCTTGAACTCCATCTTGGGCTTGCCGCGATCGGCGATGAGCTTCTCGAAGTAGCTGAGGATCTTCTGGATCTCGGAGTGCGCCAGGCGCATGCCGGCCAGGATGGTCTCCTCGGGCAGCTCGTTGGATTCGTCCTCGATCATGTTGATGCGGTCCTTGGTACCCGCCACCAGCAGGTTGAGGTCCGAAGCCTCGAGCTGCTCAAAAGTCGGGTTGACCAGGAACTCCCCGTTCACATAGCCGATGCGCACCGCGGCGATCGGCTTGGGAAAGGGCACGTTGCTGATCGCGAGGGCCGCACTGGCTCCGTTGATCGCATAGACATCCGGCACCTGCACGTTGTCCTGGCTCATCGCGGTGACGATCACCTGGACGTCATTGCGAAACTCGTCGGGGAACATCGGCCGGATCGGCCGGTCGATGCGTCGGCTGATCAGGATGCTGTTGTCGCTGGGCCGTCCCTCGCGCTTGATGAAGCCGCCGGGGAACTTGCCGGCTGCGTAGAAGCGCTCTTCATAGTCGCAGGTCAGGGGGAAGAAGTCGATGCCCGGGCGGGGCTCACGGCTGCCGGTGGCGGCGCAAAGCAGCGCCAGACCGTCGCAGTAAACCATCACGGCTCCGCCGGCCTGGCCGGCGATCAGGCCGGTCTCAAAGCGGAAGGGCGTCTGGCCCACCGGTATTTCTAAGACGTATTTGTCCACGGATTTCCTCTCTTTCGCCTCTATCAGGCGCACTCCAGGGGAGCAGAATTGTGCGCGCAAGGGCGCTGCCTGTCCGGCTGGCTGTGAGAGGGTCCCTATCCGCTGAGCTAGTCAGATACGCCGCGGCTCCCAGCGGCGGCGTGGCAAACAGGCGCGGGCAGGCCTCCCAGGCCCTCCGGCGCTCAGGCTTGCTACTTGCGCAGACCCAGGGCCTGAATGACTTCCTGGTATTTCGGATAATTACTGCGCTGCAGGTAACCCAGCAGCTTGCGGCGCTGGCCGACCATCAGCAGCAGGCCGCGGCGGCTGTGGTGATCCTTCTTGTGGACCAGCAGGTGCTTGTTAAGGTCGTTGATACGCGCGGTCAGCAGCGCGACCTGCACCTCAGTGCTCCCCGTATCCGTCCCGTGATGCTGGAACTTCGTAATGATCCCAGCCTTGTCTTCCGCCACAATACTCATCAGGTCTCCTTGCGCGGGCCGTCCCGACCCGCCTCGCATCACCTATTTGAAGCCGGGAAGTATACCACGCGGACGGGCTGTCAAGCCCTGTTTCCGGGCTGCGGATCAGTCCTGACGGGCCGGCACAGCCTTCGCATGGATCGCGCACCAGCTTGTGCGCAGCCAGCAGCGGCCTGGCTCCGAAATGAAGCCAGCCGCCTCAAAGAGGGTCAGCGGCCCCTCCACAAGCACAGGCTTGCCGCCGCCCCCGGCACTGATTTCCCGGGCCAGCAGGGCGTGCAAATCACTCACGCTGAGCGCCGGCTCGTCGCAAACTGAATCTTTCATACCTTAATAATACGATTGGCGAGCCGGTGCGGCCCGGTCACCTTTCTACCTTCCCGCACACAGCAAACCAGCCATCCGCCATCTTCCCTGCTTCTTCACATTCCCCTCACACCAAATACACGGCAAGTATGCGCAGGCTTTATCCCCCCGGGGGGGCCTGGCTCACATAATTCATGCGCCCAGATTGCGGGCAGGGGTAGGCGTGCTCTGAGGTCAAAAGCCGGGGCAAAGGCAGCACCTGTCTGTCCTGTGGGCCGGGCTGGGGCAAAGGCAGCAGCGGACTTTGAACGCAGGTTCGAAGCCAGTGCAAGAGCCTGCGCCGCCAGCCAGGTAACACATCCCAAGGAGGACAGCCATGCGCTGGATCCTGAGCCTGACCCTGGCCATTGTGGTGCTGATGAGCGCCAGCCTGGCCTTCGCGCAGAGCGCCTATGACGACGTGCCGCGCGACCACTGGGCTTATAACGCCCTCGACTACCTGACCGAGCGCGGGGTGCTGGAAGGCTATCCCGACGGCTTCTTCAAGGGTGACCGCACCCTGACCCGCTACGAGTTCGCCCAGGCCATCGCCCGCCTGCTGGACACCATTGGTACCGGCAGCGGCGACGAGCAGCTCAACATCATGGCCGAGACCCTGCGCGCCGAGTTCAGCGACCAGCTGGCCGAGCTGGGCAAGTCTGTCAATGAGCTGGGCGGCCAGGTCAACGAGCTGAGCTCCAGCGTCAGCAGTCTGGAAGGCAGCATCGCCGACCACGACGCCAAGATCAAGGCCCTTGAGGACAAGGTCAAGGGCTGGAAGGCCGGCCCGGAGTGGAAGGGCGAGTTCCGCTACCGCTGGCAGTACGAGACCCAGGACGAGAACGAGCGCTTCCGTCAGCGCATCCGCTTCCGTCTGGGCTACAACAAGAAGATCAGCGACGTGACCGAGATCGGCTTCCGCCTGGAGACCGAGACCGGCGAGTCCAAGATCTCCGGCAACTGGACCCTGGGCTCCAAGGAAGGCAAGACCGCGGACATCTTCCTTGACCGTGCTTATGTGAAGCACAGCCCGACCTTCTTCGGCTGGTACACCTATGGGGACTGCGACGACCGCAAGTGCGCGCCGAAGCTGGACCTCTATGCCGGTATCTATCCGAACATCACTCATGACCCCAACGAGATGGTGCTGGACGAGGACGTCAACTTCCAGGGCGCCGGCGCCGTGTACCACTTCAACGAGGACTTCCAGCTGGTCACCGCGATGAGCATCGCGGTGGAAAAGAACACCGGCGACGCCTTTGGCGACGACGCGGTGCTCTTCGCCACCGAGCTGAAGCACAACGACCTGATCTGGTGCGGCCTGGATGCCTGGATCGGCTGCTATGGCTGGAAGAACGAAAGCGAGCTGCCGGCGGCGGACTTCCAGTGGAACCGTCTGGACGGCTTCGACTTCAACAACAACGGCACGGCCAACGAGGGTGGCGACCGCTTCAGCGAGAACTTCAACACCGTGAAGGGCGGCCTGCAGTACACCTTCCCCTGTGTCTGGAACAAGCCCCTGGCGGTCTACGGCGAGTACATGGTCAACATCGACTCCAACGCCGAGGAGCGGATCGACCTGGTGAACACCCTGATCACCGATCCGATCATCTATGAGTCCAGCGATGACACCGGCTTCGTGGTCGGCGCGCAGTGGGGCGAGAAGCCCTCGGCTGCCGGCGACTGGTTCTGGTTCGCGCGCTATAAGGAAATCGGCGCCAACGCCATCATCCACGGCTTTGGCGACAGCGATGCCACCGGCGCCAACCTCAACAGCCTGGAAGTCGGCTGGGCCTATGCCTTCCAGAAGGACTCCGAGCTTGGCATCAGCTACTTCCTCAACAAGATGCACAATGCCTTCGGCTTCTTCATCCCCAGCAAGCGTGAGGATTCGTCCGTGATCCAGATTGACTGGAAGTTCAAGTTCTAAGACGGGAAGGCCGTGCAGGCGGCTGGCTTACAGGAACCTAAGCGCAGGGCGGGAGCAATCCCGCCCTGCTGTTTTTGGGTACAACGAAGAGATGCATGGAGGATCGCTGCGGGCCATGCCTGCGGCTGGATTGTAGAATTAGACCGCGCTTGCCAAGGCGCGCCAGGAGATCTGCCATGAGTCTGCTTCACTCATCCCGCCTCCTCGGCGGTGCATCCGTGCTTGCTGTGGCGATGCTCTGCTCGTGTGGCCCGGACGGCTCACGTGGGATTTCCGCCTTCGGCGTGTCGAATCCCGAGGACCGCCTGCGGCAGACGCCGGTGGCGCGCCCAGTCGCCCCACCGGCTGGCCTGAAGTTGCCGGCGCCCTCGACACTCCCTGTGGGACCGCGCTCTACCAGCGTGCAGGATGCGCTGATCCTGAACGGTTCAGCCACCAGTGGTCTGCTGCCCGCCAATGGCGTAGTCGCCGACTTTTCCGTTCTGAGCTTCGATTCAGACTACACGAGCGGCGGTCCGATCAGCGGACTGGCCTTCGCCGGCTATGAGTTCAGCCCCTTTGTCAACCCCGACGACGCCATCTTCAAGCTGAAGCTCTACTGGCAAAATGCGCCCACAAATGATGACTACTTTGTGGCACTGGCCAACTTTGATACCAACCGCTGGGAGTTCTATGGCGCGGATGCCTTCAACGCCACGCCCAGCAACCCCGATACCGCGCGCTTCACTGTGCCAGCTGGCCAGTCCTATGTCGACGATGTCAACCTGCGGGCCCTGGTTGTAGTGATTCTGGCCGGCGCGGACTCTGCCCGCCTCGAGAAGATCCAGGTCAACAATCTCGACCCGGTCTTCCAGTCGGCTTCCATCCCCGACCAGGCCCTTACCGGTGAGGTAGTGAACTTCTCGGCCAGCGCCAGCGACCCGGACAGTCTGACCATTAGCTACCTCTGGGACTTCGGCGACGGCACTCCGCCCGAGACGGTGGTCACCAATGACATCAGCCACACCTTTGCCCAGGCGGGCGTGTATCAGGTGAGCGTCAGCATTGCCGATTCAGACGGCGGCCTGCCGCTGCTCGGTGCCTCGGAGCAGATCAACATCATTACATCCGGCAATGAGCCGCCGACTGTAAGCCTGACGGCTAATGACGACGATGCGGGCGTCACCGGCAAGCGCCCGCTGAGCGTCGATTTCAACGCGGTGGCCAACGACAGCGACGGCAGCATTACCAAGATCGAGTGGGACCTGGACGGGGACACAATCTTTGAGCTGGACAGCGGGCTTGTGGCCCAGCAGAGCCAGCTATACACAGAGATTGTCAGCATCGATGTCAGCGTTCGCGTCACGGACAACGATGGTGGACAAGCCACAGACTCGGTGGCAATCAACTCCGGCGGTGGTATCTGGTCCGAAGTACTTGCGGTCGAGAACACCGGTCGCGCGGTCGGAACGCCCAGGCTGGCATTGATTGGCGGGCGCGCGGCGATTGCCTTCCAGGACATGTCGGCAGACTTCCTGGATTCAGACATAGCCTTTGTACGCTCCACAAATGACGATGGTGATGCCGCCTGGGGCAGTGTCACGTCGATTGAGACGGATGCCGGCGGAAGTCTCTTCGCACCGGTGCTGGCCGAAATCAATGGCAAGCCTGCGGTCATTTACCATCGGGCACTGCTGCAGACGGTGCAGTATGAACAGGCCCTGGACAGTACCGGCGGCAACTGGACAGGCACCCCGGTAGACATAGTTGTTGCCAGCTCTTTCCAGTACAGCCTTGATACGGTCAACGGCTTTCCGGCAGTCAGCTATGGTGTCACTGGTACCTTCCCCGAGAGTGAACTGCGCTATCGCCGGGCGACCGATGCCGATGGCCTGCAGGCCTGGGGCACTGAGCGGGTTATAGACACTGATTCCGCGGTCAGTCTGGGCAGCTTCTCCTCGTTGGAGATTGTCAACGGCCTGCCGGCCGTCTGCTATGGAGATGGCAGCAACGGCAGAGTGCTCTACAAGCGCTCGCTGGACAGCAACGGCGATGCCTGGGGCAACGTTGAGATAATCTGCGATGCCGGAGGGCAGACCGGCGCGGCTGGCCATCTCTTCATGGTCAGCAGCCACCCTGCCGCGGCTTTCGCCAAACAGGGCGCCAAGCCGAGTTTCTCCCGCGCCGACTCCACCAGTGGCGACGCCTGGCCGGCCACTCAGCCGGACCTCGACCAGGGCTTCATCAACTCAAACATTTATGGTGCGGGCATCTATGACAACCTGCCCTGTATCGTCTATCCGGACTTCTCGGCCAAGGAAATCAGGTTCCTGCTGGCGAACGATTCCGACGGCAGCACGTGGAGTGCGCCGGAAACGGTGACCAGTGTTGCCCCGGCGCCAAACACCGAAGGCAGCTTTCTGATCGTCAACGGTAAGCCGGCGTTTGCCTGGTGCGGCACCAATGACGATACGATCCACTATCTGGTCTACAAATAGCGTTGCTTCAACGGCGGCGAGGAGGGCGGGACTTGTCTCCGCCCTTCTTTTTTTTCGTATTCAGCAATCGGCGTTCCGGAGACAGTCACCCTGACGTTAATATCAGTAATCGACTTTGATCAGCCCGCCATGGCCGTCCCGCCGCCGGAACCCGCAGCCAAGCCCCAGCCCGGCGCAGATGCTCCCGCGTCGCAGTGGCTGGATTCCGCAGCGCGCTATCGCGCCCTGGTCGACAACAGCCGCGACATCACAACCGTACTTGGGCCGGATGCCACCTTCATCTACCAGAGCCCGGCGATCAGCCGGGTGCTGGGCTATGACAGCGATGAGCTGATCGGCCAGCTCGGCTTTGACTATGTCCACCCTGAGGACAGCGTCTGGGCCCTGCCGCTGTTCTTCGAGCTGCTGGCCCAGCCCGGCGGGGTACTGGAGCGCAACCTGCGCTTCCGGCACAAGGCCGGCCACTACATCGAGCTGGAGATGGTGGCCTACAACATGCTCCACGACCCGGCGGTGGGCGGCATTGTGGTCAACAGCCGCGACATCAGCGAGCGCCGGCGGGCCGAGAAGCAGATCCTGTATCAGAAGACACTGCTTGAGCAGCTGCACCACGCCAGCAATGCCGGTATCCTGGTCGTCGACAGCGAGCATAACTACGTCTCATGGAACCAGCGCTTTAAAGAGCTGTGGGGCCTGGATGACGATACCCTGCGCGGCGGGCGCCGGGCGACTCTGCCGGCCATCCGCGCCGTGCTGCGCGACCCTGAGGCCTTCAGCAGCAGGCTGGAGCAGCTGGACCAGGAATCACAGGCCCTGCTGCGCGACCAGCTGGAACTGCTCAGCGGGCGGGTGCTGGAGCGCTATTCCGCCCCGGTGCGCGGCCCCGCAGGCGAGGACTTCGGCCGCGTCTGGTTTTTCTATGAAGTCACGGAACTGGTTAAGGCCCGCCAGGCGGCAGAGGCCGCAGAGCAGCGCTCCACGCAGCTGGCCTCGCTGCGCGACCGCCTGACCCACATGGTGGTGCACGATATCCGCAACCCGCTGTTCGCCGTCTCGCTGATGCTCGAGCACATCGGCCAGCCGGCCGAGATGGGCGCCGAGGACCGCCAGGCCTGGGAGCAGATGCGCCGCCAGCTGGACTATGCCCTGGAGCTCTGCCAGCAGTTGCTGGAGATCAAGCGCATGGCCGCCGGGGAGCTGCAGGCCAGCCCGGCGGAAGAAGAACTGGAGGAGACCTGCCGGGCCGCGCTGGAGACCCTGCGCCCGCAGGCCGACCTGCACCAGGTGCGCCTGCGCTCCCAGCTGCCACTGCTGCGCCTGAGCAGCGACCACGCCCTGCTGCGCCGCATCATCAGCAACCTGCTGCATAACGCCATCAAGCACAGCCCCGCTGGCGCCGAAGTCTGGCTGCGCGCCAGGCTGGAGGAAGGGCGGCTGATGATTGAGGTGCAGGACCAGGGGCCGGGTATCCCGGCCGAGCAGCAGGCGCGCATTTTCGAGCTCTTCGCCAAGGTCGAGGGCGGCAGCAATCAGACCGGCACCGGCATCGGCCTTAACTTCTGCGCCCTTGCCGCGCAGGCCCTGGGCGGCAGCATCACGGTGGACAGCGCGCCGGGCAGCGGCGCCTGTTTCATCCTGTCTCTGCCGTTCAGCAGCAGCATAGTTCCAGCCTGAAACTTTGCGCCGGCGCCGGTGTCCTACGGCGGGCGGGATGACCCGCTGCGGAGGGCGCGATGGCGCTGGACAGCGAAAAGGCGAAGATTGCGCACCTGCTGCGCCGGGCGGGGCTGGGGGCCAGCCCCGCGGAGCTTGAGCATTATCTGCCGCTGGGCTATGCGGGCACTGTGGATGCACTGCTCGACTTCCGCCGCGAGAGCGGCGGCCTGAGCCTGAGCGTCTGGGCCGCCAAGGACCCCCGCTACCGCGAGCTCTTCTCCTTCAGCGTCTCAGCCTGGTGGAGCCTGAAGATGCTGATGACCCGCAACCCCCTGGAGGAGAAGCTGAGCCTGTTCTGGAGCGACCACTTCGGCCTCTCCGGGCACAAGGTTGAGATGGGCCGGCCTGTCTTCCAGTTCTATGAGCTGCTGCGGCGCAAGGGCAGCGGCCGCTTTGAGGAACTGCTGCGGGCAGTGACCCGCGACCCGGCGATGCTGACCTTTCTGGACGGCGCGCAGAACACCCGGGAGCACCCCAACGAGAACTATGCCCGCGAGCTGCTGGAGCTCTTCACGCTGGGCATCGGGCACTACAGCGAACAGGATGTGCAGGAAGCCGCGCGGGCGCTCTCCGGCTTTGAGCTGATGCCAGGCCTGCTGGGTTACTTCTTCCGCCGCTCGATCCGCTTCAACGCGATCTTCAACAAGGATAAGCACGACAGCGGTGTGAAGAAGATCCTGGGCCGCAGCGGAAACTTTGGCGCCGATGAGCTGATCGAAATGCTCGCCGGGCACCCGCAGACGGCGCGGCACCTGGTAACAAAGCTCTGGGAGTACTTTGCCTACCCCCATCCAGAACCAGAGCTGGTGGACCGGCTCTGCGCCGTCTGGGGTGCCTCGCGCGGCCACATCCGCACAGTGTTGCGCGAGATCTTCAGCGCAGCGGAGTTCTGCTCCGCCCGGGCCGAGCGCGCGCTCTTCAAGAGCCCCGTGGACTTCACCATGGGCACCCTGCGCGCGCTGGGCACCCAGGGCATCATCTCTGCGCTGGTGGGCGGCTTCCGGGCCGGCTGGCGCAAGCCCCTGGCCGATGTGGCCGGATACATCGCCTTCAGCATGAGCAACATGGGCCAGCTGCTTCTGCATCCGCCAACGGTGGCGGGCTGGGACGGCGGGCCGGCCTGGATCAGTTCCGGCTCGATGCTGGAGCGCATGAAGCTGGCTGACATCTTCAACGCCGATGACGACAGCCCGCTTGGCGAGCTGCTGGCGCGGCAGTTTAAAACGGGCAGCGCCTCGCAGTTCGTCAGCGAGCTGCTGGAGAAGCTGGACGCCCCGCTGGGCGAGGAGAAGGCCGAGCTGATCGCGCGGCACATCAGCCCGGCGCTGGCAAAGGCCGGCAAGGTGGACGGCCGGGTCTTCCACCAGGCCCTCAGCCTGGTGCTGGCCAGCCCTGAGTACCAGATGATGTAATCCTTCGCGGCCGGCAGACCGTGCACGCGAAAAATCGCGCCGTGCGCTGCGCCCAACTGAAACCTGGGCGCTGAAAGTTGTAACCTATATGTATGGCGCTCACGAGTGAACGCGACAGGATCGCCCATCTGCTGCGGCGGGCGGGCTTCGGCTACAGCCAGGCTGAGCTTGAGCACTACAGCGCCCTGGGCCTGGAGGCCAGCCTTGATGAGCTGCTGAACTACGAGCAGGTGGACGAAGGCTTTACGCTCGACCCCTGGGCTCTGCGCCCGCAGCGCAAGGAGGGCCAGAAGCAGCAGCCAGCCCTGCCCCCGCAGCTCGTGGCCTCCTGGTGGTCGGCGCGCATGCTGCTGACCCGCCGGCCCCTGCAGGAGAAGATGACCTTCTTCTGGCACGATCACTTCGGCTGCAGCGCCGAAAAGGTCAAGGGCGGGCACCTGAACCTGCAGCATAACGAGCTGCTGCGCTCGCAGGCCCTGGGCAACTTTGAGCAGCTCCTGCAGGCGGTGGCCAAGGACCCCACGATGATGCGCTTCCTTGACACCGGCGAGAACGTCAAGGGCAGCCCCAATGAGAACTTCGCCCGGGAGCTGCTGGAGCTCTACACCCTTGGTATCGGGCACTACAGCGAGCAGGATGTGAAAGAGGCCGCCCGGGCCTTCACCGGCTGGGCTGTACAGCCGCCGGACCCGGCGCAGACCCAGTCCGGCAGGCGTCCGCTGCCGGGCTTCCGCTTCCGCGCCCGCCGCCATGACGAGGGGCTCAAGACCGTGCTGGGCGAGAGCGGCAACTTCGGCGGCGAGGATGTGATCTCCCTGCTGTGCCGCCAGCCGCAGTGCCACCGCTATATAGCCGGCAAGCTCTGGGCCTGGTTCGCCTATCCGGACCCCGAGCCTGAGCTCCTGCAGCGGCTGGCGGCGGAGTTCAAGGCCAGCGACCTGTCCATCCGCGCGCTGCTCCACGCCATCTTCACTGCACCTGAGTTCTACAGCGAGCGCGCGGAGCTGGCCCTCTTCAAGAGCCCGGCCGATTATGTGGTCGGTGTGCTGCGGGCGGCCAGTGCCGGCAATGTACTGCGACGGCGTCCGGGGGCCAGCCAGGCCAGCCCAGCGGCTGAGAGCCTGAACAGCGCTGAAAGCTATCTGCTGGAGCAGGGCTATGCGCGGCAATCCCTGGGCATGATGCGGATCCTGATGCAGGCCATGCGCCGCCAGGGCCTGTCTTTGCTCTTTCCGCCAACAGTGGCCGGCTGGGACGGCGGCAGCGCCTGGGTCAGCAGCGCCAGCATGGTAGAGCGGATCCGCCTGGCGGATATCTTCTCCGCCCAGGGCCTGGAAACCCGGCAGCGCAGCGCCGCGAGGCCCGATGAGGGCGCTGGCGGCAATGGCGGTCGACGCGGCCGCCGCATCCCCGCCCGCCTGGTGCTGACCAGTGACGCGCCTTCCAACACGCGCGAGGCAGCCCTGCTGGTCCTGCAGGCCTTTGACGCGCGCTTGCCCGGCGAGAAGCAGGAGCTGATCTGCGGCAGCGTGGCCCAGCGCCTGGGTGATCAGATCGAGGGCCCGGAGGGCCTGCAGGCCATACTTTATGAAACATGCAGGTTGCTCTTTGCCAGTCCGGAATTCCAGATGTGCTGAGATTTTTTGGGCTTTGCTATTCCAATCAGGTTCTTTAGCCGGATTTGGTGTGATTGTTTTGCATTCATGCGGCCAGTTGGGCCTTGCGGAAAATCCTGAAAATACTGCGCTGTTAGACTCTTCTCGTGCCTAGCGCACCCTTCAAAGAACTGGGAGCTTGAGGGGCATCTTGCTAAGTTTGAGGAGGACAAGTTTATGAAAAGCCGGTTCTTTCCGAGCAATGAACCGGCGCTGCCGAGGCGGCGTCGCAAGTCCAGGAAGGAGATGATTCTGGACTATCTGTCCCACATGCTGCAGCGTCCGCTGCGGATGCTGCAGGCGATGTTCTATGGAGCATTCCTGTCATAACTTCCCCCCCACCCCAGATCATGGGGAGCGCCCCCGCTCCCCATGATCCTCTCTCCCTTATCAACAGATACTCTATTTACCTTCAGCCTCAGTCGCAACTATTGCTTATAAAGGAGTGCCAGGATGCTGCAATGCACCGCTTGCGACCTGAAGCATTTCCTGACCGACTGCTGGACTGATCCACATGCTCACAGGCTGAGAATCTGCACGGCAGCGCCCAGGCGCAAGAGCTGCCGACACCAGGCAGCAGAAAGCCGGCCCAGCGGCGCACCCTGAACTTCTTTTCAGCCTGCACGCCTCCGGACCGGCTCCTGTCATAGCAATCTCAGGCCTGTCCGCCAGCGGCCATGGCCTGGGTATTGATACCGCCGATTGCCAGCTGGGTCAGCAGCTTGTCCGCCTCGCCTTCTTCATCGAGGCTCTGCTGCAGGAGCTGCTCACAGTCGCCAAGCCCCAGCAGCTTGCAGTAGGTCCTGGCACAGCCGTAGCCGGCAATCTCATAGTGCTCCACCCGCTGGGCTGCGCCGATCAGGGCTGCGTCCAGCACGGCCGGGTCCATCTTCCCAGCCTTCCTGAGCAGCTTGCCGCCTTCACTGAGCAGGCCTTTCATGCCGGTGCAGACTTCGCCGCTGGGCTTCTCGCCCAGGATCTTGAAGACCTGATCCAGGCGCTTCACCTGTTCCTTCGTGGCCTGCAGATGCTCCTTGAGCGCCTTGACCAGCCTGGGGTTACTTGCCGCTGTGACCATATCCGGCAGCGCTTCGACAATTTGTGCCTCCGCGCTGTACAGGTCGCTGAGCTCATGAAGCAACAGGTCATTGAAAGTCTTGATTGCGGTAGCCATTGACAACTCCTGAGGATGATATTCCCCTGCCAAAGACTCGTCCCTGCGTGCAGGGTTCCAGTAATCGCAGTCTCATGTCCAGGTGCTATATCTCCACACTGCTGAGCTGGATTCGCCTGGCTTGTGTGGCTTTTCAAGTACAAACACCTCCTGTATAAACGGCAGCAGGTATTGATGGCAGTTCCCAATTGAAATACAGGAACCCATGAGACTGAGCTGAGTCATAAGTAGCCCATTCCATACTCAGGAGCAGTCAAATGGACAGCATCATTTACTATTCGCCCGGCGGACACAGTTCGGGCAGCAGCAGCAGCAAGAACAGCGGCTCGGGCAAGAGCGGCTCCACAGCCGGCAAGAGCGGTACGGACACGGGCCGCAGCGAGAGCAGCCGCGAGCAGGACAAGAACAGCTCGTCTGGCGGCTCCAGGACCAGCGGCACTTCCAGCAATGACCGCAACAGCGGCAGCGACAAGGACAACAAGCGCTAAGCAGCGCACAAGCACTCATTCTTCAAGGAGAAGATAAAGATGATTCGCACTTACTATTCCCCCAATCAGCCTTCCGGCGGACAGTACGGACAGAACCCGGGTGGCCAGTACCTGACTCCGGGGACCAAGCAGGACCCGATCCAGGGCGGCCAGAACAGCGGAGCCAGCCAGAACCCGGGTCAGAGCAGCGGCAGCGGCGTCGGCGGAAATCAGCCGGGCCAGAAGTCCGGCTCCTTCGAGCAGAAGCCCGGCGGCCCCGGCCAGACCGACGCCGGTCAGAGCGGCGCCGGCCGGAGCGGCCAGGGCGGCGCGGGCCAGAGTGGCACTGGCCAGAGCGGCGCCGGTCAGAGCGGCGTTGGCCAGAGCGGAACCGGCCAGAAGGGCATCGGCCAGACGGGCAGCGGCCAGAAGGGTGCCGGTCAGGACGGCGGCCTGAACCAGGGCGGCAAGGGCATGCAGAACCAGGGCCAGGCCGAAGAGGAAGAAGAGAACTAAGGACTGTCCTTCAGAACCTTGGCCGGGGTAGGAACCCCGGCCTTTTCTTTGCAGCCGCAGTGGAAACTTTCCGGCCCCGCTGGCATCATACTGTTTATGCCGGGCTGAGCCTGCCCGGCCGGAAGGTTCTCTATGGCGGATAAACACAGCAGACGGGACTTCGTACTTCGCAGCGCCAGCCTGATCGCTGTCGGTCTGGCCGCGCCGGCCTGGCTGTCCAGTCTGGCGCGCGCCGGCGTCAGTGCCCAGGCCCGCGGCAAGGCCCTGCCCGGCGCCGGCAAGACCCTGGTGGTCTGCCAGCTCTCGGGTGGCAACGACGGGCTCAACACGGTGATCCCCTACTCCGCCCAGCCCTACTACAAACTCCGGCCCAGCCTGGCCATCCCCGAGAAGAGCCAGATCCAGATCAGCGACAGTCTGGCCCTGCACCCGGCCCTGCGGCCGGTCCATGCCCTCTGGGAGAGCGGCGAGCTGGCCATCGTCAACGGTGTCGGTTACCCTAACCCCAACCGCAGCCACTTTGCCTCGATGAGCATCTGGCAGACCGGCGACCCCGGCGGCCACGAGAGTTCCGGCTGGCTGGGGCGCTACCTGGAAGCTGCCGCGGGCGCCGCGGGCAAACCCAACCCCCTGCTGGCGCTCAGCTTCGGCCGCGAGCGCGTCGAGGCCCTGGGCGGCAGCAGCAGTTCCGTGCCTACTTTCGCCTCGCTGGAAGATGTGCGCGGCCTGGTCGGCGACAGCGATGCCGAGCGCGCGCTGCGCGCCATCCAGCAGGGCCCGGCCGGCGGTATGGGCGCCTACAACTCCGGTGTCAGCCACGCCGGCAAGGCGACGAACGCAGCGCTGGACGCGATGGACGCGCTTGCCGCGCGCCTGGACCAATACCAGCCCTCCAGCGCCTATGGCAGCGACGACTTCGGCCAGGGCTTCCGCAATATCGCGCATCTGCTGGGCATCAGCCCGGAAACCCGGGTGATCTACTTCGCCGCGGGCGGCTTTGACACCCACGCCCAGCAGGCCCAGACCCATGAAGAGCTGCTGGGTCGCTTCAGCGCGGCGCTGGCCACCTTCATGAAGGAGCTGCAGGCCATGGGCCGCAGCAATGACGTCACCGTCATGGTCTTCTCGGAGTTCGGGCGGCGGGTGGAGGAGAATGGCAGCGCCGGTACCGACCATGGCGCGGCCGGCCCGATGTTCCTCGCCGGCGGCGGCATCAAGGGCGGACTGTATGGCGCCTATCCTTCGCTGACCGACCTGGCGGACGGCGACCTGAAGTTCAACACCGATTTCCGGCAGGTCTACAGCACCGTCCTGCAGGACTGGCTGGGGGCCGACAGCGCCGCGCTGCTGGGCGCCAGCTACAAGCCCCTGGGCCTCTTTGCATAGAATCAGCGCCGCACTAAAAGGCAGCCGTCGCATAGCCCCGGGCCAGGCGCTGCACCTCCTGCCGGGCCAGGGCGTTCAGAAGCTGTTCACTATCCAGCTCGTCTTCATAGCTCGCCTGCAGCAGCTCTTCGCACTTCTCCTCGCATAGCTGCTGGCAATAGGTGCGCACGCTGCCATAGGCAGCAATCAGGAAGTGGCAAATGCGCTGCGCCGCGGCGATCAGCGCTGCGTCAAAGGCTATGCCCTCAGCGTCCGCCTGCGCCTCCAGCAGCCGCTCGGTCTCAATCACAAGGCCGCGCATTGCGGTGCAGTTCGATCCGTCGGGACTCGCCGCCAGGTCTCGAAAAACATGATCAAGACGCCGCAGGTGGTTGCGGCAGATCAGCAGATGCTCGTCCAGGGCTTTATGCAGCTGGATGGAGGATGCCGCTTCGGCCATGCGCGGCAACAGCTCCGCAAGTTGCTGCTCGGCGTTGTGAAGGTCGCTTAGCTCCTGCAGAAGCACATCCCGCAGGCTCGTCAAAGTGCTCGCCATTCTTTCCTCTCAGTGGGACACAGGTTAGTGCCATCTTCAAGACCTGATACGAGTGCGCCGGTTCCGCACATTTTGTATCCAAGTAATCAATTTCATACTCATTGCCGGCAGCTCATCTATACAAAGTAGCAGAACAATTCTGTATTTGTGTCCAGCCGGACAGCATAACTCCTCAGTTGAAGCGCTTCTCAAGCGCATTCTCCAACACGTTCAGCCGCTTCTCATGAACTGGCACTGCCTTGGCCTGAAAGCTGATCACGCCTGCCCTGAGTTCTAAGCCTCTGCACAGCAGGGTGCTCCAGAGCTGGCAGTCTTCTTCAGGTCCTGCTCTCGCTTGTACGAGGACAAAAGAGTAAATGTCTGACTGGGGCATGGACTGAGGAATGCCGCCTGAATATCGCAGTCAGTAGGCAATTGTGCAGCGAACAAATCAATTCATGGGCGGTCTGCACCCTAACCACAGACCCAGGAGGTCAGCATGTTTATGAAGCTGTATGCGCCGACCGGTTCAGGCGGCTCTGGCAAAAGCGGAAGCTCGTCTTCAAAGTCGAGCTCATCGCAGTCCGACAGCGGCAGCAAGCGTGGCTTTGCGGCCATGCCTGAAGAGAAGCAGCGTGAGATCGCCAGCAAGGGCGGCCAGGCCAGTCAGGGCGGCAAGACTGACTCTTCCAAGAGCGGCTCCGGATCCAGCAGCGGCTCGCGCAGCAAGTAGCTCATCCGAACCCACGGGTCGGATCAACAGAATTTCAGGAGGCGGAAAATGTTTGAACTCTATCTCTCTCCCACAGCAGGACAGGGTGGCGGTCGCAGCAACAGCAATGACAGCCAGAACAAGAACCAGGGCGGCAACCAGGGTGGCAGCCAGGGTGGCAGCCAGGGCAGCACCAGGGGCGGCAGCCAGAGCGCGAGTACCGGCTCCACACAGAGCGGCGGCCGCGGCTTCGCTGGTATGGATCCCGAGCGCCAGCGCGAGATCGCCAGCCAGGGCGGCCGCGCCGCTCACGAGCAGGGCGTAGCCCATGAGTGGGATTCCAAGGAAGCGGCGCAGGCCGGACACCTTGGAGGGCTGGCCAGTCACGGCGGCCAGGGCGGAGGCCAGGGCGGCAACCAGGGCGGAGGCCAGGGTGGCAACCAGGGCGGAGGCCAGGGAGGCAATCAGGGCGGTCAGGGAGGCAATCAGGGCGGTCAGGGCGGCAATCAGGGAGGCCGTGGGCGCTGATCCTGAGCCTTGATAGACAGCACTCAGCCTTGGCGGAGGGATTACCCTCCGCCTTTCATTAGCGGCAGGCCAGCGCATCTACTGCTCGTCAGGGCTGCCAGCATATCGCCGGCGCTCATCCTCCGGCGGCAGCTCGCCTTCCGGCAGCGGCATCTGCGTTGCCGCCAGCTGCTCCAGGGGCTCTTCGGCCAGATCGCCGGCGGCCGGCAGGCGCGGCGCGAGCGGCGGGCGCAGCGCATCGGTGGCCCGGCGCTGCGGCTGGTCAAGGCGTACCCTGGCCCAGGCGCCGCCGCGGAAGCGCATGTATGCCAGTGCCGCTTCCAGATAGACCGTTATGGTCATGGCCCACCACAGGCCGTCCAGGCCCATACCAAGGCCAAAGCCGCTGGCGGACATCTGGAAGTCCACCTGCTCGCCGTGGCTCCACATGTGCAGCCACATCATCTTCAGCGCGCCGAGGAAGTCGCTCTGGCTCATGAAGATCGCCAGGGGCAGGCGGGCCAGCACGATGGCGCCCAGGGTGATCCAGGCCGTGATCTTCGTATCGCCGGAGCCGCGCAGCACGCCCATGAAGGTCAGGCCGACACCCAGGCCCGGCAGGCACAGCGCCAGGATGCGTACATAGTCGGCGGCCGGGCCGATGACCTCCGGCGCGTTGTCGCCGATGAAGAGCCGCACAAAGGCCTCGGCCCAGATGTACTGGGCGATGCCGATGCTCCACATGATGATCTGGCTGCCGGCCAGGCAGTAGTAGGCCGAGAGCCGCGCCTTGTCAGGCCGGCCGGCGCCGAGGTTCTGGCCGGCCAGGGTGGCCACGGCGGTGCTGAAGGCGAAGGCCGGCAGGAAGGCCATGGACTCCACCTGCAGGCCGACCTGCAGCGCCCCCTGGCCCACCACGCTGTTGGGCAGCAGGGTGATCAGCTTAAGCAGGATCAGCATGGAGCCCGAGCGCACCACCACCTGCAGGCTGACCGGGAATCCCAGCTTGAGCATCTCCCAGGCCATCGCCAGCGGCGCACTGAGGCGCCTGAGATCCCAGACGATCCCGCGCTGGCGCAGCAGCATCATGACGCCGACTGCGCTGGTGACGATGGTGGTCACGGTAGTGCTCCAGGCGGAGCCGGCCACTTCAAAATGCGGCAGGGGCCAGTGGGCCGGCATGAACTCCGCCGGGATCAGCAGGCAGTTGCCGATGAAGTTGACCACGTTGGTTATCACCAGCAGCCACAGCGGGAACATGGTGCGGCCGACCGCGTTGAAGACGGAAACGATGGCGAACTGGGCCCCCACCGCGAACATGCCAAAGAACATGATGCGCATGAAGTCCCAGGCGAAGTGGCGGGTCTGCTCCTGCAGGCCGAGGTCAACCCCTTCGCGGGCCGAGGTGACCATCTGGTGCACCGGGCCGGGGCCGATGAGCAGGCCGATGAGCATGATCAGGATGCCGATGACGACGCTGGTCCAGAGCCCGACCGTGGCGTACTCGCGGCCGCGCTCGGGGTCGCCGGCGCCGATCATGCGCGAGACATAGGCCACGATGCCCACGCCAAGGCCCATGAAGATCGAGGAGGTGAAGAACATGCTGGAGCGCCCGACCCCCAGCGCCGGCAGGGCCGCCTCGCCGAGGCTGGAGACCATGCGCGTATCCACAAAGCCGACCAGGCTCTGCAGCAGGTTGGTGGCGGCGACGGGAATGCTCAGCAGCAGCACGGCGCGCACCAGCTCGCGCGGACTGTTCCACGCGACAAGAGCATTGGGTGCAGATGCTGAGGGGCCGCCGGCCATGGGCGCAGCATGATACCCTCCGCAGGACTGGCTTGGCCTATTTAAGACATTAATACTGCAGCGAATAGGCCCGCTCAGCTGTGTCTCCGGAAGAGCCAGACTTGCCCCGGCGCGGACGCTGCCCGGGATGCTTGCACAAGTGTGCATCTCTGATGCCGGGGCTGCGCTGCGCCAATGCGCCGGATTTAACCTTTGCAGCCTGAAATCCAACGTCAAAGCACTTTCTGCGCTGGGTCCGGCCGTGGTGTGTTTTAACCTTGAGACCCCGAAAAGCACCGGGAACCGCCCTTCGCAAAACGCAGCTCGAAACGAAAAACAATTCGGGGGCATCATAGTCATGCTGATGGCCTGGTTTTGGCCCACTTTGGTCCAATCCGGTGCTGCTGCGCTGCATCCGGGCGCGCAAGAGCCGCCGGGGCCGCAGGAATGGACTGCGCCCTGAGCACAATAGTAATTACTTGAAAGCGTCTGCATAAGTAAGGGGCTGCTGCTGCCTGCCCGTGGCAGGCCAAAGTGCGCAGCGAGATGATACCCCGGAGCCGCGGCTTTGTGTGGTCCACTTGTGACAAGGGCGGGCATTATCACAACAGGGCCAGCCTGCGAAGATCGGGAGTGGAGGTGTAGGTGCCGCATGGCAATGCGGGCAGGTGGATTCCCCCGGACTGCCGTCCGGGGCCACGAGCTTTGGTGGGCCCGCATGGCAATGCGGGCAGGTGATTTCCCCGGACTGCCGTCCGGGGCCACGGAAAAAAGCACGCCGGACTGCCGTCCGGGGCCACAGACCTGCGCGGATCTATTCGGGCAGCGGGTTGAGGCTGTCTGTCTCTATCAATAGGTCAAGTTCATCCCGGCTGCCAGGGCGGGCCTTTGGATGAAACTTGTCGAGCTCCCATTTAAGTGGGTTGTCCACTATGTACTGTCGAATTGCGTTGAGGGATCCCTCGGTGCGGATCACGTGATCGTGAAAGCGCTCCTGCCAGACCTGCAGGCCGGTACAGCCTGGGAGTGCGCGTATCTTTGCCGTGATCGCCGCTTTGAGTGCGGCGACAAAACTGCTGACCGAGCGCGGCTCACGCTGGCCCGGCTGGCGCTGGTAGCCCAGGGAGCCGGTGTCTGGCCCGTCGATGATAACGATAAGGTGCAGGTGATTCGGCATTATCACAAAGCTGTCGAGGCGCAGTTCGGGCCGCAGCTCGAAACTGCGTTGCAGTTCCTCTTCCACGATCGTCCCCATTTCTGAGAGCGTGATGCTGCCACCTGAGATGTCGCCGAAGAAGCAGGTCCTTTGATGCGTGCAGATTGTAATGAAGTACCAGCCAGGCCGGCTGTAATCCCAGTAAGTCAGACGAGGCGTATGTCCATGGCTCTTATTCGTCTTCATTGGCCAATTCTAACTTGCTGTGGGACTGCTTTGCAGTGTGGGCAGATGACTTCCCCGCACTGCCGTCCGGGGCCACAGGCCTTGGTGGGCCCGCATGGCAATGCGGGCAGGTGGATTCCCCGGACTGCCGTCCGGGGCCACGAGCTTTGGTGGGCCCGCATGGCAATGCGGGCAGGTGGATTCCCCGGACTGCCGTCCGGGGCCACGAGCTTTGGTGGGCCCGCATGGCAATGCGGGCAGGTGATTTCCCCGCACTGCCGTGCGGGGCCACAGTATGAGTGAGACACAGGAGTTGCAAGCCACAGTGGAGGCGAAAGCGCGCGGCCTATAATCGGCTCATGCGCAAGATCGGATTCCAGACGAGCTTTGCTGTCCTGCTGCTGGCGCTGCTTGGCCTCAGCACCCTGCCCACCGGCGCCCTGGCGCAGGGCGCCCCCTCCGGCGCCCCCGCGGCCGGAATCGCGCCCGGTGAGCCGAACCCCTCCATGCCCGCGCCCGACCCGGCCCTGGTGCGCTACCTTGGCATTAAGGGCAACGGCGGCGGGCGCTTCTCCGCTGACGGCAAGTGGCTGGCCTTCAGCACAAGCTGGACCGGCACCTACCAGAAGTGGCTGATGCCCTCCGACGGCGGCTTCCCGCGACAGATCACCTATGGCCCGGACGCCATCGGCTTCTGCGACTTCAGCTTCCACGACCCCGGCCTGATGATCATGGGACTTTCGGCCGGCGGCAATGAGCGCACGCAGATTTACACCATCCGCCCCGACGGCACCGGCCAGACCCCGGTGGCCTATGACCCGGCCGTCTGGCACAACATGGGCGACTGGACCCGCGACGGGCGTTATCTGAGCTATTCCTGCAACAAGCGCGACGAGCGCTTCTTTGACATCTATGTGCAGGAGCTGGACGCCCAGGGCAAGCCGGCAGGCGAGCCGCGCCTGGTGCTGCAAAAGGACGCCATCCTTGGCGCCGGCTCCTTCAGCCCCTCGGGCCTGTACATGCTGGTCTCCGAGGCCAACAGCAACGTGGACAACAACGTGAGCCTGCTGAACTGGCAGACCGGCGAGCTGGTGCTGCTGACCCCGCATGAGGGCGAGGCCAACTTCGGCGACTTCTGCTGGGCCGATGACAACACCCTTTACTTTGTCACCAATGAGAAGCGCGAGTTCATGGCCATCGCCCGGATGAGCCTGCCGCCGGGCGGCGCGCTGGCCGGCTGGAACCCCAGCTATGAGCTGGTGCACACGCCGGAGATGGACGTGACCGGAATCAATGTGTCCGACAACGGCGCCGTCATCGGCTGGAGCGTCAACGACAAGGGCTTTGAGCGCGCCAGCCTGGCCGCGCTGCCGGGCTTTGAGCCGCTGAAGAACAGCAGCGGCACGATGAAGCTGCGCGCGCCGGAGATCCCCGACGGCCTGCAGTCCGTGGGCCAGTTCGACCGCCAGAACCGCTATGTGATCTTCCAGTGCAGCGGCTCCGCCGGCCCCGGCGACATGTACCGCTATGACCTGCGCTCCGGCTCCACCATGCGCCTGACCCAGGCCAGCCTGGGCGGCCTGGACCCGGCGCAGTTCGTCGCCCCGCGCCTGGTTGAATACCCCTCCTTCGACAACCTGAAGATCAGCGCGATCCTTTACGAGCCGCGGGGCAGCAAGCCTGCCGGCGGCTGGCCGGTGATCGTGGAGGCACATGGCGGCCCCGAGGGCCAGAGCCAGCCCTGGTTTGACCCGCAGGTGCAGTATTACCTCTCGCGCGGAGTGGCGGTGATGCTGCCCAACCCGCGCGGCTCCAGCGGCTATGGCAAGACCTTCATGACCCTGGACAATATCCAGAACCGCTGGAAGAGCGTGGCGGACTATGCCGCCGCCTATGACTGGCTGGTGGCGCAGAAGATCGGCGACCCGCGGCGCATCGCCATCGCCGGCGGCTCCTATGGCGGCTATGTGGTGCTGGAATCGCTGTGCGCCTATCCCGACAAGTGGTGCGCCGGCGTGGACAGCTTTGGCATCGCCAATTTCATCTCCTTCCTGGAGAACACCGCGCCCTACCGCCGGCCCCTGCGCGAGGCGGAGTATGGCTATCTGGAGGCCGACCGCGACTTCCTGGTGCAGGCCAGCCCGATCAACAAGGTGGATAAGATCAAGGCGCCGCTGCTCATCCTGCAGGGCGCCAACGACCCGCGTGTGCCGCTCTCCGAGGCGCAGCAGATGTATGACGCCCTGCGCGCGCGCAACCATGATGTGGACCTGATCGTCTTCCCTGACGAGGGCCACGGCTGGCAGAAGATCGAGAACCGCGCCATCGCCTGGCAGCGCGAGGTGGAGTTCCTCAGCCAGCGGATGAGGTTCTAGTTCCCGTAGAGGCGGGGCTTGTCCCCGGCCGGCTTTCTACTGAAAAAGAAGAACTAACAGGAGACACCGAGGCGCAGAGAATCGGAGGGCTTCACGCCCTTCAAGGCGGCGAGAAGATATTATTCAGAAGCGGGTATCCAGCGCAGGCGAGATACCCTCAGGAAGGCTCAGCGTCTCTGTGCCTCCTGTTGCTTCTTCGATTTCTCGGCGGCTCTGCGGCCCTTTGTGAATCATCCTGACGCGCGGGGACAAGCCCCGCCCCTACAGGAGCAGGTGCAGGCATGCCTGCACCCTATAAGAAGAGAAATGCTGATCGACACGCACTGCCATCTGTACTTCGAGGCCTTCGACGCCGATCGCGAGGCGGTGCTGGCGCGCATGGCGGCGGCCGGCGTGGACGGCGCGCTGCTTATCGGCATCGACCCGGACAGCAATGCCTCGGCGGCGGCGCTGTGCCGCGAGTATCCGCAGCTGCGCTACAGCGTCGGCCTGCACCCGACCAGCGAGTTCCACTCGCGCTGGTTCCGCGGGGATATGGAGGCCGAGTCGACCTTCAGCGCCGAGGCTTATCTCTCGCAGTGGTGGGACAACGATGAGTGGCACGGCGGGGCCAGACCGGTTGCCGTGGGCGAGTGCGGCATCGACCTGTACTGGGACACCAACAGCCTGGCCGCGATGCGCAACGTCTTCCTGGCCCAGCTCTTCTTTGCCCGCGAGCGCGATCTGCCGGTGATCATCCACACCCGCGAGGCCAACGCCCAGACCCGCGAATGCCTGGAGGCGATGCCCGGCGTGCGCGGCGTGCTGCACTGCTTTAACGGCAGCCCGGAGCTTTTGGACTATGCGCTGAGCCGCGCGGGCTGGTATGTCTCCTTCGCCGGCAACCTGAGCTATCCGAAGGCCGAGGACCTGCGAATCTACGCCGCGCAGATCCCGCTGGAGCGCCTGCTGGTGGAAACCGATGCGCCCTTCATGCCGCCCCAGGCGATCCGCAAGCTGAAGCCGGGGCAGGCGCAGGACGAGCTGGGCATCCCGGCGGCGCAGTACATGGGCGGGGGCAAAGTGCGCTGCGAGCCGGTGCATGTGAAGCACACGGCGGCGCTGCTGGCCAGCCTGCGCGGGATGAGCCTCAGTGAGCTGGCGCCGATCCTGCGCGCGAACAGCGAGAGGTGTTTTGGGACGAAGTGGGGTTAGCTGTAGGGTGCACGCGTGCGTGCACCGGCGCTGCAGTCAGTATGAAGAAGGTGCAGGCACGCCTGCACCCTACCGCCCCTACTTAAACTCGTCGGGATCGATGCCCGCGTCGCGCATCATCTTCTCGCTGATCAGGCGCAGGCGCTCGAAGTCCGCGCTGTCGCCGCGCTCCTGCGCGTCGTGCATCTCGATCTGGATCTCGAACCACTCGTCGGGCAGGTTCGGGCTGGGGATGCCGTGCTTCTGCAGGCACTTGTCGAAGTCGCGCAGCAGGCGCATGCCGCCGGCGAAGTCGCCGGCCTCCTCGCAGGCCAGCATGGCGCTTTCGATCAGCACGCACTCCTCGGGGATCACCAGCTGCGCGTCCTCGCCGTTGCAGTTGCCTTCGCCCTCGGGGCGCAGGCCGAGGCCGACGAGCAGCTCGTTCATGCGCTCGCCGATGAGCTGCGCGCCGACCATGTCGCCGTCGCGCGCGGCGGCCAGGGATTCGTGCATGAGCCGGAAGTAAGTCTCGGGCAGGTCAGGGTTGAAGATACCGTGCCGGCGCAGGCACTCGTTGGCCTTCTGCTGCATCTCCATACAGCCCGGGATGTCGCCCGCCGCAGCGCACTGCATGGTGAGCTCCATCCACTGCCGGCACTCCTCGGGATAGGCTTCCCCCGGATGCGCTTCTTTCGCCATACTAAATTTTAGCGCGCCGGAGGGGATTCTGATCCAAACAGAGTCAACAGAGTTAACCGGGTTTCACCGAGAAAGACATTCAATGGCAGGGCTGAACAAGGGTCGATGTAAGAGCTCGCGATGATGTGCCGCCGGCCCCGGATCAGCTCATGTGACAGGACCTGTCGCGCACCGAGGCGGGTTTGCCGGCTTGAGCCAGCAGATAGATGCGTCTACCCGGTGGATCTCGGTTAGCCCGGTTAACTCTGTTTGGTTCGGAGTGCTACCTACCAGCCTATGCGCTGGCGCAGGGCGGTGATGTGGGCCGTGTGGTGGCGGCCGTGCCAGGCGTAGAGCTGCAGCAGCCAGTCGATGTCGTGCTCGCCGGAGTCGGGATGCAGCAGCGGCCGGTTGAAGGCGGCGCTGTCAAGGGAGCGCAGCAGGAGCACCAGGCGGGCGTGCAGCGCTTCAAGGAGCTGTAACGAGAGCTCAGCAGGCGCCAGTCGGGTATCCGCCAGCTCGGCCCAGCGTTCTTCAAGATAAGGCTTGATTGTCGGCCGCTCCTCGGTCAGCGCCAGCTTGAAGCGAGTGTAGGCATTGATGTGGCTGTCGGGGACATGATGCAGGACCTGGCGCAGGCTCCAGCCGCCTGGGCGGTAAGGCGTGTCAAGCTGGGACTCGCTGAGGCCCCTGACTGCAGCCCGCAGCTGCGCCGGCAGGGCCTCCAGCGCGTCGATGTGCGCGCGGCGCAGAGCTTCGTTCGCCTCGCTGTCCGGGACGAAGTTGCCGATGGGGTAGCGCAGGTCAGGGGCGGCTGGTGTGTCCATGCGCTGATTGTAGGCGCAGCAGGCCGGACTCAACCGACAGGAAGTGCAGTGCCGCAAAGCTTGCACAGCAGCCCGGCGGCGTACAGCTAAGCAAAAGGGGCCGCATCTCTGCGGCCCCTTGTTTGTACATGTTCACGACGGGTCGGACAAGCCCCCTGCAGGACGCGGGCGCTGTGCCCAAGCCTACTCCGTGCCTGCCGGCTCCGTGACCTCGTCGGCGAAGCCGCTGGGGTCGAGGTGGCTGGCGTCGAAGTCGATCGCCAGCTTGCCGCCTTCGTCCACCGTCAGGCGCACCGGGTGCTCCGGCAGCTGGTTGCGCAGGACCATTTCGGACAGGGGGTCCTCCACCAGACGCTGGATCGCGCGCTTCATGTTGCGCGCGCCATAGACCGGGCTGTAGCCCTCGTTGACCACCAGCTCCACCACCTTGTCGTCGAAGCTGACCTCGCGCTTGGAGTCGGCCAGGTTGGCCGCCAGGTAGCCCAGCTCCAGCTTGGCGATCTCGATGATGTCCTGGCGCACCAGGGGCTTGAAGTAGATGGTGTCGTCCAGGCGGTTGAGGAACTCCGGCCGGAAGTACTTCTTCAGGTGCTCCTCGGCGCGGGCCTTGTAGGAGCCGAACTTCTGGTCCACCATGCTGTCGCTGAGGTCCAGCTCGCGCTTGAAGCCGATTGCCGCGCCCTCGTCGAAGAAGCGCCCGGCAAGGTTGGTGGTGAAGATCACGATGCTGTTGTGGAAGTAGACCTTGCGGCCCTGGCCGTCCGTCAGCACACCCTCGTCCAGCAGCTGCAGCAGTGTGTGGAAGATGTCCGGGTGGGCCTTCTCCATCTCGTCGAAGAGGATCAGGCTGTAGGGATGGCGCTTGACCGCCTCGGTCAGCTGGCCGCCCTCATCGTAGCCCACATAGCCGGGAGGCGCCCCGATCAGGCGGCTGACCGCGTGCTTCTCGCCGTACTCCGAGAGGTCGATCTTGATGAAGGCGTTCTCATGCGCGAAGACATGCTTGGCGATGGCCTTGGCCAGCTCCGTCTTGCCCACGCCGGTGGGGCCGAGGAAGATGAAGGAGCCGATGGGCCGCCCGCCCTTGCGCACGCCGCTGTAGTTGCGCTTGAGGCTGCGCACGATGGCGCTGATCGCTTCGTTCTGGCCGATGATCGCCCCGCGCAGGGTCTCCTCAAGGGAGAGCAGGCGGCGCTGGTCGTCCATGGTGATGTTCTGGCTGGGGATGCCGGTCCAGAGCTCCACCACCTTGGCGATGTGCTCCTCGTTGACCACCGCGTCCTCGTCGACGCCGTCATCGGTGTCGGAGCTCATGTCGCTCTCGGGTACGCGGAACTTCTCGATGGAAGCCTCGAAGGGCATGCGAGGCAGCTCGCTGACCGAGACCTCGCCTTCCTCGACGCCTTCGATGTCGATATCGCTCATGCGCAGGCGGCTGTCGCGGTCCAGGTTGACCCAGGCCGCGGCCTCATCGATCAGGTCGATGGCCTTGTCCGGCAGCTTGCGGTCCGGGATGAACTTGCGGCTCAGGCGGATGGCCTGGTGCAGGGCCTCGTCAGCCACCCGCACCTTGTGGTGCTGCTCATAGGAGGCGCGCAGGCCGCGCAGGATCTCCAGGGTTTCGTCGTAGGTCGGCTCTTCCACGAAGACCGGCTGGAAGCGCCGGCTCAGCGCGCCGTCCTTTTCAAAGTACTTGCGGTACTCCTTGAAGGTGGTGGCGCCGATGCAGCGCAGCTCACCGCGGGCCAGGCTGGGCTTGAGGATGTTGCCGGCGTCCAGGCTGCCTTCGGCCGAGCCGGCACCCAGGATGGTGTGCAGCTCGTCGATGAAGATGATCATCTTGCCCTGGCTTTCCTGGATCTCCTTGATCAGGGCCTTGAGGCGCTCCTCAAACTCGCCGCGGAACTTTGTGCCCGCGACCAGGCCGGCCAGGTCGATGGACAGCACGTCACAGTCGGTCAGGGCCGGGGGCACCTGGTTGCTGACGATGCGCTGGGCCAGGCCCTCCACGATGGCGGTCTTGCCCACGCCGGGCTCGCCGACCAGGATCGGGTTGTTCTTGGTGCGCTTGCTGAGGATGTGCACCATGCGGTTGATCTCGCGCTCGCGGCCGATCACCGGGTCGAGCTTGCCGCTGCGGGCCAGCTCGGTCAGGTTGCGGCTGAACTTGGAGACCACGGAGTTGCCGGATTCCTTGCCGCGCTCGCGGCTCTGGTCATAGCCCTTCAGGTGCGCCAGGAAGGACTCGCGGATCTTGCGCGCGTCCAGGCCGTGCTCTTCAAAGAGCTGGCGCAGGAAGGGGCTGCGCTCCTGCGAGAGGGCCACCAGCAGATGCGTGGTGCCGATCTCGCGGTGGTGCAGGCGCTTGACTTCCTTGTATGAGAGGTCCAGCAGGGAGATGGTGCGCTGGCTGAAGACCGCGTTGCCCTTGAAGGAGCCCGCGTGCTCGTAAAGGTAGGCTTCCAGGCTGTAGCTGAGCTTCGGCAGGTTCACGCCCAGCTGGTGCAGCACCTGCACCGCGCTGCAGGAGCGCAGGTTCAGGATGCTGTAGAAAATGTGCTCGGGTTCCAGAAACTGGTTGTTGAACTGCGAGCAGATCTCCGAGGCCCGGTAGATCGCTTTCTTCGCAGAGAAGCTGAAGAAGTTGTAGAAATCCATGACAAGCTATAGTACCGCGCGCGCCGCTGATTAACTCAGAAGCGCAGTTGGGCGCTTAAGCGCTGGTTAAGAGCCGGCCGGGAAAGCAGCTGGAGCGCGGGCACCCTGCCCGCATTCTCCCATCTCCCCGCGGAGCCCAGCGCAAAGGCCAGACGCAGAGGCGCAGAGGACGCGGAGGATCGCCGAGATTTCTTCCTAGGAGGGTTCCTCGCTGGCAGGCTGCGAGTCTGGGTCCAGATCTTCTTCTGCCGCCCGCTCCAGTGCTTTTCGACGCAGATCCTGAGCACGCTGACCCAGTTCGTCATCCAGGCCAGCGAGCGCACCTTCCTCTCCGCTAAGCGGTCCACTGCTGCCCTCAGGATCAGTCTCATACACCTCTACATCCAGCTCCAGCGGCTTTAAGGTGGCCGGGCTGAGCCCGTGCTGCTGCAGGATTTGCTGCAGCTGCTCATCCGGGTCCTGCAGGGTGGCGTAGAGCAGATCGCGCGGGCTGATCCGCACCGCCCCGCCCTGGGACTGGCGCTGGCCCAGGGGCCGGGCGCGTTCCAGCGCGCTGCGCATGGCCCGGGTCACCAGATCCAGGAGGGCGGAGCTTTCCAGCAGCGCCTCGGGCATTGGCTCTGACATGCAGTCCAGCCGGCTCAGCAGCACGGCCAGATCGGTCATCAGGCGGCCCTGGTGCACACCGGCGCGGCGGAAGAAGCCCGAGGAGTCGGTACGCGCCGTCAGCACCATGGCGAAGGCGGCGTGCAGGGGCAGCAGCTCGCGGTGCCGGTACTGCTGCGCCGCCTGGCGCGCATAACGCAGCAGGGACAGGGACTCGCTGTCCAGCAGGCTGCCAAAGGAAAACTGCGCGGCTTCCGCCGTCGCCTGGGGCGGGCGCTGTGACAGGCCGGCCGCGGGTTGGCGGCCCTGGTCATAGCCTTTCAAATGTGCCAGGAGAGCCTCGCGGATCCTGCGGGCATCAAGCTGGTGCTCCTCAGCCAGCTGGCGCAGGAAGGGGCTGTGATCCTGCGCGAGGGCCAGCAGCAGATGCGTGGTGCCAATCTCGCGGTGGTGCAGGCGTTTAACTTCCTTGTAGGCCAGCTCAAGCATGGCAATGGTGCGCTGGCTGAAGACAGCGCTGCCCTTGAAGTCCCCGGAGTGCTCATAGAGATAGGCCTCCAGGCTGTAAGCGAGCTTTGGCAGATTCACATCCAGTGTATGGAGCACCTGCACCGCGCTGCAGGAGCGCTGGTTGAGCACGGAATGGAATACATGCTCAGGTTCAAGGAACTGGTTGTTGAACTGTGAGCAGACTTCAGAAGCGCGGTAAACCGCCTTCTTAGCCGAGAAACTGAAGAAGCTGTAGAAGTCCATGCCGCACCACCCGACTCTTAATCGATGCTGATGTAATCCATTGTAATGCGGCTTGGCGGGATTCCCCGGACTGCCGTCCGGGGCCACACAATCTTGTGGGCCCGCATGGCAATGCGGGCAAGCTGCAATCCCCCGGACTGCCGTCCGGGGCCACAGCAAGGATGGCCTTACCTGCAGAAACTCTGTTTGCTCCGCTGGCTCAGTGTGAATCTTCCGCCGGCACTGCTGAACCGCTGGCGGGCGCGAATTCATCTGCCGGGCCGAAGTTCACCCCGGCCTGGGCCAGGGCCAGGGCGCCGGCATCCCGCGCCCCGGACTGCAGCACTTCACCGCTGAGCGGGTCCAGCAGCAGGTGGTAGATGCGGTCCGCCTCAGCATCGCTGGCCAGCACTTCCACTTCCACCGCCGCGCGGCTGTCCTTGCCCGCGGAGCTTTCCAGCTCCAGTGCCTGCTCGGCGAGAGGCAGCTCGGCATCCGCCGTGAACCAGCCGCCGGCGAGGGCATAACTGACCCGCAGGCGCGGGCCCTGCAGGCCCTCTGCTGCCGCCAGCGCCGCCGCGGCCTGCCAGGCCTTTTCGCGGATGCCCCAGGAGCTGAGGCTGCCGGCGGGCATGCGCTCGCCCGCGGCTTCCAGGCTCCAGAAGGCCGCGTCGCTCGTGATCCAGACGCTGAACTCGCCGGGCGAGACGGGGATCAGGGCATCCGCCCCCGGGCCGGGTGTGACCGCCAGCTCGGGCTCCAGCAGATAAACCGCCTGCAGCTCGCCGGGGCCGGAGAAGCCGCTGTCCGCCTGGGCCTGCGCCCGCGGCCAGCCCATCTGTTCCAGCAGCTCGCGCAGCCGTGCATCCAGCGCGGCGCTGTCCAGCTTAAGCAGGGCCTCGTCCTCTACCCCCGGCACACGGGTGAGCAGCAGTGACTGCACGCGGCCGCGTTCGCGGTCCCAGTCCAGCTCGGCCAGGGAGGCCGCCACATCGCTGCCGTCAAACATGCTCAGGCGGCCGGTGCTGGCCAGCAGGGGGCTGATCTGGGTCCTGCCCCAGTCCCAGCCGAGGCTTTCCGCCACCGGGCGCAGCTGCCTGAGCTCCTTGCGCGGCAGGACCTGCGCCGCCGCCAGGGCGTTCTGCAGGCCGGCCAGGTCCTCAACGCCGATGCCCACGATGGCGCTGGGCAGCACGTTCAGCACGCGGCTGCCGTTGCCGGCCAGATAGAGCTGGCGCGAGTCAGACCAGCGCAGGGGCCAGCGCAGCTCATGGCGCGCGAAATCAGCGATGGCGACGCCCACGGCGGGCTGGCACAGCGCGGCGCGGCGGCTGGCCCAGTCGCCGGCGACCATGGCCATCGGCACCTGGCCGCAGGCCATGCGCTCCAGCTCGCCCTGCGCGCCGAAGGCCAGCAGCATGCCGACCTGCACGGAATCCTCGCTGCGGCCCGTGCCCGCGCCGCTGTTCTCCGGCACCAGATAGGCCCAGGCCACGGCTTCGCTGGAATCCGCGAAGAGCCGCGCCCGGCGGCCGGCGGCCAGGGGGAAGCGGCTGATCTGCTGACCAGCCTTGAAGGGGACAAGCTCGATCTCGGCGCCGTCCGGCGCGCTGTAGGCCAGCAGGCCGTCGCTGAGCAGCGCCGCCGAAGGGGCGGCCAGCAGATCATCCGCCGGCAGCTCGAGGGTCTTTTGCCAGCGCAGGCCGCTGCGGCCCGCGGAGTCAATGTCATAAGCCAGGTCCCAGAGCCGTACCTGGCCCGGGGCCGGCGACGGGGCAGCGGGATCGCTGCCGGCCGGCGAGAAGTTCGTGCGCAGCAGCAGCACTAGTCCTTCCCAGCGCGGGTGGCTGTAAAGGCCCAGCACCTGCCCGCGCACCAGATCCTTGTCATGGCTCAGCAGAAGCTGCCAGTCGCCATCCGGCAGGCTGCGCTGGAAGATGCTGAACTCCCCGGGCTGCAGCGAGCCCAGGGCATAGGCCCGGCGGCGCTCCATGTCCACATGCAGCAGCTCGCGGTCCAGCACCAGCTCGGTAGGCTGGGCAGCGCGGGCGAGGTCCAGCCACAGGCCCTTGCCGCCGCGCATCTGCAGCAGCACCGCCGAGCGCGCTTCATCGGCATACAGGCGCTCGACCGCCCGGGCGCCGCCAAGACGGGCATAGGCGGAGCCCAGCTGGCGCTGTGTGGCCACCGGGCTGAACTGCGTGGCCAGCTCGCCCTCCGCGCGGCTGCGGGCCACCGGCCGCGCCTCGCGCGCCGGGCAGCCGCCCAGCAGCAGGCCGCAGAGCAGGGTCAGCACAGCCAGCACCAAGGCCGGCCAGCGGGCCGGAAAGAAGCAGCTTTGCCCCAGCACTTTCACATTAATAATGTAGCACCGCGGCGCGCCTGAACCCGGGACACGCTTGCTGCGTCCTGCAGGCGCGGCCAGTGCTGCGGGAAGCTGGAAGCGCCCCTATTGGGGTAGAATGAGTTGACCAACCTGACAAGGCGGAAATGATGACTCCCAATCGCGCTGCAAGCTGCCGCACCGGCCTCGGGCTTCTGCTCGCGGCATTGACCGCTGTGATCCTCAGCGCCTGCGGTGGCGGCGGAGGCAGCAATGCCGTGACGATTACTTCGATCAACCTCAACCCCGGCACACCCGCCGCGGGCACGGTGGTGACCCTCTCCGCCAGCATCACCGCCCCGGGGGGCAATGCGGGCAGCCTGACCAAGGCCTGGAACGTCTCCGCCGGAACCCTGTCCCTGACCCCGCCGGACTTCAGCCTGGTGCTGCGCGACACCGCGCGCGCGGCCAGCGCCGACACCATCTCCACCACCCAGGCGAATGTCTACTGGCTGGTGCCGGCGACCGCCGGCAGCGCCACCATCAGCCTGGCCGTGGACAGCGCGACGAGGACCCGCGAGGTCAGCTTCGGCGCCAGCCCGGTGACGCTCTCGGTTTCAGACGGCGAGAACAATGCCAAGATCTGCACCATCGCGGTGAATGATGTTGAGGACCTCTACCAGGCCGCTTTCAGGGTGAACTTCAGCTCGGCCTGGGAGCCGATCCAGGCGACGCCCGGCGCCTTCCTGGGCGCCGAAAGCGACATCCTCTTCTTTGACATGACCAACCAGACCGGCTTTGTCCCGGTGGCGATCACCCGCAAGGGCAACGCCGCGGGCGTGGATGGCGACGGCGTGCTGGCGACCATCACCTTCGCCCCGGCCGCCGGCTCCAGCTCCGCCAGCCGCGAGGCAGCGGATGCCGCATCGCCCTTCGGCCTCGGCCGCATCATGCTGCGCAGCAGCGCCGACGCCGAGATCCGCTAGGCGGCCTAGAGCTCGCGCAGCTGCAGTACCACCCGGCCCCAGAGCTGGCCCTCCTGGCCTTCGCGCTCCAGGGCGTCGGGTGGCACGCTCAGACCGAGATCGGCCAGCGCTGAGATGGCTTCACGCGCTGCGCGCAGAGTGACCAGGGGATAGGCGCTGTTCAGCGGCACCAGCTGCACCCGGCCGTCGGGCAGGCGGCGGTACTGCTTCACCACGTCTCCGTCGGGGTCGACCCGCGCCGCCACAATGCAGCCCTCAAAGACCGCCGCGCGCGGCGAGACCACCACGATGTCCCCCTCCGCCAGCAGCGGCAGCATGGAGTCCCCGCGCACGCGCAGGGCATAAGCGCCCGGGTCGCGGCGCAGCACATCGGCGGGGACGGGGATATGGGCCTGCGGGCCATAGCGCGGGGCCTGCACCTCGCCAAGCCCGGCGGCGACGGCGGCGAAGTAGGGCACGCTGGTGTCATAGGACTCCGCCATGCCCGCCTGCGGCCCGCCCGGCGTTCCGGCCTGCGGCCCGGCGTCCACGCCCCCCATGCCGCCCGCGCCCGCGCCAGCGCCGAGGGTGGACAGCAGCAGACGCCGCAGTCCCAGCACAGCCGCAGAGTTGTCCTCCCCGGCCCGCTCCAGCAGGCCCGGCAGCTCCTGCGCCGTCTGCTCTTCACAGCGGCAGGCCGCCAGCCAGATCCCCAGCTGGGCGCTGTCCGGCAGGCCCTGACCACGCTCCCAGCGTGAGACCCGGCTCTGGCTGACCTGCAGGCTCTGGGCAATCGCGGCCTGATCCAGCCCGGCGCGCATGCGCAGGACCCGCAGCAGCAGACCCGCGCTGCGGGCCAGACTGTCCTGTCCGGACATATTGACTTCCCCGTGAGTTGCCATGATTTGCCTGCTGGCTCACTTATGATAACACAAAGATTGCCTCTTGACAATCTTATTTATGCTGTTATGCTGCTTTTGTGCTGACTGCATATTTAGTCAATGTGACGCTTAGGCAGGCGCAGGGGAGGAACTACTACTTATGAGTTTGCGAGACTGGAGATACAGCGCGGGCCTTTCGCAGCGTCAGCTGGCCCTGCGGGCCCGGGTTTCCAGGGCCACCCTGGCCCACCTGGAACAGGAGCGCCGCCTGCCCAGCGTCGGCGTGGCCGGCCGAGTCACCCAGGCCCTCAGCCAGGCCCTGGGCCTGAAGCTTGAGACCTGGCATGTCTTTCCGCAGGTCTTCCAGGCCCCGGCCCGGCTGCTGGAAGAGCAGCTGCGGGAGCAGGCCTGATGCCCGGCCGCGCGCGAGGCGCGCCTGAGCATGAAGCGTCCGGGCCTGGCCATGGCGCTGCACTGCAGCCAAGCGAAGCCGGGCCGGAGCAGCGGGTCGAGCTTAGCGACTGGGCCCGCGCCGCCGGCCTGCTTGAGGGCCTGCCGCCGGGCAGCACACCGGAGCCCGGCCTGCTGCTGGAGCTGATCGGCAGCCGCCTGAGCTTCCGCCGCCTGGGCTCGCTGGTGCGGGCGCGCATCGCCGGCCTGGCCCTGCAGGCCCGCAGCGGCGCGGAACTGGGCGCCTTGATCCGCGCGCTGGACAAGATGCCGGCCTGGATCTGCAACGACGAGGACTTCGAAGCGCCGGCTGAGCCCCTGCCACCCGGGCCCGATAGCTACAGCGCCGGGCTGGCCGCCCTGCTGTGGCCCGCGCCGGAAGGCGACAGCCTGGCCCGCGCCCGCGAGCGCAGCAAGGCGCTGCTGGACGCCATCGAGGCCGAGGCCGCAGCACTGGAAAGCCTCAGCAACGACAGACCCGCCTGCGGCTGAGCCCGGGCATTAAAGCCGATACCTGATCAACCGCCGCCAGCCCCGGGGGCTGGTCCGCCGCCGCGCCCGAGCGCCAAAGGAGACACAGCGACATGCAGCCAGACATACAGCCTGTGCAAGACGCCCTCAGCCGCCAGCTAAGCGCGGAGCAGGGCCTGCGCTGGGCCTGGCTGCGCGGCGGATCGCTCTGCGCCTTCGCCTGCCTGCTGCTGGCGCACCTGCTGGGCTCAGGCCTCGCCGAATTCCAGTACGGCCTCTGCAGCCGACTGGACCAGGCCCTGCAGCCCGGCGGACGCCTGCTGGGGGCCCTGCCCCGCGAGCATGGCAAGAGCACCCTGGGTACGGTCAGCCTGGTGCTGCGCGAGCTCTGCCTCGCCGCCCTGGACTGGGGCGAGCAGCAGAAGCAGGAGGCAGCGGCCGCTTCACAGGGCAGCGTCCTGCCGGCCCGGCGCCTCAGCGCCAGGGTGGGCGGGCACCTGCCGCCCAAGCATGGAAACACCCGCCGCGCGGCCGGCGCCTTAAACGCCGCGAGCACTTCTTCCGGGGCACGTGCCGGTCTGAGACACCGTCCACGCCTGGGCCGGGGGCCCGCCCCGGATCATATCGGACCTGGGGCAGGCGGCCGGCCGCGCGCGGGTGTGCCTGCCCCCCTGCGCAAGCGCAATATCCTGATCATCGGGGCTAACCAGCAGGAGGCCAGCGCGAAGCTGCGCCTGGTGGTCGCCGAGCTGGAGGGCAACCCCCTGCTGCGCCTGCTCTGCGGCAGCGGCATCGCGCCGTTGATCGACCGCAAGGGCCACAGGGTGGCCTACGGCGACAGCGAGATCGTGCTGGCCTGCGGCTCGCGGGTGCGGGCCCTGGGCTTCGGCTCGAAGGTCCGCGGCCAGCTCTTTGGCGGCCTCCGCCCGGACCTGATCATCCTTGACGACCCCGAGGACGACCTCTCGGTGGCCAGCCCGCTCTCCCGCCGGCGCCTGCGCGACTGGTGTGACAGCGCGCTGCTGAACAGCCTGGATGTCACCCGCGGCTCGCTGGTCTGGCTGGGCACCCTGCTGCGCCATGACAGCGTGCTTGCGCAGTGGCTGGAGGAGAAGGCCGCCGACGCGGCGCTGTCGCAGCTCGAAGGTCGCAGGTCGAATGCGCCGCAAGCCAGCGCAGCACAAGCCAGTCACCTGACTGAGAAGTGGAGCAGCCCGGAAGGCATCTGCTCGGTTCTTGAGCAGAGCGCACTCGACTTTCGACCGGGGAGCGTGAACACTTCGCCGCCAGGCTCGACAAGCTGGCAGGTGATCAGACTGGCCGCCCTGGATGAGCAGGAGCGCCCGCTGTGGCCCCAGCGCTGGAGCTTGGCCGCGCTGCAGGCGCGGCGCGCGGAGATCGGCGCGCGGGCCTTCGCCCAGGAGTACATGAACCAGCCCTTCAGCCGCGAGCTGCTGGTCTTCAGCGACAGCGACTGGCGGGTCTACCCGCGCTCCGGCCTCAGCCTCGGCCCCGACGGCTGGTACTACGAGGGTGAGGAGCTGAGCGTGGCCCTGGGCATCGACCCGGCCATCGGCGGCCCCGGCGGCGCGCAGCCCGGTCACGACTACTGCGCCATCGCCGCCGTCGGGCTGTACCAGCCGGATATCGACAGCGCCGCGGCCGACGGCATCGAGGGCCCCGAGACCCTGGCCCGGCGCCAGCCACGGATCTTCGTCCTGGAGCTGCGCCGCGCGCACATGAGCTTCGCCCGCCAGCTGGAGGCCGCCGAGCGCATGAGCGAACACTGGCGCGCGCGGATGGTCGGCATCGAGGCCGTCGCCTACCAGCAGGCCCTGAGCCAGTGCGCCCTGAGCCGCGGCATGCCCGTGCTGTCGATGCGCGAGACCCGCGCCAAGGCCCTGCGCATTGAGGCGATGGCGCGGCATGTTTCCGAGGGCCGCGTGCTGCTGCCGGCCAGCGCGGCCTGGGCCGCGGAGCTGCGCCGCGAAGCGGCGGAGTATCCCTCCGGCGCGCATGACGACCAGCTTGACGCCCTGGCCCGGGCCATCGAATGCGCCCTGAGCCTGGGGACGGGCCGGCGCGAAGTTGAAGGCGGGGAAGAGCGCCGGGAGAGAAGTGTGATGCGGAGGTTCTAAGCGAATCCTGCGTCCTGGGAAGCCGAAGCGGTTGTCCTGAGTCCTGAGTCCTGCGTCCTGGAGAGGAAGCAGTTCCTCCGCATAGAAGTAGATACAGCTCGGAGTGAGTGAGGTTGACATGTGGTTTTTCCCGAAGAAGAAACAACTGACTTATACAGGCGGCGGAGCTGAAGCCGATGCGCCCCTGTCGGGAGATGGAAGTGCTCTTGCCTCAGGGGACGCAGGACTCTGGACTAAGGACGATTCCGCAGGGCCCAGGACGCAGGACTTTCTCTTCGCAGAGGCGGCCTCAATAAGCTCCGACCTGCACGAGCATCTGCTCAGTTTCGGCCGCGCGGGCGCGGTGCTGCCCAACCGCGACCCGCTGCTGGCGCAGCAGCAGCCTGACAGCGCCTATGCCTGGCCTTATGGACTTTTCGAGGAAGCGCTGGACAAGGACGCCCATCTGGCCGCCCTGCTGGCCCAGCGCAAGGCCGCGGTGCTGGGCTGGGAGCGCAGCGTGCAGCCGGCGGATGACACGCCCCGCGCCCGCGCCGTCGCCGACTTTGTCGAGGCCGCGCTGGAGGGCATCGGCAGCGCCGGCAGCGCGCCGGGGGTAAAGGGCGGCGGCTTCGAGCGCGACCTGGCGGAGCTGCTGGACGCGATTGCCTATGGCTTCGCGGTCAGCGAGGTGATCTGGGAAAGGAGAGAGCTGCCTCCGGCAGCTCAGGTTACAGGGAACAGGGGACAGGGGACAGCAAAGAGGGAAGATGAATGCGGTGGGAACTACACCGGCGCTCTTCCTGTAACCTGTAACCTGTCCCCTGTAACCTGTGTAGTTCCGGCTGAGCTGCGCTCGCGCCATCCGCGCAGGTTCGTCTTTGCCCTGCGCGAGGGCGGCTTTGAGGCCCGCCTGCTGACCAGCAGCGCGCCGGTGGAGGGCGAGGCCCTGCCGCCGCGCAAGCTGCTGCTTTTTTCGCCCTATGGCCGCTTCGAGAACCCCTATGGCCAGCCCCTGCTGCGGCCGGTCTGGTGGCTGGCCTGGTTCAAGCGCCACGCCCTGAAGTACTGGGTGATGTACTGCGAGAAGTTCGGTGCGCCGACGGCAGTGCTGCAGTACCCCCTGGGCGCCACCGAGCGCGAGAAGCGCGGCTATAAGCGCGTCATCGCCGGCCTGCAGCAGGAGACGGGGCTGGTGCTGCCCGAGGGCGTGCAGCTGAGCCTGCTGGAGGCGCAGCGCAGCGGCACGGTGCAGACCTACAGCGAGCTGCTGCACTTTTGCAACGAGGAGATGAGCAAGGCGCTGCTGGGCCAGACCCTGACCGTCGAAGCCGGCGAGCGCGGTGCGCGCAGCCTGGGCGAGGTGCACCTGGCCGTGCGCGGTGACATCGTGCGCTGCGATGCCCAGGCCCTGATGGCCCTTGTCAACGGCCAGCTCATCCCCTGGATCGTGGAGCTCAACTTCGGCCCCGGCGAGGCCCTGCCACGCTGGCAGCTCAGCCCGCCGCGCAGCAGTGACCTGGCCCTGCAGCTGGAGATCGACCGCTTCTTCGCCGAGCGCGGCCTCTACCAGGACGAGACGGAAATGTATGCGCGCTATGGCAGGAAGCCCGGCAGCAGCGCCCACGGAAGCGGCGACTAGAGGCGGATCGAATACCCGCCCACCTTATCCCTGTAGGGTGCACGCGTGCGTGCACCAGCAGTCAGGTGCAGGCACGCCTGCACCCTACAAGAAAGGAGGACACCCTATGGATACCGTAATCACTGTCAGCAGCCCCGAAGAGGAGCAGCTTGCTGCGGCCGCGGCGGCAGCCGTTTCCGCGGCAGCGCCGGCGCCGGCTCCGCCCGACCCCCTGGCGGAGGAGAACGCCCGTCTGCGCGAGGAGCTGCAGCGCCTGAAGAGCGAGCAGAAGCGCCGCGAGGTGGCGGCCCTGCTTTCTGAGCTGCGCGCCTCCGGCCAGCTCACCCCGGCGATGGAGTATGCCGGCATCGAGGAGGCCCTGGTGAGCGCCGAGGAACAGGGCGTGATGGTCAGCCTGCCCTCGGGGCAGCGGCTCTCCTTCGCCGCGGTGCTGAAGGACGTGCTGGCGGCCATCCCCTGCAGCTATGTCAGCGGCTGCGTCTGCGGCGATGCGCCGGCGACCGGCGGGACGCCGCAGCTCTCCGCCGACGAGCTTTCGGTGGCCCAGAGCCTCGGCCTGACGCCCCAGGAGTATGCGGAAATCAGGGGTTGAGTCTTGCAGGGTGGGGCTTGTCCCCACCCGGCAGTCGACTGTTGGAAAGTCGATGGTCGAAGCGGCTCAGGGCGCCTGTCGAAAGTCGAAGGCGGCAGGTCCATTGTCCGGCTGACTGTGCTGGGCCGCTGGGTGATGACAGGCGCCGCCACTGCAGTACGGCAGGCAGCGCTATGCGCCCAGAAGCAGGAGCAGCATCAGGGCACGGAACGCCGGCTGCAAGCCGGCCTCCGGAGAAGCTGGCCGGCTTGCAGCCGGCGTTCCGAGACTTCGACTTGCGACTTGCGACATTCGACTTATGGCCTTCGACAAACACAAAGCAGATTCAAGGAGTAAGCAGAACATGACAGCTTTGAGTGAGAATCGCTACACCAAGCACCGCGACGGCCTCTTCACCGCCCAGCCGGTGAAGGCCGGCGCCCATATCTACAAGGGCAGCCTGGTCTGCGCCGATGCCACGGGCTTCGCCGTGCCCGGCGGCGACACCGCCGGCCTCAGCTTCCTCGGCGTGGCCATCGAGGAAGCCGACAACAGCGCCGGCCTCTCCGGCGCGATCACCGTGCGCGTGCAGTGCAGCGGCGTGTTCAGCTTCGCCAGGACCGGCACGATCACGCAGACCAGCATCGGCGCGACGCTTTACATCGTTGACGACCAGACCCTCGCCCTGGCGGCGACGGCGACCAACGACATCCCGGCGGGCAAGCTGGAGGCCCTGGACGGCAGCGATGTGTGGTGCCGGATCAAGGTGTAGGGCGGGTCGGAGACCCGCGCGCCGTCGACGCTGCGCGGGGCGCCTTGCGAGGAGAGGTCGATGGTCGAAGGTCGAAAGTCGAATGCGGCAGATCCGACGCTGAGCAGAACAAGTAAGGCTGCCGGGCGTAGATAATGCCCCTCCCCCGCGTGACTTTTAGCAGCACCCTACGCCAAGGAGCAGGAGCAGCATCGGGGCACGGAACGCCGGCTGCAAGCCGGCCTGTGGGAGCAAACTAGGGCCAGCGACGGTTCCAATCGAATCCGTTGGCGGACTGCGCAATGCCGAGCATCTCTGTGCAACTCAGGCAGGCAAGCATCAAGGTCAGGATGGCAAAGGCAAACCGGAAGTTCCTCGCTGCCACCAGACGTTCATCTTCAGGCAGGTCTCTTTCATGGCCGGTCTTAGTGGCCCTGAGGTTAGCGCCGAGCAAGCCAAGAGGATAGAGCATCAGTGCCACGAACGCGATGGAAATCTGGAAGCCGGGAGACTGGGGTCCAAAACCCTTCATGCCCATGAATGCTGCGGGGGGCAGAACATGCCAGGCGATCAGCGCGATGTACAGACAAGCCAGGAATCCGATTACATGCAGGGTCTCCGTCAGCGGATGCAGCAGTTCGCGCCAGGCGAAAGGACGGGGATGGTCGACTTCCATCGTCGGATTATATAGCTGCCCAGCGGCGACTTTGAGGCTCCGTTGACCTGCCTGGAGAGGCGACCATCGACAAATCAACTCAGCGACCCATCGACCCTCACGCATTCGACCTTCGACCTTCGACCTTCGACTGCATCGCCGGCACGGGGGCCAGCGCTACTAAGGGATGTCTGGAGCACTCCGACATCGACAAATCGACATATCGACGCGTCGCTGCTTCACGCATTCGACCTTCGACCTTCGACCTTCGACTGCATCGACTGAAACGCGCGGACCTTTGGCCGCGCTGCTACCGGCCCTGCAGATCCGGGCGGGTCAAGACCCGCCCCTACAAATCCGGGCCGACACAAGGTCGGCCCCTACAAAGGAGCATAAATGTCCCGTCTTGTAACGCGTGATTTTCTGTCCGCCACCTTCACCGGCTTCAAGAGCCTCTATGACAAGAGCTTCGCCGCCGCCGAGCCGATCTACACCAAGCTGGCCACCGTCGTTGAGTCCACCGACGAGAAGGAGAGCTACAACTGGCTTGGCGCGGTGCCAGCGATGCGCGAGTGGGTAGACGAGCGCATGGCTGGCGCGCTGCGTCCGCACGAGTACGAGATCCTCAACCGCAAGTATGAGGCGACCATCGAGGTCGACCGCGAGACCTTCGAGGACGACAAGCTTTCCCAGCTGCGCCCGCGCATCGAGGAGCTGGCCCTGCGCGCGGCGAGCTTCCCCGACGAGCTCTGCGTCAAGCTGCTCAACAGCGGCTTCAGCAGCAGCTGCTATGACGGCCAGTTCTTCTTCGACACCGACCACAAGGAGGGCGACAGCGGCACGCAGAGCAACAAGCTGACCAGCGCCTTCGGCAGCTCCGCCCTGGAAGGCGCCATCGAGACGATGATGGGCTTCAAGGATGACCAGGGCAAGCCGCTGGGCCTGCTGCCCGACACCCTGCTGGTCGGCCCGGACAACTACTTCAACGCGCGGGCGGTGCTGAACAGCCAGAGCATCGTGGTCGCCGGCAGCAGCGATGTGGAGAAGCCTGGCGGCAACACCCTGCAGGGCGTGCTGAACCTGCTGGTCAGCCCGCATGTCGACCCGGGCAAGTGGTTCGTGCTGGCGAGCGGCTACCCGGTGCGTCCGCTGCTCTTCCAGTGGCGCGTGCGCCCGGAGTTCACCGCGGTCACGGACCCTTCGGACGAGTACGTCTTCAGCACCGACGTGTTCAAGTATGGCGTGCGTGCGCGCTGCGGCGCGGGCTATGGGCTGTGGTACATGGCCGTGGGAAGCACGGGGGCTTAGTCACTTGGCTGGCGCCGGTTTGTAACCCGTGGCCCGCAAACCAACTCTCAAGCGGCAGTCGGATGTCTGAAGTCGGATGTCTGAACCGCTGTGGTCACGCGGCGAGCAGTCTTGTCCCCGCGATCAAAGAACAGCAGCCGATTCCGACTTCCGACATTCGACTTCCGACAAGTACTACACCGGAGCCTCAGCATGCCAACCTATACGTCACTTGAGAACCTCAGAAGGAGGATCGACGCCAGCATCCTCGCTTCGCTGGCCGATGATGTGAACTCACCGCCTGACCTGAATGCCAGCGAGACCATCGCGGTGGTCAACCAGGCGATCAGCGACGGCGCCAGCCTGATCGACAGCTACCTGCTGGGCCGTGTGGACCTGAGCGCTGTCGCCGTGCAGGCCAGCCTGGAGCGCGCCAACGCGACGCTGGCGCTGTACTTCCTGTACCGCCGGCGCTACCTGGATGACGCCCTCAACCCCCTGGCCCTGAGCAAGGGCGCGGTGGTCATGCACCTGAGCGAAGTTGCATCCGGCCGGGTGAAGATTGCTGACGCCGACGAAGGCAGCCCGGACCCGCTGGTCTTCAGCACGACGGACGAAGTGGAACGCGAGCTGAGCCGTGAGAAGCTGAGAAGCTATTGCTGAATGATGATTGCTGATTGATGAATGTACGGAGGGCCACGCTGGATTTCCTGACCGAGCATCACGCGGACTCTGCTTTAGGCGCTTTGAGTGAATGCTCCGTTGAATCTTCAATCAGCAATCATCATTTAGCAATTGTCCCGCCCAGGACCTTGGACATCGAGATCTGCACATTGGGACGTCTTCATGACCATCACCGACATCATCGAACAACTTTCCGCCTGGATCGCCGCGCAGGACTTCACGCCGGCCGTTCGTGAGCAGGGCACGATTGCCTTGCTTCCGGCGGCAAGCTATCCGCAGCTCGTGATTACGCCGCTGCGTGAGGACTTCGGCGCGGGGCGCAGCGGCGCAGCCTTCGGCGACTGGCCCGGCGGCAGCGAGGCGAAGGCGAGCCTGAGCCTGCGTATCGCCTGCGCCGCCGGCCGGCCCGAGCAGGCCCTGCGCGACAGCGCGGCCCTGGCGCGGCAAATCCGAGCCGCCCTGCTGCAAAGCGGATCGAACCTGGGCGGCAGTGTGAAGAGCATCGCAGTCGGCGGGATCAGCTATGCCCAGGCGCCACAGGCCGGAGCCGGCGCGGTCGTCTCGACGGCGGAGCTTGAAGTTGAGGTTCTGTATGTCTGTTAGACCCAATGTCGAGCAGACTGCACTGGGCCGCTGGGTGGGGACAAGCCCCACCCCTGCAGAACGGCAGGGAGCGCTATGCGCCAGGAGCAGGAGCAGCATCAGGGCACGGAACGCCGGCTGCAAGCCGGCCTCCGGAGAAGATGGCCGGCTTGCAGCCGGCGTTCCGAGACTTCGACCTCCGACCTTCGACTTCCGACCATCGACCATCGACCTGCAAATTAACAGCCACGACCCGGCCTCCATTCTGACTGTCATCGGAGCCACAAAATTATGTCCACATCCCAGTACAGCTATCATCCCTTTCACAGCATCGGCGCCGCGCAGCTGCAGCTTTTCGAGCCCGCGGCTCTGGGCGGCCTGGGCGCCTGGCGCAACCTTGGCCGCTGCGCCGATGCCGCAGTGCTGATCTCCGGCGACTTCGCCGAGAAGGGCATGGCCATCGGCGGCGTCAGCCAGCCCATTGCCCGGCGGCCGCGCTCGCGCCGCTACAGCCTTTCGCTGCGCATGCTGGAGACCGCCGGGCCGGAGGCCGCCGCCCTGCTCTTTGGCGAGGGCGCGCTGCAGCAGCGCCTCAGCCCGGACATCCTGGTGCAGGCCGAGAGCCTGCGGCTTTATGGCAGCCAGGCCTGGCAGCTCGCGCATCCCTATGGCCTGCTGAGCAGCCTGCCGCCGGGGGCGACAGGCCCCAGCCTCTCCGCCGGCGGCAGCGGCGGCCTGATCGCCGCCTCGACCTGGCACTACTGGATCGTGCCCTGTCTGAGCTACAGCGGCCAGGTGCAGTTCGAGGGCAGCGCGGTCTATGCCGGCTCGGTCAATGTCAGCGCCGGGCAGCAGGTGAGCCTCAGCTTCACCGCGCCGGCCAGCTGGTCGCCCGACGCCTGGCGCATTTACTTCAACTCCAGCAATAACCTCAGCGGCGCGCTGCTGGCACTGCAGACCAGCAGCGGCTCGCCGATCCTGATCGGCAGCCATGCCGGCAGCCCGGCCTACAGCGCCCAGAGCCTGCCGCTGTTCAAGCTGCGCAGCTATGACAACTTCAGCTCCTACAGCGCGGGCAGCGACTACAGCCTGAACGCGGCCCGCGGCAGCCTGAGCCGCATCGAGGGTGGGGCGCTGGCCAGCGGCAAGCGCGCGGTGGCGCTTTACGCGCACTGGACCCCGGCGGCCGTGGATACGCCGCTGGGCGACTGCCTGTCGCCGGAGCGCTACCGCCGCATCCGCCTGCTGCAGCTGGCGCCGCAGGACCCGCAGAAAGCCGGCCTGGAGAACGGCGACCTGGACACCGGGACCTGGCGCGAGACGGGGGTGCAGTTCGAGTTCCACCGCGTGGCCATCAGCCCCGGCGAGACGCGCTGGCCCTTCGCCGACAACGACTTCGGCGAGGGGGCAAGTCTGCTGTGGGACTGCATGTACGACGGGGCGAGCAGCGCCGTCGGCACTGTGCGCTCCAGCTTCGGCGTGCTGGCGCAGTGGGAGTAAGGAAGGGACGAAGGTCGATGCGGCGCGCCTGTCGATGACGTACAAGCCAGATAACCTACTGACAAGAGTTGGCCGAGCGTTTGTCTTCCGCTTTCGTTCTGTGGGTTAGGCATGGCAGCAGCTGAATAAGAGTTCCCTTTGCGCACTCTTTTGAAAAGGAGAATCCATGCTAAGAAAGGAGAGGAGCACATCACCTCCTCCTGATGAGATCAAACGTAGACTTACTCTCGAGCGTAGAAGGTTGAAGAGGGCACAAGCGAACCTGCCGATTTGCAAGGTGGTTCGCGGTGACTCTCTGAAGGTCCTGTGCAAATGGCCGGATTATTGCATCGACGCCATCGTAACTGGACCTCCATACGGTATTCAGTTCCTTGGTGAAAAGTGGGATAACGATGTCCCTTCTGAGGAACTTTGGCGTCAGTTGCACCGGGTTCTTAAGGCAGGAGGACGATTGCTCGTGCTATCTGCTACAAGAACCTGGCACCGAATGGCCACGCGAATTGAGAGCGCCGGATTTCATGTTGAAGATGAGATAGTGTGGATCTACGGTCAGGGTTTTCCGAAGCACAGTAGCAAACTAAAGCCTGCGCACGACCCGATCATCGTCGCCAGAAAGGGGCCCGTCAGCGATCTGAACATCGATGCAGCGAGGATTCGTGAGCCTAGACTTGGCTCACAAAGCAAGGACAGATGGCCGGCAAATGTGGTCTTCTCGCACACCCCTGGATGTACCGACGAGAAGTGCCAGTCCGGATGCGCCGTCGACTTGCTCAACTCTCAGGCGAAGTACCTCAGTACATCAAAGTCGCGATCAGCTGATTTGAATAATGTGAGTAGGTTCTTCTATTGCACTCGTGCAAGCACTCGTGAGCGAAACCTAGGTTGCGAGAATCTCGAAAAGAAGAGAAAGGCGACTTTCATGGACACGCTCCCCAGCAATCGCAATAGCGAAGCAAGGGAGATGGCCAACTTTCATCCCACCGTCCAACCAGTCGACCTGATGCGTTGGCTTATACGTCTTGTCTGCAAGCCAGGAGATCTTGTGCTGGATCCCTTCTTCGGCAGCGGGACGACAGGAGTAGCTGCTAACTGTGAGGGGGTGCGCTGGATTGGCATAGAGATGGATGTCAACTACTGCAGGATCGCAAGGGCGAGGACACGGATGCGCAAGAGACTGGCCAGGTGATTAGCTCATGAACTTCGACAAGGCATGCAGATCTACCCAATGCCAGCATCTCCTTCAGCTCGCTGGATGGGTAGCTGGAATGAGTATCCTCACCTAAACAAGTCACTTCATGGCTCGCCAACCAGTTGCATGCCGGTCTCTGGGAAAGAGGGCCGCTATACCGCCGGTGCTCTGTGGTTCTGATTACCTGCATGCATCGTATCGACCCATCGGCGCATCGACAATCGCGAATTCGACCATCGACCTTCGACCTCGACCTTCGACATTAAACACGAACCCTGAAATGAGCACATCAAAGGAAGCACCCATGCCCCTTAGCGGAGTAACGAGTATTCATGAAGCCAGCGCCGCCGCACTGCTGCTGCCCCAGAGCATCGAGGTGCTGCTGTCCGACGGCCGCCAGGTCAGCCTGCGCCGCCTGAGCTGGCTGCACTTCGAGGCGCTCTGGCAGGAGCTGGCCGGCCTGCTGGCGCCGCTGCTGGAAGGCGGCAGCGCCGACCGCGCGGAGCTGACCCAGGCCCTGCTTGCTGCGCCGGCCTGCCTGCTGCGCCTGTGCAGCCTGGGCAGCGGCATCCCGGAGTCCGAACTGGCGCAGCGCAGCGCCGATGACGTGCTGGCGCTCAGCGCGGCATCCATCGAGCTCAACTTCATCCAGGGCGCCGGGCTGCGCTCTTTTTTCGCCAGCGCCGCGCAGCTGAGCGTCTAGGGACTGGCGGCGGGGACGCCCGGGCCAGCGGCACGGCGGCTTCGCGCAGCGCGGAGCCATGCCCGCCGCACCAGACCCTGCTTGCGCTGCTGGCCTGCGGGCTGAGCCTGGCCGAGGCGCGCGGGATTGGTTATGAGGACGCCCTTTGCCTGCTGGCCTGCAAGGCCCACAGCGACGAGCTGGCCTGGCTGGATAAGGAAGCGGCGCGCGTGGCTTCACTGAACTTCGCGGAGCCGGATGAACAGCAGCGCTTTCTGCTGGCCCTGCAGCACCGGGCCAGGCGCGCGGTGGAGCAGTTTGAAAGGAGACAGCCGTGAAGATGGATTCATCAAGCAGACAAGACAGCGAGGCCAGATCCCTTGCGGCCTCACTGCGTGCAGTGCGCGCCGCGGCCGGCGAATTTGTGGGCGGCCTGCGCCAGGCCCGCGAGCAGCTGCGGCGCGGCGCAAGCTACTGCGCGGATGGCCGCTGCTACGGCCCGGGCGGATCCGGCAGCTCTTCTGGCGCTGGCGGCGGCGGCGGTGCTGGGGGATTCAACCCCTTTGCCGGCCTGAGCAGCGCGCTGCTGCGCGGAGCTTTCAGCGGCGCAGGCGGATCAGGCGGTAACGCAGGCAGCGCTGGCCTTGGCGATGCCCTGCGCCAGAGCCTGGCCGGCAGCCTGCGCGGCCTGATCAGCAGCCTGAGCAAGGGCCTGAGCCAGTCCCTGGGCGGCGGGCCCGGCGGCTCACTCTTTGGCGGCCTGCTGGGCGCGGGCCTGTCCGCTCTGGCTGGCGGACTCATCGGCCGGCTCTTTCGCCGGCGCCAGCCTGTAGAGCCGCGGCCGATGGAAGAGCTGTTGAACTTCCCGCGCCTGTCCAGCCTGGACCTGGCCACAAACCCCGCGTCACGGCTCTTTGGCGGCCGGGCGGTCAGCCGCGGCCCGGCCTTCAGCGTTGAGGTCAGCTACCGCGGCGGCGCTGAGGAGATCGTGGCCGCCAAGGTGGCCAGCAAGCTGCTGGACATCAATGCGATGCGCGGTGTGGTTTAGCGCCGCGGGCAGCAGAGACAGAAATGCAGTCGATGGTCAAAGGTCGAAGGTCGAATTCGGCAGGTCCGAAGTCGAGCACACATCGCGAGGCTACTTCGACACTGGATACATGGACTGATCGAAACAGCAATCCCCGCGAATTCGACCATCGACCTTCGACTCTCGACTTTCGACCTTCGACCTTCGACCTTCGACCTTCGACGCTTGAGCCTTGAGACCTGCCTTCCATGGAGGTGGCCAGATGACAACAATTGAATCCCGCATCCGGATCTGGCAGGACAGTGCTGACTGGCTGGACCTGGACTATGCGCTGCTGGGCGTCAGCTATGCCCCCAGCGGCGAGCGCATCCTGGACCGCCGCGGCCTGCTGCACCGCATCGCGCCGCCGGGCTGCCGCTATCCGGTGTCGCTGCGCCTGGCGCTGCTGCCGGAAGAACTGGGCCGCCTGAGCAGCCCCGGCGGCAACCCGCGCAGCGCCCTTGAATGGCTGGAGGAGAGCTTTCGTTTCCAGCGTGAGCTGCTGCTTTACAGCGAGCAGCTCAGCTCCGCCAGCCGCTATGAGAGCTGGGGCAGCAAGGCCATCGAGGCCGGCCCGGCAACGCCAGCGGGAGCGGCCATCCAGCGGCGCCTGGCCTTCCGCTGCTACATCGACGAGCTGCCACCGGAGCTGGCCGGCGGACCGGGATACCTGACGCCCCTGGCCCCGGCGAGTGCATCAGGGCTGCTTGAGCTGGGCCTGAGTGTGCATGAGGACGGCAGCTTCAGCAGCTTCAACCTGCTGTCGGGTTACAGCCCCTTCAGCCCGCCACGCTAAGGAGCAGGCATGCCATTTGGTGAAAGTACAACGGCGCACCTGGCCGGCTATGACAAGCAGGTGGACTATCTATTTGAGCTGCGTACAGGCCACCCCGAGAGCAGCAGCTGGCAGGCCTTTCGCTTCGCCGACTTCAGCCTGAGCCATGACAGCGGCGGCCCGGGTGGCGCACCCAGCCCGGCGCTGCTGCAGATCGAGCTGCTGAACGAGGACCTGAGCTACAGCAATGAGGTTGATCCGGCTAACCGCGTCCAGCTTTTCGCGCAGGCGCGGCTGAGCTGCACGGTGGACGGCGCCAGCGAAGTGCTCTTCTATGGGCGGGTCTACCGGGTTGAGGCCCAGGACTGCCGCCTCTATCTGACCTGCCAGGACTGGCTGGCGCTGCTGCATGAGTGCGAGTGTGAGCTGAACCTGGCGCCGGAGGAGAGCAGCGAGATCAGCCCGGCGCGGCAGCTCTTCCTGGCCGGCGGCGGCGCCTTTGGCTCGGTCTTCGGCTTCAGCTACAGCGGGGCCGGCGACCCGGCCTTCAACACCGACAGTCCTGCGGGAACGCGGCGGCGGGCCTGGGCCCCCGGCGACATCAGGCTCTGGTACGACAGCGCAGCCAGCCAGGAGGTGCCGCCAAAGCACTATCTGGTGCAGCTGCAAAGCGGCACGGTCAGCATTCTGGAGGACACTGCCGGGCGCAGCTATTACGCCAGCGGGGTGCGCTGCTATCTGGAAGGCACGCTGGACTGGAGCACAGTCTTCGAGACCGCGCTGCGCTATCCGGCGGCGCTGGGCGGCCCTGGCGCGGCAAGCGAGGAGCTTGACCTGCCGCTGCTGGGCCTCGACCTAGCCGCGCCGCTGTACTTCCGCGGCCGCGTGGGCGAGCTTTTTGAGCAGGTCCTCAGCCTGCAGCAGGCCAACCTGCGTCTGGTGTATGACAGCCGGGCGGCAGGCCTTGGCGAGCCGGGCAGCCCGGGCCGCTTCAAGCTGCGCCTGATCGAGCAGAAGGCAGCCGGGGAGGTGGACTGGGAGCTGCTGCATCCGCAGTCGGTGGCCCAGCCGCGGGACATCCGCGAGCTTTACAGCCGCGTGGTCCTCAGCGGCCAGGCCGAGCGGCCGCGCAATACACTGACGGAAAGCACGACGGAAATAAGCAGCATCGTGAGCAGCGGCGACTGGTTTGCCTGGGACGGGCTGAATGTGGAGGCCGACAGCAGCTTCGCCGCGGCCGGCCCGCGGCTCTGGGATGGCGATGCCAGCCAGGGTGCCAGCGTGCACAACCTGGCGGCCAGCGAAGGCGGCGGGACTGGCTTCTATGACTCCTGGTACGGCTTTATCGAGGCGGACCTGGGATCAGTGCAGCGCATCAGCCGGGTGCGGGCGGTGCTGCCGGGGAGCCGCAACCCCAATGCGCAGGCGGGGCACCAGGGCAAATTCTGGCCGGGCCTGCGCGTGGAGGTTAGTGAGGACGGAAGCGCCTGGCGTCTGCTGAGCGCGCAGCTGGCGGGACGCTACCCGCCGCACAGCCTGGCGGAGGCGGCCGGGCGGGACCTGCTGGCGCCGCGGGCGCGCTATCTGCGGGTGCTCTGCGGGGCCTATAAGCACGGCTTCGACAACGAGGATGACCCTTCGATCGGACTCGCTGAGCTGGAGGTCTACACCAGCGAGGAGTACCGGATAGTGCGGGAGATCGACCCGGCCGCCGGGCCGCCGAGCTTCTACAGCTACAGCGCGGACTATGACCGCGACGGCAGCATTGACCAGTGGCAGCGCAATGCGCCGGGGCTGTGGCAGCGCCTGGGCGGCCGGCACCGGACGCGCTTTGAGCGGGCGGAGAGCCTGGTTAACGAGCTGCTGGCGGCGGACCGCGCGCTGGACCTGCTGAGCGAGAGCGTGAGGCTCTTCCAGCAGCTGCGCTGGCGGGCGGTCTGCGACCCGCGAGTGCGGCTGTACGACACCGTAGCCGCGCTGGACGAGCTGAACGGGGATATCAGCACGCTGCTGGTGGAGCGCGTGCTGCTGCGGCCCGGGCTGAGCGAGATCAGCGGCACGGACTACCGCGCCGCTGCGCTGTAGGCGAAAGGGAGAAGGGGAGCACTGCAGAAGCGACATGGCTGCACAGCGCATGGCCTGGCGCTGCGGGCCGGGACAGGGGATGCCGCGTCTGCGAGCACATGCGTGCAAAGCAGCAGCAACTGAATACATGGGAGTACTGACTATGGCGGAGATCAAACGGCGACTGCGCGGACAGGCGGAACTGGGGGCGGCGATTGATGAGCGCATTAGACGCGGCAGGACAGCGCCAGAGCTGCAGGACAGCCTGGGGGCGGCGCTGCCGGTGCCGCAAAGCGGAGGCGGCAGCCCGGGGGGCGGGGGTGAGAGCGGCGATGAGCCGGCTTACCCCGAGGGCTGGGTCGAGTCACTTGCGGCAGGGGAAGGCAGTCCGGCGCGCGGGGGCCGCATTGAGCTGCAGGCCGGCGGGACACTGACCCTGGACGAGGAGGCCGGACCCGGTGGCGGCAGCAGCGGCCCGGACTGGCGCCTGCTGCTGGAGAGCAGCAGCCTGCTGGAGGTTGCAGCGCTGCCGGCCAGCGGGGACAGCGCGATCCTCTACCACCTGCTGGACGATGGCGCGGGCGGGGATGGGGGGATCTGGTGGGATGCCCAGGCCGATGGGGCCTGGCGCCTGCTGAGCGCGGCTGAGCTGTGGCAGCGCGAGGAGGGTGTGCTGAGCCCCGTGAACGACGGCGACAGAGTGGTGCTGGCGACGACCTACCTAGAATCTCTTGGTGGTGGCGTCATAGAGGTTGAGTACCTTGGAACAGATATTGGGGCCACAGCAGGTCGATTTCAAGCCAGTGGGGGTTCAGGTCTGGTCTATGGGGTACGTTCATCCTGCAATAGTGATGCTGGAGTTGCCGTACTTGGTATGAATGAATCTGAAGGCGTTGGTGTCAAAGGAATCTCGCTCGGAGGCGGCTACGGAGTCGCCTGTGACAAGGTACTCGTGACAAACTGCATTGAGATGAGTCATCTTGGTTCTCATCCCCCATCTCCTCCGGATCCCGGATTCGCGCGGCTCTATGCCATGCCTGCGGCGCTGTGGCTCTCAGAGGCGGCGCACGGCCCCTGGGCCCTGCTGCATTCCGTCCGCGCCGGTGCGCGCGACGAAGGCGGCCCCGGCGGCTACAGCGGATCGGGCGGCACCGGCGCCGGCGGCTCGGGCCCGGCCGGCTCTGCTGCGCTCTCCCAACCGCGCCTCGCCCTCATCCCCGGCCCCGGCCTCGCCGTCTCGGCCCTCGACATCAACCCCGCTGACCCCTACGCCGCCGAGCTGGCCCTGACCCTCTCCGCCGCACCCCTCGCCTCCGCGGCCCTCTCCGATACCATCAGCTCCGCCTCCGCCGAGCTGGCCTTCCCCGGCGCCAGCGCCAGCGTCCCCGCCGCCAGCCTCGCCCCCGGCTCCCTGCTGCGCATCAGCGCGCGCGGCGTCTTCTCCTGCGCCAACAGCGCCTCCGGCGAGACCCTGCGCCTGCGGCTCTATGCCGGCTCGACCCTGCTGCTGGACTCCGGCGCCCAGCTCCTCGCCCCCGCTGCCTCCCCCGCCGGCCGCGCCTGGCAGCTCAGCGCCGAGCTGCTCTGCGCCAGCGCGGGCTCCGCGGGCAGCCTCGACTGCGCCGGCCGCTTCGACTACCACCCCACCGCCGCCGGCCTTGGCGTCTTCGAGCTGACCCCGCCGGCCGCGCCCGTCGGCCTCTCCACCATTTCAGCGCTGACCCTGAGCCTCACCGCGCAGTGGAACAACGCCCTGGCCAGCAACAGCATCACCCTGCGGCAGTGGCGCGTCGAGGCCATGGCGCCGGCCTTCTAGTGAGTGGCAGTTGGAAGATGGCAACGCAAAGGCGAAGGCTCAAGGCACAAGGCACAAGGCGCAAGGCTAAAGGCGCAAGGCACAAGGCTCAAGGCAAATGGGGAAACGCGAGGGCGAGAGGCAAGGGGCGAAAGGCTAATGCTGTTAGGTGTCCTTTCGAGCGCCATTCTGATTCGCGGCCCCTCGGCCCTGGACCTGACTTCGACTTGCGCCGATCCGCATTCGACCATCGACCTTCGACTCCCCACATCCGACCTCCGACCTCCGACTTCCGACTTCCGACTTCCGACTTCCGACTTTCGACCTGCGACTTCCGACTTCCCTGCGCCTTCCCGGCATTACACCCAACCCCTGGAGCATCCATCATGAGCTACGAGCAGCTTCTCTCCCTCATCGCCGACTCCGGCGGCTATGCCCTGCTGCTGGCCGCCGCCGCGCTGTGGCTGGCCCGCGTCGCCTGGCCCACCCTGCTGCGCAAGCACGACGAGGCCCTCTCCCGCCTCGAGCGCTCCTTCGAGGCCCTGGTCCAGCGCATCGCCGCCCTCGAGCGCCGCGAGGCCCAGCGCATCAAGCTGGAGTGGACGCGGCTCTACCACTCCTCCGGCCGGCCCCTCGAGGAAGCCGAGCGCGAGGCCGCCCGCATCATGGGAAACGGGGGCAGTGCCGGCTTGTAGCGGGTGGCGCCGGCTTGCAGCGGGCAGTGCCGGCTTGCAGCGGGTGGCGCCGGCTTGCAGCCGGCGATCCCTACCCCCCGGCAGCGCGGGCACCCGGCCCGCTGACACCCTCGAGGTGCAGGCATCGCCGCCTGCACCTTCTTGCGTTTCAGGTGCTGGCGTGGCAGTGCCGACTGCACCTGGTGATCCTGTACGGAGAGCAGAGCAGTGCCTGCGTCTTGCCTTATCATTGTCGCAACATAGGGAAGTTGGGGAGGTCGGTTGATGCCGCCTAGCAAGAAGACGCCACCAAAGGCAGAGTCCTACACGCATACCGAGGCAACACTGGCCTCGCGGCCCGAAGTTGGCGTACAGGCGCAGTTCAAACATGACAAAGGCCCAGGCAAGTACCGCTATGACTCCAGCCTGGCGCCCGATCTGCTATGGGATGAAAACCCGGCCCGCGAGCGCGGCGAGGCTCTGATAGCCCAGATCCAGCAGGCTAAAACGCTGGAGGAAGCGAAAGCCGCGGCCGCAGAACTGGCGGCGATGAGCAAGCCCTTTCTGAACTGGAGCGGCAAGGCGGAGCAGCCGGAGCTGTCAGTCCCAAGCCTGCCACTGTTCATCCACGAGCGCCTGTCCACGCAGGCAATCATCGAGACCCTCAAAGGCCACCTCAAGGATAAGCACACTGTTGAGCAGGCCAGCCTTTTTGGCGACCCTCAGCGAAGCATTACCGATCAGTTGCTTGGGTCCTATACCTACCCGGACAACTGGGTCAACCGCATGATCCTCGGCGACAGCCTGAGCGTGATGAACAGCCTGGTCGAGTTCGAAGGCATGGCGGGTAAGGTCCAGATGATCTATATGGATCCGCCCTACGGCGTAAAATATGGTTCTAACTTCCAGCCCTTTGTTCGTAAGCGCGATGTGGCTCATGGCGCAGACAGCGACATGTCACGCGAACCTGAAATGGTCAAAGCCTATCGTGACACATGGGAACTCGGCCTCCACAGCTACCTAAGTTACATGAGGGACAGACTCAGAGTAGCACGCAACTTACTTTCGAATAGTGGAAGTATCTTTGTTCAGATCAGCGATGAGAACATTCACCACGTTCGGGAAGTTCTTGACGAGGTGATGGGATCAGAGAACTTTGCAGGATTGATTGCATTTGCAAAGACATCTTCATTCACTTCTGGCAGATTGAGTTCAGTCTACGATTATTGTCTGTGGTACGCACGTGATATTGACCAGCTTCGTTACAATCAATTGTGGGTACCCCGAATAGAAAGAACTGAGGGCGGTACGTTCAGTTGGATAGAGTCAGAGTCAGGAATCATTCGACGACTTTCAGCCCAAGAAATGAGAGGAGAAGTAGATCTCCCTACAGGTAAGAGATTTAGAGCAGATAACATTGTAAGTCCCGGGTTCACTGCTTCGGGATCTGGTCCCATCGTGTTTGAGGGCAAAGAGTACAGACCTAGCCCGAACAGTCATTGGAAAACTAGCGCGATAGGCATGCAAAAACTCATAGACTTAGGTCGCGTTATCGCCACGGGCAAGGTGTTGGCATATAAGAGATTCGAGAGTGACTTCCCATTGATGCCAATTGCCAATGTCTGGGAAGACACAATACTAGGAACGTTTACGGACAAGCTCTATGTTGTGCAGACAGGAACCTTAACAATTCAGCGCTGCATATTGATGACTACCGAGCCAGGCGACCTTATTCTGGACCCGACTTGCGGTTCTGGAACATCTGCCTTTGTGGCCGAGCAATGGGGAAGACGTTGGATAACAATAGATGTCTCTCGTGTGCCTTTGGCCCTGGCGCGTCAGCGTCTGCTGACAGCGACATTTGACTACTATGAGCTCAAGGACTCTTCTCGTGGCCCTGCAGGTGGATTCAACTACAAGCGTAAGCAGAACAAAAAAGGCGAGGAGGTCGGCGGCATTGTGCCTAGAATCACCCTTGGCAGTATCGCCAACAACGAACCACCAGAGGAGGTGGTGCTTGTAGACCGGCCGGAAGTAGACAAGCGATATGTCCGCGTCTCCGGGCCGTTCTGCGTTGAAGCGGTGATTCCCACACCTCTCGACCTGGATGCTGATGGTGATGGAACTCCTGACTTTAAGCAGCCTAACAGCTCAGCTGCCGAGACTCACGCAGATCACATACAGCGTATGACAAAGGTGCTGAGCGCCTGCCCGGTTATCAACCTGACACAGGGCGAGACTATCGAGCTTGAAGGCGTACGCAGCGCCAGCGATGGCTTCGTGCTCAATGCTGAGGCCACGCTGAAGGGTAACAGTGGGCACAGCGTCGGCATCGTGTTCGGCCCACAAAGTGGCGCAGTCAGTGAGAAGCTGGCGGTGGAAGCCAACCAGGAGGCCTACAGCAAGGGCTGCAAGACCCTGCTGGTGATGGGTTATGCCTTTGAGGCTAAGGCGCTTGAATACCTCGCTAACTGCGGCAAGAAGATACACGGCACGCCCGCGCATGCCGTCACCATGACCCCTGACTTGATGATGGGCGACCTGCTGAAGAACATGCGCTCCAGCCAGATTTTCAGTGTGGCTGGCCGACCTGATGTGCGCCTGTTGAAGAGCAGCAAGCTCAGCGAGGATGGCGAGCAGCTCTACCGCGTTCGTGTGCTGGGCCTGGACACCGTCAACCCGGAAACAATGGACAGCGATGAATTGAAAGGGGACAACCTGCCGGCCTGGCTGCTGGATACAGATTACAACGGAAACGTCTTCCATGTCTGCCAGGCATTCTTCCCTCGCACCCGCGCCTGGGATGCCTTGAAAAAAGCGCTGAAAGCGGACTATGATGAGAGCGTCTGGGCGCATCTCAGCAGCACGGTCAGCTCTCTCTTCCCGGCTGGCAAGAACGGTCAGATCGCGGTAAAGGTCATTGATGACCGCGGAAACGAGCTGATCACGGTTAAGGCAATTGCCGATGCACTGGAACTGGATCAGCAGAACCAGCAGGACAATGAAGCTTTGGAAGGTCAGCAATGAGCGGCAGCGAAGTTCTGACCCCGATTGTTAACTCGCCCTTTTTTGAGCCGCTAAAGCACTGGATCTTCAGCGAAGGCCAGCCGGCCCACCTTCAGGATGGCCGCCGCGCAGCGGGCTACCACAAGACTGAAACCGATGCTCTCGGACAGATCGTCCCGGTCTGGCATGAGCTTACTTTGGCCAACCGCATTCGCGCGAGGCTGGCCGAATGGCGCGAGACTGACTACGCTGGGGCAACCGGGGTTAGTCGGGTGCTGTTGAAGCATTGGCGCGACGAAGGCCGTGAACAAAAGCTCTTCTTCGCGCAGCTTGAAGCAGTCGAGGCAATCATCTTCCTGCATGAGGCCCGTGCAGACCTGTTGCAGGGTATCAGCGTGCCAATGGAGCTGGACAAGCCATTTGAAGATGGATACAAGGGCTTTGTCCGTTATGCGCTGAAGATGGCAACCGGCAGCGGCAAAACAACCGTAATGGCGATGCTGGCTGCATGGACAATCCTCAACAAGGCTGAGAGCCGTAAAGAATCCAAATACTCAGATACCGTGCTGATTGTCTGCCCGAATGTGACTATCCGTGAGCGACTTCAGGAGTTAAAGCCCGGCGCTGGTTCGCTGTACTACAAGCGCGACCTGGTGCCGCCGGGCCTGATGCCAAAGCTGCAAGCAGGCAAGGTCGCCGTGACAAACTGGCACAGCTTTGAGCGCAAGACGCTGCAGGAAGGCGGCACCAGCGCAGCAGTCGTCAAACGCGGAGTGCGTGAAGAATATAGCGAGCTGCTGCACTTTGGGGCAAGAAACGAGACAGTGCGCGGGAAGCGGGTCACCACCTGGGACACCTTCCAGCAAATGTTAAAGGCCGGTCTTCTCGAACCGACAGAGGAAGTCAAGATCGACAAGAAGACCGGGATGCCGATCAGCGTTCGAGTCAAACGAGTGCGCTATGTGGAGACGGAGCAGGCGGCCGCCAAGCGTGTTCTGCGTGAGCTGGAGTTGAGCGGCCGACGCAACATTCTTGTACTCAATGATGAAGCCCACCACGCCTATCGTGTTCAGCAGACAGTAGCGCCGGTTCCCGGCGATGAGGATGAACTTGAGGATGTGCAGCTTGAGCAGGAGCGTGCAACTGTCTGGGTCAGCGGTCTTGATCGGATTGCACGCTATGCCACTGCCGGCAAGGAGATAGATGGCATCAACTTTGCAGTCGACCTGTCGGCAACGCCTTTCTACCTGATGTCAGTGGGAGACATGGCGCAGAGACCCTTCCGCTGGATCATCAGCGACTTTGGACTGGTGGACTCCATAGAAAGCGGACTGGTCAAGGTGCCTCAGCTTCCGGCGGCCGATGCAACCGGCTCCGAGCGCGCCAGCTATTACAACCTTTGGGATTGGGTGGTCAGGCAGCTTGACCCCGGCGAACGCGGCGGGGCCAAGGGTGAAGCCAAACCAGAGGCCGTGTTGCGAATCGCAGCCAAAGCCATTGAAATAGCTGCAGCTGACTGGCACAGAGAGTACCTGCGCTGGGAAGCTGAGCGCGGCATTGACGATAAGCGCAGGCCCGTGATCATCATTGTCTGCAAGAACACCAAGCTGGCAAAGCTGCTCTATGAGTGGATCGCCCAGGATCAGCCGCCGACAGGCATGGGGGCTTTTACTCAGGAGCTGCTGCGTAACATCGACGGCCAGGAAAACACAATTCGAGTTGACTCAAAAGTTATTCAGGAAGACCCCGAGGCTGAATCGAAAGACAGCAGCCAGAAGTGGATGCGTTTCACCCTTGACACAGTCGGCAGACGCGATTGGCCTAAGGACCAGCAGAAGAACCCGGTTTATCCGGAGGGCTTTGTCGAGTTAGCTGGCAAGCTGGGCAAGGGGCTTGAACCTCCGGGTCGCAACGTCCGTTGCGTCATCAGCGTTGGCATGCTGACCGAAGGCTGGGATTGCCAGACTGTTACCACTATCATTGGGCTGCGGCCCTTCACATCGCAGCTTCTTTGTGAGCAGGTTGTCGGCCGAGGCCTTCGGCGCGTTGACTATGAACTGACCGAGAACGGGATGTTTAACGAAGAGGTCGCCGAGATCATCGGTGTTCCTTTCTCCGTAGTGCCGTTCAAAGCGAGTGGACAACCTCGTCCGCCGCAGAAGCCACGCACGCACGTATATGCCTTGCCAGAACGTGAGCATCTTAGAATCGAGTTTCCTCGCGTTGAAGGGTACTACTCCGTCTTCAAGCGTGGTGTGACCGTTGACTGGGGCAAGGTGCCTCAGCTTATCGTATCGGAGAGTATTCCCACCGTTGTCCTGACTAAGATGCAGGTCCCTGGCAACTCAGGTCGTGCGGCACTACATGGACCAGGGAAGATAAGCAAGCTGGATCTTGAAGAGACCCGCAAAAAGCTGCGGCTGCAACGTATCGTGTTCCAGATTGCGGCACAGATTTGCAAGGACATGGTCGCGCACAACGAAGAATCGCCTGATAAAAGGGTGATGGAGATTCCAAAACATGAATTACTGCGCCAGATGCTGGCAATTGTGCAGCGCTTCGTAGACGAACACCTCATAGCCCATGCGCCGAGTGAACGAGTAGACCTTCACTTTGCGCCTTACTTCGGTTACGCCAGCGAGATCATCCGTGAAAGCCTGCGGCCTGTGGATGAAGATGGGGTCATCACTGAGTATCCGATATATGAGAAGCTGCGTGGGCCTGGCAGTACTTCAGATGTAGATTTCTTTACACCAAAGCAGACTCGAGCGGCAGAGCGCAGCCACATAAACTTGCAGGTGTTCGATACGGAGAGGTGGGAACAGGCCACGGCCTTCGCCATTGACAACCACCCGGTCACCGGTGCTTTTGTTCGCAATGAGCGCCTCGGATTCGTCATCCCCTATACGGATAACTACAAGCGGAAGAACTTCACGCCTGATTTTATTGTCCGGGCGGCTGAGTATCCAGATCACTACCTGATCTTGGAACCCAAGGGTTATGACATGCTTCTGGAGAAGAAACAGCAGGCAGCACTGCGCTGGTGTGCCGCCGTTAACGCTGAAGGAAGTTTTGGCACCTGGCACTTTGCCTTGCTGACCAATGAAAAGGAAGCAGAGGCCTGCCTGACTCGCTTTGAGCAACTACTGCGAACCGATCCCCAGCAAGTTGAAGTGAAGTGGTAACCCTGTAACACAACAGGTCCAAAAGCAGACCATAACGCTACTAACTAAGGCCAAAAGGGCCGTGCAAGAGCTGTTTGACGTTGGGAAATGGGGGCGAAGGTTAAAACCAGTGCTCAGTGCTCAGCGCTCAGTGCTTAGTGCTCAGTGCTCAGTGCTGAATCGGGAGAGGTCGGCGCGCAGTGGCTAGGCAGGACGCAGGACTCAGGACTCAGGACGGGCCCGGCGGGCAGAGACGCCCGCCCTACTGGTTTCTCAGCCAGATCTCCCGCAGGCCGATCAGGGTCAGGTCGGGCTCGACGTGCTGGATCACCGCGGAGGCCTCGGCCAGCAGCGCGCCCATGCCGCCGGCGGCGATCACGCTGGGCTGGATGTCCAGCTCGCCGCAGAGCTTATGCACCAGGCCGTCGACCATCGCGCCGCTGCCGTGGAAGAGCCCGCTCCTTATGCTGTCCGCCGTGTTGCGCCCCAGCACGCGCTCGGTGGCCCTAAGCTCCACCTTGGGCAGCATCGCCGTGCGCTCGGTCAGCGCGTCGCGGGCGATGTAGAGCCCCGGCACGATGATGCCGCCGGCGTAGATATTCGGCGCCAGCAGCACATCAAAGGTGGTGGCCGTGCCGGAGTCGATGATGATCAGCGGCGGGCTGTACTTCGTCAGCGCGCCGACGGCGTTGACGATGCGGTCGGCGCCGACCTCGCGGGGGTCCTCATAGCGGATGTCGAGCCCGGTCTTGACGCCGGGGCCGACGATGAGCGGGCTGACGCCCAGCAGCGCGCTCAGCACCTCGGCGATGCGCGGCGTCAGGGGCGGCACGACGGAGGAGATTATCGCGGCGGAGATCCTCGTAGAGGCCGCAGAGATGCGGCCCTGGTCGGTGCCCGGGTCCGCGGCCCGCATCTCTGCGGGCCCTACAGACGGGACGCTGTCCCGCGCTCCAATACCGGAGCGGCCGAGCAGGGTCGAGAGCGTCGCGATGTACTCGTCGGTGGTGGCGTGCTGGCGGGAGGTCAGGCGCCAGGAGGCGCGCAGGACATCGCCGTCCCAGACGCCGAGGACGATGTTGCTGTTGCCAATGTCACAGACGAGGAGCATCGGGAGTATTGTAGGAGGCGCAGGTCGCAGCAGGTCGAAGCAGGTCGAGGGTCGAGGGTCGAAAGTCGATGGTCGAATGCGCAGGGGCGAAGAAGTCGAGGTCGAATGCGCAGGGGTGAAGCAGGTCGAGGGTCGAGGGTCGAAAGTCGAATGCGCAGGTCGAAGCAGGTCGATGGTCGATAGTCGAAGGTCGAATGCGCAGGGGGCGACTTCACTATGCTCTTGTGGGGCAGAGCTTGTCCCCACCCAGCTGCAGGGCTACTCTGCTCGACGCTACGCTATCAGCATTCGACTATCGACAGGCGCCCCGCGCCGAATCGACTATCGACAATCCCTAAGCGACAGGCGCGCAGCGCCGCATCGACTGTCGACTCTTCGCCGGGACGCCGCCACGGGGGGCGGCGCTACTGGGGCGGCCCTACTGGGGCGTGACCTCCAGCGAGATATCCAGCGCCCTGACGCTGTGCGTCAGCGCGCCGGAGCTGATCACGTCGACGCCTTCGATGAGGTAGTCGCGCAGGTTCTCCTCGCTGATGCCGCCCGAGATCTCGATGCCCACCCGCGGGGCGATCGAGCCCGCCGGCACCGGCGGCAGGCCCTCCTGGGCCGGGATGCTCAGCGCCGCGCGGGCCTCATAGACCGCCGCCCCGCGCAGTGCCGTGACCGCCTCGCGCACCTGGGCCGGGCTGAAGTTGTCCAGCAGCACAAAGTCGGCGCCGGCCAGGGCCAGCTCCAGGGCCATGTGCAGGTCCGTCGCCTCGGCGATCAGGCGCTGGCTGTGGCCAAGGCGCTGGCGGGCGCAGCGCAGCAGCGCGGCGGGCTCCAGGCCGCTGATGGCGAAGTGGTTGTCCTTGAACATGACCGCCGAATCGAGGCCGTAGCGGTGCTGGAAGGCCCCGCCGACGGCGACGGCGTACTTCTCGAAGATGCGCAGGCCCGGGGTGGTCTTGCGGGTCTCGACGATGCGGATGCCCAGGGGCGCGGCGAGCTGGCTCCAGCGCCGGGCTGCAGAGGCGATGCCGCTGAGGCGCTGCAGGATGTTCAGGCTGACCCGCTCGGCGGCCAGCAGGGCGCTGGCGGGGCCGCTGACGCGCGCCAGCTCCTGGCCCGGGTGGACGGCGCTGCCGGCGGCCACGAGCTGCTCGCCGGTGCAGGCCGGGTCGAGCAGGCTGAAGCAGCGCAGGGCCAGCTTCATGCCGGCCAGCACGCCCTCGCCCTTGCAAAGGAAGACGCCGCTGACCGGCGTGTCGGGATCCGGCAGCATGGCGGTGGTCACATCCCCCGCGCCGAGGTCCTCGCTGAGCGCTGCGCGCAGGATGCGGTCGGCTTGAATCAGGTTCACGCCAAGATTGTAGGCGCAAACGGATGGCGGGAAGCGAGGCAGGTCGATGGTCGAAGGTCGAAGGTCGAATGCGCAGGACGCGACTGCCTGGTGTTCCTGTAGGGGTGGGGCTTGTCCCCACCCAGCGGTAGGACTATTAATCTCAACGCCGGTATCTCAGCATTCGACTAGCGACAGGCGCTCCGCGCCGTATCGACCAGCGGCCAGTCCCTTATCCCAGCCGCTGGCTGATCCAGGCCTGCAGGTCCTCGAAGTTGAAGGGCTTGGTCAGGATCTCGATGCCGCCGCTCTTCAGCAGCTCCTGCACCTGCTCGCTGTCGGTGTGGCCCGTGGTGACCAGGATCTGCTGGCCGGGGCGCAGCTCGCGCAGGTGGCTGATCAGCTCCGAGCCGTTCATCCCGGGCATGGTCAGGTCGATGATGACGAGGCCGAAGCTGTCCGGGCCGGCCTCGAAGAGCTCGCGGGCCTTGTAGCCGTCCTCGGCGCACTCGACCTGGTAGCCCAGGCGGCTGAGCATCTGGCCGACGACATAGCGCACGACGCGGTCGTCATCCGCGATCATGATCGAGCGGCCGGCGGCGGGGGCTGCGGGGCGCAGGGAGCTGTGTACTGCGGGGGGGATGGGGGCCGAGGGGATGCTGGCTATCTGGCCCAGCGCTGCGGGAGCGGCGGCATGCACTTCAGCGGCCTGCGCCGGCCCGGCGTCCATACTGTGTGTCACTGTTGCCACCCCAATTGCCTGGTTCCCCCGAAGGCTGCCGGGCCCGGCCCGGTCCTGCGTGGATAGAACATAACGAGAAGCGGCGGCAGGCAAGCGCTTTTTAACCGTGTTTTAAGTCTATCTGTAACGGGCTTTAACCAAATGTTGCCCGTTTGTGAATCTGGGGCGCGCTGTCCGCGCCGGCTCTGCGCTAAGATTTTGATATTCCGCGGGGCGGAAGAAATGAATCCGGGGCACAAGAACACTTATCTGACTGCGGTGATCGCCGGCTGCGTGCTGGTTTGCGTGGTCGTGCTGGCCCTGCGCTGGCAGGCCACAGCGCAGCGCGGCGCAGGCCCGCTAGAGCTGCCCTCCTACCGGCGCAGCGGCAGCACAGAGCAGGCGCGGGCTAAGGCACCGCAAGGCGAGGACCAAAAGCCCGCGGACAAGGCCGGGCCTGCTGAAGGGGCTGAGACCGGCGCAGACGCTGCGCTGGCCGGCGAAGGCACCAGCGACGCGGCAGCGCTGTCCGGCATGAGCGTGGACCAGCTGCGCCGTCTGGCCGAGGGCAGCGGGGCATCCGCCGCTGGCGCGGCCGGCGGCGCTGAGCGCAAGGCCAGCGCAGACAGCACAGGCAGCACAGGCAGCTCCGCAAGGGAGTCCGGCGGCAAGGCTGCCAGTGCGGCAGCGGCCGTCAGCTTCCCCCTGGAGCTGAACCGGGCCAGCCGCCTGCAGCTGGAGAGCGTGCCGGGCATCGGGCCGGTGCTGGCCCAGCGCATCATTGACTACCGCAAAGCCCAGGGCCGCTTCAGCAGCCTGGAGCAACTGGACGAGGTGAAGGGCATTGGCCCCAAGACCCTGGCCAGCCTGAGGAAGTACCTCTACCTTGAAAAGGACTAAGGCCGCAGCGGCTCCGACAGAGGCTGCCGGGGCCTCACCCGGTGCAGACCCCGCCGTGCCGCCCGCGGCCCTGCCCCTGAGCCCCTTTCCCGGCGGCTGCAGACTGCTGCTGCGGGCTCAGCCCCGGGCCGGTCGCGACGAGATCGCCGGCCTGCGCGAAGGGCGCCTGCTGGTACGGGTGACGGCGGCGCCCGAGGATGGCAAGGCCAACAGCGCGATCATCCGGCTGCTGAGCAAGGCCCTGGGCATCCCCGCCAGCAGCATGGAGATCAGCAGCGGCCAGAGCAGCCGCGACAAGACTCTGAGCATCCACGGCTATGGGCCGGAGGAGATTGTGCTGCCACAGTAGTGCCGCCCCAGTAGCGCCGCCACAGTAGCGCCGCCCCCCGTGGCGGCGTCCCGACGGCGAGGCGAAAGTCGATACGGCTCGGCGAGCCTGTCGATAGTCGAATGTGGTGATGCTGGCGGCCACTATGGCGGCAACCCAGTAGCGCCGCCCCCCGAGGCGGCGTCCCGACGGCGAGTCGAATGTCGATTCGGCGCGGAGCGCCTGTCGATGGTCGAATGCGGTGATGCCGGCGTTGAGATGATTAGCCCTGCCGCTGGGTGGGGACAAGCTCTGCCCCTTGTATGTTTACGAGGTACGTGGAGTCACTTTCCCGCCCCGCAGGGTTTCATCAACCTTGGCCCGTAGATCAGTGCCCCCGTACGGCTATCGGCGGCCGGGATGTCCGGACGGTATCCGAGG
>JADZFO010000004.1 GCA_020849855.1 bacterium | reverse complement strand
TGACTACATCGACAACTTCTACAACTGCAAAAGGCTGCACTCCTCGCTCGGAAATGTCAGCCCTGAACAGTTCGAGAAGCTTCATCCCGTGCTTAACTAGACAGGCGTGAAATCGGGGGAAGTCCAGATCACCGCACTTAGGGCCCTGCATCCTGACTGGATTTCCTTCGTGCCTTTGTGTCTTTGTGGTTCAGGGATTTTCAACCACCAAGGCAGAAAGACACCAAGGGGAATGCGTTCGGAGCGCCGGGCCATACCAGGCAGCCAGCGACGTAACAAAGGCCGCGCCCCGTTTCACTCGGGACGGACTATGCGGGCCTGCGCCCGTCTTACGGACTAATGCACAGTGAAGTATTGCGGGTATAAGCTAGTGACAAGGGAGGTGGGATATGTTGCTTTCGCGTTCTCTTCTCGGGCTGGCCGCAGTGTTTTTGTCGTTGCTCGCACTGGGCTGTGGCCGTCTGCCTTTGGCTGGTGGAACACCGGTAAGCGCCGAAGTAGTAAAGGACATCTCCTTCACGCCCCCGCTGCCGCAGCCCGGAGAGACCGTGCTGATCAAAGCACGGGTGGCGACCCGGACGATTCACGTCGAAGGCGGAATCACTGCAGACGCCCAGGAGCCCGAATTCAGGTCCAGCGCTGGTGAGTTTGTGCCGCTGCTGCCGGACTTCTACAGCCCGGCGGACCCGCCGCCAAGTTTCGAGGCGGCCAAAGCGGAGCTTCCCGCCAGTCACAATCCGCCGATTCCGTCCTATAGCCTCTTTGGTGCACGTATCGGGGATGCCTACTACTTCCTGCTGCGCATCCCCGGCGAGCAGCCCGCCGGCAGCAGCATCAACGTCAGCTTCAACGGCAGCGGCGGCGGCGGGTTCTACTCTGAAAGCAAGGAAGCTGTGCTGTGGGTCAGGTAGCCGGCGTCAGGCTGCGGAGCGCTGATAAGAACCAGTGAGGTGGGACATGAGGCTGTGTTTGTTTACTTGCTTGTCAGGCATAGTGCTCTTGCTGGGCTCCTGCGGGGGTGAGACGATCCAAGTGTCGCCGGTGCAGCGGACGACTATCGAAACCGTGACCCTCTCGAGCAAAGCTGTGCACACCGGGGACCTGATCCTGGTTGACTGCGAATTCGGCAGCGGCATGTTCAGCCAGGACCCCAGATACGGGCATGACGACTCGACACATGACCCGCACTTTGGCAGTTCGGCCGGCGAATTGCTGCCCATTCCGGCGAGCATTTATACACCTGGCGGTCCCTTGCCGACGGTGGACGAGGTGCGCCAAGCGCTGGCTGAAATCGACCCCCAGACTATGGCTGCACGCAGCTACAGCGCCTGGCAGGGCAGACATGCGTACTTCTATCTTCTGGCGCCGGAAGCCACGGGGATCATTACGTTGCGCTTCTTCGCCGGTTCGCCCGACGGGTTCTGGCCGAGCGAGAGCGTACGCGAACTGCAGATCGAAGTGCTGCCCTGAGCTGAAGCGTAGTCAACCACCAAGGCACAAAGACACTAAGAAGAATGAAGCGGATCGCCGGTCGACAGACCGGCATCAGGAATCCCGGCAGCGAAGGTCATGTCCTGCCGCGGGCCGTGGCAAGCACGGCCCATCCGGCCAGTCTTCCTTTGGTGCTTTCGTGCTTTGGTGGTTGACACCAGCTCGGCAGCGTGGGCCGGTTTACAGCGGCACGTTCCCATGCTTTCTGCGCGGGAGCTGCAGGCTCTTGTTCTTCAGCATCTCCAGGCCGCTGATCAGCTTCGGGCGGGTGTCCCGCGGGTCGATGATGTCGTCCATATAGCCCACCTCCGCCGCGAGGTAGGGGTGCAGGAAATCGGCCTTGTACTCGTCTTCCAGCTTCTTGGTCAGCTCGGCCTTGTCCTTCTGGTTCTTGGCCGCCGCCAGCTCCTTGCGCTTGATGATCTTCACCGCGCCCTTGGCGCCCATCACCGCGATCTCGCCGGTGGGCCAGGCCAGGTTCCAGTCGCCGCCGACCTGCTTACTGCTCATGACGCAGTAGGCGCCGCCATAGCTCTTGCGGGTGGTGACGTTCAGCAGCGGCACCGTCGCCTCGCAGTAGGCATAGAGCAGCTTGGCGCCGTGCTTGATGATGCCCAGCCACTCCTGGTTGGTGCCCGGCAGGAAGCCCGGCACATCCTGGAAGGTCACAATGGGGATGTTGAAGGCGTCGCAGAAGCGGATGAAGCGCGCGCCCTTGACCGAGCCGTTGATGTCCAGGCAGCCGGCCAGCTCGCGCGGCTGGTTGGCGATGATGCCGATGACATGACCGCCCAGGCGGGCGAAGGCCGTGATCATGTTCGGGGCATAGAGCGGCTGGATCTCGAAGAAGGAGTCGCGGTCCACCACCAGGTTGATGACTTCCTTCATGTCATAGGGCTTGTTGGGGTCGTCGGGGACCATCGAGGCCAGCTTCTCCTCGCGGCGGTTCACCGGGTCGCCGATGTCCAGGAAGGGCGGGTCCTCCAGGTTGTTGCCCGGCAGGAAGGAGAGCAGGCGCTTGATCTGCTGGATGCACTCCAGCTCGTTCTTCGCGCTCATATGGGCCACGCCGGACTTCTGGTTGTGGGTGATGGCGCCGCCCAGCTCCTCGAAGGTGACGTCCTCGTTGAGGACCTCCTTGATCACGTCGGGGCCGGTGAGGAACATGAAGCTGGTCTCGCGGACCATGAAAACGAAGTCGGTCAGCGCCGGGGAGTAAACCGCGCCGCCGGCGCAGGGGCCCATGATGGCGCTGATCTGGGGGATCACGCCGCTGGCCAGCACGTTGCGGTAGAAGATGTCGGCATAGCCGCCGAGGCTGACCACGCCCTCCTGGATCCGCGCGCCGCCGCTGTCGTTGATGCCGATCAGGGGGATGCCGGCGGCGACGCAGGCGTCCTGGATCTTGCAGATCTTGTCGGCGTGGCTGCGGCCCAGTGAGCCGCCCATCACGGTGAAGTCCTGGCTGTAGACGCCGATGCGCTGGCCGTTGACCGTGCCAAAGCCGGTCACCACGCCGTCGCCGGGGATCGGGTTGCTCTTGGAGGAGACGAACTTGCCGACTTCCTGGAAGGAGTCGATATCCAGCAGCAGGTCCAGGCGCTCGCGGGCCGTCAGCTTGCGGCGCTCGTGCTGCTTGTCGATGGCCTCGAGGCCGCCGCCCTGGCTGGCGCGTTCGTGCAGTTCCTTGAGCTTCTGGATGCGGCGCTGGGTGGAATCGCCGCCCAGATCCCGGTAGTTGAGAGCCATGGCGCAAATTATAGCTGCGCCTGCAGGGCAACCGCCCCGCCGGGTTATACTGCGCCCTGGCTGCAGTGCTGCAGTCCCGGAGTCCGTATGCGACCTCTGCTGCTCCTTCTCGCCTTTCTGCTTGCGGCGCTGAGCTGTGCCTGCTCCCGCCAGGCGCAGCCCCTGCCCGGAGAGCCTGAGCGGCCGTGGGCGGCCCTGCCGGGGTCCCTGCAGAGCATGACTCCAATGCAGATGCTTCAGCGCCTGGACGCCAGGCGCGGCCCCAGCTTCAGCCAGGCCGAGGGCTATAAGGACGGGGCGGACTATGCCGCGGCGCTGCCCAGTTCGCAGGTCAGCGTGAACGGGCCGGAGCTGCAGTTCAGCCCCCTGCCCGGCGCCGGCGGCCTGGAGGCCATGGCCTATGCGGTCTGGGACTTCACCCTGCCCGCGCCGGACAGCGGCCTGCTGATAAACCTGCTGTGGGAAGTCCCGCCGGGTGCCGGCCATGCCTGGCTGGCCCTGGGCAACTTTGCCAGCGGCCGCTGGGACTGGCAGCGGCTGGAGAACCTGGATGAGGCCAGCATCGCCGATGCAGCGGCCTACTACGGCCCCGCTGACCGCCTGCTGCTGGCCATTGCCGTCAGCGACGACAGCGGGGTCAGCCTGCGCTCGATCCAGCTTTACTCCGGCGCTGCGCCGCTGGCCGTGCTGCAGCTTTCGCCGGGGACGGTGGATGTGGGCGAAGAGGTTGTGATGGACGGCAGCTTCAGCAGCGATCCGGAGGGCAGCATCGTCCGCTATGAGTGGGACAGCGATGGCGACGGCAGCTTTGAGACCGACGGCGGCGCGATCAGCGCCTACAGCACCTATCCGGCCCAGCCCGGTACGCTCAGCCTTGGCCTGCGGGTGACGGATGCCTCGGGCCAGACGGCGACCGCCAGCCAGAGCCTGATCGTGCAGCCCTTCGGCGCCGCGCAGACGCTCGACAGCGCCAGCCCGAGCGGGCTTTACACCTCGCTGGCGGTGGTCAACGGCCGGCCGGCGGTCGCTACCTGGACAGCTCGATCGCCGCGCTGCGCTATGTGCGCGCGGCGGACAGCACAGGCAGCACCTGGGAGGCCCCGGTCACCGTCGACAGCGCCGGCAGCCCGGGCTTCTATAACTCGCTGGTCATCGTCAACGGCCGGCCGGCGGTCGCTTACTGCGCGCTCGGCGACGTTGAGCTGCGCTATGCCCGGGCCAGCGATGCCGACGGCAGCGCCTGGGGCGCGCCGCAGGTCCTGGACAGCTCCGACCTTACCGGCCTCTACTGCTCGCTGGCCGTGATCAGCGGCCTGCCGGCGATCAGCTATTACGACAGCAACAACGGCGACCTGCGCTTCATCCTGGCCAGCCACATCGACGGTGCGACCTGGGCTGTGCCACAGACCATCGACTCCACCGGCGACACCGGCCAGTACACCTGCCTGCGCCTGGTTAACGATGTGCCGGCGGTCTGCTACTACAACGTGACAAATGGCGACCTGCGCTACCTGCGGGCCAGCGACCCCTTCGGCCTGGCCTGGCCCCTGCCCCAGACCATCGACAGCAACGGCTTCACCGGCATCTGGCCCTCGATGGAAGTGGTCGATGGCTTCCCGGCCATCGCATATCAGGACGGCACGACCGGCGACCTGCGCTATATCCGCGCCTTTGATGCGGATGGCGTGGTCTGGGGCGTCGGGCAGTCCCTCGACCCCGGCTTCAACGCGACTGAGACGGTCTCGCTGGAGCTGATCAAGGGCCGGCCGGCGATTGCCTACTGCGCCGACGGCACCCTGCGCTATCTGCGCGCGCTGGATCTGAGCGGCGCCAGCTGGGCTGGTGGCCAGACCGTCGACAGCGAGGGCAGTACCGGCCAGTACGTCTCGCTGGCGGAAGTGGATGGCCAGGCCGCGGTGAGCTACTACAACAACAGCGCCGGCCTGCTGCGCTATATCCGGGGCAACTGAGCGCCGCGATAAGCACTGTCCTGCGCGTGCGCAGGCCCCTGCCCACGAGGTTAAGCCCCGGCCACAACGCGGTTAAGTCCCGGCACAGTTGATGAAGGACTGGTCAGAGGCCTAAAGTTGCAGGGAAATTGTGGAATAACCTCAGCGTAGGCGCAGGCGGAGATCCAGGGTGGTGAAGAGTCCTAAGCAACCTTAATCCGGGGGTAGGCGATGAGGACTCTGGGACGCAGCTTCTACTTGTATTGCGGGCTGGCACTGCTGCTGCTGCTGACAGCCTGTGGGGGGGACAGCCAGCGGCTGGAGCCCGGCGCGGAGGAGAGCCTCGCCGGTGCCGATGAGTCCAGCCGAGACGCTTCCCATTTTTCCTGGCGCGGCCGCGGACATGGCGGCGGCCCCGGCTGCGGCAATGGCGGCGACAGCGACTGCGGGCGGCCCACAGGGGATATCGCCGAGCTGGGCCTTTACAGCGGACGCGAGGATGAGCAGATCGGCACCGTGCGCCTGGCCATTGACGACCGCCAGCGCCTGATAGTCCATACCCGGGTTTATGAGCGCCGCGGCGACGGCGGGCGCCTGGAGCTGCAGAAGCTGCGGCTCTTCATCGGCCCGCAGGCCCCCGCTGGCCAGCACTCCGGCCACGGCCGCGAGGGCTGGCAGCGCCAGATGCAGCGCGACTTCGGCTGGGGCCCCTATGTGCACGAGCTCTGCCGCTCCGGCCGCGAGGACGTGTTCCGTATCGATCTTGAAGAGCTTGAGGCCGGCTGCGGCGAAGACTGCGGCGCGGAAGAGCTGGGCTACTTCTTTGCCGTGCATGCCATGGGCGAGGCCCGCGGCCCGGGGCACCGCGGCCGCAGCGAGGACTGGGATGCAACGGCCTGGACCCCCGAGACCCGCGTCCGCTTCAGCGAGAACGGCTGGAAGAGCTATGACGATGGCTCGCTTGTCTTCCCTGACTGCGACCCGGATGACGACGGCGGCGGTGACGGCGGCGGTGACGGAGGCGGCGATGGCGGCGGCGGTGGTGATGGTGGCGGAGGCGGCGACGGCGGTGGCGGCAATGAGAACCAGGCCCCCCTGGCCAGCCTGCGCTCGGACCAGAACACCGGCCCCAAGCCCCTGAGTGTGAACTTCGATGCCTCGGCCTCCAGCGACCCCGACGGCAGCCTGGTGGACTTCGAGTGGGACTTTGACGGCAACAACGTATTCAACGAGGCCGGCAACGGCGAGGCGGCTGCCCGCGGGCAGGCGCAGCCCGCGACGGTGGTTTATACCTCGGCCGGCAGCTTCAACGTCGGGCTGCGGGTGACGGACAACTCCGGCGCCAGCGCCCAGGCCAGCCTGCAGATCATTGTCAGCAACACGCCGCCTGAGGTGCGGATGAACGCCTCCGAGACCTGGGCTGACGCCCCGGTGGTGGTGCTTTTTGACGCCTCCGGCAGCGTCGACCCCGGCGGGAACATTGTGGACTATGAGTGGGACATGGACGGCAACGGCAGCTTCAACGAAAGCGGCTTTGAGGCCGACTCCCGCGGCAGCGCCCAGGCCAGCTTTGAATACACCGTGATCGGCCTATACAACGCCGCCCTGCGCATCACGGACGACGACGGCGCGCAGGCCAGCGTGAGCCTGGAGATCCGCGCCGGCGGCTGGAGCAGCGGCAGCACCCTGGACAGCGCCGGCTTCACCGGCTACCACTGCTCGCTGACCCAGATCGCCGGACGCCCGGCCATTGCCTACTTCGACAACAGCAACGACGACCTGCGTTTTGTGCGCGCCAATGACCCCGGCGGCGCCAGCTGGGGCAGCCCGGTGATTGCCGATGGCGCCGGCAGCGTGGGCGAGTACTGCTCGCTGGCGGAGGTGGACGGTCTGGCGGCCATCGCCTACTACGACGACACAAACGACGACCTGCGTTACGTCCGCGCCCTGGACAGCAGCGGCAGCGCCTGGGGCGCAGCTCTGGCCCTGGACAGCAGCGGCAACGTGGGGCAGTTCTGCTCCCTGGCGCTGATCAGCGGCCAGCCGGCGGTGAGCTTTTACGACCTGAGCAACGGCGACCTGCGTTATATCCGCGCGCTGGACAGCACGGGCAGCGCCTGGGGCGCGGGCCTTGGCATCGACAGCAGCGGCAACACGGGCCAGTACAGCTCGCTGGCGGAGGTGGGCGGCCAGCCCGCGGTGAGCTACTTTGACGTCGGCGGGGCCAACCTGCGCTTCATCCGCGCCCTGGACGCTGTGGGCAGCGCCTGGGGCAGCGGGCAGACCCTGGACTCCAGCGGCTCCACCGGGCAGTTCAGCTCGCTGGCCGTCATCTCGGGCTTCCCGGCCGTGGCCTACCAGCACGGCGGCAGCGGCGACCTGCGCTATCTGCGGGCTCTGGATGCCAGCGGCAGCGCCTGGCCCGCCCCCAGCGTGATCGACAGCGCGGGCGTGACCGGCCTGTATGCCTCGCTGAAGGAAGTCTTCGGCCGGCCGGCGATTGCCTATAACGACAACAGCCTGCAGGACCTGCGTTATGTCCGGGCCCTGGACGCTGCGGGCGCTGGCTGGCCCGCACCCCAGACCCTGGACGCCAGTGGCTTCAGCGGCGCTTTCTGCAGCCTTGGGCTGCTGCCGGGCGGGCCGGCGGTGGCCTACCAGGATGTCAGCAACGCTGACCTGCGCTTTATCCTGCACCTGCCTTAGACCTGCCTGCATGCCCCCGGCGGCCCTGGGCGCATGCCTCAGCGGCCCCGGGGGTTTTGCTGCAGTGCTGGCGCATATCATCAGCGCACCGAAGATGACAACCGTTCAAGCGGAGAGAGTAACCTGCCGGGTCTTCTGGGTGTCAACATCAATGGGCTGCTGCTGCACTTTTCACCTGTTAGACTTGACTCGCAGTCCAAAGTGGATGCGCATTAGGGGAGAACAGGATGCCCAGCAATAACCACCACTCAGTCATAGCGGCCGCCCTGGCCATGCTGCTGCTCAGTGCCTGCGGTTCAGGGGACAAGGCCCTTGAAGGCTCGGCACGCGGTCCCCTGGTCAGCGAAGCGCCGCAAAGCGGCAGGGTCACGCCAGCACAGCCGCCGCAGGCCGCCGCACCGCTGAAGCTGGCCGGGCCGACCCAGCTGCTGGCCCAGCGCGGCGCTTCTTTCACCCTGGCCGATGGCTACAGCGATGGCGCGGACTTTGACCCCGGCCTGCCCAGCAACCGCGTCAGCCCGGCGGGCACAACAGCCGGCTTTATCCCGGACTTCGGCCCCGGCGACAGCGGGCTGGGCAACCTGGCCTACTGCGTCTACGCCTTCAGCCTGCCGGACTACAACAACGACGCCCCGGTGGACATCCAGCTGACTTTCAGCGATGCGCCGGCAGCCGGCGACTGCTATGTGGCCCTCAGCGACTTTGATGGCGGGTTCTGGTCCTGGTTCTCCCTGCCAGGCGACGGACGCCTGCTTTTCCCCGGCTTCACCGAGTACATCAGCCCCAGCGATATCCACCTGCTCTGCGTGGCGATCAGGGGCAGCGATGCCGCGATCCTCGACAGCATCCAGATCAGCACCGAGCAGCCGCCGGTCGCCAGCATCGTGCCGGACAGTGACAGCGGCATCGCCCCGCTCACAGTTCAGTTCGACGGCAGCGCCAGCATGGACCCCGACGGAACGCTGGTCAATTTTGAGTGGGACCTCGACGGCGACGGCCTGTTCAACGAAACCGGCGCCGAGCAGACCGCCGCGGGCCAGAACATGGCCAGCGCGACCTACAGCACACCCGGCAGCTACGACGTGACCCTGCGGGTGACCGACGATGCCGACCTGCAGGACGAGGCGACGGTGCAGATCAACGTTTCCGCCAGCCAGCCGCCGGTGGCCGACCTGCAGGCCAGCCCGACCAGTGGCGACAAGCCCGTGGTGGTGACCTTCAACGCCACCGCCAGCATGGACCCCGACGGCACGGTGACGGACTACGAATGGGACTTTGACGGCGACAGCAACTTCAACGAGGCAGACAACGGCGAGGCCGCGGCCCAGGGCGATCCAACCCCGCCGGATGTGAGCTACACGGTGGTCGGCAGCTTTGACGCAACGGTCCGCGTGACTGACAACGACGGCGGCAAGGACACCGCCGTGCAGACGATCAATGTAACCAACAGCGGGCCAAATGCTGTCCTGAGCACCGACCTTGATGAAGGCGATGCCCCCTTCATGGTCGACTTCAACGCGAGTGGCAGCACCGACCCCGGCGGCATGATCGTGGACTACGAATGGGACTTCGACGGCGACGGCCTGTTCAACGAAGTCGGGACCGAGGAAGAGACGGAGCGCGGCAATTCCACTCCCGCGGATGTCCAGTACAACGACCCGGGTGAGATTTCCGCTGCCGTCCGCGTGTCTGACGACGATGGAGCTTCAGATACTGCTGTCAAGCCGATCATTGCGCACGGCTGGGACTTTGTAACCCTGCCCACCACCGGCAGCGGTGGCATCTGGGCCACAGTTGCAGAAATTGGCGGTAACCCGGCCATCTGCTTCCGCGACAATACCGCAACCACCCTGCACTACATACGCAGCACCAACGCCCTTGGCACTGAAGAAAGTGACTGGAGCACACCGGTGCAGGTCAGCGCCGCGGCCAATAGCGGTTGGCGCAGCGTGATGCTGGAGGTTGAGGGTAACCCCGCGATTCTGCACTACAACGTCAACAGCATGACCGTGCACTACTCGCGTGCGAACACCAGTACCGGCACAACTGCGGTGAGCTGGTCGGCTGGGACCAGCATCACAATCGACAGCTCCGGCAGCAGCACCTTTGAAGGATTGAGCGCAGCGATCGTCAGCGGCAACCCGGCGCTGGCCTATTTCAACGGCACATCCGGCTCCCTGCGTTATGTGCGCAGCGCCACGACGACCGGTGCCAACGCCGCGGACTGGAGTGGTCTGATCACAGTGGACAGCGCGGCCAACCATTCCATAGGACGCTGGTGCAGCCTGGCTGTGATTTCCGGTAACCCCGCAATCATCTATGTCGATGAGGACACGAACATCGGCAGCGAGATTACCAAGTTCGCCCGGGCCAGCAATACTACCGGTCAGGTGGCCGCAAACTGGACCGGAGGTACAAAGGCCTCGGTGGATGCCGGCAACGGCATGCTCTATATGTCGCTTGCAGAGGTCAGTGGGCAACCTGGTTTTGTCATGCAGGACGATGCCGGGGTCGGCTTCAAGTTCCGCCGCGCCAAGACTTCAACCGGCGGGGCGGCGGCGGACTGGTCCGGCGCGGGGTCATCCAACTTCGTTCTGGACCCCGGCAACGAAAGCGGACTGTATGGCAGCCTCGGATTTGTAAACAGCCTGCCGGTTGCTGTACATGTAAAGGGTGACGGAATGGGCTCGCGTACCCTGCGCTACTTCAGCAGCAATAGCATTGATGGCGATGCGCTGGCGAACTGGACGGGCGAGGATGTGCTGACCGGGACAAGTCCGAATGGCGACTGGGTCACTTTGGCTGAGATCAATGGTCACCCCGCTGTAGCTTTCCGCGCCACCGTTGGCAGCGCAATGGTGTACGGCTACCGCTTCTAGCGCGCCTGTCACCCCACAGCGCAGCACCGGATCTAATGGATTAGAACCGGTGCTATGTTTTGCGGAACTGAGTTATCTTGTTCCTGATCCCTTGTTGCGCTGCCGGACTGGTTGGGGGGTGTAACCCCAGTTGAACTGCTGCCAACCTGCTGCGGCGCTACCTGCACCCATGCGCAGAGTCTGGTTTAGACTCACCGGAGGTTCAAATGTCGTATCACAGATTGGTTCTTCCACTGATTGTGCTGCTGCTGCTGGCTTCATGCGGCGGTGATTCCCGGACAGCCCAGGTCAGCGCGCTGCCTGATGCTGCTCGGCGCAGCGCCCCGGTCTCTCCGGCCAGTACTTCCGCCCCCTTCAGGCTGGCCGGACCGGCCCAGCTGCTGGCCCAGCGCGGCGCTTCTTTCACGCTGGCCGATGGCTACAGCGATGGCGCGGACTTTGACCCCGGCCTGCCCAGCAACCGCGTCAGCCCGGCGGGCACAACAGCCGGCTTTATCCCGGACTTCGGCCCCGGCGACAGCGGCCTGGCCAACCTGGCCTATGCCGTCTACGCCTTCACCCTGCCGGACTACAACAATGATGCAACAGTGGCCATTCAGCTGAACTTCAGCGACGCCCCCGAAGAAGGCGACTGCTATTTGGCTCTGAGCGATTTTGACGGCGGCTTCTGGTCCTGGTTTGAAATCCCGGCGGATGGCCTGCTGGTCCTGCCGGGCTTCACCGAGTACATCTCGCCCAGCGATATCCATCTGCTCTGCGTGGCGGTCAAGGGCGCCAACGCGGCTGTCCTGAGCAGCATCCAGCTTTCCACCCCGCAGCCCCCGGTGGCCAGTATTGTGCCGGACTTCGATTCCGGCATCGCCCCGCTGAGCGTGATCTTTGACGCCTCGGCCAGCGCAGACAGCGACGGGACCATCGCCAACTATGAGTGGGACCTCGACGGCGACGGGACCTTCAACGAAAGCGGCAGTGAGGGCGACAGCTTTGGCCTGAATACGGCGAGCTTTATCTATGACACGCCCGGCAGCTATGACGTGACGCTGCGGGTAACTGATGACCAGGACCTGCAGGATGAGGCGATGGTGCAGATCAATGTCAGCGCCAGCCAGCCCCCGGTGGCCGACCTGCAGGCCAGCCCGACCAGTGGCGACAAGCCCGTGGTGGTGAGCTTCAACGCCACCGCCAGCATGGACCCCGACGGCACGGTGA
>JADZFO010000003.1 GCA_020849855.1 bacterium | reverse complement strand
TGTCGAGTTGCAGGAGCCTGTTTACAGTCTTGAGATTGGGGCTTTATGCCCGATTCCGCTGTGGCTACGCTCTTCATTGTAGTACTTCAGCCACTGGGGCAGGATCGAATCACGCTGGCGGCTGTTTTCGTAGCGGCGGTAGCCCCACTCTTCCATGGCGGTCCGGATGAAGCGCTCAGCCTTGCCGTTGGTTTGAGGTCGCCGCACCCTGGTAAAGCTGTGCTTCACGCCTTCGGGCAACCCAGCCGCCATAGCCTTACTGCGGTAGGCTGATCCGTTGTCGGTCAACAGGCGGCTAATCGAGACCCCCAGGCTGCTGAAGAATTCCTGAGCTGCCTGGAAGAAGGCCAGACTGGCTGCGGCATTTTCGCGCGGCAGGATCTGTGCAAAGGCGATCCGGCTGTGACTGTCGACCATGACGTGCAGATACTGCCGTCCCGCTCCCCGCTGGCGTCGTCCGCCATCATTAATGAATTTGCGCCCGGCCCAGTCGAAGCTGCGTAGTTTCTTGGTGTCCATGTGCACGAGCTCGCCGGGCTTGTCTGCCTCGTAGCGCTGTACAGCTTCGCGCTCGGGACGCGCACGGCGGTTGAGATCCCAACGCTTCAGCTGCCGCCAGACTGTACAAGGCAGCAGCTGGACCCTTTCCGCCACGACCCGCAAAGGGTGGCCGTCCAGCCGCAGCCTCTGGATTGCCAGACAAATCAGGGCGTCCAGCCGCCACGGGCAGCTCTTGGGACGGCTGCTGCGATCCTCAAGGCCCGCCTCCCCAAACTCCTGGAATCGCTTTATCCAGCGATAGATGATCTGACGGCTGGATCCGATCGCTTTGGATACGGCAGTTACCCGCCAGCCCTCTTCTAGAACGCGCTTCACGGCCAGAAGCCGCTCGCGCACACTGAACTTGCTATGCTTGCATTGGTTGTTCACGCAGGATTCCTCCGGATGCCGTTGTGCTCGTAACCTTCAGCATCTCACAGAGTTCTGTGTGAACAACCTCCCGAAACTCAACATGTAGGGGCGGGATGGAATTCCCGCCCCGGCTTTGGATGCTTCACCGGGCGCGTACATCAGTACGCCTGACGCCTCGGACTGGAACGCAGCTTCAGGAATGCTGGCTGCAGCAGGGCAGGCAGGCTTGACATATATCTGCCGACGCCTGCTATAATCCTCGCCCGCTTCCCCCGGCGAAGCCACGCCCGCATCGCGGGTGCCCGTGGGCGGCTAATCAAATCCCCTCTCAGGAGGTTGTAGTGGCTCTTATTTCGCTGCGCCAGCTTTTGGAGTGTGGCGTTCACTTCGGCCACCCGACGCGCAAGTGGTGCCCCAAGATGGCACCTTACATCTATACCAAGCGCAACGGTATCCACATCATTGACCTGCAGCAGACCACCAAGCTGATCGACGAGGTGCATGCCTACGTCCACGAGCTGGTCTCCGCGGGCAAGAACATCCTCTTCGTCGGCACCAAGAAGCAGGCCCAGGATGCGGTGAAGGAAGAGGCGACCAAGTGCGGCATGCCCTATGTGAACCAGCGCTGGCTGGGCGGCCTGCTGACCAACCGCCAGACCATCTCCGCCCGTACCGCGCGCCTGCGCGAGCTGCGCAAGATGCGCGACAGCGGTGAGATCGACGAGCTGACCAAGAAGGACCGCCGCTTCATCGACGACGAGATGAGCCGCCTGGAGAAGTTCCTCGGCGGTCTGGCAGACCTCAACGGCCTGCCCGACGCGCTCTTCATCGTCGACGTGAAGAAGGAAGGTATCGCGGTCAAGGAAGCCCGCCGCCTGAAGATCCCCATCATCGGCATCCTCGACACCAACTGCGACCCGGACGACGTGGACTTCAAGCTGCCGGGCAACGACGACGCCATCCGCTCCATCCGTCTGTTCTGCCAGATCGTGGCCGACAGCATCATGGAGGCCAAGTACGGCTATCTGCCGCCGGACAGCGTCTTCATCCGCGCCGCCGAAACCGCGGAGGATGAGAACGCCGCCGCGCTGCTGGGCGAGAGCAACAAGAAGGCCAAGGCTGCCGCCGCTGCCGCTGCTGCCGCCAGCGCGGCTGAGACCCCGGCGGAGAGCGCTGCTGACACGCATGCCTCCAACGGCATGGCCCCGGCGGAGCCGGCGGGCGAAGCCCCCGCTCCCAGCCCGGAGCCCGAGGTCAACGGCGATTTGAATGGTTCCGCCGAAGCCTAGGTATTACATGAGTCCAAAACGCCGGGCCGGAGCAATCCGGCCTGGCTGCTGAAACACCATGGGCAGGTTCAAGCCTGAAGATGTGCTGGCACTGCGTGACCGCGGACTGGCGGCGTTGAAGCAGACCGGCGAGGAGAAAGACATGGCTGAGATTACAGCAAAGATGGCGATGGAACTGCGCGAGCGTACCAGCGCAGGCATTATGGACTGCAAGAAGGCGCTGGCCGAGGCCGATGGCGACATGGAGAAGGCCGCGGACCTGCTGCGCGCCAAGGGCCTGGCCAAGGCCGCTTCCAAGGCGGACCGCGCGGCCAACGAGGGCCTGATCAAGATCCACAAGGATGACGAACGCAACGGCAGCATGGTGATCCTGCACTGCGAGACCGACTTCGTCGCCGCGACCGATAACTTCAAGAGCCTGATCGACGAGCTGGCGAAGTTTGTCCTTTCCGCGGATGTCCAGACCGGCCAGGCCCTGCGCGGCGTCGAGCTGGATGTGGTGCGCGAGCTGGACATGAACGGCAAGCCCCTGCATGAGACCATCACCGAGTCCGTGGCCAAGGTGCACGAGAACCTGCAGCTTGGCGCGGTGGTGATCGAGCGCAGCAACGATCCCAACGACTACCTCGGTGACTACCTGCACGGCACCGCCGGCCGCATCGGCGTGCTGGTCTGCGTCACCACCGGCAAGCCGGAGACCCACAAGGAGGCCCGCTTCCTTGAGGCCGTCAAGGGCATCTGTTTCCAGATCGCGGCCAGCATCCCCCAGGGCGTCAGCCGCGAGAGCATCGCCGCCGATGTGATCGCCAAGGAGCGCGCCTTCCTGCTGGAGCAGGTCCAGGCCGAGGGCAAGAGCGCCGAGATCGCTGAGAAGATGGTCGAGGGCCGCATGGGCAAATTCTTCGCGGAGAACGTGCTGCTTGAGCAGCCCTTCGTGATGGACGACAAGCTCAAGGTCGGCGACTGGCTCAAGGGCGTGGAAAAGGAACTTGGCGACACGATCACCGTCGCCCGCTTCCACCGCTTCCAGCTTGGCGCCTAAGCGGGAGCGCGGACTTCAGTCCGCATCTTAACTGGACTATCCAGGGCGCGGGGCAACCCGCGCCCTTTACCTTGTTTAGATATGGCTGCCGGGCTTAGCCCGGCGTTGCCTAGGTCGGCGAGCGCTTGCGCGAGACGGAATGACCTTGGGGCTTAGCCCGGCGTTGCCTAGGCCGGCGAGCGCTTGCGCGAGACGGAATGGCCTTGGGGCTTAGCCCGGCGTTGTCCAGGCCGGCGAGCGCTTGGGCGAGACGGCTGGGTCGCAGGCAACCCGCGCCCTTCTTTTGAACGCCGACTCATGCCCGCAGGGACTATTGCAGCGCCAGCAGACCAAAAAGCATGTCGCTGTCGCCGGGGATCTGGCGGTCGAAGGCTCCGTTATCAAGCTCCAGCGCGGGGCCGGAATGCAGCCCGACGCCCAGCCCTGCCAGCTCTTCAGCCTGGGCGCTGACTGCTTCCCATTCCGGGGCCAGCAGCTGCGCCTCCAGCTCAATGCTCAGCGGCTGGGGCAGCGGCCCGCCGCAGCCGGCGGCCAGCGCCAGCTCTCCGTTAAGCTCCAGCATGTCCGCGCCGAAGATCAGCTCGCCATAGGCAAAGTCCATCACCCGCCCGCTGCTGATGCTGAAGTCCGCGCTGCTCAGGCCCAGCAGCAGGTTGCGGGTCTGGCTGGTTTCCAGGTCCGGCGCGCTTATCGAAAGGCCCAGGCCTCCGCCGCTCAGCGCGATCAGGCTGCATAGGTTCATGCTGTCCGCGCCGGCCAGCGGGATCAGGCTGCCCCCCGCACCCGGCCGCGAGACAAAGCTGAAGCTCTCCCCGCTGCTGCTGCCTGTCCCGGCGATGCACAGCTCTGCTGCTGCAGCGCTGCCACTGGCCAGCAGGCCAAAGGCAGTCTCAGCCGCGGCGGCCGACCCCAGGCTCTGGCTGGCCAGCAGGTTCCCCGCGTTGTCAAAACTGCAGTACAGGGCCTGCGGGTCCCCGGCGGCAAAGAAGCCGCCGCAGGCATGCAGGGCGGCTTCGCCGCTAGCCTCCGGTTCCAGCCAGGCCAGGTCATAAAAGACGCTGCTTTGTGGCTCGCTGAGCACGCTGATCCACTGCAGGCTGCCCTCGCTGCTGATCCGCGCCAGCAGGCCCTGCAGCGCGCCGCCCTCCGGCAGGATCTCGCCGGCCACATAAACGCTGTCCGCGCTGCAGACCAGCGCCCTGAAGGCCTCCCTGTCCAGCTCGGAGCCAAACTCGCGGCTCCAGACCAGGCTGCCATCGGGGTTCCACTTCTGCAGCACGGCGTTCAGCTCGCCGCCGCTGCGCACCAGGGTCCCGCACAGATACACAGCTCCGTCGGGCCCCAGGGCGCAGTCCCGGGCCTCAAAGTTCCCCGGCAGCACCTTGATGAAGGCCTGCACCGCCGGCGCCTGCGGCTCAGTCAGCGCCAGCATGGGCGCATAGGTGGCCCCGGCCCGCATCGCCCCGCTGATGATCAGGCTGCCATCCGCGGCGGGCAGGACCCGGCTGCCATACTGCTGCTCGCCGTCGCCAAAGCTGTGGAAGACATAATCGCGTGCCTGCACCGTCGTGCTGGCCGTGTTATAGACCCCGCTGTTATCCACGACGCGCAGCGCTGCGCTGTAATCGCCGGTCTGCGTGTACTCAAACTGAAACTGCGCGTCTGTTCCGCTGGAGACAAAGCTGCCGTCGCCTTCGGGGTCCCAGAGGTACTCTGCGATGCTTCCCTCGTCCGTGCTGGCGCTGCCGTCAAACTGCACCGTGAAGGGCACGCGGCCCAGCAGCGGCTGGCCTGTAATCTGCGGCTCTGGCGCCGGGCTGCCCAGGCGGATCCAGCGCAGCGAACGCAGGCTGGTCTTTTGCAGCATGCAGATCAGCAGCAGCCGGCCGTCAGGCGCTGTATAGCTGCCAAGCTCCGGCAGCAGCACGCTGCCGCTGGCATCCACCGGCCACAGCTCCCAGCGCAGGCTCTGCCAGTTGGCCAGGGCCAGCAGGGCCGTGCCGGCAGGCACAGCACTGCCCCAGTTGAGGCTGATGCGAGCTTCGCCGCTGTAGTCCCCGGGCCACAGGCTGTAGGCGGCATAGGCCCGGCCCTGCAGACCGGCGCCTGTGATGCTGACAGTCTGGTAAGTCAGCCAGGGCTCGTTCTCCACCGGGCTGACAAGCTGGCTCGGCAGGAGCGCCTCCAGGTCCGCGCCATCGCGGTACAGATCAGCGGGACTGTAACTCGCCCCCCGGCCGCTCAGCGCCGGCAGCAGCTCTTCAATGTCACGCAGCGAGGGTAGGCCCGCAGCACCCGGCGCAGCCACATCAGTGGGCGCATCTGTGGGCGTATTCAGGGGCGCAGAGGTCTGCGGCTGCGGCTGTCCGCCGCAGGAGACCAAAGCAAGGATCAACAAGGCCAGCCCAGCCGTAAGCAGACCTGTATAACTCACAGCCAGAGTATACCGGGCTGTCAATAGGGCTGCCCGGCCCTCAGCTGGTCGCGTCGAGCATTACAAAGACGTCTTCATCCGATGCCTGTCGGTTGAACTGGAAGTTGGAAACCACAATCGGAGTCAGGTTCAGAGTGCTGAGTTCCAGAGTTGTGGGCGAGCCATTGGCCGGCGAAATGTCGCTCCAGGCCAGAGCGCTGGGGCTGATGTTCAGACTCAGGTTGTCCGTGGTCTGTGGCAGTTCGTGCCTGATCCTTCCACTTAGCACGAAACTCCCATTGCCATAGTTGGCCAGATCTGCGTTGAATATCTGCGTTGCATCACCACCCAGCACAAGCAGGCTTTCAGTCTGGGACAGTGTTCCGTCAAAGGCGGCCAGCAGCGGCGTGCCTGTATCGATACTCGTCGAATGCTGCAGCAAAACGGTTGCCTGTCCACCCACCAGGGCCAGGTCATTGACAAAAATTGGCACGCCGTCCGATGCAGTAAAGGACACTACTGTGTCTGTTATCCCCGAACGGTACAGGAAACGGTCGCCTCCTGACAGGTTGCCCACAATGTAAGTCGTGGGAAGAACTCCGCCGCTAAGCACAATGGCGGTAGCGGATTCGAAGCTGCCGTCTTCTCCCAGGATCCGGCTCGCGTCCAGATTGCCCTGGAAGTCGATAAAAGCAAAGAGTGCATCGGTATCGGACTGACTGTGCTGGTAGCTGCCGCAGAAGGCCAGGCCACCGTCCAGCACCTGGCTGGGCGCCATGATCGCCATTGAGCTGAAAAAAGCTGACTCGGGCGCGATGAGGCTGGTGAACCACTCCGGGGTGCCCTCACTGTCCAGGCAGGCCGCCAGACCAAGGCTTCTGCCAAGTGCGTCGACGAAGTAATGGCCGCCAAGGTAGATCTTCCCGCCAGACACACTGATGGAGGAAAAGAACTCACTGTCATCCGGTCCCCCGAGGCGGCGGGTCCAGAGCAATTCCCCATCCTGGCTCCACTTCTGGATCAAAACGTCACCTTTCGCATTCTGGTTGGTCTGCCCCACTGCATAGATAAAGCCGTCGCCTGCCAGGTGTGCGTCAACTATGTTCCCGGCGCTGGCTATGGGTACACTCAGGCTGAAGTCAAGGCTGCCTTCCGGAGAAAACTTATCCACCCGCAGCGTCTCGAACAGACTCTGGTCGCGGGATTGGCCAAACACCATCAAGTGCCCGTCAGCACAGACAACCACTGCGCCGCCGAAATCCATTGTGCTCTGGGTCCCATAGCTGAACATCGAGCGGTTCGCCGTGTTGATCGTAAGATGCTGCTCGCTGTAAACGCCCTGGTCGTCAAAGACCCGCACAGCGGCGTCGAAGCTGCCCTGCTGCGTGTACTCATGCTGCAGGGTCGGCTCAGCGCCGGTGGAGAGGTCAAAGACGCCGTCGCCCTCGGGGTCCCAGCGGTACTGCACGATGCTGCCGTCGGGGTCGCTCGCGCCGGCGGCGCTGAAGTTCACCGTCATCGGTGCCAGGCCAAAGCGCGGCGTCGCCGTCAGCGTGACCTCCGGCGGCGGGCTGCCGACCCGGATCGAGCTCAGCTCCAGGCTGTTCACCCCCACCAGCAGTACCAGTGCCAGCAGGCTGCCGTCCGGCAGGAAGTAGGGCGCCAGGCTCGGCGGGCTGACGCTGTGGCCGGCACTCCCCTGGAAGAGGTCCCAGCGGTTCGCGCCCCAGTTGGCCAGGCCGATGTAAAGGTCAGCTTCAGTCGCCGGGGCGTTGGTCATGCTGTAGCTGATCAGGCTGTTGCCCTCATAGTCCGGCAGGGTGAAGCGATAGCTCGCATAGGCCGCGCCGCTGAAGCCCGGGCTGCCCGGCTGGCCGAAGGTGGAGACCATCGCGATATCGCCGTTGCCGTCCTGGATGTTCTGGCTCGGCAGCAGGGGGTCAAAGCCGTCGCCCGGGCGCGCCAGATCTTCAGGCAGATAGCTCGAGCGGCGCGCTGCCGGCCCAAGCTTCCCGGCAAGCTGCGCCGGATTCGGCAGGCTGCCAGCCAGGCCCCCCGGCAGGCTTGTCCCGGCCAGGGCCGGCTGCTGCAGCGCCTGCTGCCCCGGCGGTGGCGCGCTGCCCGCTGGCAGACCCGCGCCGCGCCGCGCTGATGTACAGGCGCCCAGGCCCAGCAGGGCAATAAGAAGCAAAAGCAGCGGCGCATTCTTCAGCATCCCGAGAGTATATCCCGCCGCCGTCTATAATCCCGCGCCCCGCGCAGTGCCACTCACCGGCCCGCGCCGGCCCGGCGCTGGCCCCGCAGCGCCGCTCAAGGAGTACTCATGAGCAGCCATCCCGAACTGGTCCCGCGCCCCGACCTGCGCAACATCGCCATCGTGGCCCACGTTGACCACGGCAAGACCACCCTCGTTGACGCCATGCTCTGGCAGTCCGGCGTCTTCCGCGAGGGCGCGCAGGTGAACGAGCGCGTGATGGACTCCATGGACCTCGAGCGCGAGAAGGGCATCACCATCATGGCCAAGAACACGGCCATCATCTACCAGGGCGTGAAGATCAACATCGTCGACACCCCCGGCCACGCCGACTTCGGCGGCGAGGTCGAGCGCACCCTGAACATGGTGGACGGCGTGATGCTGCTGGTCGACGCCGCCGAGGGCCCCCTGCCCCAGACCCGCTTCGTGCTCTCCAAGAGCCTCGCCCGCGGCCTGCCGATCCTGGTCGTCATCAACAAGATCGACCGCCCCGACCGCCGCATCAAGCAGGTGCTGGACGAGCTGCTGGACCTCTTCATCGACCTCGACGCCCATGAGGACCAGCTCGATTTCCCCGTGCTCTATACCCAGGCCAAGCTTGGCATCGCCATCACCGAGGCGCCCGAGGACGGCGGCACCAGCGACATCACCGCCCTGCAGCTCCAGGGCTCCCTGGCCCCGCTCTTCGACGCCATCCTGGAGCACATCCCGCCGCCGAGGGTCGACCCCGCCGCGCCCCTGCAGTTCCTCGTCACCAGCCTCGACTACTCTGATTACGTCGGCCGTATCGCCGTCGGCAAGCTCTTTGGCGGCACCCTGCGCCAGGGCGGCGATGCCGTGCTGCTCAAGGGCGGCGCGCAGTCGGGGGCCCGGGCCACCCTGACCAAGGTCTATTCCTACGAGGGCCTGCAGCGCATCGAGGCCGAGGTCCATGCCGGCGACATCGCCGCCATCTCCGGCATCGCCGAGGCCTTCATCGGCGATACGGTGGGCGATGCGCTGGACCCGCGGCCCCTGCCCGCCATCTCCGTCGAGGAACCCACGATCAGCATGGAGTTCCACGTCAACAAGTCCCCCCTGGCCGGCAAGAGCGGCAAGTACCTCACCAGCCGCCACCTCAAGGACCGCCTGGACAAGGAGCTGCTTTACAACGTCTCGATCCGCGTCGAGCCCGCCGAGGCCGGCGAGGCCTTCATCGTCTCGGCCCGCGGCGAGCTGCAGCTCGCCGTGCTGGTGGAGACCATGCGCCGCGAGGGCTTTGAGCTGGCGCTGGGCAAGCCCCAGATCATCGTGCGCGAGCTCGAGGGCCGCAAGGTCGAGCCCCTCGAGCTGGCGGTGGTGGACATCCCCGAGGCCTATACCGGCGTGGTCACCGAGAAGCTCTCGATGCGCCGCGGGCGGATGGTGAAGATGGTCAACCACGGCTCGGGCCGCGTGCGCCTGGAGTTCGAGATCCCCAGCCGCGGGCTGATCGGCTTTCGCGGCCAGTTCCTCACCGACACGCGCGGCACCGGCCTGCTCTCCACCCTGCTGATCGGGCACAGCGATTTAAACCCCCTGTCCATCGACCGCCAGAACGGCTCGCTGGTCGCCGACCGTCCGGGCAAGGCGATGGCCTATGCCATGCTGACCCTGCAGGACCGCGGGCCGCTCTTCGTCAACGTGGGCGACACGGTGTATGAAGGGATGATCGTCGGCGAGAACTCGCGGGCCAACGACCTGGGGGTGAACATAGTGCGCGAGAAGAAGCTGACCAACATGCGCGCGGCGGGGGCCGAGGAGCTGCAGAAGATCCGCCCGCCCCTGCGCTTCTCCCTGGAGCAGGCCCTGGAATACCTGCAGGACGACGAACTGGTGGAGGTCACCCCGGATGCCATCCGCCTGCGCAAGCGCAAGCTCGACGGCTGGGGCAGACAGCTGGGGGGCGGGTAGGGCCGACATGTTGTCGGCGTCCGGTAGGGGCCGAGCATGCTCGGCCCGACATACCCTTGACGTTCCGCAGTAATGCTTCGGGTAGGGCCGACATGTTGTCGGCGTCCCGCAGCAATGCATCGGGTAGGGCCGACATGCTGTCGGCGTACCGTTGCGCGAAACCGGGTAGCCCCGACATGCCCTCTACGTCCCGCAGCAATGCATCGGGTATGGCCGACATGTTGTCGGCGTGCCGTGGGAATGCACTGGGCAGGGCCGACATGTTGTCGGCGTACCGTTGCGCGAAACCGGGTAGCCCCGACATGCCCTCAGCGTCCCGCTTCAATGCATCGGGTAGGGCCGACATGTTGTCGGCGTGCCGCTTCAGGGCGCGCGCCATTCTTATGTGGGAACGCCGGCTTCAGCGGGCACTCCGGCTCCATCGTGAAGAGGCACCGCCAAAGTCAGTTGTGGACTGCACTCCCTGGTACACACGTGGAGCTGACTGATTGATGCTCATGAGGTTGCTACTCTTACCTTTCCCGGGCGTCTACACGCGCAGTTCATACAATAGATTAGCGTTCTGTTGCGGATGACTTGAGTAGCGCAGGCATGCCCCCCTGTAAACGGCAGGCGTGAGACTTACCCCACCTCACCTAGCCGAAGTGTGTTCCGCTAGTCTTGAGCTCGCTAGGACAAGAGCCTACCCTGTAGCAACTGCTGGCCTGTCAACATCCAAGCAACGCCAATTGACTGAACCAAGCTAGATTCTGATAACATGGTCGACTATGAGGTGCATCACGACCCCCACGCCCATTGGAAAGCTATTCGTCGAAAGGAACATGCTCGACGAGAACCCCGTCTACCAGCGAGAATCTGGAGTTTGGTCGCCGGACAAGCAGCAGCTGTTCATAGACTCTATCTTCAACTGCATTGATATCCCCAAATTCTACCTGCATGATCTCCACAAAAAGTCAGATCGCTACCGTTATGCAATCATAGATGGGAAGCAAAGGCTGCATGCAGTATGGGAGTTTTTAGAAAGTAAAGTCCCACTGGCAAAAGACTTTGAGTTCATGGAAGTACCTAGCGACTTGCCAATCCCCAAAGGAGGCGACAGGTTTGCGGACCTTTCTGAGTACTGGAGAGAATGGTTCAAGTCGCGTCCACTCGATCTTGTTTTTATACAGGACGCTACAGAGGACGATATTGAGGAGTTGTTTTCCAGATTAAACAATGGCGAGCCACTCAATGCGGCTGAAAAGCGCAATGCCATGGGCGGAGACATGGTAGATCTGATTAGACGTGTAGCGGAGCTGAAGTTCTTCAAGGAAAAGGTACGCTTCAAGAACTCAAGGTACTCTCACTTAGAGGCAGCTGCGAAAATTCTCTTGATTGAAAAGCACGAGAAAGATGGTGCAAGTCCAATAGCTGATCTGAAGAAAAAGTACTTAGATGACATGGTGAGAAACAACAAGGTCTATCCAAGTGCTGAGAAACGTGCATTGCTCGAGAAGGTATCAAAAGCTCTGGAGATCACCGCATCGGTGTTTAGTAAGCTCGATCCGCTCTTGGACCGTCAGGCATATATACCACTCTATCATTTGTTTGTTAAGTCAATAGATCGACTGTATGCTGGCAAATCATTGAAGTCTGATATGCGGAAGTTCCTTTTGGAGTTCAATGCCTTGAGGGCCAGCAACCTCCAGAAACCTGAAGAGGACCGAGACCCGGTTCTAATTGAGTTTGGTAGACTGATGCAACAAGGCACGAACGACTCAAGTAGCCTCAGAGACCGGCTGTCCACTCTTACAAGGTACTTCCTGGCTCTCAACCCTTCTGTAGAGCGTAAGGATCGCAAGCGCGCTTTCTCGGAAGAAGAGCGTCTCGCTCTCTACCATCTTTGTGGTGGAAAGTGTCAGAGCTGTGGAAGAGAGTTTTCTGACATAAGCGAAATGGACGCTGATCACGTGCAAAGATGGAGTGAAGGTGGGGTAACTAGTCTTAGCAATGGTCGTGCTCTTTGTACGTCCTGCAATCGCACAACTACTACCTCTGCTCGTTGACCTATGACAAAACGTTGGTTGATGAAAGAACCAAAGACTGTTTACAGATGATCGCTGCAGGAGGGAACGATCATCTGTGCAGTAAACTGGTTGATTCATACAGGTAGTGCTAGAGGAGAATGGAAAGTGTGCTTCATGACAACTCATATTGAGGCAAAGGGACTAGCGCTGCCGTTTGAACTTGGCCAGGACTACACTAGAGAACAAGTCCTCAAATTTCTCGGCGGAGGCAACCCGCAGACCGGTATCGTCTACTGGGCTAAGAACAAGTCTGTGGTGGTCTGCTTCACTGATCCTGTACACGGTGAACGTTCGGGCTACCTTGATCACGAAAACCCGGACGGCAGCTGGGACTACTGTGGTCAGGGGCTGAGCGGCCCGCAAAAGCGCTCCGGGCCAACGCAGTCTTGGCAAATGCGCAAGTTGTTCTGCTCTTTGAGAAGGCGAAGAAGAGCCTACACACCTATCGCGGGCAATTCACTAGCGGTGCGCCGCGCGATTATGTGGCCACCAGCGGCAAGCGCAACGGTGACACCCTCCTCATCTTCACGCTTACCCCCTCTCTTTTTTAGCCGCTGCGTGACTGCATATGCAGTCACGGCATGGATAGGCAGGCAGTGACTAGACATTCACTTCTGAATCTCTAGTCAGCCGCGCAAATGGCTGTCAGGCCAGGGTACTCTTCAGCCGGTGCTGCCGGTGGGCTGCGCCTCGGCGGAAGAGGCTGTGCTTGCATAGCGGCGCCAGCGGGCGGCGAATTGGCCGCGCCATGCCGGACAGGGAGGAGAACGCATGTCTACACCGAAGTCAGGCCAAACAGTGCCCCTTCAACTTGATCCGCTGGATCTGGGACAGACGCTGGATGCGCTCGACAGTCGCGCCGCGGCCTACGAGAAGACCGCCGCTTATCTAGATGGCGACGGCGAGGCAGGTTGGGACATCGACGCAGAAGATGGCGGCCTGTTTGTGATCGAGGAGGTCCGCGATGCTGATGAAGCCCGGGCGATAGCCTCGCACTTCCGGGCCATCGAGGCCAGCCTGCAGGCGCAGTGGGATGCCTGGCGGGCGGGGCCACGGAAAGGAGATGCCGGCTAAAGCCGGTGGTCCGACAAAATGCGGGCAGGGTGCCCGCGCTCCAATTGAAGATGCACCGCGGGACCCTCGCAGTTGCCGGGCCCGCCCGGCGTAACCCAGGCCGCGGCGAGCTTGCGAGCAGCGGAGTATCCGCAAGATGCCGGCTAAGCCGGTGGTCCCAGTCGGGCTTAAGTGGCCCCGGACGGCAGTCCGGGGAAGGGCCTTGTCTGCAGTTGAGGTCAGCCTGCCCGCATTGCCATGCGGGCCCACCGAAGCACCGCGGTACCCTCGCAGTTGCCGGGCTTAGCCCGGCGTAACCCAGGCCGCTGCGAGCTTGCGAGCAGCGGAACATCCGCAGGGTGCCCGCGCTCCAATTGAAGAACGGTCCTCGGTTCTTGCCCGCTTGGTAGGCGCTCAGCAGCTCTGCCGCGCTGCTTCCTTGCCTTTCCCTCCCTCCCTACCACCTGCCACCTCCCAGCTCACACCTCTCCAGCATCATTCTTAAGCCACCCCGCGCCTGGCCCGCTTCCCACCGCCCGCCCAGGGGTGACTCCCTCCTCACCCTCACCCCTCACCCCTCTCCCATCTCCCTCGCCCCTCGCCACTCGCTACTCGCCAATCACCACCTTCTCCCTCACCTCCTCCCCTCTCCCATCTCCCCTCACCCCTCTCCTTTTCTCCTACTTTCCTTCTTTCCTTCTCTCCTTCTTTCCTTCTTTCCGGCCGCCGCGTGACTGCATATGCAGTCAGGGCCCCAGCTTGCCCGCATTGCCATGCGGGCCCAACAAGCACCTCGGTGCCCTCGCAGTTGCCGGGCCTGCCCGGCGTAGCCCAGCCCGCGGCGAGCTTGCGAGCGGCGGAGCATCCGCTGGTTGCTGGCGCTGTTGTGATAAAGCCGGCTCCCTTGTGATAACACGGGCCGCGGGGCGTCCCAAGGGCCTGCAGCGCGGGTACACTTTCCGGGCCGCGCCGTGCGCCTGGGCGGGCCGGGTGTCTAAGCGGGCCGGCTGCCTGGACTGGCCGTGCATCTGGACTGGCCGTGCACCTTGACTGGCTGGGTGCCTGCAGAGGCCGGGTGCCTGGGTGGATCGGGCGTGGGTGTCTGGATGGGCCTGGCAGCGCAGCGGGCCTGATGGCCTGCGCTGGCGCTGTCCCGCAGGCGAAAGGTGGAGGGCATTACTTGATTATGTTTACAGGCAAGCTGTCCATGGGCGGGAATGATGAGGGAATGAAAGCGCGTTTTCGATTTTCAAAGTACAAAATGCAGAGTGCTTCTTTCAGGTGCTTTTTCAGGGATGAAGGTTAAAAGTGCCGCCCCGGCTATTTTGAAAGAACTCTCCAACGTGCAAATCGGGCACTGCAGGTTAAAACTTTGCCCCGGGCTGGCTGCCAGCAAGTGCACCCGGACTGGCGACGCTGCCGGGCCTGGCAGGCTGACAGCTGCAGAACCGTGCAAGCGTCCAGCGCAAAGAGGCGCGGCCGGGCTGGGCTTGGGCGGTGCTGCTTCGCGGCGGCATGGCGTGGCCGGCCCATCGCCCACAGCGGCCGGGCGGCGGCCGGGCGGCGGCATGGCGGCGGCCGGCTGTGGACTGTCGGGGCTGGCCCTCAGGACTGCTTGCCTTTCTGCATAACAAAAGCTTCGCAGTCCGGCCAATTTTTGCTGTTTATTGCCGGGATCGGCGCAAAGCGGCAGGCCGGCGGGTTACAATCGCCCCAGCCCCGCGGCGACCTGCCAAGGTGCGGAGCCCGCAGGGCGGTGGACTCGAGGATGGGAGGCTTCTATGGCGACACATGACGAGTCCCAGCGCCGCAGCGGCACTGGAGAGCTGACCCGCAGGTCCGCGCTGGCGCGGCTGCTCATCGGCACCGGCGGAGTGCTGAGCGCGATTCAGCTGCGGGCCTGGGGCGCCGAGCTTGAGAGCAGCGGCCGCCTGCTGCTGGACAAGGTGCGCCTCGACGGGATGCCGGCGGGGCATCCAGGGCTGCAGGCGGCGGTGCAGTTCCCGCTGATCGAGGCCCTGCACGGCCGGCGGGCGCGGCGCTTTGGCCTGGGCTTTGAGATCCCCGATGGGCCGCTGGCCTATAAGAGCCGGCACGCGCCGCAGCCCCTGGACCCCACCGAGCAGATGCTGGTGCTGGCCAGCATGGCCGGCAACACCGGCTGGCACCACATGATCACCCGCAACGAGCGCTATGCGCCGCAGCTGGCGAACTACTCCGCGGCGGCGGGCGGGCGGACTTTCCCCTCGGCGGCGGGCTTCCACACCTGCGAGTTCTTCTATACCGACGACGAGGGCGTCTACCTGCTGCCGACCCGCGACTCCGGGGCGCTGCTGGAGCGCAACGCGGCTGGCGAGGTCAAGCTGCAGAGCTGGCTGGATGCGCACCGCCAGCTGGTGGTGAAGCTGGCGGATGGGCGGCTGAACCTGCCGCCGATGGAGCCCTATATGGAGGGCCACAACACCTGGTGCGTGAACCGGCCCGGGACAACGATGGTCATCCCGGTCACCGATGTGGCCCAGCACCTGCTGCTGATCCTGTGCTTCCTGACCCAGAACGGCTACTGCATCTTTGACGACCTGAAGGGCCAGCAGATCCCCGGCATGGAGGAGTTTAAAGATCTGGTCGATGTCGAGCACCCCTACCCCCTGAGCTTCGTCGAGCAGTATGCGATCACCGAGTCGACGGCCGAGTGCACCACCAGCTGCTATGCCGGGATGCTGATGCTGCAGGCCCTGGGCCTCGGCGGCTGGATGTTTGACGGCCTCGACCGCTTCAGCGTGCTGGGCGCCAGCGGCAACCCTGAGGTGCCGGGCCTCGGCTTTGAGTTCCAGACCCGCGAGGACTGGCCGCTGCCGCATGTCACCGGCCGGCCGGGCGTCTTCACCGCCTATACCTATCCGCACTACCCGGACATGCGGGCGGCGGTGCGGGCGGTGACCGAGCGCAAGTTCGGCGGCGGCGGGCCCTTTAACAAGGACACCCCGGGGCCCTGGAAAGAGAGCAGCAGGATCCGCAGCGCGGCGCTGTTCCACGATGAGCACTTCCAGGCCTGCGTGGCCCTGCAGGCGCAGTACATTCTGGACAGCTACGGCAAGTTCCCGGCGACGGTGCCCGCGGTGTTTATCCTGACCTATCTGCAGGCCCAGCACATCGACCTGGACTTTTATGACAAGTTCTTCAAGGAACACAGCTATCTGGAGACCCAGCGCCGCCACATGGAGTGGTGGCACGGCGCATAAGCACTACTCCGGCGGCAGCAGCAGCAGGAGGTTCTGGAAATTGGCGCCGGCGTCAAGGTTGAAGTTTGTGACAATGATGATGTTCATCTCGTGCTCGGTCTCCACCGCGCTGAGGCCCGAGAGCGTGCCCTGGCTGGGGCTTTCGCTTGTCCACAAAGCGCTTTCAGTGTGGCTGCCAAAGCTGAAGCTGTCCTGCTGCTGGGGCAGTTCGCCGAGCATTCGGCCAACAGCCACCAGGCCGCTGGCCCAGGGCTGGGCGTCGTTAAAGCTGAAGCTGTCGTCTCCGCTGAAGCTTGTGCCGACGAAGTTCACGGTCTCCAGGCCGCTGTCGATCACCAGCTGCAGCAGCTCGCCACCGCCGGCGTTGCTGGCATTTATCAGCAGGTTCACCGAGCTGTTGTCGCGGCGCAGCAGACCGGCGCAGCTGAGGCTGCTGGGGTTGACACTGAAGCTCTTCGCGGCGCCGCCGGGGATGCTGACGAAGCAGCGCTGGGAACCTGCCATGCCGCTGACGTAAGCCACGGGGAGAACGCTGGTGCCGGCCAGGGCGATGTCCGTCGCCTCCTCAGGTCGCCCGGTATCGCCCCAGCTGAGGGCCTCCAGCAGGTTGCCGCTGAGATCGTAGCGCGCAAAGAAGGCCTGGTTCTCGCCTGCGCTGGGCTGATAGACGCCTCCGGCCAGCAGCATGGGCGGGCCCAGCGGTGTCTGCGGTCGCAGGCGCAGCTCGTTAAGAAAGCAGTTGCCCGGCGCGATGATGCTGCGGGCCCACTGAATCTCACCCAGCAGGTTGAAGGCTACCAGCAGGGCAAAGGGCCGGCCGACCCCCTGGTCGAAGAAGAGCCCGGCGGCATAGATGCTGTCGTTCGTCACTACTACGCTGCGGAACTCGCTCAGCACATCGCTCTGGCTGAGCCGGAAGCTGCTCGTCAGGAAGCCGCCCGAGCTCCAGAACTGCAGCAGGGCCTGCTGGTCGTCGCCAAAGCTGCGGGTACTGCCCACCGCCACAACGCCGCCGGCGCCGAGCGCGATGTCCTCCAGGATGTCATCTCCCGCGCCGCCCCAGCTGCAGCTCACTCCATCCTGCTCAAGCGGGTCGATGAAGGAAAATCGGGCATCCAGCTCAGTCTGAGTTGAGCTGCCGGCAACATAAACCTTGCCACTGGCGCTGTCTGTAAGCACCGACCTGGCTTCAAAGTCGCGATCCAGGTTGCCAAAGCTCATGATGCGGCTGCCGGTCAGGCGCATCTCAATCTGCGCCTCGCTGTAGGTCCCGCTGTCGTCAAGCACGCGGATCCGTGGCGCATTGTTGAAGATGAACTCATAGTCATAGCCGAAGTGTGGATCTGCGCCGCTGGACACGAAGCTGCCGTCGCCTTCGGGATCCCAAAGGTATTCAACGATGCTGCCGTCAGGATCGCTGCTGGCACTGGCGTCGAAGTCAAAGTGCTGTGGGGGAAAGGCCAGCAGCGGCGCTGAGCTGACCACAACCACTGGCGGCTGGCTGCCCAGGCGGATGCGGCTCAGCTCGGCCGGGGCGTCGGCGCCGATCACCACTGCGCAGCTCAGAATGCCGTTGGCATCGAAGTAGGCTGCCAGCTGTGGCAGTGTCACTTTCAAACTGAGGTCCAGTCCATAGGCCTCCCAGCGCCCGGTCTGGACGTTGAGCACCATGATGCTGGCATCGCTGAGCGAGCCACTGACGGCGCTCCACTCAAAGTGCAGCTCCGGCAGACCGGCATAGTCCGGCACGCTGAACTGGTAAAGGGCGAAGGCCATGCCCTTGAGGCCATTCTGCGGGGTCGCCGGGTCAAAGACGAGGCCATTCGCGCTGACGCTGATGTTGGCGCTGGGGCTGGTCAGGCAGTTGCTGCCATTGAGCTCGAGATCCTGCGGTAAGTAGCTTCCAGCCCGCTGGGGCATCCCAGCAAGGATCTGCAGCTGCTCTGCCGTGGGCAGAGCAACAGGCGGCTGCGCTACACGCGGGCTGGACGGAGCGGGCTGCGAGGGGATACCGGATCGTCCAGGGCCAGCAGCGCTGCCATAGCCGGAGCTGCCGGAGCCGGCACAGCCAGCCTGGGCGAGCAGCAGGCACAGGCCGGAAAGAAGGAGGCCAAGCATGATCAGTGGCAGGCAGACTTTCGACATGTCTGATTTTACAGTCATATGCCAGGCACAGGGGATGGCCCCGTCCGAAGGAGGCTAAGTCCGGGTTAAGTCTGGCAGCCCAGACCTGTAGGGCGTGACAAGGGAGTTCCAACTGGCCCAGGTCGCGACATCGACACCCAACACAAAAGACAAGGCGGGCATTGCTGCCCGCCTTGTTGATACTCGTAGATTGTCTGTACCGGCCGCCAGCCGGGTTGCGGCCAGCTTAGAAGGAGCTGAAGCTCTCCACCTCGGCCAGGGTCGGCGCGGCCTCCGCCAGGAAGGCGCGCACGCCGCCGCCGCTGGCAGCCTCCTCCGCGGCCTCGCTGTCCTCTTCGTAGTCCGGACGGGCGATACGCAGCAGCTCTTCAAGGCTGGTCACGCCGCGCAGCACCTTCTTGACCCCGGACTCCCAGAGCGTCAGCATGCCCTGGCTGCGGGCCAGGCGCTTGACCTCGTGGATCGCGGTGGAGCGCATCACCAGCGCACGCATCTCGTTGGTCATGCGGAAGATCTCGAAGATGCCGTTACGGCCCGCATAGCCCAGGTGGTTGCAGAACTTGCAGCCCTTGGCGCGGTACATCACCGGATGATCGCCAAACTCCGCCTGGCTATAGGCGCCGCGGATCAGCTCCAGCTCCTCGGCGCTCGGCGTATAGCTCTGCTTGCAATGCTGGCAGAGCTTGCGCGCCAGGCGCTGGGCCATGATGCCGATGACGGAAGCGTTGATCAGGAATGGCGGGACGCCCAGGTTGTTGAGTCGCGGAATTGAGCCCGGCGCGTCGTTGGTGTGCAGGGTGCTGAACACCAGGTGGCCGGTGAGCGCGGCGTTCACGGCCAGGTCGGCGGTCTCATAGTCACGGATCTCTCCAACCATGATGATGTCCGGGTCCTGACGCATGAAGGTACGCAGCGCGGTGGCGAAGGTCAGGCCGACCTTGGAGTTCACGTGGACCTGGTTGATGCGGTCCAGCTGGTACTCCACCGGGTCTTCCACCGTCATCACGTTTACGGTCTCGGTGGCGATCTTGGACAGGGTGGCGATCAGGGTCGTCGACTTGCCGGAACCCGTCGGCCCGGTGATCAGGATGATCCCGTGCGGACGGCTGGTCAGGTCGTTGAAGGTCGCCATCTCCTCCTCGTCGAAGCCGAGGTCAGTAAGCTTGAAGTTGGCGCTGGTCTTGTTCAGCAGACGCATGACGATCTTCTCACCGAAGATCGTCGGCACGACGCTGAAGCGGATGTCGAACTGGTTGTCGCGCAGAGACAGATCGATACGGCCGTCCTGCGGCTTGCGGCGCTCGGAAGTGTCGCAGCGCGCCATGATCTTCAGACGCGCGGTCACCGCAGCCACCGCGTGGCGCGGGATGGTCAGGATGCGGTGCAGCATGCCGTCCACGCGGTAACGCACGACGGCGTGGTCTTCCTTGGGCTCGAGGTGGATATCAGAAGCGCGGTGATCAACTGCGCCGGTCAGCACCGTGTCCACCAGCTTGACGATCGGCGCCTGCTCCACCTCGGCCAGGGTCGCTTTGTCAATCAGGGCCTCGTCGATGACATAGCCCTTCTTGATCTGCTCCTGGCGGTACTCCTCCATGTGCTTCTCAGCCTCGGCGGTAACACCGAAGAGCTGGTCATAGGCAAACTTCAGCGCATGGGGGGAGGTGATGCGGGGCACCACATCCAGGCCGGTGGAAAGGCGGATGTCGTCAATCGCCAGCAGGTTCAGCGGGTCCACCATGGCCACGATGATGTTGTTGCCCTCCTGACGGATGGGCATGGCCTGGTGACGGGTGATCATGTCGCTGGAGATCAGGCGGGCGGAGTCGGTATCGATCTTCTCCTCATAGAGGTTGACTTTTTCAATACCGAGCTGATTGGCGAGGACATCCTGAACATCATCTTCGGTGGTCATCTGCAGATCGACCACCACCTCGCCCAGGCGCTTGCCGCTCTCGCGCTGCGCCTCGAGGCTTTCCTGGAGCTGCTCCAGGGTCAGGACGCCGGCGTCAACCAGCATCTCGCCGAGTTTTTTCTGCATGCAGTCGCTCCTTAGCGTTCGCTAGGTCGTCGCCCCGCAGGAGGGTAAGCGCAGGGGAATGCCCACCTCAACTGGCCCCGTGGCGACTAACAGCTAATCTTATAACACGGCAGCCGGAGCAGGTCAAAGCGGCGGGAGATTAAACTTTGGCTAGCGTCAGCACGCCGTGAGACGAGACCAGGTGATTCAGACTCGCTACTGCTGAGCTTGTTCCCGCCAGCGGGCTGAGAGCTGGTCTCAGCCTGACCCTGACGCCTGATGCACACAGGCTTCAGGCCCCGGCAGACTCCGCCGTCCTTTCTTTCTTCAGCTGACGCAGCACCAGTACCAGAAGCGTAACTGCGCTCAAGGGCAGGGCAAAAAACAGCAGCGTAGTCCTGAGCGTCGGTTCAAATTCGGACGAAGTTGAGATAAGCACCAGCTCTGCCACGTAAGCAGCATAGAAGAAGAGGAACAACGCACCTTCCCAGCGGTCGATCCGCCAGCCGCGGTAAAAGATCGGCAGGCAGGCGACGGCGCTGGCGAGCATCACTGGCAGATCCATCTTGAGCATCTGGCTGGCAATCATCAGCGGCTCAGGGGCAATTGCAGCCGTCAGGCCGAGCACAGCAATCAGATTGAAGATGCAGGAGCCGATTGCATTGCCAACTGCGATGTCCTTTTCGCCCCGCAGGCCAGCCACGACGGAGGCGGCAAGCTCAGGGAGGCCGGTACCCGCAGCGATGATGGTCAGGCCGATGATCAGCTCGGATACGCCCAGCGCACTGGCGATGCTCACTGCGCCCTGGACCAGCCACTCAGCTCCCTGCACCAGCATCGCCACGCCCACAATCACCAGCAGCATTTGAAGGGCCACGACACGAGCACTGCGATCTGATTTCTTAGCGGAGCCATACTGCTCCTCGTACTCCTGCTTTACCTTCCTGCTCTCCTTTTGACCCTGCCGCAGGACGAAGATGAAGTAGACCACGGCGCCGGCCAAAAGGAAGAAGCCATCAAAGCGGCCAATAGTGCTGTCCAGTGCCAGCAGAAGTACCACCAGGGAGGCCAGCACCATCAGCGGCACATCCAGGCGCAGAAGGCGCTGCGCGACCGGCAGCGGGGCAACCAGAGCGCTGAGCCCGAGAATACACAGCACGTTGAAGATGTTGGAGCCAACAATGTTGCCAAGTGCCACATCGCCCTGGGAGCTCATTGCAGATTTGATGCAGACGGCAAACTCAGGCGCGCTTGTGCAGAGCGAAACGACTGTCAGCCCCACCAGCAGCGGAGGTATCCCGGCGATTGCCGCCAGTCGCGCAGCGCCGCGCACGAGCACTTCGGCGCCAAGAACGAGAAGCGTGAGGCCGCCCGCCAGCAGCAGGATTACGGTCCAGCTCATGGCGAGGATTATCCCAGATCAGGCCCTACTGGCGGTTTGTTGTCCGGATTAACAGCGTGCGAGGCTTAGCCCGCGCTGTCCTGCAGGCGCTCCAGCAGCTTGCTGTAGCCTGCTCCGATATCGCCAAGGTCGAAGCGGAAGAGGTCCTTGTCGAACTTCTCGCCAGTCTTGGCATCCACGAGGCGGCAGGTGTCCGGGGTGATCTCGTCGGCCAGGATGACCCGCGAGGCGCTGCCGTCCGCCGGACTGAAGCGCCCGAACTCCAGCTTGAAGTCGATCAGGCGGATGCCCCAGCGGCCGTAGATCTCGCGCAGCTTCTCCCCGATGACAAGGGCGCGCCAGGAGATCAGCGCGATCTCGTCGCTGGTAGCCAGACCCATCAGGGCCGCGACCTGCGCCGAGATTACCGGGTCGTGCAGAGCGTCGTCCTTAAGGCAGAGCTCCAGCAGCGGCGGATCGATGCTCAGACCCGGCTCAATGCCATAGCGCCGGCACAGGCTGCCCTGGGCCTCATAGCGCACGATGACCTCGATGGGCAGGATGGTGACTTTGCGCACCAGAGCGCGGCTCTCATCCAGCAGCCGGATGAATGAGGTCTCGATGCCCAGCTCGCCCAGCGCAGTCATCAGAATCGCGTTGATCCTGTTATTGATGCTGCCCTTGCCTTCAAAGGAGCCCTTCTTGGTGGCATCGAAGGCCGTGAGGGAGTCCTTGTACTCCATCACCAGCTCGTCCGGATGGCCGGTCGCGTACATGCGCTTGGCCTTGCCTTCGTACAACATTTCGCCCTGCATGATTTCCATAGGGCGCGTATTTTACAAGCCGCGCAGCCCTGTGGACCTGCGCTGCCGCAGCTTTTCAATCCTGAAGTTTCAAATGGCCTGCCGCTCAGGCGGCACTGGCCGGCTGGCCCGCTTCCAGGGCGGCCCGCAGCTCCTCCCAGCGGAGGTACTCGGCATCAGGCACCCTGGCGCGCGTGGCCGCGATCTCAGCTTCCTCGCCGTCGAAGAAGACCAGGCGCAGGCCCTGGCCCTGTTCAAAGCCGCGCAGGCCGGCCGCGGTTTCGCGGCTGAGCCTGGCATCACGGCGCAGGGAGAAGAGCAGCGCGGCAGGCCAGACCCCGGCTTTTGCGCTATCCAGCACCGCCTTGCCGCCCCGCGCACCGATCTCGCTTTCCACTTCGACCTTGAAGCCCCAGGTCTGCAGCTCGCGGCGCAGAGCATCGGCCTCGCTGTCCTTCCAGTGGAAAAGATAGACCAGCGGTCGGTTTGCATTCTTGTCGGGAAACGCCATCACACCCTCCTCAGGGGACCTTGTCGAGGGTCAGCACGGACCCACCCATTGATATCGACTCCGGCAGTAGCGGCTGGTTCGCCGCAGCGCACAAATCGCAGGTTACATATTGGTGTAAGCAAAGATCAGCCAGTCGGCCAGGAAATGTACCGTCAGCGCCGGCCAGAGGCTGCCGCGCTTGTATGTCCACCAGCCCAGCAGGATACCCCAGCTTCCCGCAAGCAGGATGCCCCACCAGCGCTCGGGTGTACCAAACCAGTGGATGATGCCGAAGGTGAGGCCCTGCAGGAGTATGAGCTTCCAGGGCGGCAGCAGGTTTCGCAGAGCGCCCATCAGCAGGCCGCGAAACCAGATTTCCTCGCAGAAGGCGTTGATCACCGCGAAGCCGACGCCGGCCGTCCAGTAAAGCCAGTCCGGGGTGACGCCGCGGACGGCGCCGAAGATCTGCATCGAGTCGACTTCCTGCGGGCTGAGGCTGGTGTAGATCCGCAGGCCCGCAAAGGTGAGCACCCCCATGCCAAGAGCTATGGCGATGTCCAGCGGCTTCCAGCGCCAGCGCAGGTTGAAATCGAAGCGGCGGCCGGGGATACGACGTGCGATCAACAGCAGGGCGACAGCGAGGCCGAAGTAGACGCTGTAATAGACAGCGTCGGCATTCAGTGCCAGCGGTGCCTTCCAGCCGAAGGCCGGCCAGGAATAAAGCAGGCCCAGCAGGACCTGCACCAGGACAAAGCCGATCAGCACCCAGAGCGCGGCCAGGACCAGGCTGGCCGCCTGGGCGCGGGTGTGCCCGCCCTCATGCCCGCCGCTGCGCATGGTGAGCCAGTACTCGCGATAGGCGTACCAGCAGATGAGGCCGACGAGGCCGAAGCCAGTTAGCAAGGGAAAGAGCGGCAGCAGACGCAGATACTCCTCGAAGACCGCGCAGACGGGCAGCAGGCCGAGGATTAGGCCATAAAGCGGGGCCAGGCGCTGGGGGAAAGCGGTTTCGAGGGAGGTTAAGGCTTGATTCACCCTCTAATATTACTTGCCTGCCAAAACTGTAACCCTTGCACAATAATGGCAATTCAAAAAAAAAAAAACGCCCTTGAAATCCGCTTCCATAAAGTTACCATTCCTCGGTGAGATCAAAGGTTTGCAGGAGGAGTAATCCATGTTGAAGTGCTTCGTGTTGGGAATCAGCATTGTGTCCCTTTCAATTCTCATTGCAGGTGGGGCCAGCGCACAGACAAAGTCCGGAATTCACCCGCGGGCTGAGTCGGACCTACGGGACTTCATCCAGAAATCAAGAGCTTCCAGGGCAGTTCTTGAGTCCAAGGCCCAGGCTGACTGGACTGAGAACGAATTGGAGGAATACCTTACCAACTCGCTTTACGCCGTGTACAGTGCGGCGCTGATCTACAACCGCGAGTTCCGTTCCCTGCCTGCTGATAGTGATAGCTTACGCAACTCAGGTTACATGGCAGTAGAAGATTGGCCGGGTAATCCTTTCAATTCGTGGGAGCCAATCATCTGGAAAGCGAGTTCATTCGAGTTCGAGGCGGGAAATCTGGTATTGCAGCCCTGCCCTCCAGACTGGTACTCAGTTCCTGAGAGCCCTCGCCCAAGGAGCTTCACCTTGAGCATCCTCGGCCCGACAGAAGACTACCAACCATTATCTCCCCCTTCCGCTCTTTTCGACTGGGCCACTGTCCCACGCGGTGCAGTGCTAGTTGTCGGCGCTCGATATCCTTCTGTGCAACAGACGCTAGATAAGCGCAAGAAGGTAATGGAACAACAGTCTGAGGCTCAGCAATAACCTCGGTTGTTCGGCATCCACTTGAAGGAGGAATAAATGAATGCTCGATTCGCGCTTATGACAGCATTGATCGCAGCTGTCGGATTCGTATTCGCGCTTTCTCCTGCACACGCGCAGTGCGGAAAGCATATCATGTTTCCGGAAGTTGCAGATGAGATTGAGGTCCGTATGATCCGCGACGCCAGCGGGGTGGCCCAGCTCCTGATGGTGATAGAGATCCCCAGGTCCATTCAGATCAATCAGAGTGGTGGCGGAAGTGGTACGCCGGGCCCAAACCAGCATTGGGTGCACACCTGCTACTGTGACCCGCCAACTTGTGATGTGGAGGACTCGATTGGAGCAGGTGCAGGCAATGACGAGTACTTAGTCAATGCTGTCCCGGGCGGATGTGACTGGCATGGCTTGCCGGATGATCCTGATTGCCAGGATCTCACTCCGCATGCCCCAGGCTGTCCTTGAGCTCTAGGTTGCGTTTGCCTACTCCTGGTCGCCTCCTCGCAATTTGCTGGCAGCCTAATAGGCTTGTTGGAGCAACCATTACTTGGCAAAGATGAAAGATAATGCAGAGGTGACCAGCGGATACAGCGGAAAACCCCTCGCCGAGAAACTCGGCCTCAAAGCGCCGATGCGCGTGGCGCTGATCGGCGCGCCGGCGGACTATGAGATCCAGCTCGACACACTGCCCGAGGGCTGCGAGCCGGTGACCGAACAGCAGCTTTCGGTGCGCATCGCCGGGGCGCGGCGACTCGGCCCCGAAGTGCAGCTCGACTTCATCCAGCTCTTTGTGATGAAACGCAGTGAACTGGCTTACCTGCTGCCCCAGCTGATCCCCCTGCTGCCGGAGGATGAGAGCGGCAAGACATCCGGCGGCGGAATGCTGTGGGTCTCCTGGGTCAAGCAGGCGATGGCGAAGAAACTGGGCATCGACACCGACATCACCGAAGACACCGTGCGCGATGTCGCCCTGCCGCTGGGGCTGGTGGACGTCAAGGTTTGCGCGGTCGACGAGCTTTGGAGCGGGCTGAAGCTGGTGCGGCGCAAGGGCTGAGTCTCGTCCGGCGCAGGGCTTGGCTGTGACTGCTAGAGCGGCTGCGGGACGGGGTAGCGCACGTAGTGGATCTGGCCCGTACCCGGGTCGAAGTAGGCCATGGTGTGCACTCCGCCGACTATGGCCAGGCTGACTTTGGCCAGTCCAACAGTGATCAGACTTTCAGTAATGCGCGCGCCAAAACTGCGACTTTCAAAGTCTTCGACCAGGCCGAAAAAGAAAACTGTCGTCAGTCTTTTTTCGGACCCTGCATCATATGTATATGCGCAGTAGGGCCGGCCATGATCTGATGCTATGTCCGGCGGGGTGGCTGACGCATCCGCGAATACCGTGTCAAAAGGCCAGGGGTCGGTGGTGTCCGGCGTCCCGTCCGGCTCCAGCACATTCAGCAAGCCGAAGTTGCCCAGGACCGCCGGATGGTCCTCCAACGATGCCATCACCAGAGAATCAGGCGTGCATGCGTTCTGCAGGTCATAAGCCACCCAATCGTCCTGCTGTGGGGCGGCGTTGTCAGCATGAAGGAAGAAAGCGCGAGTGAAGGACTCAGCCAGCTCGTCAGAGCATGACACCGCCGGGCGGCCGTCATCAACAATCACGCTGAGCCGGATCGACTGCTGGCCTGCATCCTGGCCCAGCGCCCGGATTCGATAGTTGCTGTAACTGCCAAGTGCATCCGCGCTGCCTGAACGCAGGAAACGGACGTAGTGGTATGCGCTGTCCGTATCCAGGTCCGCGCCGTCCCACTCGTGCGCGGCGATCAGCACATGCTGGCCATCGCTGCAGATCGCAAGATCCTCATAAGTGGCGTCGGACGCCACATCGACCGTTTCCCAGTCGCTGTCCTGCACCGGGTTATCGATCTTGGCCCGCGCGAGCTTCAGCGTGCCAAAAAGCGAATCGACATAGGCCACCACCACCCGGCCCTGATGAATGCCGGCGGCATAGTGCTGCGGAAAGGCTGAAGCATCGATCACGCTGCTGTTCCAGTCCGATTCCGAGCCGGGGTCGGCGCTGTCCCCGAGAGCGAATGCCAGCTCACCAGCAACACCGCTGTAAACCAGGCCGGGCCGGCCATCCAGGTCAAGCAGCTCCAGGCCGGCGCTGACGCTCTGCACGGCGGTGGAGACTTCAGCGACGGGCCCTTCCACACTCAGGTCAAAGGACTGCGCAACGACCTGCGCGCCGCCGGGGCAGAGGATGGCGAAGTACTGACGCCCGCTGGCGGAATAGTACTTCTCAGCAGTCAGGTTAATGCTGGCCGGGGGACCTGAAGTATAGGGTCCCAGAAGGACCCAGCGCCCGGCGTCGAAGTCAGCCCGGGCAATCCACATTTTGGGCTGCAGGATGTCTATATGCGGAGTGACCAGCCTGCATTCGAATCCGCCGTTCTTCGCCTCGTACAACGCCCACTCGAAACCCCCCTCCGGCCCGGACATCACCGCGCTGCCGGCAGTCAGCACTGTGCCAGGACTTTTGGCGATGCACTTGTCGCCGTCCATTACAAAGCTGGCTGCCTCGCTGCTGCTGCGCTGGAGCGTGGCACCGGCCGCCTGATTTGCGGCGGCGAGGTCGTCCAGGACTGCGAGCGACGGCAAACCCGAAGTGTATGAGACCGCAGGGTCGGCAGCCTGCTGCGAAGTCGAAGGCGTCACGCCGCAGCACGCCAGCAGCACTGCCGTCAGCAGCAGTGCTGGGGCGACATGCAGCCAGTTCCTCAATCCACGGCCGGCGGCGCTAGGCATTAGCTCTCCCAATAACCAGACTATCGAACCGGGAGATTGTATCCGTGGGCCGAAATACGCCAGACCCGTTGTCAGGATGTCCTGCCGCAAAGATGAACCGCGACTCAGCCTTGATATACAATCCCAGCGGCCGGCGAAGCCATGCCGGGAAGGGAGTCGCGCACTCATGAAGGCCCTCATGGAGAAGAACTATTTCCTGATCCGCAGGCTGCACAGCATCCTCGGCATCATTCCCTTTGGCGCCTTCTTCCTGATGCACATGTTCCTGAATTCGCGGGCGGCCCAGAGCCCCGAGCAGTACCAGTGGGTCCCCGACACCCTTGACCAGGTGCCATACCTCTGGGCCATCGAGATCGGCGGCTTGTTCCTGCCCATGCTGGCCCATGCGGTGCTGGGCGTCTGGATCGCCGTCACCGGCGACTATGGCGGACCGAGCAAGGTAAAGGGTTTCGCAGGCAACATTGGCTACATCATCCAGCGCGTGACCGGCATCATCCTTTTTGTCGCCGTTACTTACCACGTCATCCAGACCTGGTGGGTCCACAAGCAGGTGGGCCACGACTTTGATATCTACGCCCACATGAACGGCATCGTGACAGAGCCGGTCTGGCTGGTCGCCTATGCCCTCTTCGTGCTGATGGCCGCCTGGCACTTCGGCTTTGGCATTTACAACTTCATGTACCGCTGGGGCTTCGCCAGCAGCCGCGGCAGCCAGAAGATCTCTCTTGCCGTCGGCCTCGGGCTGGGCATGCTGGGCCTGATCATGGGCTGGGCCAGCCTCTGGGGCCTGGTCTTCAGCGAGTGGGCCAAGACTTACGGCGGCTAGGCCCTGTAGGGGCGCGTGGAACGCGCCCGCTGTGAATGCACTAAGACGCAACAACAATGCAGTAGGGGCGCACAGCGTGCGCCCGGCATGCGGCGTTGTTGAGACTGGGCCGTTAGTCGAACCACATAAATGTGTAGGGTGTTCCCGTTGACTCCAGGATCGGTACGAGGCTCTCGTACTCTTCAAAACTACATTTCACGCGTGTCTTGCCCCACTGGTCAACCGAAACCACGGCCTGACCTTGCTTGAACTCAACACGGGCTTCGTCGCGGCTAGTAAAAACAACCGACTTCACTTTGCGAGATTGAATGTCCTCTCGCAACTCGTCGACATTCAGTCGCCGCGGATTGCCGAATGGCAAAGCCAAGCTCAAGAGTAGTGCGGCTGCCATTGCACCGAGCAGAACCCGACTGTGTGACTTGCGCATGTCGTTGAGATTCTAGCTGTGATCAATGTAATGGGCCGGGCGCGCTCCACGCGCCCCTACAACTTCGTTGAAAAGTTGTTAAACATACCCGCCGCGTGCCAGGCGCATGCCGGAGGCGCGGTAGTCCTCTTCTTCCATGTCCTGCACACCCAGGCCATCGACCCAGGCATTGAAGAAGCAGAATAACGCGCAGACCGTCAGCGCCTCATAGATCGCCCCGGTGCTCCAGCCAGCGGCCTGCAGGCTGTCATAGAGCGCCTGGTTCACTTCGCCCCGCTCGGCCGTCATGAGTCCGACCGCGCGGTAGAGCACCCGGTCCTTCGCGCTGACATCCGCGTTGTCGAAGTCAAAGAGCACAGAGGAGACGAATTCGCGGCCATCCTCACGGCCAGCGTCGATCAGCAGCTGCGCCGAGCACGCGGCGTGGGCCCGCATTCAGAACACGCAGTGGTTGTATTTGCTGGTCAGGGCGGCGATCAGCTCGCGCTGCCAGGGCGGCAGCTCGCCGGTCTCGCGCATCACGCAGTGGCAGAACTTGTTGAGGTGCCTGGTCCAGTCCGGGCGGTAGGCCAGCAGGCACACCACCCCCGGCAGACGCATCCCAGCCGCCTGCATGCGGCGGATCTGGTCCGCCACCGGCCCCTCGCCCATTCCGCCGACCAGGTCGAGATACATCGCAGTGCCAGTTTAACTCAACGCGCACTTCCTGACTCTGCGCAGCATGTTAGTCTTGATATCCATGCTGCAGGATATGACTATCACGCATGCTCAGGCCAAACATCAGAACTGGCCAGCGGTATGGCCTGAAGTCAGCAGCCGTCTGGCGCGAGGAGTTCTGGCTTCTGCCTGGATCGCTGCGGGGCGCGTGCCACTGCGGCGTCAGTTTGAAGGCACCTATTACGAAGAATCTCCGGACCTGTGCCTTTATCGGGTGCGCCTGCGTCAGCAGCTCGCGACCAGCACAATTGCTCAGCGACTGCCGTTGGGGTTGGAGGCCTTTTATATGGATCCTGCAGGGCTGCCACCGCTCCTGCGACGCATACTGAAGCCTCCTCAACCTTGCAGTTATCAGGCAGTGCTACGTTATGTGCTGGGTAATCTCCCGCAGATACTCGATCCGCGTTCGCGCCAAGAACAGACCTGGATTCAGCTCCTGCTGGCTGCTGCTTCGGTGCTGACCTGCATGGGTTTCATTCTGGGCATTGCCAGCAATGTTATTGGAGGGATGGTCCCGGACTGGGCTTGGACACTGGGCCTGGTCTTGCTGATCGGGCTGAGTATTGCAGGCAACCCGGGCGATCTGCTTAGCATCAACCCAGTTCTGGCCTGGAAGAAAAGGCGCATTCGAGCCGTAGAGCTTTACTACTACCTTCTCGAAAGTTACAGCGACACTGAGGAGTATGGAGTGCCCGGTGGAATGCTCGCTACTGCCGAGTTGAAGCATGAGCTGCAAATCGGCCGGGGCCGGCGGGCGACGGCCCGAATAGATTAGGGCCAACCGGCTTTCGCTCTTGTCGAATGGTCACCGAGCACCAGCAATGTCTCCTGGATGCGCACAACTGGACCTGCTGCATTCAGCCGCAGCACGGCGCTATAAGCAGCAGAACTTGCCTAGTTGGTGCCGAGCGCTTGCTTCAGCATCTCTACCACGAAGTCCACATCCTCGGGCCGCATGGTTGGATATAGCGGCAGTGTGATGCTGCGTTGGCCGAGACTGGCGGCCACCGGCGTCTGCTTCGGGCTGGTGCTGAAGTTCTCGCGATAGAACTGTGTGCCGGTCAGGCAAATGTAGTGCACATAAGCCTCGACGTTACGCGCCCGCAGCCCGCGGATGACATTGTCGCGGCGCCCGGCCAGCTCCTCGCTGAGCCTGGCTATATAGAGGTGGTGCGCGCTCCTGCCATATTCAGGGTAGCTCAGGCCGCTGAACTCACCGCCGGGGAAGGCCTCGGCCAGCAACTTGTCATAACGGGCCACCAGGGCGCGGCGGCGCTGCCAGTTGGCATCCAGCTTTGCCAGCTGCACCAGGCCGAGCGCTGCCTGCAGCTCGAACATGTTGTACTTGTAGCCGGCGGCCACAATGTCATAGAGCTTGAAGTCCCCGCTGCTGCCATCCGCCCCGGCATAGCGCTTCCAGGCATCCACGCTCATGCCGTGCAGGCTGACCACGCGTGCGCGCTCCATGTCCGCCGGGTCGGCGCAGGTCAGCATGCCGCCCTCGCCGGTGATCAGGTTCTTGGTGGCATAAAAGCTGTAGGCACCGAAGCGGCTGCCGCCGCCCGGGGCGTCATCGCGTCGCATGGCCCCGACCGGCTTGCCGAGATACTCCGTCTCCACGGCGTGGGCGCAGTCCTCCAGCACAAAGAGGTTGTTCTTATGCGCCAGCTCCCAGATGGGCTGCATGTCGCAGGGGATGCCGGCGAAGTGCACCGGGATCAGCGCGCGGGTACGGGCATTGACCAGGCTGGCGGCGTGGGCCGCGTCAAAGCAGTGCGTGTCTGCATGCACATCGCAGAAGACCGGCGTCGCCCCGCAGTGCACTACCACATTGGCACTGGCGGCGAAGGTCATGGCCGGGACGATCACCTCGTCGCCAGGACGCACACCGGCTGCCATCAGGGCAGTGTGCAGCGCCGCCGTACAGGAGTTCAGGCCCAGCGCTGCCGGGGCGCCGACCCGCTGCGCAAAGGCGCGTTCAAAATCAACCACACACGGGCCCTTGGTCAGCCAGCCGCTGCGCAGCACGCTGAGCACCGCGGCTTCCTCATCCGGGCCAAAGTCCGGGCGGTGCAGCTTTAGCATCTCGCCGCGCGCGGCCTGCGCGCCCGCCGCACTCTCTGCAGCCAGGGGCCGGCTCTGCGGCGGGGCCGCCACGGCAACGGCAGCCGCGGCTCCTGGGCCAGCAGCACTGGACTCGAAACCGCTGCGTGCCGAGCCCATGCCCTGCTGCCGCTTGAATTCCTCCAGAGCCTTCTTGGGGTCTATCGGGTTGCCGTCTTCATCCAGGTCGGCCATGGAGCGCCGGGGGATCTCCAGCTTGTCCGGGAGCTGTACCGGCTTCGCCGGGGGCGCCGGGGCCACAGGCACCGGCGGCGCGGCCTGCGCTGGCGCGGCGGGCTGAGGCGCCTGCGGCTGCTGTGCTTCGGGAGCAGCAGGCTCGGCAGGCTCTGCCTTCGGGGCACTTTCGGCTTCGTCGTCTGAAGGCGCCGGCTTTTCCGCAGCCTCGTCTTCCGCGGCCTGCCTGGCCGAATCAGGATCAGGTACGGGGCCGCTGGCGAGGTCGCCAAGCTTGTAATCGGTCTCCACCGAAAAGTCCTCAAGGTCCTCGGTCAGCTTCTTCAGGTCATCTCCCATACCTAATATTATCGACGAATCGACGTGTTATCATTACCGCGTCGCCAGGCCGTCCTGTGCGCGGAGGGGAGGTAGACCGGCCCGCCGGTTGTACTATCACGACCCCGACTGGGGTTTTAGGAGTCAGTTATGTTTCGCCCGTTGACCCTTGCGGCGCTTCTTGCCGCCTTTTTGTGCTTGCTGGCCGCACCGGCCTTCGCCGACAGCCACCAGTCTCAGGGCGGTGACTCGGTTGATATCCAGTACAGCGAGGAGCTGCGTTTTGGCGAGCTGATGGACCGTGTATACACGCTGATGAGCAGCGAGAAGTACTTCGGCAAGCATCAGCAGGTCCGCGGCATGGCGGAGCTCTTGAAGCACTCCGACTTCTTCAACTTCAGCGGCACAACCTGCCGTTACCGGATGGACAACGAGAAGATCGAGTTCTACAGCGCCAAGCACTACAGCGACCTTAACCCGGCCGGTGTGGCCGCGCGCTCGCTGGCGCTGCCTGATGTGGCGCCGGTTTCGGCGAACTACATCTGCCCCGGCACCTATGTGATGTACATGTCCATGCAGAACGTGCCGGCGGTGGCGGCCCTGACCCTGGAGCAGCTCCAGGCCCAGGAGGCGCTGATGAACGAGTACGACATGGGCGGCGGCGGCCCGGTGCAGTTTTTTGGCCAGAGCGGCATGCCCGAGCTGGGCGAGCTGTCCAGGATTGTCCAGCAGCTCCAGACCGAGAGCGGCGCCTTCGGCGTCAGCCTCAGCGGCGAGGTGGCGCTTGTGGTTTACAGCCTGCCCTCCGTGCCGCAGATGACTTCTGACAACTTCGACCCGCTGAACAGCGATCTGGACGTGGCCCTGATGGTTGGCATCAACGGCTCTGAGGGCATCAACAATGCCCTGGGCATGGCCGGCGCCGTTGGCGGAATGACCCCCGGCAACAGCCCCGGTCCGGGCTGGATGCGCTATGACATCAACCAGATGCCCGGCGCCGGTGTGATCTTCAACGACCAGATACTGGTCGCCAGCCTCAAGGTCGACCGCGCAATCGCTCATATTGAGCAGGCCCAGCTGCAGGGTCGCATGAGCATCGAGCCCTGCCAGTTCTATATGGACATGGACCTGACCAACCTGCACCGCAACACCATCAAGCCCGGCGTGGACAGCATGCTGGCCTGGACTCTGTCCGAGAAGCCGGACCTCTTCATGCCCCAGGAGTCCGCCGCCTTCCTGTTCAACCTGCCGGACGAGAATGCCCTGGGCCACCTGAGCATGGGCGCCTATAACAACGGCGGCTGCCATATGCAGGGCTCGATGAGTACGGCAGTACTGCCTTACGCCATGTACTACTTCAGCGTGGCGGCCTGCACAATGGCGCAGACCGAGATGGGCGGCAGCATGGACTACAGCGGCGAGGAGATGCCGGAAATGCCGGCCGAGGCCGGGGCGGAAGGCAACTAGGCCTTTCTCTTTACGCAAGGGGATTCTGAAACAGCAAGGGCGGGCCACAGGGCCCGCCCTTTTCTTTGAGGCAACGTATCCGGATCAGCCCGCTTTCAGGCGCTGGCGGCCATCTGGCTGCGGATGTGGTCCGCGATCTGGTTCATCTCTGACTTGAAGGTCTCGAAGTCGACCTGGCTGCCGTTGATGTATGTGCTCCAGCCGGTGGTCGTCTTTGCATACTGCAACGCCGCCTGGATCTCCTCATCAGTGGCGCCCATCAGCTTGGCCGCGACCGAATGGAAGTAGATGCAGTAGCGGCAGTGCGTCGCCGCCGCGATGCCGACGCCGATCAGCTCGCGGTACTTCTGCGGGATAGCCCCGTCGGCGAGCTGGATCGTCTTCATCAGTGACCATTCCTGTTCGAGACTGCTCTCGGGAATGTTCTTGAAGAACTCCGGCACCAGGCCGAAGGTCTGCTGGATGTCCGCATAGACATCTGCTTTTGTCATTTCCGCCTCCCCTTAAAAGCATGCCTTGCTCTGGCAAGGTTGATAAGCACTCACCGCTTTCCGCGGCCCGGGAGGATTCTACAGCTCTGCTGGGCAACTGTGCTTAGTCCTGCTAAAGCTTCTCCTGCATCAGGCTGCGAACCCGGCCGGCAATCTCCTGGGCGCTTAAGAGTAGCTTCTCGGCCTCAGAGCAGGTACGCGACACAAAGGACTCGAGCTCGGAGTTGCCTTCACAATTGATGCTGCGCAGGTTGATCAGCACGTTGTAGAAGGCGCCCTCGGCGCAGGCCAGGGCCATGCTGGCGCCAACCCCGCTGTCGGAGAGACTGTTCTGGTTGCCATGCAGGCCGACCCACTCGCAAAGCTCCAGGGTGCGGATTGTGCGCCGCAGTGTGGACAGGGGCACGTTGGTCGCGCCGATCGTCGCCGCGGTTATTGCCTCAGTCCGGGCCTGCTGCTGCTCAGGTGTTTCCTTTGGCAGGCGGAAGGCATCCATCAGTACGTTAAAGGCCGCGGTGTCGTCATCGATCGCCGCCAGGAACTCATCCTTCAGCTTCTGTGCTTCGATTGCCGCCGCATTGAGCTGCTCGCGCAGATCCTTAAAGCCGCGCTTGCCGACCGACAGACAAGGCACCATAGCCGCCAGCCCGGCGGCCATCGCCCCGGCCAGAGCGGCCACCGAGCCGCCGCCAGGCGCCGGGCTGCTTGACGCGAGCTCATCGGCAAAGCCGCGCAGGCTGAGGTTGACCAGCGGGCGGGCGGCCCGGGCCTCCTCCTCGCTGCCCTCCAGAGCGAACTCGATCACCCGGCGGCGCACATCAAAAGGTGCGATCTCGGACAGGCCAAGGCTTTGCACAGCGACGCGGATAAGCTCATCCTGCGACACCCCGGTGCAGACGCTCCTCTGCTTGTCCAGAAAGTAGCGCCCGGCCTCGGTCAGCGCCGCCAGCGGGATCAGGCCAACCAGCTCTGAGCCGGTCACCCGCAGGCCCTTCTCCAGCGCGAGCTCCTGCACGGTATCAAAGACCTGGTGCGGCGGCGTGGCCTCCCAGTCTGTCAGGTTCATGGTGATCTGGGCCAGCTTGTATTCGTCGATGTACCAGCCCATGGCCTTGCAGTGCTCAAAGAGCCCCGGGCTGTAAACCGGGCTGCCGCTTTCGTCGCGGACGAACTTGCCATCCTCCGTGCGGGCGATGCGGCCCTTCTCGCGAATGCTCAGCGCGATGTCGCCGACCAGCTTGGAAGAGCGGGTGTTGAAGTTGATGTTGTAGGCGATCAGCATTTTGCGGGCGCCGACAGTGCATACGCCGGTGCGCTGCTGGGCCTCGGCCCAGACCTGCGGGCCGAAGTCCGGGTCCCAGTGGGCAGCGTCGGGGCTGTCAGGGTTGAGCTTATGCGCCAGGGCTTCATACTCGCCGGCCCGCAGGTCGGACAGGTTGCGCCTCTCGGGCCGGCTGGCGGCGTACTCATAAAGCCAGACCGGCACACCCATCTGCCCCAGCGCGGCGCCGGCCCGGCGGGCCAGCTGGACACACTCATCCATGCTCACGCCGCTGACCGGTACGAATGGCATCACGTCCACTGCGCCGTGACGCGGGTGCTCGCCGTGGTGCTCGCGCATGTCGATCAGCTCATAGGCCTTGCGCGCCAGGGCCAGGGCCGCCTCAAGGACCGTCTCCGGCTCGCCGGCGAAGGTGATAACCGTGCGGTTGGTGCCAAAGCCGGGGTCAATGTCCAGCAGCTTTACCGCGCCACCGCTGGCCTGCGCGACCTTGCGCACTTCGTCGGCCACTGCGTTATAGACGCCGGGGTCACGGCCGTTGCTGATGTTCGGGACGCATGTAACGATACGCTGCATGGAAGTATTTTAGGCTCGGCCTGCGGGCCTATAATTGCGATACCGTCGCAACGCCGCGGAGCGTGGAGTCCAAACAATGAACCTGAACAGCAGCCTGGCGCGCGTGTGCCAAGCCCTTGCATTGACCCTTCTGGTCGCCCTTCCGGCCTGCGCTGTCAGGCAGACTGCCGCGCCGGAGCTAGGGAAGGAAGGTCCTTTCGGCGAGCTTGTGCGCTCGGTCCAGCTCGAGCTGCCTCGTGATGGCCGCCAGCTGGCAAAGCCCTCCGAACTGCTGCGCTCAATTTCAACCACGCCAAACGACATCGACCGCGTCATTGGCGGTGCGGCCTGCAACCCGACCTTCAGCAACCGCGTGACCCCCACCGCAACGATTGACCTGCTGCGCTACTGGTACGAAGCCAATGCCAGCTACAGCCCGAACTACGTCAATGGTGTCAGCAAGAGCCTTGAGGATGCGGCTTACGGCCAGTACTGGTTTGACAGCTTTGGGGCTGCAACGGGGGACTACGACATCTACCTGCGCTGGGTGACTCCGCCGGCGCCGGGCACGGCCTTTATCGGCCTGAGCGACTGGGACCGCGATGGCTGGGTCTGGTACCCCGTGCCCGCCAGCGGCAGGCTCAGCGTAAGCGACACGCAGCGCTTTGTTTCAGATGGGCCAAACCTCTTCAACATACTCATGGCGACCGTGATGCTGACTGGCACAGAGGCCCACGAGCTGGACTATGTCCTGATCGGCGAACCGACCAATCCGCCTATGGCTGTATACATCGGCCTCGACTCAGATGTGACCCAGAACCTGGCGCCACGGACTGTTGACTTCCAGGTCCAGATCCCTCTGGCGGGGACAGAGGTCAAGACTATTGAGATGGACCTGGACGGCCAGCCGGGCTACGAGATTAGTGACGACGATGACGGCATTAACCAGTACGAGTACACCGTGCCCGGCGACTACACCGTGCGCTTCAGGGTGACCGACGAACTTGACCGCGTCTTTAACTATGAAGACAGCTTCACCATCGTCAACCCCAGCAACCAGCTGCCGACAGTGAATGTCAGTGGTTCGGTCGCCAGTGGCCCGGCTCCGCTGGATGTGATCTGGGATGCCTCGGGCAGCACGGATCCGGATGGCCAGATCATCCGCTATCGCTGGAACATTGACGCAGACAGCGACTGGGACTTCACAACCACCGAGCCGGAGCTTACCTGCAGCTATGGATATGAGGGGCAGATCTTCTGCGTGGTTGAGGCCCAGGACAACGACTTCGGCCTCGACACCGGCACAGATTTTGTGACGATTACGAGCGGCTGGAAGACCAAGCTGCTGGATACAACCAACCCGCAGGAGATTGACAGCCTGGACATCTGCCAGACTTTTGGCGGAGGCCCGTCCAAGGCTGTGCTGGCCTACTCCTGCTACAACGCGGACCGAATCAACACGATTTCCAGCATGGACTCCGCCGGCGTCAACTGGAACTCAATTAAGGAGCTGGCTTATACCGGGGACCGGCTGGGCGGCATCGACCCATCCATCTGCGCCCTCGCTTCGGGCACTCCGGTTATAGCCTTTGGCGAGGAAGTGTCAGACACCGACAGCAACACGGTGCTGAAGCTGGCCAAGGCCACCAACTGGGCGGCGGACGCCTGGAATGCGCCCATTACCATCGACGCAGGCACCGGTACCGGAGAGGACAACTGCATTGAGCTGATCGACGGCCAGCCTTCCATAGTCAGCAAGTCGGGCGGCATCAGCAGCAGCGCGCGCCTGCACTACTACCGCTGCGCCGACGCCATGGCTAACAGCTGGGGCAGTGCCCAGATGATCGGCGAACTTGGTCCGGCTACCTTCGATACGCCGGCACTGTTCGATGGCAGCAGTGGCCCGATTCTGGCGGTCGGTCTGACCCCGCCCGTGGGCAGCAGCGAACTGAACATCCTGGTGGCCGCAGACGCCAGCGGCACGGCCTGGGGCAACCAGACTATCTGGGACGGAGAGCGGGCTGACTTTGTCTCCTTCGCCCCTGATGACAGCGGCAAGCCGATTTTGGCCTATGGCTTTGATGCGCAGGATGCAGTGCTGCGCAAGGTCCGGGGCAGCAACGACGGCCACACCTGGCCCGGCGTGCTGACTGACCTGACCCCGCCCAGCCCGCGCAGCGGCGGCGCCTGCGAGATAGCTGTCTGGAACGGCCTGCCCATAATCTGCTTCCAGTCCTGGTCCAGCGGTGAGCTGATGGCCATGCAGTCCATGGATACACAGGGCACAAGCTGGGGCGAGCCTTACAGCATCTGGAGTCTTGGCCAAACTGGTGAACTGGCTTCCATGACCGTCGTCAGCGGCCTCTTCCCCGTCATCGCGTTCACCAGCGACGTTGCTGCCGGCAGCGAGCTGTGGGTCGCCTACTGGGACGGCCCTTAAGTTTGGCATGCGACCGCGTAGGGCTCTAGGACTTCGGTGCAGCAGGCGGACTTTGAAGTTCTGAGCGCTGAATGCCATCCGGCAGCTTGGTATTGGCATCCACAAAGGCCTTAGCCAGTTCGGCCGCGCTCAGGTTCTGCGCCCCTCTGAGGTCCGCGCCCTCCAGATGGGCCTTGCGCAGGTCGGCATCCTGGAAGTCGGCGCCGGACAGGTTGGCACCGTCCAGACGTGCCAGCCACAGCGTGGCGCCGTTCAGCCGTGCACCGCTGAGGTCTGCGCCGCGCAGGTCTGTGTCCCAGAAGCGGGCATGACTCAGATCTGCGCCGGAGAGGTCAGCTTTGCGCATCGTCGCGCTCCAGAGCAGAGCACTGTCCAGGTACGCGCCATTAAGCCGCGCGCCTGACAGATCCGCGCCCTCAAAGTTCGCACCCTCAAAGTGCTGCATGGTCAGGTCTGCGCCAGTCAGGTCGGTGTAGGACAGGTCCAGCCAGGGCCGCACCTCCACCTGTTCATCACTGGGCAGTTTGACCGGCTCCGCCGCGGGAAGCCCCAGGCGGCTGCGCAGCTGGCGCTCGTATTTGTCCGGGTCGTAGTAAGCCTGCATCACCGCAAAGCGCGTCGGGATGGTGGCGCTCTCTTCCAGACTCCGGTCCCGGCGTCCCAGCACAAGGAGCATGGCCTGGATGTCAGGGCTCTGGCGCATGGCGCCGCTCTGCGAGGCCCCGCCGATGGTGGCGCTGGGACTGGCCAGCGCGCGGTCCAGCTGGCTGCGGCTGCGCAGAGTGGCGCAAAGCAGGTCGAGGCTCTTCCAGTAGTACTCCTCAGGCTGCTGGCTGGCCAGCTCTTCCAGCGCGTAGGCGCCGGCCATCCGCTGGCCGGCATCGCTTGAACCCAGGCGGCCGACAGCATCGTTGAAGCGCTGCTCCAGGCGGTCGCGCTGCTCCCGGGCCGCCTGCTCCGCCTCCCGGCGGTTGGCCGCGCGCTGCTCGGCCAGGAAGTGGTTGCTTTGCAGCAGCAGGCTGGCAATCACCACCGCGCCGCCGAGGATTTTGAGCACCAGGTCAACGACCTGCAGCTCCAGGTTGATGCGCTCGTTTTCGCCCGCACCAGGCGCATGGCTGCGCACATACCACTTGGGCAGCAGCCAGCACAGGAGCCAGGTTGAGGCGATGCCGAGGACCGCGTAGAGCAGATACAGCCACCACATGCTTCGATTTTAGCTGAACCGCGTTCATGGCTCCCTGTCCCGGTCATCTAATCATTGGATATCACAGCTTCGTGATTAGCGCGCCGGCATGGGTAAGGTTAGGCGGTCCGGGGGTCCACCCGGGGCAATCCTGATCTGGAGCTATGGATGAGATTCCCGCTGTTGATCTGCAGTGTTGTGCTGCTCGGGCTGCTTGGCGCCTGTGGTGGCAGCCGCAAGACGTTTCTGGATGGTCTGGAAGCGGCACAGGGGACTGGCGCTTCCGGCGAATCGCCGCACAGCCTTGAAAGTGCCGGCGGCACCTTTCCCCTTCCTTCCGAACTGCTGCGCAAGGGCAGCGATCTGCAGGCTTCCGATGGCACTCAGGTTGACGGGTCAAAGTTTGCCGACTGGCTGCCCAGCCGTAATGTTGAGGCTACGGACGAAGGCGAGGGCAGCTTCGACTGGAACACGAACCAGAACCTGCGCTTCATTCCCCAGTCCGACACGCCAGCCGGCCTTGAGCATGCGGCCTACGCCTTCTACAGCCTTACCGGCATGCCGCTTGACTCCCAGCAGGCGCGGCTCTGTATTGACTGGGTGCAGGCGCCCAGCGGAAGCTGCTTTGTCGGCCTGGCCAACTTTGAGCAAAACCGCTGGGACTGGCGTGTCCTGAATCAGGACGAGACAGTAATCATTCCGGACATCCTGCCGTGCCTGAAAGCCAACGGTGGTGGCACTGGATTTACCTACGTGGCAGTACTGGTCGAAAGCGGAGAGCCCGCGCTGCTGGACTGCCTGGCGCTGGGGGAGAAGGCCTGGGCCCGGATCCAGCTGGTGAAGGACCTCAACCCGAACAAGGCCATGAACCTGGCCCCGCGGACCGTGAACTGGCAGGTCTTTGCCCAGCTTGCCGGCGCTGACTTTGTCAGCATGGACATTGACTGCGACGGACAGCCGGGCTATGAGCTGGTCGGAAGGACTGAGGGGCAGGTGAGCCAGCTCTACGAGCTGCCAGGTGCCTATCAATTCAATGTCAGGCTGCACGACGACCGCGGCGACACCCACGATCTTGCCTATGACTTCACGATTGTCGACCCGGCGAACCAGGCGCCGGTGGCAGAGCTCCTGGCGCTGCAGGCCAGCGGCGATGCCCCCTTGAGCTCCAGCCTGGTGGGCAGCGGCAGCTCCGACCCGGACGGCGAGATCACGCGCTACCGCTTTGACATAGACAGCGACGGCAGCTTTGAGTTTGACAGCGAAGATATCAGCACGGTGGACTGGACTTTCGGTGCCTGGGGTGAGAACTCAGTGACGCTTGAGGTCACAGACAACAACTTCGCCACGGATACTGCTTCAGCAACAGTCGAAGTGTTGAAAGGCTGGCGCCGGGCACCTGTTGTCAGTTCGGTCAGTGTGAAGGACATGAGCATGGCGGTCACCGGCATCACAACCGGCGTCCGGCCAGCCCTCGCCTATTCTCTGGCCGGCTCTCCGACCAAGTATGGCAACGCCATGTACGTGGTGGTGGCAAGTCAGCAGAACGGCAGCGCATGGGGATCGCCAATGCTGCTGCGCGACGCGCCGGACAAGGTTGAGACAGGGCACAGCCTGAAGCTGAGGCAACTTTCGACTTACACTCTTGGCCTCGCCTACAGCGAAGAGCAGCAGGACACCCTGACCAATACCCTGTACTACCTGCACAGCACCAACCTGGAAGCCACGGACTGGAGCAGTCCGCAGGCCCTCCATACCGCGCAGTACTCCAATGATTCGCTCTCACTGGCGGTCATTGATGGCAATCCCGCCATTGTCAGCTGCGATCCTTATCATGAAAGCAGCCAGTCTCACCTTTACTATCACAGCGCCCAGGATGCGTCCGGTAACGACTGGTCCGCACCTCAGACGATTCTGGCCGGCGCGGATGAGTACTCGCGTCCCGCTCTTGTGCAGGGGCCGCAGGGACCGGTTTGCGCCTTTTCACAAGCGATCAGCGGGAACATCCAGGGCAGCGGGGTTGATGTTCTGCAGCAGACCGGCTCCGGCGCAGTTGAATGGCTCAGCGCCGGAATCTGGCCGCTGTGGCGGGAGTACATCAATCCGCTGCGCATGTCAGACGGCAGCCTGATGTTCCTTGTTGGAGATCCCTTCCGGGATGGCAAGCTGCAGCAGATCTCCTCTTCGATGCAGGGAGGGCAGCTGGCCTGGAGCCCGCAGCTTATCGATCATACGCCACATGGCTATCCCGGTGGCGGGGACTGCGATGCGGTACTCGAGAGCCTGAAGCCGGCTATCTTCTTTGCCTCCAACGTCGGCGCTGATCTGATGTACCGAAAGGCAGGCGATCCCTTCGGGCAGGAGTGGCAGCCGCCCTATCCAATCTGGTCATCGGATCTCTCCAGGGTCAGCCTGTGCGAGGCGGAGATGGCCGGTTCCAAGCCTGTAGTCTGCTACTACGACGCGGCCACAAAGACAATCTACGCCAGCTGGTACGAATAGGACTGGCAGGCTCAGTGACTTTCAGCAAAGTAGTCCAGGATGCCCTGGCTGATCGCCTCGGCATAGATATCGGCGTTTGCCGGCCGCGAGACATACAGCGTGTCGTCAGGGTTGCTGAGGTAGCCCAGCTCCAGCAGTACTGCCGGCATGCTGGCGTGCTTGAAGCCATAGATCGGCCGCTCGAAGCGCTTTAGCCCGAGGTCTTTCAGCTCCACCGCGCTGGCCAGACGCCGGCGGATGGACTCACTGCAGTCGTATGACGCCTTCTTGAGCGCGCCGTCCTTGTCGTGGATTGACTGGTCGTTGTACCAGATCGAAAAGCCGCTGTCCTGCTTGTTCTCCGAGCCGTCAAAGTGGATGCGCAGGAAGAGGACGGCTTTGTGCTTTTCGGCCCACTGTGCCCGCAGCTTGTTGTTGGCCTCCTGGTCGTGGCCCTTGTAGTCAACCTTGAACCAGGGCCGCTCGTCGCCGGGCTCATAGCTGCGAATGCTGTAGGTCTCGACGCCAGCCTCCCGCAGGCGCGCCATGATCCGCATGCCGTAGTCCAGGGTGATCAGCTCTTCCGGCAGCTCGGCGCTGCCGCCCGCCCGCAGTTTGAGGCCAAGGCCCTTGGCGAGCGAGGCATTCAGGCTGCCGCTGGCACCCTGGCCGGTGATCCTGCCGTCCTTGTCCATAGTGCCGTGGCCCGGGTCGATGACCACAACCAGGCCGGGATACTTCAGCGCCTTTGCTCGCGGGTTCGCCGGGATCTCGACCCGCGGCATGGCGGCGCCCTCGGGCACGGCCGGACTGGCGGCGCTCAAGAAGAGCATGCCGCACAGACAGGCTGCCGGCAAGAGGGGGTTAAATCGCTTGGCACGCACCACTGATTTTATTAGGTGCCGCGCAGCACTCTGCGTACATGGAGTGGCATGAGCATATACTCTCCGGGTTGCAGCTCAGATGCAACGAGGCCGCCGTGACTCCACAGCCCGAGGTTTTAACCATGATCAAGTGGCATCAGAGATGTGCTTGTAATGCTGGCAAGTCCTTCGCGGGGCTTGTTCTGCTTGTTCTGATGTTCGCCGGCTGCTCGGGTACTGGTGACCAGGCCGGCACTTCCCCTGAGAGCGCGCAGCCTGAGTCTCCACCCGCCAGCTGGCCCCAGGGACTTCCTCAGGACCGGCTGCAGCCCTGGGAGAGCGGCCGCTCTGGCAGCGCCTTTGACGCGCAGACTGAGATGCTCCCTGGTGTAGAGCGCTTTCTGGAAGCAGGTACTGTAAGTGACCTTGGTGAAGCCAGCCGGCTCGAAAGCGGCACGTCGGGCTCCGGCGAAGTGGCATGGGCCATGTACCGGCTGGAGCTGGACAGCGCAGAGCCGGGAGCCATTGCCCTGGATGTGAACCTGCCCCTGCGCAGCGACGGCTCAGCATCGAGCTACTTTGTCGGGCTCAGCGACTACAGCAGCCTGCGCTGGGAATGGCACGGGCCTTACAGCGACAACCATGTCCGGCTGGCCCGCGCGGCCAGCCCGGGGCCTGATGTTATGGCCGCCGATTCCTACCTTTCAGCGCTGGGCAACAGCTTCGTGACCATCGTGGCCTATGACGGCAGCCGCGCGGATGTGCTGGCTCTCGAGACTGAAACGCTGGACAGCGCTGACCTTACTGCGCCTCCGGTTCCTCAGGGCCTTAGTCTGACCCCCGTTGCCGGCGGGCTTAGCCTGCAGTGGAACGGCGTGATCGCAGATGATCTGGCTGGCTACCGTGTCTACTTCTCCGGGAGCAGCTTCTCCAGCCCGTCGGACCCTGGTGTGAGCTCGGCGGGCTACGTGGAAGCCAGCACTCGCATGCTGCTCAGTGATCTTGCCGGCCAGTGCTTTGTCCGCATCTCAGCACTTGACCACAATGGAAATGAAAGCGCCTTGTCCGCCGAAGCATCGGCGAGCCCACTAGCGGGCAGCCCGCCGGTTATTGGGCTTTCTCTAGCTCAGCCCAGCGTTCTGCGCACTGAGACAGCAGTCCTGAGCGTGCAGGCGGACGCCGCACTGCTTCTTGATTACGACCTTGACGGCGATGGCAGCTTTGAGATCAGCGGCAGCAGCCAGACCAGCCAGAACATTGATACCACTTCCGTGGGCATCATCCGTCCACTGGTCCGGGCGAGCAGCGTTGAGGGCGATTTCCAGGCTTACGGCGGCGTCAGTCTGATTGTTGCTGGCAACAGCCGTCCGGTTGCGGATGCGATTGTCAACCCGGCCAGCGGGCCGGCACCGCTGCAGGTTAACTTTGACGGAACGGCCAGCACGGACTTTGACGGTAGCGTAGTTGGCGGGGGCTGGGACTTTGACGGCGACGGCGTCTATGAAGTGTTCGACGCCAACTCGACTGCCCAGCTCAGTGTCCAGCACACCTACAACTCAGCCGGACTTTTCAATGCCAAGCTGAAGGTTGTTGACGACCAGGGCGACTTTGACGTGGACAGTGTCAGCATCCTTGCAGAAGGCGCTGCGCCAAACCTCCCCCCGGTGGCGCATGTGCTCTGCGATGTGCCGGTAGTAATTCTGGGCCAGTTGCTTGCTTCCGTGGATCCGATTCTGGATGCCAGCGCCAGCTATGACCCTGAAGGTGGTGCGCTGGAGTTTGCCTTCGATCCCGAGGCCGACGGCTTTTTCACCAGCTACTCCAGCAGCTCCAGCATCGAAGCTGTGTATGAATCACCGGGGAACTACCTGGTAGCGACCAAGGTGCGCGACACCGCAGGCCTGGAGGCACTGGGCTATTGCCTGGTTCGGGTGAAGCGCTTTGCCCCGGTTGTACCCACCAGCGGACACTCTCTTAATGGCAACACGTCAACGACGGCTTTGGCGGCCCTGTCCAGCCTGGTTGGTATTGCCTACAACAACATCACGACAGATGACCTGCTCTTCCTGCGCAGCACGGACCGTATGGCCACCGACTGGCTTGCACCAATCACGGTTGATGCCAGCGGCGGTGAGTGGATGAGCTTTGCGCAGGACGCGTCTCAGTTCAACCTGGCATACTTTCGCGATGGCGATCTGTTCTTTAAGGCGAGCCAGAACGACGGCGGGAGCTTTAATGTCACCGGAACGCCGGATAACACTGTAGACAATGCTGGTAATTTCTGCAGCTGCGCCCTGGTTGCCGGCCGCCCGGCGATTGCCTACCACAATGCGACAAGCGGCGCACTTTTGTATGTCCGTGCAGCAAACTCGAGCGGCTCGGGCGCATGGGAAGCTTCAGTCCTTGTTGACGACACAGGTAACACAGGCCTCTATACCTGCCTGACAAACGGGGCCACGGGGCCGATGATCGCTTACTACCGCCAGGACAACGGCAACCTGCTTGTCGTCAACGCCGCCAATTCAACAGGCAGCAGCTGGAACTCCCCGATCATTGTTGACAGCAACGCCGACGATGTGGGCCTGCATGCCTCCCTGCTCGCCAGTGGCATTACCCCGAGCATCGCCTACTTCAATGACACGGACAATGCCCTGCAGTATGTCAAGGCTAATGACATCCTGGGCACGAGCTGGGGAACGCCGGTTGTTGCTGCTACCGGCAATATCAACAGCATTCAGCTTGTCAGGGTCAACGGCTACCACTCTATCTTCTTCGGGGACAACGGGTCACAGACGCGCTTTGTCCGCTCTGTTGATTTCGATGCAACACAGTGGGGCGCGCCGGTAACTATTGAAGGAGATGGCGCGGGCGCTCTGGTGTCCTGCTCTGTTTCCTCCTTTGACCAGCTGCCTATGGTGTCCTATTACGACAGCGTGAGCCAGCAGCTCCACTTCGCCCGTCCGCGCGTGGACTAGTTGCTTCGCAGATGCCGCGCCGTGCCGCCTTGCGACGCCGCAAGCGTGCGCAGCGTGATGCTGTACCGCGTGTCCTGCAAGGGCGCGATGCTGTGCTCCCAGTCATGGCGCGCCGGCCCGGCCATGATGTAGAGAGACCGCGGCGCAAGCTGGAGTGATACAACAGAAAGGCCGGAAGTACCGGGCTTGCGGCCAGGGCCATAGCCGCTGCCTGGTCTCTGTTCCCCGCTTGCCGGCCGCAAACGCAGCCGGGCAGAGCTGCCCAACGAGAGCCCGCAGATCAGCTCAAACTCCGCCGCGTCGCGGTGCCAGTTGATAATCGCCCCGGGCGGATACTCCGTCACCAGCACATGGGCGAAGTCATCCGCCTTCAGTCCGCTGCTTTGCGCCGCTGCGGCGAGCGCCGGCTCCAGCCAGTCAGGCAGCTTGCGTGCCGGCCAGCTGGTGCCGCTGCGAAAGCTCAGCGCCATGCCAAAGGAGCACACCCGCCGCTTGCTTGGATAGCCCCTGACGACAAAGGGCTCAAACTCAAGCCCGCCTATCAAGCTGATCAGCCGGGATTCGGTTTCGCGTTCAAGTACTTCTTCCCGGTAAGTCAGTCCATCGAGGAAGCTCGACACTGGCTGTGCAGTAAACAATCCATCCTGCATCACATAAAGATAGCATATAAAGTTGTATTTGAAACAACTACTTTAGTTGCCTTTGCAGCGTTCTGAATGTCACGCTGTAGCGCAGTTCCCGAACTGCTGCGATGGCGTGCTGCCAGTCGCTGCGCGCCGGCCCGCTCATGCAGTACAGCGAGCGCGGCTGCAGCTCCAGACTCAAACTGGCTCTTCGACGCTCTGCGGCGCTGGCCTCCGGCCCGGCGACGCACATTGGCCGCAGACGGAAGCGGCAGGCGGAGGCAAACGACACGCCGAAGATCTCAGCGTGCGGCGGTGCGTCGCGGTGCCAGCCCATCGGCGCACCGGTGGGATACTCCGTGACCAGGGCATGCTGCAGCGCTGAGACCTGGAAACCAAATTGATCCGCCACCCTGGATGCCAGTTGCCTTAACAGCTGCGGTGCGGGAGTCTTGCCCTCCGGCAGCTCGTCCGCAGCCACAAGGCTGAAGCCAGCTGTGCGGCGCCGGGCCGTGTATTCGTGGTAAGTGGAATTGTTCAGCGGCAGCCGGCCAAACAGCTCCAGCAGCTCTGCCTCTTCGGAATGGCTGAGGAACTCCGGAACATAGTGAAAGCCCGCGGGCATCCCCGCCGGAAGCTGCAGAAGGTCAGGAAATAAGCTTAGCACATGTATAGTATACCAATTCTACACCTGCTCTGCTGCATTGCGCAGGATGTTTCTCCTTCGCGCTGGCAGCAACGCCCGGTCAGGAGCTTAACCCGCGCTATTGCCGCGTCGATTAGCTCATAACAGCCTGACGAGAGCCCCGGGAGGAAGCTGCGATGAGTACTCATCTCTGGCCTCAGAGGCAGCGTGGCGCACTGAACTGGCACGCTGCAGTTCTGCTGCTTAGCGCGCCGCTGCTTGTGTGCCTTAGCTCCGCCGCCCTGGCGGACTACGAGCTGCCGGATGAAGGCCTGCCGCAGATGCAGGCGACGGCGCTCGAGAACCGCAGCGTGGTGGACAGCATCGCTGAAGCCCCGCCCGCCAGTATGGCTTTCAGGCAGCCGCGACAAGCGCTGCGCCTGGGCTTCATGGACTCGCAGGAAGACTGGCAGCCGGTGGGTGAACTGGACGATCCCCGCAATTCCTGGCTGGGCCAGTATACGGACTACGACCGCTGGCTCTTTGAGCATTACTTCCCCTGGGGCCGCACGCCGGACTTCTACTCTGAGCTGAAGACCGAGCTACTGGCCCAGGCCGGAGCCGGCGAGGGCGACTGGATTGAGCTGCAGATTGAAGTGGACAAGGCCGGCTTCATGCTGCCCAGCCGCGTGAGCTGGGAGCGCTGGCGTCCGCAACCGGAGGCCGGCACCCTGAGCGCAATCGCCAGCCGCCGGACCATTCCCGCGCCCGGCTATGAGCGCCTGTGGCTGATGCCCTGCGCCGGGGTGATGCCTGCCGACATGCGCGCGCGGATGGAGCACGACCGCGCGCTGGCCCTCGCTGCCGACTTCCCTCCGATCCCGCAGTGGCTGGGCCTCGACGCACCAGCTTTTGTCGTCCTGACCTCGTGCGGCGACTTCGTGTGCAGCAGTGCTGGCGCCGGGGTTGATACCTCCTCGCTTGATCTCAGCGTCTCGGAGCGCTTCGCCCAGCTGAGCCTGAAGGGCGAATGGCGCCGCTGCAGCTCTGATGGACAGGACCTGGGCCTTGTGGACGACCCGCGCCGGACACTGCTGCGGGGCATGTGGTCGGCCTCGGAGCCGCCCAGAAGGCTGGATACCTTCACTTATGAAACCTGGCCCGATATGCCGGCCGACGAGCAGCAGCTGCGCAGCGGTCCCTGGAAGATTCGCCTCCGCCGCACGATTGACCCGGACAAGGGCAACTGGAGCTTCGTACCGCTCTACGCCACAGATCTGCTGGACCAGCCCGTGGGTCTCGACGAGCCTTTGCCAAGATACAGCCGCCTGCTGTTCACCGCGATAGACGGCAGTTTGATCGAGCAGGTCTATCAGGCTCAGCTCGAGCTGGGTCTGACATACGGCAGCGCGGGACCGGATGGCTGTTGAGACTCGCAGTAACTGGACGCGCTTAGAACACTGACCCGTGATCTGACGTTGTAGAGTTGTCAATCTGACGGATCGAAGGAGTCGAAATGAAGCTCTCTCGACTAAGTGTAAGAACTTTGACGCTGCGCTGGCTGAGCGCGGGCGTGTTTGTACTACAGCTTGTTTCCAGCGCTGCAGGCGCAGAGGAAGCAAGCCTCGATGTGCCTCTGCCGGGCCGGCTGCCTGAGGCAGGCGAGGTGCTGCGCAATATCGAGATCCCGGGCGCGACACGTGAGCCGCTGGCCAGCCGCTGGTACCACGCATCCATGGAAGACCGCGGCTATGAGTCCACGCGTGTGCGGCCGCTGGACGACCCGGCGAACCCCTACCGGGGCCAGTACGAAGACTGGGACCGCTGGTTCTATGGAAATTACTTTGCTCCGAACTGGACCGAACCTGACTTTGAGCCTCTGAAACAGGCTCGCATCAAGGAGCAGGGCGGCAAGAGCGATCAGTGGCGGGACTATCACAGCTTCGTCAGCGCCGACGGCTGGCTGATCCCACAGCGACAGACCTGGAGAAAGCAGACGCAGTTACCGGCCGGTGCGACCCTGGCCAGCAGCAGCGGCGGCTTCTTTCCCGAGATTGGCGATGAGCTGCTTTTCCGCTATCGCAGTGCCGGCTGCATGCCGGTCGCAATGGCCGAGCGCCGCAGTCACGAAGAGGCGCTGGCGATGGCTCCTGACTATCCCCCGATTCCCGGCTGGCTGGGCGGGAACCCGCCGCAGGAAGCCCTGATGACGCTTGAAGGAGACTGGCTTTGCCTGGGTCCACTTGGCGGACAGGTATCTGCTGCTGACTGGCCCGAGGCCCCGGGCGTCTGGTATGAGGCAACACGGCGCGAACCCTGCTTTCTGTATGACAAAGACGGCAAGCTGCTGATCCGTGCAATGCAGATTGGCGTGCCGCGAGGTCCCGGCGGATTTGCGGCCCTGTATGGAAACCAGGAACTGGCCATGCAGCTGAACTTTGTCTCGGGCCGGCGAGACAGCAATGATGCAAACATCTATGGGATTTGGTGGACCGGACGGGGTATTTTCCCTGACGCTGGTAAGAGTCCGCGGGAACCAATTAAGCTGCAATGGGCCCGGGATTACCACGGGGCAGACATCGACTTGAACGCGCCGTTAAGGCCGTATCACGCCACTCTATGCATGCCGATTAGCGCTGAGCAACTTGGCCTGCTCTACAGAGCCCAGCTGGAGCTGGGCCTCACATCGGCGTCGGCCTCGCCACATTCCGGCACAGCAGAGGGCCCCGTCACCGCAGTGAACTCCGACCCACAGCCGCGCACCCGCTGGGCTATCGCTAGCAGTACACCTCCCTTCAGAGGTGCGCTGGAATATGATGCGCGGCCGGTGCTGGCGCATGATTCAGCAGGCAATCCCTATGCTGGCCAGTACCAGGAAATCGATGACTGGCTCTGGCAGCATGAAGGCTGGCCGGACCCGGCGAACTTCAATATCGTGCTCGATCTGAGAGGGCGACCGATTGATAAGAACTCCTCAGAGAATGGCGAAACCTGGCAGCAGCTGCGCACCCGGGTTGACGCCAAGGGCTATCCGCTGCCGCTGGCCCTGGCTCTGACCCTTGAGCACGAGGCGCTGTATGGGGCCGGAACCAGGCAGGCAGAGGCCGAGGCACGTCTCGCCGGGACTTCCTTTATGCACAGTGGCGGTACCCTGAGCCCAGAGCTGCAGAAGACACTGCGCAGTGAGATCTGGCCAGCTCTGGCGGCTTACTATCCGCGCATCCCGGACTGGCTGGGGCAGAACCCCGTGGGCAAGGCGCTGATACTCCCCAGCGGCGAGGTTGTGACCTATGGCGAGCTTGGCTCATGGCGCGAGCTGCTCAAACCTGAGGCGGAGAACCTGTTGCTGCCCTGGCAAAGCAACGACGGTGTGTTCCATAACTGGCCTGCCACCCCGCAGCAAACCAGCAGTTGCCGCTACAGCGCTGATGGCCGCCTGCTTGGCAGTTTCCCCAGCGCCAGCATGATGATGGACATGCCGCCGTGGCAGGCGCTGTTTGAACCAGGTCTGGCCCAGGTGGCTCAGGACGCCAGGACGCTGGGAATGCGGGTGTTCAGCCGTGGTCAGTACCTGGCCATTCAGGATGTGGCTGGCAGCAGGGAAGCGTCCTACTATGACCTCAATGGCGTACCCCTGAATGCATCGCAGTTCGAAAGATCGCAGCAGCAGAGATTTCTGGACTGGCCTGTAATCCACGTCTTGTGGGAATTTCAGAAGCAGCCCTAGAGAGCATTGACTCAGATCAGGTTCCCGGGTACTTCCCCAGCGCGCGCTCGGCGGCCTTGGTACCGGGGGTGATCCCCTGGCCCAGCAGCCAGCGCTCCTGGGCTCTGCGCTCGTCGAGGGTCTTTTGCAGCGCCGGGCTGGCCTCGGCGAAGGAACTGGGCTGGCCGCCGGCCGCCAGGCCCGGACGCTCACGCTTTGAGCGCGGGGTAAGGGTAGAACGGCCAAAAACCAGTGCCTCGTCACCATAGCGGTCGCGGATCAGATCCAGCGCGCCGAAGAAGCGCCGCTCGCGCTCTTCATCCACTCCGCCGAAGAGCAGGGGCTGGCTGCTGCCGGGACCGAGCTGTTCCAGCCGCACACCAAGCAGGCGGATGCGGTCGCTGCGCTTGCGTCCCTCGGCAAAGAAGCGCTGCACTGAGGGGAAGATCTGCCGCTCATTGTCGCAGGGCTCAGCCAGCATCCCGCCATGGCTGACCGTGGTGAAATCGCTGTAGCGGACAGTGACGGTGACGTGCCGCGCCCGCAGGTCCGCCGCGCGCAAGCGCCGGCAGGCGCTCTCCAGCAGCTCCCAGAGCTTGCGCTCAAAGACTGCAGGGTCGCTCTGGTCGCTGGAAAAGGTCGACGAGTGGCCGATGCTCTTGGGCCGGATGCGGCGGCTGATGGCGGGCAGGGCGGAGTCGGCCCGCCCCTCGGTGTGGTCAAGCAGGGTTTCCACCAGGCCGGCCAGAGGCTTGTGGTACAGCCGAAGCAGCAGGTTGCGCGGCTTGCCCAGCAGATCGCCGATCAGGCGGATGCCATCCTTGTTCAGCGTCGCAGTAGTCGCCGGGCCGATGCCCGGCACCTCCTGTACCGGCAGTGGCTCAAGGAAGGCGCGCGCATCCTCAGGCCGCAGCAGCATGATGCCGCTGCCGCGCTCACCGGCCTGGGGTCTTATGCCCGGCAGGGCCTTATGCGGCTTGGCCTGCTTGGAGGCCATCTTGGCCAGGATGCGGTTTGGCCCGATGCCAAGCGAGAGGTTCAGGTTGCACTCGCCTTTCACCCTGGCGCGCAGGTGCTGGGCGAAATCCAGCACGCCGCCGAAGCGTCCCTGCAGGTACTCGCTGCAGCCGGAGATATCCAGCTCGAACTCGTCAATACTGCGGGTGATGAAGTCCGGCACGCTTTCGCGCAGGATGTCCTGCACCCGCCGGCTATGTTCGCTGTAACCGCCATGCAGCCAGTCGCCATGCAAAAACACAATCGGCCCGACTATGCTGCCACATGCAATCTGCTGCGCGCGGATACGCTGCATGAAAGGCAGTGCTACGCGGGCCAGATCCAGCAGTGGGACGGCCTGCGGCTCTGCGCGTTGACGGCTGGGCGGCAGGCCGGGGGGCGCCTGACGCCTGCGTGGGGTGAACATTGCACTGGGGCTGAGGCGCTGGCGATTGAGCACGGCATAGGCGCTGGCCTGGGCGATGTCCACCGCCTGGCCCATCGGCATCGCGCTGTGCAGGCCCAGTGCCCGAGCCTCATAGGAACAGGCAGCGATGACGCCGCGGCTCTCCGGCGGCCCTCCGACCACCACCGGCACCCCGCGCAGCTCCGGCCGGTATATCCGCTCGACCGCGACAAAGAAAGAGTCGAGGTCGGCCAGCATCACGATCCGCTCACCCATAAACGTATGTATAGTATACCGTAATCAGGCCAGTTTTCAAGCACTTTCTGCAGTTCGGGCAAGATTTCCTAGTACGCAAAGGCACCGCAGATCTGGGCGGCCACATCCTCCAGCCCCATGGCCTGAACGATCAGCGCCATGTCTGAGGCACTTATCTCCATGACCGGGCTGGACAGCACCGCTCCCCAGCGCCTGCTGGTGGCGGCGGTCAGACTGAGCTGCGGCAACAGGGGCAGGATATCCGCCATTTGCGCAGGTTCAAAGTACTCCACCCTGCGGCGCTCCACCAGCCTGCCATCTGGCAGTTGCCAGCGCCCTGCCTCTCCGTCTCCTACCCGCCCCGCGGCTGAAAACAGGCGGCAAGGCTGGCGTGACTGCGCGCCCTCATACCCGGAGTAGTACACCAGCCAGTCGCCGCCGCGCATGCTTCGCAGCAGTTCGGCGCCCCCGTTACCCGCCTGACAGATGCCTGCGCGCTGGAGTGCGCGCACCTGTTCCAGGGGGGCCACCAGCAGCCAGCAGCGCGCGCCCTCCTGAGTTTCATTGTTCTCTGCCGGGGCAAACTTTGTTGAGCTCATGGCACATCCTTGCGCCCCCACCTGACACTTGGCAGACCGTTCGAACGCAGCCGCGGTTCGCCGCAGGCCGTCAAATCTCAACAGTGAATCCGCAGCACCTCCTCCGTTTGCATGAACGCCAGAGGTCCGCTGCACGTTAGGATTACTAGCTATCAGAGGTCCTGCGGGACCGGTGGGAGGTACGCATGTTTCTGAGGCCTGGAAGGCTGGCCTGGCCAGCGACATTTTGTGTTTGTTTGATCTGCCTGTTTGTCCTGGCTGCTCCGGCCCGGTCGGCGGAGCCGCCTGCGAAATCTGGCGGGGGACTCATCCGGCCTCTGGATGACCAGGCAAATCCTTACCGCGCGCAGTACTGCGAGCTTGATCACTGGCTGGCCGCGCATCTAAGCGTTCTTAGCAGCGAGGAGATCGATGCCTTTGTGAAGCACAGCCAGACCCCCGAGGCCAAGGCTCTGCGCGAGTCCCGCCCGGAAGGCCTGGTGGCTGTGCGCTGCTATGCCGACCAGGCCGGCTGGCTGGTGCCATTTACATTGCAGCGCAAAGCCCTCCGCGATCCGGATCTGGACGAGTCTGTCAACAGCTTGGTGAATTACCGCTATCTGCGTGCGCAGCATGAGAAGGAAGTCGAGGCCTGGAAGCAGCGCCACACCGAGCTGTTCAGCGCTGGAGTGATGGACGAGAAAACTGCTGCGCTCTACCACCAGGGCTGGGGCGGGAACAGCATGCCAATGCCACGTATTCCGGCCTGGATCGGCAACCGCCCGCCGATCTGGATGATTGCCGTACCCAATGGCGAGTATCTGGTCTGCGGCGCCCTGGGCCTGCACTTCATTGGCGAGGACCACACAACCCAATACAGTTTCCTCTACCCTGGCCCGTCAGGACAGATAGTCCGGGAGCCGATTTACCGCTACAGCGCCGAGGGACAGCTGCTGCAGACAATCTGGGAAGAGCTTGAGCTGGGCAGCGGCTGGATGGGCATCTACTGGCCAGAGCTGAACAGCCCTGAATTCATACTCCAGCGCCAGGATGGGACCCATCGCTTTCATGGCAACAGCTCGGTGGCCATCGTCAAGGGAGGCCCGGGCGGCGGTGATGCGATCACACCGCAGGAAATCGTGGCTGCATATGATTTTGATGGCACGCCGATCGATCCTTATACACCCTTCCCTCCGGAGCGCCGCGGAATGGGCCAGCCTGTCTTCCGCGACCAGATCAAGGAAGCCTTTGCCTCCCAGTGCGCCTCCGGCCTGGTGGACCCCGCGCAGCGCTCGCCTTATGAGGGTCGCCCGGATGGCCCCGTTGTGGCTCCGGAAGGGCCGCAGCCATGGCCGGTAGTGGCCTTCAAGCCTTCCAACCCGCAGCCGGGCAGCATCTTCTGGGGCGGCATGCCAAAGCCCTTTACCAAGGTGGCCGAGCTGGACGCGCCGGGCAATCCATACGCCGGCCAGTACCAGCCCTGGGACAGCTGGATCCGCGAAAATGCCAACCGTGACAACCCGCGCCAGCAGCAGCGCTGGCAGGACGGGCGGGCCAAGCGCAGCGAGCTTGAACAGGCCGCGAAGCTGGCCGGCCGCGAGCTGGACGATACCGACCGGGCGATCATCCGCCGGATTGAGAACGACCCCAGCGACCCCTGGCGCCGCTTCTATGTTGAGGTTGAGGCCGGCGGCTGGCAGGTACCGGCGCTGCTGGACTTTGAGCGCCGCTGGCAGCGCCTGGGCCAGCAGGACCTACGGCTCTGGAACCGCGGCTTTGATGATGGCGAATGGGAGCTGAAGGCCGGCGGCGATATGCCGGCAGATCTGCAGGCCCAGTATGACGAAGCCTTGAATGCGCTCCGCGCGCAGCGCTATCCACTCATCCCGGACTGGCTGGTGGCGGCACCAGTGCAGCAGGCTTGCTTCATGCCCAATGGCGATGTGATTACACGCGGCCCGTTGGGCGCCTGGGACCCTGACGACAGCAAGGACTACTGGGACCGCGCCGCCCTGGTCGAAAAGAGCTGGTACCGCTACAGCCCTGACGGGACCCTGCTTGGCAGCCTGCCACAGGATTCCGCCCCCTGGTGCGCCTTCTACAACATGTCCATGCTGGCGCAGCACGATGCTGAGAAGGCCGCCGGACGCATGATCTTTGACTACCGCGGCGTCTGGCTGTCGTTGGCACAGAACAGCGGCGAGCTCTTTGCCGCCTGGGACTGGAATGGCATGCCCCTTGCCATCGACCAGCCGATCATCCGCCCGCAGGCCTGGGGCAGCTGGCTTTTGTGGCCAGACATGCAGGCGGTGCACGCGGCTCAGCGCAAATCCGGTATGCAGGCGCAGCATCTGCCCTCCGCAAGCTGGCCCTGCGCGCGCCAGCGCAGTGCTTCACGGCTGCCACGCTGAGCTGCTGATTTGCCAGGCATTTTGCGCGGCCTGTTTGACGCTTCGCCAGATGAGTCCGAGTATGGACTTGTAGGGACAGTGGCTGAGCCGCCGCTGATAGATGGCAGTTTGGGGTGGCCCGGGGGAAAGGGCTGTGCGCCCGCCGGGACGAGCGAGGAGGTTGATGGATGGTTGACTGCGTTTCATGCGCCCGTGTGCGCGTCCTGCTTCTCATCCTGCTTGCCGGGTTGTTTACCGTGTCCGGCCCGGACATTGCCGCGCGAGCTGAAGACTCTGTATCAGCATCCGAGTCGGCGGACTCTGCTGGGGCTGAGCAGGCAAACGCAGCCGCCGATCCTCAGGCCAGCTGGCTGGACGAGTTGGCGGCAAGGATGCTGATCTCCCGCGGTGCCCCGCCGGGGCCGCAGGGCGAGCCCGTTTTGGAGATCCGCGCCAGTGGACCGGTGTATCTGAAAAGCCTGGACGACCCGGCCAACCCATATCGCGACGAGTACAGCCCCTTCGATCGCTGGGCGCACCAGCACCAGATCTACCCCAGCCGCGACGAGCTCTCCGCTTTCAGCGGCACGCGCAGCCCGGAAGGCCAGGCCATCCGCAGCAGTTACCCGGAAGGCTATGAGCTTTATCACTGCCAGACGGACGCGCAGGGATTTCAGATTCCCTACACCCGCATGATGACCCGCTTCGAGCGCAATGTTGAGGGCGAACAACTTGGCGACGTGCTGCTCAAGGGCTGGTTTGGCTTCTATGACTCGGAGGCGCAGCGTGAGGAATACGCCAGCCGCGCCCAGTTTTATGCCGGCGGCGTAGCGCCCGCGGAGCTGCTGACACAGCGCGAGGAACTGCTTTGGGAGAAGCGCGCCGCGCTTTACCCACCGGTGCCCGTCTGGCTGGGACAGAACCCCCCGCTCTACAGCATCTTTGTGCCGCACGGCGAGATCCTTTGCTATGGACCGCTGGGCCTGGAAGTCACCGGTATCCCCGGTCGCAGCGGCGGACAGAACTATGTCTACCTGCTTGAACCCTGCGGCGAGCTGTGGTACCGCTACAGCGCCGACGGCAAGTTGCTGGGCAAGTATGACCTTGGCAGTTATTCGATCTATCCCGACTGGCGGGTGATCTACTGGCCGGGGGCCGGGGAAGTGCTCGGCGGCTTTATCAACCAGCGCACGGCCCAGACCAACCGCCAGCGCTATCAACACAGCAATTCCTATGGCTATGCAGCGATACTGGACTACGGCGAGCAGGGCCACGGCTATCAGGCCGACGGAAGCGAGGCGCGGCCGCAAAGCCTGGCCGGCCTGTGGGACTTCGATGGCAAGGTTGTGGACCCGGCAACCCGGCTGAGCGCGCAGCGCCAGTACTGCGGTAACAACCTGGACCGCGACACCATCAGGCGCCTGCACAAGGCGCAGCTGGCACTTGGCATTGTCAGCGCCGACTCGCACTCACCCTATGCCGGCACAGCAGAAGGCCCGGTGATCGCGCAGGGCCCGCGGCCCTGGCAGCCGATAGCGACGGGCCGTGACCGCAGCCGCGGCTTCTTCCTTGACCCGGTTTGTGCGGAGGCCGTGGAAAGGCCGCGTGACTGGGTGCTGGTCCGGGCGCTGGACGACCCGGCTAACCCTTATCGCGGCCAGTACCGGGCCTGGGACCACTGGGCATATCAGAATGCCCACCGCATGGTGCCTGACGAGCCCATCGACTGGCAGAAGTACCAGGAGCGCTACAAGGAACTGCAGATTCTGGCGGCCCGGGAGAAGCGCGAGCTGAGCCGTGAGGAGCATGAAGAACTGCAGGGCTACATGAGCAATAAGGCACCTGAGGACTGGCAGAGACTTACTGTATATGTGGACAAGGACGGCTGGCCGCTGCCATTGAACCAGAAGCGCATGAATGTCTACGCAGAGCCCGATCCCAGTCTTGACCTGCGGGAAACAAGCTGGCTTTCGAGGAGCTTTGACGATCTGTTCCACTTTGATGCTGGCGGCGTCATGGAGCCGGCGCTGCTGGAAGAGTACGGGCGTGAGAACCTGCGGGCAGTGCTGAGGACAATGCCGCCCATTCCGGACTGGCTGATGCAGTCTGCCGTGCGCGACGCCATCTTCATGCCCAATGGCGATGTGATCACCTGGGGCCCGCTGGGCTCCTGGGATCCCGACGCTGAAAAGGAGAACAAGGAGCGCAAGCTGGCGAACTGGGCTGATACCTACTACCGCTACAACTCCGCCGGTGAGCTGCAGTCCAGCCTGCCGCGCATGGCCGGGCCGCTGAGCGCCCTGTACAACCTGGGTATGGTGCAGGTCTACGAGACAGCCAGCACGCTGGGCTATGAAGCCAGCGGTGGGCCGGGCGTCTTGATCTACCGCGACAAGGAAAGCAAGCAGATCATTTCGGCCTGGGACTGGCAGGGTAATGCCGTGGACTTCAGCCAGCCGATCCATCCTGTCCCCGGCTGCAGCCGCCGCTTTGAGTGGGACTACCTCTGGAACCTCTATCAGCAGCAGCTGCAGGATTCAAAGCCGACCGCAGCAGCACAGGAGCAGACAAAGTGAGCTGGATTACGATGAGCATCCGACTGGGTCTTCCTGGCGTAATTCTCCTGCTTAGTCTGTGCCTGGGACAACTCACATCCGCTGCTGCGCAGCCAGCCTCGGCTGACCCTGCGCCCGTGCTTGCTGCTGCGCCGGAGCCGCTAAGCCCTCCCCTGGATGCCGGCACAGAAAGCAGCCCCCTGGCGCCCAAGATCATTGGCGCCAGCGAAAGCGGCCCTCTGTATCTGCAGCCGCTGGACGCGCCGGGGAATCCTTATGCCGGGAAGTACAGCGAGCTTGACGCCTGGGTTTACGCCAACGCCACCCTGATGAGCGACGAGGAGTACATTGCGCAGTACGGCCCCGGCCCGGAGGCGCGAGTTCTGGCCTCAACCCGCCCGGAAGGCTGGGTGCTTGAAGTCGGCTATGCAGACGAACAGGGCTTCATGCTGCCCATGGCCGAGCAGTACCGCCGCCGCCAGCAGGTCTTCTCGCGCGAGCGGCCGGCCGACTCCATTCTCTTCAGAATGACTCCGGACCTGCCGGACAGGATCTTTGCCGGACTACACAAGTTCTACTCGGCCGGCGTACTTGCGCCGCAGCTGGCGCAGCTTCAAAAGGAGCTGTGGTCGCAGATTGACCCGGCCAGTTATCCGACCATCCCGGCCTGGCTGGGTGAGAACCCGCCGCTGCGGACTATCTTTGTCCCCAACGGCGAGATTCTCTGCATCGGACCGCTGGGGCTGCGCTATACGGAAGACGAGACTCCGCGTTTCTATGAAAACCAGGGCCTGCTGACCTATCGTTACAGCGGCGAGGGCCAGTTGCTGGGCACATACGATTTTGCCCGCCCTGAAGCCGCCGATTGGCTGCTGATCTACTGGCCCGAGATGAACAGTGAGCTGGGCAAGTACCAGGGGACGGGGCTGGGGCGGCACTTCGGCTTTGGCTTTGTTTCGATCATCAAGGACGAATCCGACCCGCTGATGCTGGGCGTAGTCCCGCCCGACCAGTCCAAGCGCAATATCCTGGCCAGCTTCGACTACGACGGCACGCCAATAGATCCCTTCCAGCCGACGCCGCGGATGGCGCAGCACTACGGCACAGCGCTGCAGTCATCCACAGTGGCCCGCGCCTACCAGGGCCAGCTTGAAAGCGGCTTGACCAGCCGGGACAGCCAGTCACCCTTTGCAGGCAAACCGAATGGCCCGGTGCTGACGGATTCTGCGCCGCGACCCAGGCCTCTCATTGCGGGCGACCGCTATAGCGGACGTTCACTGAGTCTGGAGGAGTGCACCGTCCATGATGGCCGCTCAAAGCGCTGGGTGCTGGTGCTGCCACTGGATGACCCGTCGAACCCCTGGCGCAGCAAGTACGGCCCCTGGGACCGCTGGCTGCTGGACCAGCAGGGCCAGAGCAATCCGGCTGTGACGGCGGCCCTCGAAAAGCAGCGCAGGCAGCAGTCCGAGCTGCGGGCCAGGCTGGCCACGGAAAAGCGCGAAGCCAGCGCAGATGAACAGCGGGTGCTCAGCGACTACGGCGTCCGCATGGATCTCTCGGATCCCTGGCAGCGCTTTGAACTTCAGGTCAGCCCGGAGGGCTATGTGATTCCTTACGCGATATCAAGCGTGGCGGAATTGCTGGAAGACGCCAGCCGCGAGCTGCTGGGCTCGCAGCGCGGAGAGCAGGATCGCGCATACAGCTTCAGCCTCAGCGCCGGGGGCCTGATGCCCGCCGACATGCAGGCGCTGCTTTACGAAGCGCAGCAGGACCAGCTTGAAGCCAAGGGACTGGCCTTCCCGCGGGTCCCGGCCTGGTTGATGGAGCAGCCGGTGGAACGGGCAGCTTTTGCCCCGAATGGTGACGTGATCACCTATGGCCCGCTTGGCAGCTACAACCCAGATCTGACCCTGGAGTACGGCAATCAGCGCCGGACCGAGAGCTTCGACGAACAGTACCACCGCTATGGCCCGGATGGCCAGGAGCTGGCCGCGCTGCCCAGCGCAACACCGGCCTGCGCCCTGTACAACCTGGCGCTGCTGCAGCGCTTCAGCGACCTTGAGGCCAGTGGCATGCACTGGAACAGTTTTGCCGGCGTCACTCTGGTGAGGGACGCGCAAAGCCGCGAAGTGACCGAGGCCTACGACTGGGATGGCACACCGCTGCCGCTGGACCAGCCGCGCTGCGGCCACCCGCTGGCCATGCGCTGGTGGGATTACAACGAGCTGCTGCGCATGTACGAGGCGCAGGGCCCGGACTAGAAATGCGCCTGAACCAACTCAGCACAGCAAGGGATAAGACTAGAATGATCGTGAGGATGAAGATGAATCGAAACTACATATATGCAGCATTCAGCTATCTGGTCCTGAGCGGCCTGCTTCCCTTCCTTACGGCCCGCGCGGAAGAAAGCCCCGCAGCACAGACCGCTGCAGCCCCCGCGGCTGCGGCGACAGCTCCGGCTGAGCCCCAAAAGCCGGTGCTGATGGCCTATGCCTGAGGCGAAAATCCTGTCGCCGTGCGCGACATCAACGACCCCGCCAGCCCCTTTGCTGCGCAGTACAGCGACTGGGACCGCTGGATCTATGAGCAGGCCCTGGCCAAGGCCGGCGCGCGCGGCCTGGTCAGCATGACGCAACAGGAAGGCGGCCAGTGGTTCAGTGCTGTAGTCACCAAGGACGGCTTCATCAAGCCGCAGCTCGCCGAGCTTGAGGAAGGCCTGGGCCGCCTGAGCGGGGCCGTGCCGCCCTCCACGGAGCACTGCGTCAACCAGGTCAGTTTCTATGGCGTGATGAGCGAGGAGATGAAGCAGCAGCTCGCCGCCCGCCGCAGTGAACTCTGGGCTGAGAAGTACCCGCGCATCCCGGAATGGCTGGCCGAGAAGCCGGCGATCCGCAATATGGTGATGCCCAACGGCGATGTTGTCACCCTGGGCCCGCTGGGCTCAGCCCTGCCCTCTACGGATGCTTCCGCCAGCGCCTTCGCCAAGCCGCAGGCCTACCACCGCTACGGCCCGGACGGCACGCTTCTCGGCCAGACCCTGATCGGCGAGATGTGGCAGGCCTTGTATGTTCCGGACTGGACAGCCAAGGTGCTGGTGGAGCAGCTCAAGGCCCAGCGTCTGCCTTCGGTACGCCGGGGCTGCACGGTCTTTGAGAAGCGCGACACCCGCGAAATCGGCGTGATCTTTTCCTATGACGGCCAGCTTGTGGCTACAGCGGCGGACCTGGAAACGCGCAGCCCAGTGCTGATGACCGAGATCACCGCGCAGCAGGTGAAGGATATCCACTCGGCTCAGGAAAAGTAAACGCCGGCCTGGCCAGTTCTGGGCGGAAGTGCGTGTTGTCCGCCTTAGCTTCCCGCTTCGGCCGGGCTGGCATACTCCCAGTAGGTGATCAGGTTGCCGTCCGGGTCTGCCACGCTGAACCAGCTCAGGCCGGGTGAGCTTCCACGCAGCTCCCCTGGCTTGGCGCCCACGGCGCTCAGGCGCGCGTGTTCTGCGCCAAGGCCGGGGCACTCGATGGCCAGCCGGGCCGGCGCAGGCTTGCTGCCGGTGGCCGGCGTGTCCCACCAGGCCTCCCAGCGCATCAGCCCGACGACGAGCCCCGCGCCCGCCTCGCCTCCGCTGCGCAGGGCTGTATACACATCGCCCTGGCGGATAAAGGGCTGCAGGCCAAAGCAGTCGCCGTAGAACTGTTCCGCGGCCGGCAGGTCGCCGACAAAGACCAGGGCCTCGGCAAAGGGATAAGGCTGCCCGGCACTGCCGGGAACCACCAGCTCACCGCCGGAGCTGTCCTGAAAGATGAAGATCTGCTGCCCGTCCGGGCTGCTCAGGCTGGTGGTGATGTTTGTCGCCGGGTCGCCACTGGCATCAGCAATCCCGTGGCCCAGGCTGCGGATGCGCTGGATGCTGGCCAGCAGGTCATCGCTTTGCAGCGAGAGCTGCGCCGGCGGCACCGGCTGCCCCGCTTGCCAGCCCTCTTCATACTTCGCGTCCACCAGGGACAGGCGGTACTGGTCCGTCACTTCAAGGCCGCAGAAGCCCTCGGCCTGCCAGCTCAGCTTGAAGCCCAGGCGCGTAGTGTAGAAGTCCCGCGCGGCCTCAAAGTTCGAGCAGTAACAGACCAGCTCAACAACCCGCAGGCCTTCCGGGCGTTCAATATGCTGAACATCAACATCAGACATGTCAGCAGTTTAGGACACACAGCAATGCTCAGAAGTTACGCCATGACCCTCGCGGACAACACTTGCATTGTTCCGGTGTATACTCGCCGCGCCAGTCCTTTAGGGCTGCACACAGGCTGTTAACCCCCTCGAGCATTGCTCCACCGGAATTGAAATGAGTGTTACACGCTCAGCGCGTCAGTGTCTGCGCTCTGGTCTTCTGCCTGTCCTGGCGCTGCTGCTTATACTGTCGGCCCTGGCCGCCGGCTGTGGCGGCGCTCTGCCAGCCAGCGACTCATCCGGTCTCCGCAGCTCGGCGCAGCTGCGCCTTGTTGCCGCGCCGGAAAGTGACTGGCAGGCCAGCGATGTAGAGATCAGCCTCAGCCCCCTGGGCGGCGGAGCCTATGAGCTCAGCCTGACAAGCCTTGCTGCTGCGCCGGCCTCACAGGTCTTGCTGGAGTGCTATCTGCCACAGGGCATGATGGCCAGCGAGGCCGAGCAGCTCGCGCCGCAGGGGCGCCTGAACCTGCTGGTATCCGGTCGCGAAGAGGTGCTGGCACTTGGCATCATCGCGGCCCCGGGGCAGGCTATTGCCCCCGGCAGGCTGCTGCGCGCCGTGCTGCGGCCCACCGCTGCCGGCCTGCGTAAGGCATCCAAGCTGCCTCCGGCAGCCTCCTGCACTGTTTCCAACCTCAGCGGCACGGAGGACGGCCTTGGCGGCTTCAGCCTTGGCTGGTCCTACCGCAACTCAGGCGACTACAACCAGGACGGCCGCGTTTCCATCGCCGACCTGGCGCAGATCGGTATCCACTTTGGCCTGCAGTCCGACACCTTCCCCGGCCCCTTCCCCGCCGGTTCAATCGGCGATGTTGTTGACGGCAACGCTGACGGCCAGGTGGCCATCGGCGACCTGACGCCAATCGGCATCAACTTCCTGAACCAGATCGACGCCTACCGCATCTATCGCGCAGACTCCAGCGATCCTGTCAGCGCACTTCGCACACTGGTCGGCGAGCTGCCCAGTGCCGAGGGCCAGGCGCCCAGCGACGCCCGCCGCGCCTACAGCTTCCCGGTGCCGGCGGCGGAGCTTGTGCTGGGCCAGTGGTACTTCGTCGAACCTTACGAGCTTGCCGGCGGAGCGATTGACGCGCCGTCCAACACGGTGCAGTACACCGCCAGCAGCCTGGTCAAGTTCAGGGTGCCTGCCACGGCCGGCGGACAGATTGCCGATGCCGTGCAGGCCCAGAGCCCCAGCCTGGTCATGATGCCCGGCATCCCCGGGCTGGCCCAGCCCGGTGCGCCGGTGGTGCTCTATACCGCGCTTGGCGGCGGCGGCGGTCTCAGCCCGCTCTATCTCTGCTACTACGGCGAGGCTGGCTGGACCACAGAGGAAGTTGGCGGCGGCGGCAACTTCGCCGGGCCGCACGCCATGTGGATCGAAGGCGAAGGGGATGACCCCGGCCACGGCATGGTGATCGCCTACTCCCAGGACAGCCAGAAGCTGGTGCAGCTCGATTTCGACTCCCAGTGGCAGTACACCGGCACGACGGATATCGACAACGGTGGCGGAGTGTTCTTTGGCATGGATGTGGACCGCGACCCGGCCAGCGGCACTATCGGCGTCGCGCATGCCTACACCGGCCTGGGCACGGGCAGCGTGGACTACAGCTACCTGGACTCCAGCGGCGTCTGGCAGAGCCAGGGGGTCTACGATGGTGAAACTGTCGGCGGCCTGACTCTTGCCTTTGACCGCCAGGGCGGCGACCCCTGGCTGCTATTCACCCACGGCACCATCAACACCAGCGGCGTGCTCTCCCTGCAGTTCAGCTTAGAGCAGGGCCGTCGCAGCGGCGGGACCTGGAATCTCAGCGCCGTTCCGCACCCTGATTCTCCGCTGCTGCTTGACCTCGGCTTTGCCGCCGATGGCACGCCGCAGCTCGCCTTCACCGCTGCCCGGGACTTCACCATCCCCATTCCCGGCAACCCCTTCACCGCCTCGCTGCTCTTTGATGTCAACGTCGCCGACTGGAACGGCAGCGCCTGGGTCTTTGACAATGCCTATGAAAGCACCTTTGGCATCTCGCTGGACATTCTTGGCGGTACTGCCACACTTGAGCTTAACCTGGCCAGTGATGTCAGCTGGGCCAAGGCTGACGAGCTGTGTTACAGCAAGTTCATCGGGGATATCACGGTGGGTATCACCGACTTCATCCCCCAGGACGGTTCAATAGACGGAGACGCCCAGTACATGCGCAGGCAGGGGGCCTTCGTGCCCTCCGGCTACTACGACGGCGACAGTGCGCGCAGTTTCAGCTGGGGCCTCAACCCAGAGGGGCAGCCCTGCTGCGCCTGTGTACGCAGCCTGGCACTCAGTGCTACCGACCTGTTTGAAGGCAACTTCAGCGCGGCTGGCGAGCTGTACTACTGGCAGCCTTAGTACTCCGGTCAGCCCTTGACTGGGAAGACCTGCACGGATCTCGAAGCGAACTTCTATAATCTGGGTGCCAACCCATAGGACGGTGTCCCATGCGTGACCTGCGGAAACTTGCTCTGCCTCTTCTTGGCACTGTGGCCCTGGGCCTCAGTGCTGTCTCCTGCTCCGGCTCCGGTGAACTGCGCCTGCAGCAGCCCGACCCGGCGCTAAGCTCCGGCCTGCCGGCTACACCTGCCGAGGCCCTGGCGCAGCTTGACGCCCTGCCTACCCCTCCCGGTGCCGACCCGGCGGTGTTCGCTGAGCTGAAGTCCGGCCTGCGGGCGATGCTGGAACAGCTGCCTCCAGGCCAGCGGCTGGTGGCCAAGGCGCCCACGGGGCCCGGCAACGTGATCAGCGACCTGACCAGCGGCGTGGATGACCTGGGCAATGAAGGCATCCAGTGGAACTACCTCAACCAGGGCGACTACAACTTCGACGGCATTGTCTCGGTGCAGGACCTTTCGCAGATCGGCATCAACTTCAATAAGGATGAAGACAGCCCCGACTGGAAGAACCAGGCTCGCTTCGCCGACGGCAATGGCGACGGCCGCGTCAGCATCAACGACCTGACCCCGATTGGTGCGAACTTCCTCAGCCAGGTCGGGGGCTACCGCATTGAGTCCGGGCCTGGACCTGACGGCCCCTTTACGGAGCAGAGCCAGACCGGCTTTGATACCGGCACGCCAATGCTGACCGGTATCCGCATGTTCCATTTCACACCGCCTGTCCCGGCTGAATCCTGGCGCGTGGTGCCCCTTGACCCTGAGGGCAACCCAGGTGAGCCCAGCCTGCCTTCCACAGACTTCAAGATCAGCGAGAAGACCCGCATCGTCGGCCAGCCCGGCGGCCCGCAGTATGTCTCGCATGACATCGACCGCGTCGTGCTGATGCTGCCGGAGGGCGTTGAGAACCCCGTCTCACCCGGCGACATCATCGTCGGCAAGGAGCAGGGCGGCTATCTGATGAAGGCTATGGATATCAGCCAGACCGGCAACGAAGTTGAGGTCATGACCGAGCCGGCCATTCTTAGTGACGTATTCCTGCAGGGCGGGCTTTCCGAAGGCCTGACTGATATCAGCCAGGTGCCCCCCGCCGTGTATACGCTGACCCTCGACGGCCAGACGCTCTGCGAGACCGCGGAGCTGAACGCCACCATCGAATCCGGCTCTGTGACCTTCCTGCCGGCGGCGGATGTGGCGGTCAACTACAACGAATTTGGCGGAGTCACCTACCTGCGCGGCCTGGCCCAGGGCGGACCGCTGGACTTCAAGTGCACCACCGTTTTCAGTGCCAGCGAATGGAGCGGCGTGTTCCCGCCGACCCCGGCGGACGTGCCCTTCTTTGAGCACAAGCTGACCGGCTTTACCTTTGACTTCATCGCTTATCAGAACAACGTCCCGGTCACCATGGCCCTGCAGTACGACGTGTACGTGGGCGTCAAGGGTGAGGGCGACTTCTTTGGCACCTATGTGGCCAGCTGCGATTCAAGCTATGGGGCGCTGAAGATGGGCGGCATTGCCGATTCGACAGGCATCACCCATTTCAATGAGTACACACCGACCCAGACCGATCCCGGCGCGCCCTTCGTGGACGGCGGCGGCCAGTCCTTCAGCATCACCACCTATGTCCGCCCCGAGATCCACATACGCCTTTACGGCAACCCGATCGCCGGCAACACTGAGGATCTGGCCCTGACCCTCTCCCCGCAGTTCACCTTTGCCGGAGTCCAGGCTGTCGGGCCGACCACGGGCTTTGATTACACCATCACCGGCGGTCTGGAGAACAGCTTCCTCCTGGTGCTGCACCACATCGGCCTGGATGACCAGCCCCAGAGCCGCCTCTTTGAGGCGGTGCCACAGCTCATCCGTTCCGGCTTCGTGCCGGACTTCAATCCGCCGGGTTAATGCCGCGCAAAAAGGGCCGGCGGCAGAGGAGCCCTGCGCCTAATGCCGCGCCGGATCCGGCTGCCGTCGCCAAGCTCGGACCTATCGCAGAGCTCGCGCCCATCCGCGCCCAGGCGGAAGAAGACATGCGCTCGCTTGCCGGCCTGATCCAGATTACCGCCACCCTCGGCGGGCTGCTGTTTGGCACCATGCTAGCCATTGGCCTCGGAGTAGCGCTTGACGAACTATTCAGCATCCGCCAGGCCATCCCATCCTGGCTGATGGCTATCTTTGCACTGATAGGCTGTGTGGTTGGCCTGGCCAAAGGCTCACAGTGGGGAGAAGCCTGGCCCCGAAGGACAGTTGAGCGGGCCTCAGACAGGGTTTGGAAGGAGCTGCGACGGCCGGAACTGGCGCTTCTTGCCGTGCAATACGACCTTCCTGGCCTGATTGCCGGCCTGTCGGGCAGCGAGGACTGGTGGCGCCTCGCCCTGCTGGCCCCGGGCTCGAGCCTGAAGGCCCAGCTAAAGCAGGCGGCTGACTTCTTCCCCTGTCTGGAGGCGATCATCGACGAACGTCCGCAGCTGCAACTGCGCTGGCGCTTTGTGCTTTGCGCTTTCAGCCGCTGGGTGGATGAAGTCACTGCCTTCATCTCGCGCTGGTTCTGCTGCGCCTGCCTGATTCCTTTCGGCGCCTTCCTGATCGTCCTGCCGCTCCTGCCTGTGCTCTTGCTGCCAATCGGCGTGACCCTGCGGCGTCGCGCGGCACTCATCGCCCTGTGCGACTTCTTCGCCAGCCCGGAACATCCGGCTGGAAAGCCGATCCGCCTGCAGGACAAGTAGCCCGGCCCAACCGGGGCCCTCTGTCACGGGGCATCATGAAGGGCCACGCGGTGCTATACTCGCCGACCCAGCGGGCCGGGCGCCCGCGATGGCAGGAGAGGAGCCCCAACATGCAGTACTACAGCCGTGCGGAACTTATCGAGAAGATGAAGGAAATCGCCCTCCTGCACGGCGACTTCACACTGCGCAGCGGCAAGAAGAGCTCCTGGTACTTCGACAAGTACCGCTTTGAGGGCATCCCCGGCATCCTGCGCTCGGTGGCGCACCACATGTCCCGCCTGGTGCCTGAAGGCGTTAACCGCCTCGCCGGTATTGAGCTGGGCGGCATTCCCCTCGCAACCGCACTGGCCCTCGAGACAGACCTGCCCGCCATCTTCATCCGCAAGGGCGCCAAGGACTACGGCACCGAGAAGCAGATTGAAGGTGTGCATAACCCCGGCGACCAGATCCTGGTGGTCGAGGACGTAGTCACCACCGGCGGCCAGGCCATCATTCTGATCAACCAGCTGCGGGAGCAGGGCCTGAACATCGTTGGCTGCCTCGCGGTGCTGAACCGCGAAGAAGGATCCATCGAGGCCTTTGGCGAAGCGAACATCCCCTTCTGGTGGCTCTTCAGCCGCGAGGACTTCGGCTTCTAGGCCGCTTCTGCCCGTGGCGGCCGCTCAGGGCTTGTCCGGCCCGGTGATTCCCCGCTCGCTGCTCAGCCTGAGTGCCGCTTCGCGCAGGCGCGCTGTCATGGGCAGGACATTGTTCAGCACGGGTCGCGGCCAGACCGAACCCATCACTCGCGTATTCACATCCGTGCCCGCTGAACTGACGCTCACTTCCCTGCTTTCGTATGTGTCTGCGATATCAATGATGCGGCCAAGGTGATTTACCACGCAACCATACTGCCAGCCGCTTTGCGGGTCGCGGACCGTCACTTCGGCTTCATAGCTGCTCACCGGATAGCCCGGTGCTTCCATGTCGTGCATCGCGACCATCATGAAATCAGCGTTTTCCAGCATGATCTGCGGGATCTGCAGGTATCCACCGCTCTCCAGCTCAACCTGATACTCGGCCCAGTGGCCCTGGTCATCGCGATAGCGCACCTGCGCATCGTGGATCAGGTAGGCCAGTTCAGTGCCCTGAAGCTCAAGGGCGCGGTAGATACTGCTGTTGTCGATGTCCTGCATGCTGGCCCCGGCGATAAGTTCCTCCCAGCTCTGCTGCCCGGCGCTGCTGCTGCCCGCCAGGCCGAGTGCCGTTAAAGCCAGCACAATCCCCATCAAGACACGCATGGCGTCCTCCTCAGATACATATAGGATTCGCTAAGGCCCGGCATGTTACAGAATCAGCCGGGACTGATGCTGGTACTAACATATCTGGCCTTGAAAGACCCCCCAACAAACGATGCAGCCCCAAAGACAGAGCTCAGCCCTGAGCAGCTAAACGCCACCCAGGCCCTGCTGGAAGCTGAGGCCCGGGCTGAAGCTGAGTCCGCCGGCGCTGAGGCCGACGCCGCCCTGCAGGCCGCGCTGGAAGAAGAACGCCTGTTGCGCTCAGGGCAGGCCGGCGAAGCTGACAAGCGGCCCAGGATTGACTGGAGCGTGCTGTCGGTGGTGCTGGTCGGCACCCTGCTGGGCCCGCTGGGCGGCATGATCGTCGGTATCGCCCAGCCCAGCATCGCCCGCGACTTCAACATCGACCTGCAGACTGTTAAGTGGATGACCCTGATCTTCTGGGTTGTCACCACTTTTCTGGTGCCGGTCACCGGTTACCTCGGCCGCCGCTTCGGCGAAGCAAGGATGTTCATCGCCGGCATGGCCGTAGACGGCCTGGGTACCCTGCTCTGCTCGCTGGTGCCCAGCGGTGAGTTCGGCCTCCTGCTGGCCTGCCGCTGCATCCAGGGCCTGGGCTCCGCGCTGATGTTCGCGCTTTTCGGCGCCCTGATCACCCGCATTGTCCCGCCCCAGCGCCGGGGGATGGCCTTTGGCATGGCCGGCGCCACGGTGGCGCTCTCAGTCACCCTGGCCCCGCTGATCGGCGGCCTGCTGCTTTCCAGCATCGGCTGGCGCGGCATCTTCTGGGTCCAGCTTCCGTTGCATCTGCTGGGCTTCATCGGCGGCCTGCGCAAGCTTCCGCGGGACCCCATCGGCGCCCCCATGCCTTTCCCCTGGCTGTCGGTCGGCGCCTGGCTCCTGCTCACCAGCGCAGGGGTGCTGGTGAGTGAAGCCTTCTCAAAGGGTCTGCTGATCCAGTATGTGGGCTGGCTGATAAGTGCAGCTGTTCTGGCAGGTGCGGTCTTTGCCTTCAGTGAGGCCCGCGGCCGCAGGCTTTTCAACTATGCACTGTTCCGGATTCCCATCATCCGCATGGGCTCGATCGCCTTCCTGATGAGCAACATCGTGCTCTTCGCCATGCTGCTGCTGTTGCCCTTTTACTTCACGGACTTCCTGGGTTACAGCGAAGCGCGCATGGGACTGATCCTCGGCCTCAGCCCTCTGCTGACGCTGATCATCGCCCCGCTTTCTGGGCATCTTTCTGACCGCCTGGGCTTTCGCCTGCCCATCGTGGCCGGCCTCTGCCTGTCATGCCTGGGCTACGCCCTTCTGGCCTGGGGTGTCAGCCTGCCCATCGCTGGCCCGGGCCATGCCAACATTGTGGTGATCAGCATCGCTATGGCCCTGCTGGGCTTATCGTCCGGCATTTACCAAAGCCCGCTGACCAGCGCCATGATGGGCGCGGCCGGCGACAGCCTGCGGCCCCAGGCCTCCAGCCTGGCAAGCCTGATGCGCAACCTGGGCTTCATGAGCGGCACATCCTTGGGCGCGCTGGCACTGGGGCTCTTCCTGCACCATTTCGGCGGGCGCGAAATGATGCTGGCCGCGCGCAGCGAGCAGATCGGCAAGGCGGTGCCGCTTGGCATCTTCCAGCATTCCCTGTCCGGCGTGTTCTGGGTCTGCTGCGTATTGCTGGCCCTCGGCCTCACCGCCAGCCTGCGCTTTCCAAACCGCCTGCCACCCGCGCCGGAGCTGCAGGCCCACTAATGGGCAATGCCGCGAACACACAGCCTGGGCGAGTAATGCCCTGACGGCGGTCTGACCAGGTCCAACTGGCATCCTGACAGAAAGATCAAAACGTGCTTGACAGCTTACGATTGTTAAGTATAATTATGTTATGGCTAAGCGGGTAACAGACAAGCAGCGTCAGGTCCTGCAGTTCATCGCCACCTACGGCGAGGACAACGGATATTCGCCGGCGATCCGCGACGTGGCCGCGCACTTTGACTGCAGTGTCAAGGGCGCCTATGACCACGTTGTCGCCCTGGAAAAGAAGGGGCTGATCGAGCGCGCCAAGAACCGCAGCCGCTCCATTCTGCTTGCCACCAAGGGCAAGCAGGTGCTGCGGATTGAGGAGCCGCGCCGCATCCCCATCCTGGGCCGCATCGCCGCCGGCGTGATGACCTATGCCGACCAGAACGTTGAGGACTATGTCAACCTGCCCTTTGATGACGGCAGCCTGGATGAGGCGCGGCACTTCGCCCTGCGTGTGAAAGGTGATTCCATGGTCGGGGCCGGCATCCGCGAAGGCGATATCGCCGTCTTCCGCGAGCAGCCCAGCGCCGGCATTGGCGATATCGTGGCGGCCATGGTGGAGGACGAAGCGACTGTTAAGTTCTTCTTCCAGCAGGGCGGGCGTGTTGTGCTGAAGGCCGCCAACCCGCTTTATCCCGACATGTACTTCAACGAGTTGCGCATCCTGGGCCGCCTGAAGAGCCTCGTGCGGATGTACGATTAGCCCGACAGACGCATGTTTCAACTGAGAACTGAACAGCCTGCCTCCCGGACTCGTATACTGATGCAGTACTGTCCGGGGGTATGGAAATGGCCCTGCGTGGAACTGATTCCCTTTGCCTGGCCGTTGGCCTGCTTCTGCTGCCCCTGATTTACGGTTGCAGCAGCGGCACATCTTCGTCCATCAATGCTGATAACGCAGTGGCAAATCTGGCTTCCGGCTTCAGCGTCAACGGTATTGCCTCTCCGCCTGCTTCAGACAGCCGCCAAAGCTTCAGCCTTGAGTCCATACAGGTCGCTGGTGATGAGCATAGGATCATTCAGATCACAGCCACGGGCTCACGGACTCCGGATGGCTTGTTCTTCCTGCTCAGCTTTGACAACTCGCGCTGGCACTTTCTGGATGCTGAGGCCAGCAGGCCGGAAGCCGAGATCTTCTACTCCATCGAAACGGAGCCTGGACAGCTGCAGTGCGGCCTGGTGCCTCGTGGATCATCCAACGCTGCGCAGAATAGCCAAAACGCTATCTCAAGCGGACCTGTGGTCCAGCTGCGCTTCGCCCCCGGGCCGTCAGCAAACCTGACCGGCCGCGAAACACTCGCCGCCCCGCCCCCCAAAAACTGCTACATAGCTCAGCTCGGACGCTTCTACATTGACAAGGCAGCCGGAACAATGAGTGTGCGTTACAGGGAACCGAGCGGGAAGATCAGGGGAATAGTCCCGGGCGACTACAACATGGACAAACTGGTCAGCATCCACGACATGGGCCTCATTGGCCAGTTTTGGGGCTGGCGCACACCAGACAAGGCGCGGGAGGTTTATCAGGCCCTGCCGCCGGAAGCCACTGACGAAGAGAAGGAGCAGATCCAAGCTACGACGCTGACTGAAGAGTACCTGCGTCTGGACGGAGACGCTAATGGGCTAATCTCGGCCGGCGACCTGACACTGATCGGCCTCCATTTCGGTGACCGCCTTGAAGGCTTTAACATCTATGGCGACCCCAAGTTTGGCAACGCAGTTCCCGAGACTGTCGATCTGCCAAGTGTCATTGAGCCAATGCTGGAGCTTCGCGAGGCCAGCATGACACCCTATGGCGATGGGCTGGTGGAGCACTTCGGGACCAGTGTGGACAGTATCGACCCTGACCTGCTCTACTTTGCCCGCGCGGTCATCAGTGGCCGCGAGTATTCCTGCTCCAACCTCTGCTATTCACCGGCGATGGCCTATGACCCTAACTATGTGCTCAGCTTTGACTCTGAGCAGCAGGTTCTCTCCTGGTACTACTCCCTGTGGGGCGACCTGGACCAGGACTATGTTGTCAACACCTTTGATCTGAACCCGCTCGGCCTTTACATCAACCAGGTTGTGCCTTTCGACCGCAGCAGCGAGACCTGGATGATTGATGCCGTGCGCAACGGCGTGGTCAGCGCCCTTGAGCTGAACGCAATTGAAAACAGCTTCTATTCGAGATATGAGGGAGTCAGGGTCTATGCGACCCAGAATCCTGCCGAAGTACCCGACGACCCGCATGCGCCACCAGCCCTGGCCCCGCTGGTGGAATATGCTGCCCAGGACGAGTCTGGTTTCCGCAGCATCCTTGAGCAGAGCAGCCGCCGCCGCTTTGAGGCTGAGCTGGACCTGCAAAGCGGGGTATATGTCTGGGTGCGGCAGCTCATATACGATGGCCTTTCCGGCGAGCATCTCGAAAGCGCCTGCAGCGAGGTGATTCTGATTCCCTGAAATGATCTGGCCGCCGCTTGAGCAGCACTGCAACTTTCCCGATAATGCTCCATGTGGCTGAAACTGCCCGGCCGAGCCTTTACCTGCAGCCAAAAGCGGGTATAAAGCCCGGTTCAACGCCATGGAGGACATATGCACCGTTTCCCGATCGCTGTGACAGTCATGACCCTGCTGCTGGCGCTGGCCGCATCCTGCGGCGGCCGCAGCGGCAACCTGGACAGCGCGCCGCTGGACCCCGGTCCGGCGCAGCCGCGCCTGACAGTCCTGCCCGACACCTGGCAGGGTGGGGCCAGCGCTGAGGCTGTCTACCTTGAGACCCGCGACCTGGGCGACAGCCTGGAAGTCGATGTGGTGGCCCGCGAGGCCACCGGCCTCAAGGCTCTCATGTTCGAGCTGGACTACAACGCCGCGGCGCTCAGCCCGCAGGCAGTGAGCAGCAGCGGCGCGATTGCTGCCCCGGAGCAGCGCCTTGAGCTGAGCCTGATGTCTCAGCCCGGGCATCTGGAACATGCCCAGATGCTGATCCGACCCCAGGACCACCCGCAGGCTGGCTTCAGCGGTGATGGCGTGCTGGCTACCGTGCGCCTGCGCAAAGCCGCATTCACTGCCGGCCGCGCTGCCTGCGCCGCACCTTCCAGCAATGACGCCCATTTCTTCATGACCTTCGACTCTGGCGCGCAGACTTTTTACTGGCCCTACAAGAACCCTGGCGATTACAACCAGGACGGGCGCGTCGCCGTTTCCGACCTGACTCCCATCGGCCTGCACTTTGGCGAGAGCGTGCCAGCTGACTCCTACAGCATCCAGTCTGTCGTCGACGGCAATGTTGACGGCCAGGTCGCCCTCAGCGACCTGACGCCGATCGGCCTTAACTTCGGCGCACAGGTCAACCATTACAAGGTCTATTCCAGCCTAGATGGCAGCGGCTATCCCGCCGGCAATACCGAACCCAGCAGCCTGGCGGCCATCGACAGCGTACCGTTCAGCAGTGCGTCTGGTGATCCGGTGGCCCGGCGCCTGGAATTCAGCTATACCCTCGCCGGTCCGATCGCGGCATCCTTCTGGGTCCGTCCGGCTGATAACAACGGGGTCGAAGGCACGGCCAGCGGCATCTACGACACAAGCGTGCCGGTCAACACCCCGCCCACAGTGAACCTGCTGGCAGATATCACCGAAGGCGTCTTCCCACTGGTGGTCAACTTCACCGCTGATGCAACAGATGCCGAAGGCGACCCGCTGCACTTCTACTGGGACTTCAACGGCGACGGCTTCAATGATGCTGATACCGCTGCCGTCAACACTACCAGCCACAGCTTCGACTACTCCGCGCTCTTCAACGTCACAGTCTTTGTTTATGACGGTACAGACCAGAGCACGGCGAGCCTTCCAATCCGGGTAACTACCGCCGGCGGCAACGTTGTGCCTTCAATCTCGCTCAGCGCCAATCCGCCCAGCGGCTTCTCGCCGCTGAACGTGGACTTCACCGCTGTGGCCTCAGACCCGGACGCAGGACAGACCCTCAGTTACTACTGGGATCTCGATGGCGATGGTTTCGACGAGATCGGCCCCGTGCCGGACAGCATGCAGACTTACGGCTATACAGACTTCGGCGGCGGCTTCTATACAGTGCGCTGCACCGTTTCGGACGGCGTTGACACAGCCTTTGCCACGGTGGATATCAGCGTCTCGCCGCCGGATAACCCGCCGACTTTCGACTTCTTCAACAGCGATGTTGCCAGCGGCCCGGCTCCGCTGACGGTGAATTTCAGCTGCAGCGCCAGCGACATTGACGGCGACCCGGTGAATTACCTCTGGGACTTTGAAGGCACTGGCGCCTGGGTTGCCGGAACCGACATGGAGTCACACACTTACACCACGCCCGGCAGCTACAACTGCTTCGTCCGCGCCGAGGACGGCATTGAAGGCACCACTGCCTTCCCAATTGTGATCACGGTCACGGCCCCCTGATTCACAGCCTGATCCGGGTGCAAAATGGGCCCGGCCGGATGGCAAGTCTGCCTCCCGGTCGGGCCTTTTACATTCCCAGCTTCACAGTGTCCTATACTTTTCCTTCAAGTCTCAGTCTCAGTAGGAGCCCTGTGATGCCCGCTCAGCGCAGCTCTTGCCGTTCCACCCTGACTGGCCTGGCTCTCTTCAGCCTGGTACTTGCGCTGCTTGGCTGCAGCAGCGGTGGCAGCAACAATCTGCCCTCGTCTGTTGACAACGCCGGCCAGCGCATAAGCTCACAGCGGTTTGTGATGACTATTCTGCCGGATACCTACCTTGGCGGCGGTCAGGCCTCTTCCTTTGACATTGTTGAACGGGAGGGCAATGGAGAGCTACTCATTGATGTAAGCGTCAGGGATGCCCATGCACTTAAGGCCTTCTTCTTCCACCTGGAGTTTGACCCAAAGCGCTACAGCGTGGGCCGACTGGACAACGCATGGCTGCTGGGCCCCGAGAGCGAGTGTCTGGCGCTCTTTCTCAGTGACCCGGGAGCCGGCGTGGTCGAGTTCGGCCAGCTGCTGATGCTGCCCCAGGAGCCTCGGGCGGATGGTACAGAGAAGGGCTTCAGCGGCGACGGTCTGCTTTGCACACTGCACCTGAAGACCGGTCCCGCGGGCCAGAGCCGCCATCCCAGCGCAGCCCCCGGCAGCGATGGAGCAAGGGCAAGCCTGAGCTACAGCGCTTCGACCCAGACCATCTCCTGGCAGCACTTCAGCCCGGGCGATTACAACCAGGACGGCAATGTCGCTGTCTCCGACCTGACCCCCATCGGCATCCACTTCAGCAAGGATGTCCCTGCAGGCGATGACCCGGACGGCCGCGACTCAAACTCCATCGAAGATGTTGTGGACGGTTCCAACGATGGCAGGGTCAATGTAGCTGACCTCACGGCCATCGGCCTGAACTTCCAGAGCCGCACCAGCGCCTATAACGTCTATCGCGGCGAGCCGTCCGACCTGCCCGCCAGCAACCGCGGCGACAACGGCTCCGGCGCTGAGCTGGTTGAATCGGTGGGCTTTGACCAGCGCCAGGGCAATGCCGGCAGCGAGCGCGTCCGCTTTGAGCGCCCGCTGGCCGCGCCTGATCCGGCCAAGGTTTACTGGGTGCGGCCCAACGACGCCGCGGACGGCAGTGGAGCCAGCGGCACCCCCTCCAGCAGCATCAGCCCGGGGGCCCCTAATCAGCAACCGCAGGCGTCGATCGCTGCGGATGTGGCCTTTGCCAACGATCCGCCCCTGGACGTGACCTTTACATGCGACGCTTCTGACCCCGACGGCAGCATTGAACTCTGGGAAGTCGACTTTGAAGGCGATGGCGTTTACGAGCTTAGTTCAGCGGTTAACCCCAGTCCGGTCGCGCACACCTATACCGAGCGCGGCCTCTTCCGGGCGACACTGCGGGTCACGGATGACCGCGGCGCGAGCGACATCAGCCGCCAGGACATCGACATTCCAGACCCGGCCAACCAGCAGCCCATAGCCGATATCCAGGTTGACTTCGACACTGGCGATGTGCCGCTGACCGTACACTTTGACGGGAGCGGCAGTTCAGACCCCGACGGCAGTATCGTGCTTTACGAATGGAGCCAGTACAGCAACGGCTATACCATTGAAAGCGCCGATGACCCGCTTGCGACTTTCACCTACGACACTCTCGGCACCTACACGGCCGAGCTGCGCGTCACGGATGACAAGGGCGGCCGCCACCAGGCCTTCATCGAGATTAATGTTGTTGACCTGGACAACCTGGCGCCGATCGCCAGCCTCAGCGTCTCAGCCGACACTGGCGAGCGCCCGCTCACAGTGGACCTGGACGCCTCGGCTTCGCTGGATACCGATGGCAATATCATCAACTACTACTGGGACTATGGCGGCGACGGCCAGTATGACGAAGTCACCGAGATTCCCGCGAGCAGCTTTGTCTATAACATGAAAGGAAGCTTCAGCCCCTCGGTTTATGTGGTGGATGATGACGGGGCCCAGTCCAACACCGCATCGAAGGACGTTGAGGTAACAGCAGGCTGGGATTCCTACATCCTCAACACCAGCGATACTGTGGCTGAGACCCACAGCATGATCTGCAAGGACAACGACGCTACGGAGTTCCCGCTGGTGGCATTCAGCCTTCACAACGGTGATCTGCGGACAGTACTGGGCACCGCGAATGGTGAGTTCTTCAGCGGTACTACATTGCTTGCCGACGATTGCAGCCGCACATTTGACCTGGAAAACGTGGTGACCTTCCCCGCAGTCGTCTACAACCGTGCGGGCACTGTCGGCGTCGGTGGTCCGGTCTATGTCCGCGCGCTGGACAAGCTGGGCGACAACTGGGGCGCGCCGGTGCAGATCAGCTCCGCAGGCGGAGGCCACGCCGCCAACGGCATCTGCCTGCGGATCATCGGCCTCCAGCCTGCGGTGGTCTACAGCGCAGCAACCAACAACCTGTACTACTGCCAGGCCGATAACATCACCGGCAGCACCTGGCCCCAGCCGGCAACGATTGATGACCAGACCTGGGGCAAGCCGAGCATTCTGCATGCAGGCCTTACCGAGCCGCCGCTGATCATTGGCATGTACAGCGAGCCCTTCGGTTTCTCATCCTTCCACCCAGCCCGCATGCTTGCCGAGGACCCCGGCGGCGACGCCTGGAACGCGGTTGACGGCATCGCACTGGACGTGGGCAACGAGGCCTGCAGTGCCCTGCTGCTGGAGGACATCCCCGCGCTGGTCTACCGCTCCGGCGGCGATCTGGTATTCCGCCGCGCCTCCAGCGCCGAAGCGACCTTCTGGCTGGACCCGGTCCTGCTCTACAGCCTGCCAAACTGGAATGTCGGCAGCATCGACATGGTCAGCATTGACGGCCTGCCTTGTATCGCATTCCATGACTCTTACAACGGCCGCCTGATCTTTATCCAGTCCGACAACAACCTTGGCGCCAGCTGGTTCCCGCCTGAAGTTGTTGACCCCCGCGATGGGGCTGGCACCGGCTGCAGCCTGATTGACTTCGGCGGGCAGCCGCTGATTGCTTATGGCTGCGATGCTGACGAGCAGCTCAGGATGGCGCTGCTCAGGTCCAACTAACCAAAACACTTAAAGCTCAATTGATCTGAATCGGTATAATCCTCTGGTGCCTATAGGGCCCCCGAGGAGTTACCTTGCCGCGCATCTCTGCTCCCCTGTTCAGCTCCCTGCTCCTGTGCGCCGCTCTGCTGGGCTGCGGCCGCTCCGGCGGCCTGGACGATTCGGCCTCCAGCAGCACAGCGCAGCGAATTGACACTGGCCGGGCAGTGCTCACCGTTCTGCCTGAGACCTATTCAGGCGGTGGCTCAGCCGCGGGCTTCAGTGTGCGGGAACGCGAGGCCGGCGGGGAACTGCTGCTGGATGTGAGCGTCAGGGACGCTCAGTCACTGAAGGGCTTGTTCCTAAAGCTTGAATACGACAGCGCCCGTTACAGCGCAGGCGAAGTTGACAGCCACTGGCTGCTTGCGCCAGAGGATCAGTGCCTCGCGCTGCGACTGGATGACGGTGCGGGACGCGCTGAGTATGGTGAGATGCTGGTCCGCCCACAGCAGGATGGACCTGAGGGCGCAAGCCCCGGCTTCAGCGGTGACGGACTGCTCTGCACCCTGCATCTGAAGGAGGGGCCGGCAAGGGCTGCCCAGCGGCTGGCAAGCCAGGCCCCGCTTGGCGACGGCGCCAGCTCGACCTTGAGTGTAGACGGCAGCGACGGCACCTTAAGCTGGGCCTATCGCAGCCCCGGCGACTACAACCAGAACGGCGAAATCGCGGTGACCGACCTGACACCGATTGGCATTCACTTCATCGCATCCGCCAGCATCGACGATGAGGGCCATTTTCATCACACTTGACAACAGCCTGCTCCGCCAGGGGGCGGCGCTGGCAGCGCATGGAACGAGCCACTGCGCCTGGACCAGGCCGGCCGGGTAGGCCGCTTCGCATCCATCGCCAGCGCAGGCAGCGACCTGCTGATCACATACTTTGACCTCAGCAACAAGCGGGTCAAGGCGGCATTCTTCAGAGGCTTTACACCGGAGTAGCCTGCTCAGGAGTCCACAATGGCCCGGTTTGGTCAGTACTACTGGCTATAATCAGACAATCCCCGCCGCGAGGAAAACATGCACCGATTCAATGTCCGCATCATGAAAAACAGCCTGCGTCTGCTCGGCCTGGGACTGCTCCTGCTGAGCCTGGGCGCCTGCGGCGGCAAAGGCGCACCGGAGAGTTTCAGCAATCCGGCCGGCCTGACTGGTGGACAGCGAATCACTTCAGAGCGCGTGGTCCTGACGGTCCTGCCGGACAGTTACATCGCAGGCGGAAAGGCGGCGGCCTTCGAAGTCTCTGAGCGCCAGGGCCAGGGCGAGATCCTGGTTGACGTGCAGGTCCGGGGTGCTGACAGGCTCAAGGCCTTCTTCTTTCATCTCGAGTTTGACCCCGCTCGCTACAGCGTTGGCCGCCTCGACAACCCCTGGCTGCTGGGCCCGGAGAGCGAGTGCCTGGCGCTCTTTCTCAGCGACCCCGGGGCAGGCGTGGTCGAGTTCGGCGAGCTGCTGATGCTGCCGCAGGAAGCGCGGGCCGACGGTACGGAGAAGGGCTTCTCCGGCGACGGCCTGCTGTGCACCTTGCACCTGAAGACCGGCCCTGCGACCGGCGGTCGCAAGCCCAGCGCGGCCCCTGACAGCGATGGCGCGGCCAGCACGCTTGCCTATGACAGTGAAGCCCAGACCCTGGAATGGCAGCACTTCAGCCCTGGTGATTACAACCAGGATGGCCAGGTTGCGGTGAGCGACCTCACCCCCATTGGCATCCACTTCAACAAGGATGTGCCTGCTGGCAGTGATCCCGACGGCCGCGACGCCGCATCTATCGAGGATGTTGTCGACGGCTCCAACGACGGCAAGGTGAATGTCTCTGACCTGACCGCCATCGGCCTGAACTTCCAGGACCGGGTCAGCTCCTACAACATCTACCAGGGCGCCCTGGCTGATCTGCCGGCCAGCAACAGCGGCGCGAACGGCGCAGGCGCACAGAAGCTGGCCACCATCCCATTCAACCAGAACAGCGGCAATGCCGGCACCGCCCGCATCGGCTTTAGCCATGTCCTCGGGCCTCTGCCCGGCAACACGGTCTACTGGGTGCGCCCCAACGACAGCGCTGACGGCAGCGGCGCCGATGGCACGGCGTCCTCCCCGCTCGATAGCTCGCTCTTCAATCAGCCTCCCAAGGCACAGTGGACCGGTCCGTTCATACCATTCGACCAGCCGCCGGCCGAGGCCGTCTTCATCGTGGCGAACTGCTTCGACCCCGACGGCAGCATAGTGCTCTTTGAGTTCGACGCCGAGGGCGACGGCATTTTCGAACAGACCTTCACCGAGAACCCGGTCCAGATAAACCATAACTATGAACAGCCCGGTCTCTGGATCGCCACGCTGCGGGTAACGGATGATGATGACGCCCAGACGACTACCAGCTGGGATACCGAAGTCCGCGACCCGACCAACCAGGGGCCGAGCCTGGACATGCAGGTCAGCCCTCTTGAAGGCCCCGCGCCGCTGGCGGTGCATATCGACCTGTCCGGCAGCAGCGACCCCGATGGCAGCATCGTGAAGTATGAGATTGACGCCCGCTGGGACGGCGAGTATGAGCTGATAACAACAGAAGGCGGTGTGCTGGACTACGTCTTCTTCGACGCCGGAAGCTACTACATCTACTGCCGGGTAACCGACAACCTCGGCAGCCGCGCCACCGACATCAAGCAGGTTGTTGTGACTGACGACAGCAACCTGGCGCCGGTAGCCGACCTGCAGGCGGATGTGACCAGCGGCGACTTTCCGCTGGAGGTCAGTTTCGACGCTTCTGCGTCCTTCGACACAGACGGGACCGTCGAGACTTATATCTGGGACTTCTTTGGTGATGGCTCCGAGGACCTGAAAACCGCTGAGCCCTTCACCAGCTTCACCTACAGCACGGAAGGCCTCATAACTGCAAGAGTGACCGCTGTCGATAACGACCAGATCCCGTCGGTTGCCGACTCGGTGGAGATCCAGGTCAACGGCGGCTGGAAGGTCAGTCCGGTCAAGAACGCGGCCTACCTGGGCACAGCTACTCGAATCGTGCCGGTCGTGGACGAGGGGCCGACGGTCAAGCCGCTGGTGGTCTGGCTGGGAACAGGTAACCAGGGTGGAGACCTCTATTGTTCCCTGGGCGACGAGAACGGTGCAAACTTCAGCTCGGCCTCGACTATTGTCGGGGACTGCTCGGGCGAGTTCGATCTGCTGACGCTTGGCGGCTTTGCCGCCCTGGCCTACGACGCCAGCGGCATTAACGGCCTGTACTTTATGCGGGCCGAGGACGTCGGCGGGACGCAGTGGGCTGCGCCGGTCGCCATTGATACGAGCGACTTCTTCGTAGCAGGATTCGGCGTGTCGCTTGACTTTGTGGATGGCTTCCCGGCCGTGGCCTATAACCCAATCAACAGCGCCACGCTGTACCGCCGGGCCACTGATGCCCTGGGCGATACCTGGGCCGACGCGACCCTGATGCAGCTTGATCAGAGCACGATCCATCCGCATCTGATCGGCGATCTGGCGCGGCCGGTGGTCGTCTCCCAGGAGTTTAACAGCCTTGACGGTTTAGACAGCCTGCTGGCCTATCCGGCCAATGATGCGCTGGGCGGCTCCTTTAACAGCCCGACTGATCTGGGGCACAACCTGGGGCTCCACTTCAGCACAACCGGCGCCGGTGACCGCGCCTTCGTCGCCCACAGCAACTTCAATCTGCTCTACAGCTCACGGTCCGCCGACGCCGACGCCACGGCATGGGAACAGCCTGTCCTTGTCGCCAGTCCGCCGGAGGTGGCAATCGGCGAGATATCGATGTCAACAATCGCCGGCAAGCCCGCGGTGGCCTTTGAATTGAACCCCGGTCAGCTCTGGTACTGCGAAGCGACCGACAGCAGCGGCGCGCAGTGGCAGGAACCCGCCTGCGCCTGGGGCGGCGCACCCGTTCTGGGCATCCATCTGGCTGCCTGGAACAACCGTCCGGCGATCTCGTTCGCCACCGGCAGCTCCGGCGGGATCTACTTCGCCTTCCTGCCATAGCAAACTGGAAAGAGCCAGGAAGGCGGGACGCCAGCGCCTATGCCTACGCGCGCAGCTATTCACAGCCGCGCCGCGCTGTGTATAATCCCCTATGGCAACCCCGCCCCCCAGCTCTGCAGCCGCTTCTGCATCAACAAAAGTCAGCGTCTCACCCGCCGCCGGCGCATTCCAGACCATCCTGATCGTGGACCTTGGCGCCCAGTACACCCAGCTGATCGCCCGGCGCATCCGTGAGCTGAACGTCCACAGCGAGATCGTCAGCAACAAGCTGACGGCCAAGCAGCTGGCTAGGCGGCCTGAAGTTATCGGCCTGATCCTCTCCGGCGGGCCGAACTCGGTCTACAAGTTCAACAGCCCCCTGATCGACCCGGCGCTGCTGGACGGCCGCATCCCGGTGCTGGGCATCTGCTACGGCATGCAGCTCATGGGCCAGCTGCTGGGCGGGAAGATCGAGGAAGCCCGGCGCCAGGAGTTCGGCAAGACCGAGCTGTGGGTGGACAACCATGAAGACTCCCTGCTCTTCCGCCACCTGAACCCGAACCTGATCTGCTGGATGAGCCATGGCGACTGCGTGGCCTCCACCAGCGGCCTGCCGCGCGGCACGAAGATCACCGCGCATACTGAGGCCACGCCGGTGGCCGCCTTTGAGAACCGCGCCCGCAAGCTTTACGCTGTGCAGTTCCACCCCGAGGTGACGCATACGCCCTGGGGCACCGAGCTGCTGCGCAACTTCGTTTACGACGGCTGCTCCGCCCGCGGTGACTGGACGATGGGCAACTTCGTCGAGCAGTCCGTCGAGGCCATCCGCAGCCAGGTCATGGGCGCCGGCCTGCGCAGCGCGGACGCTGAGCACAGCGGGGATGTCATCTGCGCCGTCTCCGGCGGCGTGGACAGCCTCTGCACCGCCGCGCTGATCGACCGCGCGGTGGGCAGCCGCCTGCACTCCATCTTTGTCGACCACGGCTTTTTGCGCCACGAGGAAGGCGACAAGGTGGTGCAGGCCTGGAAGACGCACTTCAAGTCCGAGTTGATCCGAGTCAATGCCGGCCCGCGCTTCTTGTCTCTGCTCAAGGGCATCGCCGACCCCGAGCGCAAGCGCAAGATCATCGGCCGCGAGTTCATCAAGGTCTTTGACGAGGAAGCCCTGCGCATCAAGCGCAGCAAAGTCGCGGTGAAGTGGCTGGCCCAGGGCACGCTTTACCCGGACGTCATCGAATCTTCCGGCGTGGGCATGCAGGCCCACACCATCAAGACGCACCACAATGTCGGCGGCCTGCCCAAGCGCATGAAGCTGGGCCTCGTCGAGCCGCTGCGCGACCTCTTCAAGGACGAGGTGCGCAAGCTGGCGCTGGAGCTGGGCCTCCCGCGGCCGCTGGTCTACCGCCAGCCCTTCCCCGGTCCGGGCCTCGCCATCCGCATAATCGGCGAGGTAACGGCCGAGCGCCTGCGCATCCTGCGCGCGGCGGACAAGATCGTGCGCGACGAGATCGAGATGGCGGAGATGGAGCGCCCCTGGCAGTACTTCGCCGTGCTGCCGGCGGTGAAGACCGTCGGCGTGATGGGCGACCACCGCACCTATGGCTACCCTCTGGTGATCCGCGCGGTCAGCTCCGAGGACGCGATGACTGCCGACTGGAGCCGCATCCCGCACAAGAACCTCGAGCGCATCTCAAGCCGCATCATCGGCGAGGTCAAGGGCATCAACCGCGTCTGCCTCGACATCACCAGCAAGCCCCCGGCGACGATCGAGTGGGAGTAGCAGGCACACTGCAAATTTCCTCGCCAAAGCGGACTCGGCGCGGAACGCGGGCTGCGTGCGAAGCACAAACCCGCTTGTGTTCAAACGCCTGACCTTGAAGTCGTGCCACAGTCAGTCCAGTATGCTGCCTGAAGAAAGCGGGCTATCGCTGCGCGATCAGCCCTCGCTCCGAGCACTTTCCCTCCGCCCGGCAACTTTGGGAGCGCCAGACATGGTCTGGCGCATGACGCCAGCCTCTGGCTGGCGCTCCCAATCAATTTCAAGCTGCGCTAAACTACCCCCATGCAGAGCCCAGAGCAGCTCAGACTTCGTTTGAATGACACGCTAAGCGCTATCGCCGGGAAGATCGCCACGGTCAGCGGCGGACGCCGTCCAATCAGCGAGCAGGACACGAAGGGCACCCTGATCGAGCCCGTGCTGGCCGCACTGGGCTGGGACCTCGCCGACCTTGAGGTCGTGCGCCGCGAGTACAAGCACAACAAAAAGGACCTGCCGGTGGATTATGCCTTCTTCGCCAGCGGCCGGCCGATCATGTTCCTTGAGGCCAAGGCCATCGGCCTGCCGATCGACGACCACAAATGGATGGCCCAGATCGTCAACTATGCCAACAGCGCCGGGGTCGAGATCTGCGTGCTGACCAACGGCCGTGATTACCGCATCTTCAATACCCACGCCAAGGTGCCGCTGCAGGAGAAAACTGTCGGGCAGTGCAGCATCGGCCAGACTGTTCCCGAGGAGGCCGCCGACATGCTGGAGTGCCTGACCATGGCAGCACTGCAGGAGCAGCGAATCATCCGTCGCTGGGAGCAGGAGCAGCTGGAGAACAGCGTGCGCGCGGCAATCCAGGAGCTCATCCAAAGCCGCGACAAGAAGTATGTGAACCTGCTGGCGGCAAGCCTTAAGGGCCAGGTCGGGATGCAGCACCTGATGGACATCCTCAGCCGGGCGAAGGTAGAAGTGAGCTTTGCTTCCGGTATCACGGCAAAGTCCACCAGGTCTGGCACTAAGCTGCACTCAAAGCCAAGAACTCCGATCCGCAAACCAGTTGCAGGGGCAGTCACGCTTGGTGATCTCATTGAAGTTGGGTTGATCAGCACGCCTTTTCAGATCTTCACCACATTCAAGAAACAGCAAGTTGTGGCAACGATCAACCGCGACGGGACTGTGAGCCTCGGTAAACAGACATATAACTCATTGTCCGTAGCAGCGGGCTATGCCAGGAACAGTATCAGCGGCCTGCCTTCAGATGGCCGGCCCTATTATCAGACTAATGGCTGGCTCTGGTGGAGCTGCCAATACAAAGGCCAAACTGTTTTGATGGATGTGCTGCGTCAGGACTACCTGTCGCGGACCGTTCAAGGCACACGCAGCAAACTTGAAGTCATGTCGAGCTGAGCCGCTGGAGCGCTGGCTGGGATCTGTTACTGCAGACGCCAGCCTCTGGCTGGCGCTCCAGAAATGCCTGTCGGACGTCACGCGATAAGCTGCTAAATTCGTGTCAGTCCGGCCGGGCTTACTTGCATGCGAATGCTAACCTTTCCTTACTATCAGCCGCAGGCTGACCGGGGGAAACATCTTGCAGCGCTCTGCTAATACCGCTTTTGCCGCCGCCTTGAAGGCCATCCTTGCCGGCCTGCTCGCTCTTGGCCTCTGCGCCTGCGGCCAGTCCGCTTCAACCGGACTGCAGGAGGGCCGCGCGGAAACCGGCGCCAGGGGCCAGATGGCCCCCGCCGGGCTGCTGGCCGGCCTGCCGCCACTCTCCAGCCTTGGCTCCGGCAGCAGCGCCGGGCGCAGCGCTTCCACCGCTGAAGAGCAGGAACTGGCCGGCGACGTGCTGTACCGCAAGAGCGCCAACGTCACCCTGGATACGGTCGGCCACACCGCCGCTTTCAATCCCGCCGACGGTGAGCTGGCCTTTGGCATTCAGGAGTTCGAGCTGCTGCCCGCGGACCGCGCCGCCTCGCTCGCCATAGAGCTGTCCGGGGTGGACTCCGGCGAGAACGTCTGGGTCGCGATTGCCAACTACAGCTCCGGCGTCTGGCAGACACTGCAGCCCAGCGGCAACGGCAGCTACAACATTGACCTTGGCGGCGTGTCCGGCGTCTACAGCAACGGCACAAAGATGTATGTCGCGGTGCTGGGCTGGAAGGCGCAGTTCAACCTGCTGCTGGCGCGTCTTGGCCTGGCCAGCGGCTTCTACCCCGGCTGGACCCACACCTGGGGCAGCCCGGGCGTGGACATCGGCAGCCGGATGGCGATTGACGCCGACGGCAACATCCTCTTTGCCAGCAGCTACGACTCCCTTAGTGCTGGCAATGATGACTTCCAGCGCATGGCCCTGCTGAAGATGAGCCCCAGCGGCAGCCTGCTGCAGGCCAAGACATTCCAGATCCTTGACGATACTCCTGCCTCCGAACTTCTGATCTTCGCCGAGCTGCTGCGCAAGGACGACGGCACGCTCTATCTTGTCGGCCGCTCAAATGGAACGCCCTCCGGCGAGGACGGCGTAATCATCAAGCTAGACGCCGATCTCAACATACTCTGGGCGCGTCTTTATGACACCGGTGCGGACGACGACCTGAACTGCGCTGCGCTCAAGGCCAATGGCGACCTGGTCTGCGCCGGGAACAGTCTCTATGCCGACGACAACTTCCACCAGGACGCCTGGCTGATCACAGTTAACGGCGCGACCGGGGAAATGACCGACAGCAAGGTCTATGAGATCACCGACACCAGCGAAGTGCCGCGCTATATCGACCTCGACGAGGCTGGCGGGAAGATCCTGCTGGCCGGCGACATGGACGGGGATTCGCTGCTTGGCGACGCCTTCCTTATGTCTGTTGCGCTTTCCGGTGGCGCCCCCAACTGGGTTCGCCAGTACGGCGGGCCTGACAGCGACTACTGCACCGGCATCAGCCGGGCGGGCAACGGCAGCGCGGTGGCCGCGGTCAACCTTGAGAACGCCAGCGACTCGGTGATGCTGACCATCGAGGGTAATGGCTCGCTTTCACTGGAGAGCGGCTACAGCGACGAAGACGGCACAGTCGGACTGTCAGTCTGGCGCGTGATTTATAACGAGGCTTCAGGCGGCCCGCAGATGGCCGGTGCACGGGTTGACGACCAGGGCAACCCGGTTGGCGGCGTAACGTCGCTGATCCAGTTCGACGGCGATCTTGGCCCGCTCTCCGGGACTACCTATGGCTGGTATTTCGTCGACTGGCGCTTCACTCCCGGCGAGCTTTACACCAACAGCTTCACCGGTCTCGGGGCGACGCTGCTGCCCACGGTAACCCCAGCCGGTGCCGGCAGCCTGACCGGCAAGGCCGGCAGCGGGACTTTTTCAAGCCTCAGCCCGACTGTCAGCAGCCCTGCCACTGTCTCGACAGATGCAGTCGTGACTGTCAGCGAGACCCCCGATCGCTTCGATGGGGAGATCACCGAAGACACCGACCAGGACATGCTGATGGTGAAGCGGGTACTGACCCAGTAGTCGAGGTCAACTGCGCCCAGATCGACACCATGCGAAGAGCCGTCCAGCAGCGCCTGATTAGCTGGCGGAAGCGGACGACCTTATCTGCGCGGCAGGCCCTGGCCCTGCGCTGCCAGCTCTTTCAGGTGCAGGGTGCAGAGCAGGCCATCGCCGCTGAAGCCCTTCTCGCTGCCGTCGGCGGCGGGCTCCTGCGGCAGCATGATCAGCTCGCCGTACTCCACCAGGCCTTTGTCCGGGCTCGCCAGGTACAGCGCCAGCACCTCGTTCTTCGGGGCCAGCAGGAAGCGGCTGTCGAGGCGGCCCGCGCCATAGCGCGACTTGTCATATTCCATGTGGAAATAGACCGCCTTGAGCTTCTCCGCGCCGCGCACTGAAACGTCAATCAAAAGCTCGCCCTTGCCCTGGCGCTCAGTGACCTCTATCGCCTCGGCCATGCCGCCGGCGACATAGGTATCAGGCAGGATGGTCAGGACGACGCTCTCTGAAGCGAGGCGGTCTTCCCGCAGCGGGCCGCTGCTCAGGTCGCTGGCCGCCGGGCTGGCGGAGCAGGAGGCGCTGAGCGCGAGGCCCAGGCACAGCAAGGCGGCACTGAGGGCCGTCAGGGGCGTGTAATGGGAGAGGATCTTCATCCTTCCACCTCCGTGCGATTTGGGCCTGCAGCAGAGTATATCGGCACAGGCGCAGTTCTGCCGGAGAAGCTGCGTGCGAAGGCGCAATGAGAGCGGTGGACCGGATTCTCAGGCCGCGTGCGGGCGGTCTACTGGAAGTTTCCGCCCGGGATGCGGCTGACGCCGATCTCGGCCAGGGCCGCCTCCATCTCGCGGCGCAGGATAGCCGGCGCCTCGGCGATGGTGCAGTTCATGCGGAAGCCGGAGGCCGCCGGGTGACCGCCGCCGCCAAAGCGCTGGGCAAAGCGGTTCACATCGGCATTGCCGTTGGAGCGCACAGAGACTTTCACCCGCCCGTCGGCCTCCTCCTTGAGGAAGAAGCAGACGTCGTATTCCCCAACGGTCTTCATGATGTCCACCGCGCCCTCAGTATCCGTCAGCTCGGTCTGGGTCTCCTCCAGCATCTCCTGGGTAGCGCAGCAGTAGAAATAGCCCAGGTCGGGAACCGGCGTGATGGTGTCCATGATCAGGCCCAGCAGCTTGATCTGGTCCACCGTGCGCGTGTTGTAGACGCGGTTGACCACATCGAAGGGGTCCACGCCAAGGCGGATCAGCTCGCTGGCGATCTGGAAGGTGCCGTAGTTCGTGTTGCCATAGCTGAAACGGCCGGTATCCGTGATGATGGTGGCGTAGATGTTCACGGCCACTTCCCGGGTGATCGGCAGGTGCAGCTGCTTGAAGGCGGCGTAAAAGACCTCGCCGCAGGCGCTGGCCGAAGGGTCGATCAGATTGATGTCCCCATAGCCGCGGTTGCTCATGTGGTGGTCAATGTTGATCAGCACGCTGTGCGGGTTGCGCTGGGTAGCGTGCGGGCCGATGCCACGCTCGGAGAGCTGGCGCATCAGCTTGTCGCCCACGCGCTCAAAAGAGGCGTTATCCGTGAACATCACCACATCCGGCAGGCCCGGGGGCAGCTCCGTAGTGTGCTCGATCTTGTCGGCGAAAGGCAGGAAACGGTACATGCGGGGGATCGGGTGGGGGCTGAAGACCCGCACCTGCTTGCCCTGCTGCACCAGCGCGGCATAGGTCGCCAGGCTGCAGCCGATAGTGTCGCCGTCCGGGTTTTCATGGCAGAAAATCCAGAAGGTCTTGGAATTGAAGGCGACCTTGGCGATCTCCTCCACCACGCGGCGAATCTGCTCGCGCGAGGGGACAACCGCGTCAGGGCCGGCCTGGAAACGCAGTGCATTCATTGCCGCACCTCGTCGGGGCTCAGCGCAGCGCTGGGATCAGTCTGCTCAGCATCAACCAACGTTTCGGTATCCATCCCGTCATCATCGGCAGAATCGCTGTCCGGCTGCAGGTCTTCAAGCAGGGTAAAGATGCGGTCCGCGTACTCGCCGCGGTGGTCGGCCAGGAAACGCAGGCGCGGCACGGAGCGCAGGTCGGTCGCTTCGCGCAGGCGGTTCCACAGCAGCGGTGCCGCGCGGTTCAGCACGGCTACGCTCTCATCCGTGGCCTGGCGGCCGCCGACAACCGCTATCAGGATGTCGGCATGCGAGAGGTCGCGGGAGAGATGGATCTCAGTCAGGCTGAAGATGCCGATGCGCGGGTCTTTCAGCTCCTCGCGTATCAGCTCATCAAGCGTGCGCTGCAAGAGGCTCTTCACCTGTTCCAGCCGTCTGTCTGATGCTTTACCCATCCATTCCATCCGCGGTTCGCTGGCCGCATCGGCGGCCACTGAACCTTTGTTATACCCGGAGGCGGGAATGTTAACACGTTTGAGCTTGAACATTTCAGCCCTGGCCAGCTCAGCAGCCAGACATACTCAGACTCGGGAAATGGCTGAAGGTTACTTCGGCCCTGCCTGAAGGCCATTACTGCGTTTCACGCGCGGCGGCTAAAAGGGGCTCGCCGAGCCCAGCAGCAGGTCAAGCAGGCGCTGCAGGTCTTCATCGCTGTACCAGGCAATGGCAATGCTGCCGCCTTCACCCTGCTGCTGCACGCTGACCTTGGTGGCCAGATGCTCGGTCAGCTGGCGCTCGGCCTGGCGCAGGCGGCGCTGGCCCGCGCTGTCCGGCCCATCCGGCGCGCTGGCCTTCTCCGCCCGGCTGCGCCGCGGGCGCGACTGCACTTCACGCTGGGCCGCCTCGGCGCTGCGGCGCTCCAGCTGGCGCACGCTCAGGCCCTGCTGGGCTGCCTCCAGGGCCACCGTGTCGCGCTGCTCCTGTGGGAAGCTCAGCACCGCGCGGCCGTGGCCGGCCGAAAGCTGGCCCCGGCGGATCAGCTCCTGTACGCCCCGCGGCAGCTCCAGCAGGCGCAGGGTGTTGCTCACCGCCGGCCGGCTTTTGCCCAGCACCTCCGCCAGCCTCGTTGTGGTGTAGGCATACTGGTTCATCAGGTTCAGCAGGGCTTCAGCCACTTCTATCTCGTTCAGGTCCGTGCGCAGCAGGTTCTCGACCAGCGAGAGCTCCATGAGCTGGCGGTCCTCAACATTGCGCACAATGGCCTTGATCGTGCTGAGGCCCAGCTCGCGGCTGGCCCGCAGACGCCGCTCGCCCGCAATAAGCTGGTAGCGCCCCGGGCTGCCCGGCGAAGGCCGCACGGTTACCGGCTGCAGCAGGCCCTGGCTTTTGATGCTGGCGGCCAGCTCCGCCAGTTCGGCGGGGTCAAACTCATGCCGCGGCTGATAGGGGTTGGGGTCAATCAGCTCAATCGGCAGCTCCTGCACGCTTTCACCGGCGCGCGGAGGCGCGGCGGCAGGCAGCAGTTCAGCCAGGCCCCTGCCCAGCCCGGGTCGGTTCTTCGTCACTGCTCGGCTCCCACAGGGAGGTTGATGCGGATGCGGCCGTCAAAGGCGCTGTTGCGCTCGGGGGGCGTCAGGCCCGCCAGCTCGCAGGCCAGCAGCTCAAAGGCCCGGGCCGCGGGACCGTCGGGGTCATAGACATTGATCGGCTGGCCGAAGGACGGGGCCTCCGCCAGGCGCACTGAGCGCGGAATCACTGTGTTGAAGACCCGACCGGGGAAGGATGCCCGGACCTCGCGCACCACATCCTTGGCCAGGTTGGTGCGGGCATCAAACATGGTCAGTACCGCCCCTTCAACGGTCAGGCCCGGGTTAAGGCCCGCCTGGACCCGGCTAAGCGTATCCAGCAGCTTGGCCAGCCCTGTCAGCGAGTAATACTCGCACTGCACCGGGATCAGCACCGAGCTGGCAGCGCAGAGCGCGTTGAGGGTCAGCAGGCTCAGGCTGGGCGGGCAGTCGATCAGCACAAAGTCCGCGCCCTGCCCGGCCTGGGCCAATCGCTCGAGGGCGCTGTGCAGGACCCGGCGCAGGATGAACTCGCGCTGCTCCAGCACGGCCAGCTCCAGCTCGGCGGCGGAAAGGTCGATATGGCTTGGCACCAGGCGCAGGCCCGGCACCGCGCTGTCCAGCAGGCAGGCCTCCAGGTTCACACCGTCGACCAGCGCGTTATAGATGCTGCGGCCCTCTGGGGCGTCCAGGCTGAGTCCGGCGCTGGCGTTGGCCTGCGGGTCGAGGTCAAGCAGGATCGTGCGCTGGCCCAGGCCTGCCAGCGCGCTGGCAAGGTTGAGCGCTGTCGTGGTCTTGCCCACGCCGCCCTTCTGATTCGCCACCGCGATAATCCGCCCCGGAAACTGCCCCACAGGGGGATTATAGCCCCGGGCGTTTCACGGCGCCGGGCTTCTCAGACTGACTTGTCCACGCGTCTTCAAGTCCCAGCCATGTAAAATAGACCTCCCTGGAGGAGGGCTTTTGGACGTCGCGGATTTCCTGAAGGTTGAACGCAGCGCTGACGGGCGCCTGCTTACGCTGACCATGCTGTCAGATGCTAACGAGCGCAACCTGCTGCGCCAGGGCCTTGTTGCCGCGCTGCGCCAGACACTCGAGCCTGAGCTTTCCTCCTCCAGACTGAAAGGGCTGATCCTGATGTCCGGCCGCGAGAAGGTTTTCTCTACCGGAGCGGACATCGACAACGAGTTCCCGCACCTCACCGCCGGCACCGCAGTGCAGTTCAGCCGCGAAGGACGCGATGTTTTCGGTCTGCTTTCGCGCCTGCCCTGCCCTTCTATTGCCTGCATCGCGGGCTTTGCCCTCGGCGGCGGGCTGGAGCTGGCCCTGTGCTGCGATTTCCGCATCGCCGCCCGGAATGCACGTCTCGGCCTGCCGGAAATCAACCTGGGCCTGATCCCCGGCTGGGGCGGCACCCAGCGGCTGCCGCGCCTGATCGGCCGCAGCCGCGCCCTGCGCATGATCCTCTCGGGCGAGCCGGTGAATGCCGCGACCGCGCTGGAATACGGCCTTGTTGAAGAGGTGGTGGAGACGCACTGTGACCTGCTGCCCGCGGCGCAGAAGATGCTGTCCCGCTACAGCGACAAGAGCAGCCGGATCATGGCCCTGGCCAAGCGGGCGATCTATGGCGGCGAGGACCAGCCCCTGGCGGCCGGCCTTGACCATGAAAGCGAGCTCTTCGGCCAGGCCTGGGCCACCCCTGACCGCGAGGAAGGCGTCGAGGCCTTCTACGCCAAGCGCAAGGCGCAGTGGCCGGAGTAATGGCAAGTGGATCAGCTAGTGCAGGGGCGCACAGCGTGCGCCCGGGATAGCAGACAATGCCCCGCCACATCATAATCGCCCGGGACCCGCTGATCGCCTCCGAGGCCGCTCAGGCGCTGGTTCCGGCGGGAGTCCCCAGCGAGCACTTCTTCGCCTCGGAGCTCAGCGCGGAGGACGTCTTCGCCCAGCTCTCGACGGTGGACATGTTTGAGCCGCGCAAGGCCTTTATCTACAGCGACTTCCTCGAGCTGAAACTGGTCAAGGCCACCGCGGAGAAGGTCAACTCCAGCCTGGCCCGCATGCCCGCAGAACTCACCCTGATCTGCACCCAGGTCTTTGAGGACAAGAGCAAGGCCGATGAAGACAAGGCCCTGAAGGGCGAGGACTTTCGCCGCTTCGCTGAGGGGGCAAAGATGGATGACCTGCGCGGCCTCAGCGAGGCCCGCGCCGGCCAGCGCTGGCTTGGCGAGCGCGGACAGAAACGCTACGGCATCAGCTTAAGCAGCGCGCAGCTGGAGCGGCTCTGGCAGCTCGCCGCCGAGAAACCGGCGCTGGCGGATACCGAACTGCGCAAGCTGGGCCTGATGCGGCCCGACGAGGCGGAGGAGGGCAAGGCCTGGGCCGTGCCGGACGAAGTCTTCCGCTCTTCGGTTTCCGCCACACCTTCCGCGCACTTCTACGGCCTCGTGGATGCCATCCTGCTGCGCAGCCCGCAGTCGCAGGAGCTGCTGGCCCGCTGGTTCAGCCTGGAGCCGGAGACCTTCCGCCTGGTCAACGAGCTCAAGCGCAAGCTGCTGGGCCTGAACACCCTGGCCCGTGGCGGCCAGCTGCAGCCGCCCTGGCTGGGCAACCAGCTGCGCCCCCTGGCGCGCCACTGGCCCAGCCAGCGCCTCGGCCGGGCAATCCAGGGGCTGGCCAAGCTGGAGCACGACCTGAAAAGTGGCATGATCCCGGCGCAGTCCAGCAAGGACGCCGAACTTGCGGCCCTGCAGGTCTATGTGGCTGACCTCAGCGCGTGACAGACTTTGCCGCTGGGCATCGCGCTCTGCCCTGTCAGATCCAGTCCAGGGCTTCCGGCTCCAGTCGCAGCTCGCTGTCAGCCTCGCCGGTGTTGACCGTGCTGGCCGGCTCGAAGAGCAGCACACAGCATTCCTCGGAAGCCAGGGGACAGTGCTCGATCCCGCGTGGCACAACCAGCATCTCGCCTTCTTCCACCCAGATATCGCCCTCGCGCAGCTGCATGCAGAAGCGCCCGCGCAGGACCAGAAAGAGCTCGTCCTCTTCCTCATGGCTGTGCCAGACAAACTCGCCCTGCATGCGGGCCAGTTTCACGTGCTGACCATTTAGCTCGGCGATGACCTTCGGCGACCAGGGCTCGCCAAAAAGCAGGAGCTTCTGCGCCAGGCTGATCTTCTCCATGTGGGGAGTCTAGCTTAATATCAGCGGTGCAGGCCTAGCGGCGCGCCGAGCCTTCCTCGCGCACTTCCGGCAGCAGGAAGCAGACATCGCCATCGTCTTCCACCAGGGGTGCTGTGCCGTTGCCGGGCATGGCCGGGTTGCCCGCAGCCGCTGCGGACTGGGCGCCGGCTGTGGCTGCAGCCGCATGGCGCCGGGACTTGGCCGGGGCCAGGTACTGCCATGAGCGCCAGAGGTAATAGCCCATCAGCACAATGGCGGCCCAGGCGCCTAAAAGCAGCAGGCAGTCGATCAGCCCGTCGCCAAGCTTGGTCGTGTTGGGGCCGCCGGCCTGCGAGGCGCTCTGGTGGAACTCGTGGAACTTGGCGCCGATGCGGGTGATCTTCGCGCCGGTCATCTCAATCATGGGGTACAGCGGCAGCAGCGCCGCCAGAGGATAAGCCCAGCGATGCAGGGTCAGCAGTCCGATCCCGGCGATCGCGCTGCCCAGGGGCAGGCCAAAGTAAGCGAAGAGGACAAAAATGGTGCCGCCCAGGGACTCAATCTGGTTCTTGATCGTGGACCAGTCGGTGCTTTCCAGCATGTAGCAGCGCACCAGCCAGAGCACGCAGAGCGCAAAAAGGATGGTCGCCGGATACTTCACCCAGCGCCGGGCCTGGGCCAGCTGCTCCGTGCGCATCCAGCCGGCCATGCCGCCAGCGCTCATTTCCGGGTTCCAAGGGGCCTCCTGCATAGTTCGAACCAACACGCTTATTCTACCCGGCGGGCCTTGTCTTGCGTTTTTCCTTAATTGCGCTTGAAGCTTTGGCGGCGGCCTGCTAGTCTTTTTCATGCCCTTTTTCGGCGCGGGTCCCCTGGGCGCAGCGCGGAAAAGCAACACCGTGCTGCTGCTTATCAGCACCGCCAGTGCGTGGCTGCTGGCGCTGAGCTTCCCTGTAAACCTGCTGATCTGCTTCTGCTGTATCCTGCTTCTGGCCCTACGGCGCAGCCTTCTGGCTCTCCTGGCGCTTGTGCTTCTTCCCTATCCCTGGATTTTCTGTGCAAGTTTCTGGCACACCAGCCAGCTCTACAACGCCGGCAGTGCCGAATACGCCACCGCCGAACGCGCCACCATGGCCGGCGGTCTGCATCCGCGCTACCGTGTCCCTTACAGCTACCAGTTCTGCAATGACTGCTCCGGCTGGCTGGAGCAGAAGGCGCGGGTGCTGGCGCTGGAGTACCAGTACCGCCGCCTGGGGCCGATGCCCGGGATGTACGCCGGGGCCTATCCCGAGCATGCCGAGGCCTTTGTCGCCATGGAGCACAGCTTTGCCCAGACCGGCATCCCCAGCCTGCGGCACTTCCTGCTGCATGATCTTGGTCTCAGCCCACGCGCCGCCCGCCACATCGACGGCGAGGTCTGGCGCTGGGCCGGGCCGGTGCCTCCGGACACACGCCTGAGCTACGCGCTTTACCGCGACGAGTGCCTGCTGATCGCCATTCCACGGGAGGATGGCAGCGGCATCAAGCACGTGCTGGTCTTCGCGCTGCCGCGCGACGGCCAGTTCCTGACCAGCTACACCCAGCACTGACCGCCAGCTTTACTGTCCAGATTCGCCGGCAGCTGCCACCAGCTTCTGCTCGGCCGGTTCCTCGCGACGCAGGATGGCCTGGCCGACCTCGAGGTTCATGATGAACTCTGAATAGTCCCGGGCACTTTCACGGCTGGCCCGGGCATAGAGCGGCGCCAGTTCATCGAAGAGGATTCGCGGGCGCTTCGCACCAGGCAGGCCGCTGCCCCACTGGGCATCGTCGTCATACTCGCTGCGGCTGCGCCGGGTGCGGAAGCTCGGCGGGGCCCAGGGCCAGCCGCCCTGCGCCAGCTCGGTCCAGCCGTCATCCATCGGCACCTGCTCAGTCCGGGACGCCGGCCCGTCGAAGACAAAGCTCACCTTTCCGCTGTGGGTCTTGCCCGCGACATCCATGCTGAACTCAACTGCCTGCGGCGTGCCTTCGATATCCACGCTGCGATACTGTCGCAACAGAACCGGCAGGCCGCTGGGCGATGCCGCCAGCTTCTGGCAGAGGTTGATATGAGGTACCTCCAGGGCATAGTCCAGCCGTGCGCCGTCATACTGCGGCTGGAAGGTGGACACCGGCCAGCTCGAGAGCTCGCCCTTGGCCGAGCCGCTGGCAAAGGGTGTGTCCGTCAGTGGGTTGACCCAGAAGGCGCTCACGCGAGGCGCCATCGCTTCATAGCCCGGGTAGTCATCGCCGGGGAAGCGGCTCTGCAGAATCGGATAGAAAAAGTACTGCTCGTGGAAGGCGTTCAGGATCTGCGCCCGCATCCACAGCAGCCACTCTTTGGAGTTTGGCATAAAGGGCAGGTTATTTATGCTGGAGCTCAGGTTGTATCCGTACCAGTTGATTGCCGAGCCACCCCGAACTTCATAAATCAGGTTGTCGCTCATCCAGCTTTCCGGCATGGTTTCGTATGGCCAGAAGCCGGCTGCCTGCAGCTCGGCCGGGGTGACCGAGAAGTCCAGCGTGGCAGTCGCATAGGCCGCCGCAGCCAGCTCCAGCGCGCGGCCCGCGGGCAGTTTTTCCACCGGCAGGCGTGGGCCGTTGGAGTCAAAGCGCACAAAACCCGCTCCAGGCTGTTCTTTCCAGTAGGACCGGCAACGCTCCGCAACTAGATTGATCTGGGCAATGCGGTCAAGGTCCGACATTAGGCCAAAGGCCGGCTGGGCGATAGCATTCTCATCATAGCTACCAAGCCCGTAGCCACTCATCAAGTAAGGCAAGGCGTCTGCTGGAAGACCGGCACGCCCCCACATTCCGCCAAGCCAGCCGTCGTGCTCGAGCTCCTTGGGGGTAAACATGCGGAAGTCACCAGCCTGCGTGCTTTCCTTCATTTCTTCGCCGCTAAATGGGTTGATCCAGAATGCTGGGCACTTCGAGCCCAGCTCAGCCACCGTTGGCTGCGGCCGGTTCTCCTTTGAGCCGCCCTTTGGCGTGAAGAAGTCCTCGTAATAGGCCTGGAGAATGCCTGCCCTGGCCATTGTCAACCACACGGCAGTGTTCGTCTCCTGTTCAGTGACTTCGCTCACCGCCAGCAATCTCTTTGGACCATTCATCTTGTCGAAGCCAAGCAGCGGCAATGGCGGCTCCTCACCGGGCTTGAAAGTGCTGTAGGGCCAGAAGCCGCTGGCGATCAGCTCCGGCAGGCGCGGGCTGAAGTCCAGGGTCGAGATCGAGTAGTAGTGGCAGGCCAGCCACAGCGCAGCGCTGCCCGGGATCTTGCTCAGGTCCTGGCTATCACCTTCCCACTCTGGCTCAAACTCAAGCGTGAAGTGTTCCCAGGTGTACCAGTTATCGCTCAGCCCGGAGCTTCCCGGCCCAAAGCTGTAGGGCCGTGCATGCTGGCCGATCGACTCCAGGCGCAGACGCCGCAGATTCTCCCTGGCAATGCGGTCCAGCTCCAGGCTCTGGGCCGAGGGCTCATAACAGGTGGGCGGCATCGCGGCCTGCTGCGGCCGATAGGGCTCAGTGGATCTGTCCTCGCTCCAGCGCAGCTGGGCCAGGGCCGGCATCGCTGCCGCTGTGCTGATAAGCACAAGGCTGAAGCAGAAGAGCAGAAAGCGAAGTTGGCGGTCCATTTGATCCTCCAGGCAGGAGTACTGAGTAGATGATAACCCTCGACGCTCTGCGCTGCGGCGGGTTACGGAAATTGACTGCGAGCTGGATCCTGTCTCTTCAGCTCGCGTTGATCACATCGCCCTGCTGCGCGTCCTCGCTGCGGCGCTTCAGTTCCTTGTCGATCTCGCCGGGGATCAGGTAGAGCAGGGCGATGCCGGCGTACAGAAACAGCGCGGCGGGCGGGTAGAAGATCGACACAGCAATGGCCACGATATATGTCAGCACGCCCATGCGGTTGCGCAAATGGGCGCGGCGCAGCACCTCCGGGGCCAGCAGCTTCAGCGGCCGAATGTAATTTGCCACCAGCAGGTCCCAGAGGATGTTGCAGGCCCCGGCCATCAGCAGCAGCGTGAAGCCATAGAAGGCGCAGGCCACGCGGTCGGTGGGGTAATCACCCAGCAGCGCGGTGGCGAAGGGCACCAGGACGATGGTCAGCAGCAGCAGCAGGTTGAGCAGCAGCATCGGCCGGCTGACCCGGCGCAGGAAGTGGCTCATCGCGTGGTGGTTGACCCAGACGATGCCGATCACGATGAAGGAAGCCAGGAAGGAGACAAACTGCGGCCAGAGCTCCCAGAGCTGTGCCAGCGCCTCGCGCCAGTCCAGGCCGTGCAGGTCCGGAACACGGATCTCAATGACCAGCAGGGTCAGCGCGACGGTGAAGACGCCGTCTGAAAAGGCCTCGAAGCGCGCGAGGCTGAACTCCTGTCCCCCCTGCTCGGTCATGGGTGGATTGTAGAACCGCGGGCCGGGGGCGCAGCGCGGGACTGACGCGAATTGCCCGCGCTTGTACCTAAGGCTTGAAGTGCATATTCCAAAGCAAAACGCAGAGACAAAGCGAACGCGGAGACCAGACTGGACTTCCCCCGATTTCACGCCTGTCTAGTTAAGCACGGGATGAAGCTTCTCGAACTGTTCAGGGCTGACATTTCCGAGCGAGGAGTGCAGCCTTTTGCAGTTGTAGAAGTTGTCGATGTAGTCA
>JADZFO010000002.1 GCA_020849855.1 bacterium | reverse complement strand
GACGCTGCGCAGGCGTGGTTTTCGCTAAACTGTGTATGTTCATTCGGGTGCTCCGGCTTGACTGGTGTCTTCGCAACCAACAGTCTCTCAGCCGTCACCCGAGTGAACAACCTATTTAGCAACTACAAGTAGCCCACCGTATTGCTCAGGGTCCAGGTGTTGCTGCCGGGCGGAGCATAGAAAAGCCGCACCTGGCCGGCGCCTGCGGCAAAGAGGCAGTAGCGCTCGCCCTCCTGGGAAACCATGAAGTCGAAGCCCTCAAGGTTGACCTCCGCTCCGTAGAGCTCGCTTGCGGTCGACATGCCGGAGTCTTCCCACTCGTAGCAGGAGTAGTGGCCGCCAACCAGACCGATTGCGATGCAGCGGCCGCTGGAGGGGTCGTACTCAATCTCGCCGGTGTCCCATTCTGCCGCGCTGATCAGCACCGGGCCGGCCAGGGTTGTGCCGGAAACAGGGTCAACCGCTGCGAAGTGCAGGCCGTCCATGTCCTGGAAGAGGATCTCCAGGCGGGCCAGCGCCGGGTTGAAGCAGGCATCCATTCCTTCAATGGCCTTGCCATGGGTGAACAGGGCCACTGAAGATACAAAGGCGGTGACGGGCAGCAGGCTGAAGCTCCACTCCGCCGGGCCGGTCTGGTTCACGTTCAGCATCCAGATGCGGTCCTGGGCGTCCGTCACCGGCACTGCGGGGCTGGGCAGCACGTCGTAGGGCGTGATCAGGCGCATGCCCTCCGGGCTGAGCATGACCGCGTTCGCCGAGGCAGGGTCAAGCAGCAGGCCAAAGAGCAGCACATCGCCGTCGCTGACCGGGTCGGAGATGTAGTCGACTTTGCTGTAAACCGGCGCGCTGTCAAAGTAGCTGAAATCCCCGCTGGCGTCGCGGCGATAGGCCACGATGGAGGAAATACTCGGGTCGTAGCCGACGAAGTAGACCTGGCCATCCGCCGGCAGGCGTCCGCCGGAGAGGTCTTGCAGGCGCGGCAGCGGGCCCGTCAGCTCCGAGATCAGCGTCGGGTTCTTTTCCCAGACCGGGTAGACCACCAGCTTGCGCATTACGGATGCGCTGACCTGGGTCGCATTGGTGACCCTGGCCCTGACGCGGTAGACGCCGGGCTGCAGATCAATGTTGATGTGGGGGTCGCTGCTGCTGTAGGCCGCGCCGCTGCCCTCCAGGAAAACCTGGTAGTTCTCGATCGCTTCGGCGCCGGTAGCGAAGGAAGCGCTGAGGTCAAAGTGCACCTTCTGGCCGCCGTAGAGCGGCCCGCGCGGCAGGCTGAGGCGGGCGAAGAGCTCCGTGCTGGTGGCCAGCATGGCCCCGCTGCCAAGCTCGGGGAAGTAGGGGCTGCGGTTGCCGGCGTTATCCACGCAGTAGACGCGGTAACGCTGCGGCGTGCTGCTGGCGCTGTCGGTGAAAAACTCGTCGCGAACCGGGATGCTGTTGGCCGGCTCGAAGTCGCCGAACCAGAAAGGCGCGCGTTCCACCATGTAGCCGGCGAAGTCGGGCTTGTCATAGTCCGGTGAGGGCAGCCAGAAGACTGTGGCGGGGTCATTGCCACTGTCGTGGACATCGAGGCCAGGGCGCGGGCCCCACTCGCCGCCATAGCTGCCAAGCTCAAGGCTCAGCAGCTCCAGGCTGCCGGCGGCCTGCGGGGGCATCAGCAGGGCGAAGTAGAAACAGCCGTCGCTGGCGCTATCGCCGGGCGGGGAGATGAAAGCGTCCGCGCCGCCGCTGTCCGCTGTATAGCTCAGCATGATCTCGGTGCTGCCACCCGGCCCGCTGACCAGCTGCTGCGGGCTGAGCCGCCAGCGCCGGTTCTGAAAGTCGCTGTAGGCCAGGTAGATCCGCTGGCCCGCGCTCGCCGCGCCAAGACCAATGCGCACCGATACCGGCAGCGCATCGCCATCAAAGCCATACACTCCATAGAGGGCGAAACAGGAATAGCCGGGAGCCGGCAGGAATTCGATACCGCCGCCGCTGAGTCCATCCAGCTGATAGCCGCGAATCAGCTCCTGCGGGTCGAGGGCCATGTAGCCCTGGCCAGGCGCGCTGGCCAGCCGCAGCTGTGGCGCAGGCAGCGTGTCGAGGCCCGGCAGGCCAGGCCCGGCGGCAGAGTCGTTGCCGGGAGTATCAGCGCTGTCCTGGGTGGGAGCCGCCGCCCCGCAGGCGGAAAGCAGCAGGGTGATAATGCCAGCGGCTATGAAGCTGAATAGCAGGCGAAGGGGCCTGGCTGGACTGGATAGCAGATGCGGCAGAAGGAGCGGACACATACACTTCCTCCCTGTCCAGAGGCGCAGGCAACTCTGGATAGTAGATAATATGCATCCGATTTGTAGATTATTTTAACCCGGCTGACCTGTTATGCCACCGGCTGCTAAGCGTCCGGCTTTTCAGACGCAAAAAGCTGCCGCCCGTCAGACACATCGGCAATCTGCATGTGGCGGCCGCTCTGGTCCACATGCATGTCATAGTGCTCCTCGGCCGCCTGCTCTGCATCCGCTGCCCCGGCCTGATCCTTATCAGGCTCGAACCAGAAACTGGCGAAGAACTCGCGGCCCTGAGGTTCCGGGCCGCTGACATCCGGCTGCGCAGAGCGCACCTGCCGGCGGCGCTCCAGCCCCTCCTGGTAGAGGGCCGTGAAGCGCTGCTGCTCTGCTTCTTCCAGGTCTTCCCATTCGCGGATCGCCACCGCGCGGCCGCCCGGCAGCACGGTGCTGTCGGACTCCAGCGAGGCATTCAGGTAAGCGGCGGTGACATCGAAGGACAGGTAGCGCGGCTCATGCTCGCCGCGGGCCAGGGCTTCCTCGGCAAAGACGTTCAGGCTGGCGTGCTCTCTGGGCAGGCGGCTGAGGGTCAGGTCCAGCTCGCCAATAAACATGCCCTCCTTGCGGCGGTCCTGGCCCGGCAGGAAGCAGACCACGCCTTCTTCAATGCTGAAGCTGCCATAGGGCACATCGGCCTCTATGTCGCGAGCGGTGATGTAGATCGAGCGGTAAAGCGGCGCCAGGGGGTCCGGGCTGTCAGCGCCGGCGATGCACAGGCCCGCCAGCAACAGGGGCAGTGTCAGGGCCCGCTGCATCCACGCATAAGGGGTGCGGCGGCCCGGCAGGGTCATGATGGTCCTCACAAGGCATTCTACCCGCAGCAGCCCGGGCAGTTGTGGGCGGTGCGGATGCCCGGCGGGACGGCAAAACAGCCGCCAGCTCAGCCGTTTCGGCTAAAATGGCGGCACACGCGGAGCGTGCGGAGGGTTGAGCTGATGCGGATTGCGCTGGCTGGTGGCGGCACGGGCGGGCACGTTTATCCCCTGCTGGCCGTCGTGCGCGCACTGCAGCAGGAGCGGCAGCCGGAGCTGCTGTGGCTGGGCTCCGAGCGCATCGAAAGCCAGATCGTCCCCCAGGCCGGCCTGCCCTTCCAACAGATCGACATCCGCTTCTCCTGGCGCCGGCCCGTGCCAGCCAACTGGGGTTACTACCGCCGCCACATCCTGCCGATCCTGCTGGGCCGGCCTTTCCGCCAGGCCCGTCAGGCCCTGGAGCGCTTCAAACCGGAGCTGTTGCTGGCCGCCGGAGGCTATGTTTCGGCGCCGGCCATCTGGGCCGCGCAGCAGCTTGGCATCGCCACCGCCCTGCTGGAGATCAACGACCCGCCGGGCCTGGTGAACTGGTGGTTCGCGCCGGAGGCCTGGCGCGTCTATTGCATCTCAGAAGCCTGCGCGGCCGGCTTTCAGGGCCGCTGCTCGCTGGCCAAGCTGCGGGTCAGCGGCTGCCCGGCGATGCCGCCTGTGCGCAGCCGCGAGGAAGTCTATGCGGCTTACGGTATCGAGCCGCAGCGGCGATTAATGCTTGTGATGGGCGGCAGCCTGGGCAGCGGGGCGATCCACCGGCTGGTGGCCGATGCCCTCAGCTGCGCCCGGGAGCAGCCCGATCCGCGCTGGGATGAGGTGGCCGTACTGGATGTCGGCGGCGAGCGCGCCGAGCTGCTGGACCTCTTCCGCGAAACGGCCGACGGCGGGTCCAGCGGGCCGCTGCAGTGCCGGACAGTGGACTACCTGCAGGACTCGGCCGGGGCACTGGCCGCGGCGGACTTCTACCTGGGCCGCAGCGGCGCCGCCACCGTGGGCGAGCTGATCGCCAGCGGCACGCAGAGCCTGCTGATCCCCGACCCGCAGCACGCCGACCGCCAGCAGTTCGGCAATGCGAAGCTGCTTTCCGAGCGCGGCCAGGGTGAGATCCTGCCGCAGGAGCAGGCCAGCGGGGCGCTGGTGCTGGACTGGCTGAAGCGCGTCTGGGACAGGCCCCGCAGCGAGCCGCCCCAGCCGCCGGCGGCGAAGCTTCTGGCCCGCGACCTGCTGTCGCTCTGGGAGGGTGAACGATGACTTTATGGCGCATCCTGGCCTGCAGCCTCTTCATGACAGTGCTGGCAATGCAGCCCGGCGCGGCGCAGGCCGGCGGCTACCACATGCTGCTGGGCACGCGCCTGCAGAGCTTTGACCATCCACCGATGCTGGAGGCTGACGGCCGGACCTATGTGAGCCTGTCTGTGCTGCAGAAGCTGGGCCTCGACCGCAACGCCAGCCTGCGCGCCGCCGATGCGCCGGAGGGACAGGAGGAGCAAGCCGCGCTGAGCTCCGAGCCGGGGCAGCGCTTCCAGCTTGCCGAGCACCAGCTTGAGCTGCTGCCGGGCGATGCTTCGCGGGTGCTGATCAACGGCAAGCCCAGCGCCGCCGGCGAAGTGCTGAGCGACGGGCGCGAGCTGTATCTCGCCGCGTCCACCTTCGCCCGCCTGGGCCTGCGCCTGGCCTATGACCCGGACCAGGAACTGCCGCAGCTGGTGGGCCGCGTGTACCGGGTGAAGTTTGAGGAAGGCGAGGAGAGCCTGACCCTGGCCAGCCTGACCCCCATGAGCCTGCGCGAGGAGCTGTCGCCGGAGAAGGTGAAGGCCCGCAACAGCGCGCCCGAGGACGCCCGGGCGCTGAAGGAGGGCCAGGCCCCCGCCGGACGCCAGCCGGCCAGCGGGCAGCCCGAGCTGACCACCCTGATCGTTGACGGTGCCTACTTCGGCAGCACGGACTCCATGGACTTGGCCGGCGAGCTGGTCAACCGCGTGGGATTCAAGAACGTGGAAGGCAGCGGCCGCAGTTATCTGTACCTGCGCCAGCCCAGGCGCACGGGCTTCAGCCTGGCGGCCGACCGCCTGGTGGGCTTCGCGCGGATTCGCCTTGGTAACTTCTTCCAGCTGGCCAGCTATCGCCAGACCAGCTCCGGCGAGATCAGCGTCAACGTGCAGCTTGGCGCGCCGGCAGAGCACAAGGTGCAGGTGATGAGCAACCCTGACCGCCTGGTGATGGACTTCGAGGACGTGCGCTTCGAGGAGGCCAGCCAGAACATCGCCGTGGGCGTGGGACACGTGGAGAGCATCCGCGTCGGCGCGCCGGAGGCCGGGCGGGTGCGGGTGGTGCTGGACCTCAGCCAGCGCCTGGACTATCGCGTGCTGAGCAAGGACAACGGCGCGCGGCTTTTCGTGCAGCTCCTGCCGCCCAGCGACCTGCCGGGCTTGAAGCCGAAGCAGCAGCGCAGCAGCCGCGCCATCATGCTGGACGCCGGCCACGGCGGCTCCGACCCCGGCGCGCTGGGGGCCGTGCCCGGCACCGGCGAGGCCAAGAACAACCTGGCCATCTGCAAGCTGCTGGAGGCCGAGCTGAAGGCCATGGGTTACACCGTGATGCAGACCCGCAGCGACGACCGCTTCGTCTCGCTGGGCCAGCGCGGCGACTACGCCAACTACACCCTGCCCTATGTGTTTGTCTCGATCCACTGCAACGCGATGGACGGGCGGCCGGACTTTGAGGGCGCGATGACCTTCCACCACACCTATGCCGGCCCCGAGGCCCGGGCGCTGGCAAAGAGCGTGCAGGCGGCGATGATCGAGTCGACCGGCGCGGTGGACAAGGGCGTGCGCGAGGCGGACTTCTTTGTGCTGCGCGAGACTGTCATGCCGGCCATTCTGGTGGAAACCGGCTTCATGAGCAACAAGGCCGAGTGCGCCCTGCTGGCCTCGGACGCATACCGGCGCAAGCTGGCCCACGGCATCGCGGTGGGCATCGACAACTTTGTTTCACGCGGCTTCTAGCTTCCTCCGCCCGCCGGCAGGCAAAGCTTTGTAAAAGCGTCTTGTCCTGCCCCTATGGGCGTGGTAAGCTTCAAGCATGTCCGATGTCCTTGACCTGAGAAGTGCACTGGAGCAGGACCGTCAGCAGGTGCTGGACCTCCTGGAAACTTCCCGCCGCCTGGTGCTGGAAGTGCGCGCCGCGCACTACTGGACGACCGAAGCGCTGTCCAGCTTCCACACCCTGTCCGGCATCGGCCTGAACATCCAGCGCATGCTGGCCCAGATCAGCCCTTACTGGGACGAAGGCAAGAACATCTTCAAGCGCCCCGAGGCGGTGAAGCTGTATAAGACCGCCATCGGCCTCTGGGCCGCCCTGCGCCCGGTGCGGCAGAAGTTCAACGAGCAGCTGGACAAGCGCCGCCGCCAGCGCATCATGGGCGAGGAGTATGTTGAAGTGGCGGAGATCTCCGCGGAGGAGATCGAGCAGCACATCGAGGAATTCAGCCAGCGCCACGCCGAGATGTGGACGCTGTTTGTGGACCTCGGCGAGGCGATTGCCGCTATCCCCGCCGGCCTGGTGCCGAACCTTGAACTGCCCAAGGGCGTGGCGGCCCCGACCGCCAGCGCCGCGGCTTCAACAGCGGCGGCCCCGGCAAGCAGCCCCGCGCCGGTCGCAAGCCCGGCACCGGTGGCAAGCCCAGCGCCGAGCGCAGCTCCCGCCGCAGAGCCGCAGGCCGGCAGTGATGCCGACGGCGGGGCGCATGCCCGGCTGACCCTGCTGCCCGAGCCTGGCGTGGCCGGCGCGGCTCCGGGACCCGTGATGGGATCCGGCGGCCCGCAGGCGATCGGCCAGCACCCCGCTCAGGCCGAGATGCCCACGCAGGCGGCAGACGAAGAAGACGAGGCGCGGCTGCAGCCCCAGGCCCAGGCCGAGCAGCTGATCGCCACGCTGGGCGGACGCGACAGCGCGCCGGAACCGCTGTATCCCGACAGCGGCCCCGAGCAGGAACAGCCCAGTGGCATCAGCTGGCCCGATGACGGCCTGCGCGAAGGCGGAAGCGCTCCGCAGGCGGGCATCAACCCGGCCGACAGTCTGCCCGAGGCCGCGGCTCCACAGTGGAGCACCCCGCAGGCCAGCGCGCCGCAGGCTGAACCACAGGCCTCAGGTGCCGCGGACCAGCACTCCAGCATCGACCGGCTGTTCGGCGCAGAGGCGCGCCAGCACGACAGCGGCGACGGCCGCCCGCGGATCACCTTCGGCGGCGATAAGTAGATCGCGGCATCCTCTCTGCCCTTGACCGAAGGTGCGGAGCGCCGGCCCCTAGACGGCTATCAATAATCTAAAACAACGCTTTGATTGGATAGGTGATGTATGTTGGCCGCTTAGCAGCACCCACAGAGTTCAAGCGCAATTCGACACGCAAATAGCCGTAGGTCTGCGGCCAGCTTGACAACAAGTCAGGGTTGAAGTTGATTGAATAGAACAGAGTGTCAGGGTAATCGTCTACGTGCGCTATTCCTTGAGTGGTCTCCCCGAGAACAACCGTCGGTCCATTGCCATCCGCCTGTTGACTGAGCATGAATACGACTTTCTGAAATCTAGATGCATCATTGACAGGGGCAGGCGCAAAATGCACCTTGGCAGTGATTGGCTGGCCAGAAACAAGTTGAACAGGATCGGCAGCCTTGTTGCCGCGTGGCGCAAAGACGTCCACCCACGTTAGCAGGCGCGAGCCGTCAAGATAGGGCACAATTACTCCGCCCGGTTCCCATGGTTCCAAAGGCTCGTCTATTTGGCCCCATTTGTGCAAGCGCGAATTTGTTCGTAGATGATCCTTGATTTGTTGCGTCGTAAGTTCTGGAGCCGCCAGTTGAAGGACGGCAATAACACCCGCAACCTGTGGTGCACAATAAGAGGTTCCGCCCGACCAACTGTATGGCCTTTCAGGATCAGGCCAGATCGAAGCTACATAGTAGATTCCGGACGACGGAGCAGCGATAGTAACGGATGTAGGATGCTCCAGCGTCGGGTAATTCGAGATTGGAGATCTCTGTTCATCTGCCCCAAAGGCACCTGCAGTAAGGAACCAGCTACTTAACACTGGATCCAAAGCTGCACTTGTGTAGGCATACTGTGACGCGTCGTCTCCTTCGTTGCCTGCAGACATCACAATCATATAATTGTCATTAATGCCAATGGTCGCGAGGTATGTCTTGAAGCTGGAAATGGCATAAAGTGTGTCAAGGTGAGGCGAAGTGGTTCCCTGTAAACCCCCGTAGGGCCAGCATACCACTGAGCAGTCACCTGTTAGTAGATGGTGCTGAAATGACTTAATGAGCGCTTCTGCTTCCCATTCCAAACTTGCACCAGAGTTTATTGCGATCCTCAACGGAAGCACCTGCCCGTACGGTGCTGTACCTCTGATGCCAATTGAATTATGTTGACGTGCTGCAACCACCCCGCAAACCTGAGTGCCGTGGAAGTGATCGCCTTGGTCAACGATATCTCTGCTATTGAGTGGTGTGCAATCCCAATATGTCAAATCATTCGGGTTGTTTGGATTTGGGACTCGGAGCAAGCTGTCATCCATATAGGAACCAAGGCCGCCAGAAAACGGTAGGTCCGGATGTAAAGCGTAGCAACCTGAATCAAACACAAACACTCGTGGACGCTGCAATTGCCAGATCTGAGGATATATACCATAGACTTTTGAGTACATACATCCATGCACTTGTATCATACGACTCTCGAACAAATAAGCCACCTCCCCCAATCCGAAGGAGTCTGCGCGGTCCCAAAACCCTGTCCCTTCAACTCCTGGCCGAATAGGATGACCATTAGTGTCATCCCGAATCCCATCTCCCGTCGTCCATTCTGGATGACTATCTGGAGAGTAGTCAATGTAAGGGTCGTACAAGCGAGGCTCGTATTCACACGGTAATGACGTGTAAGCTGCAAGTACTTGTGAAACATGCTGTGCATAATCAAGCTGGATTCTCTTTGCCAGATCGATCAGCTCAACGCCTGGCGGTCTACGGAATACGGCCCAGTTGGCATTAAGGATATAATTCTCACTAGTAATCTGCGCTCCTGTAGCCTCGGCTATCTGCCGAGTAACAGGAGAGAGCGTACCGCTGTGATCAAGCATGTCCCTTGGTGAAGAAGGAGTCTTCCCGCTGTCGAAGTAAGTTACAATCAATTTGTCTGGATCGTAAGACCACACAAGCGAATCACTGTCAGCTAGTGAAATTAGAGTTGGACCATCCGCAAACTGGTCGTCTATGAATTTGATTCTTTCAGGAATTGAGTAACGAACGTTTGGATTCAGCATAGTAGCTGGCAGCACCGTTGTAGAGTTGGACCTGAAGATCGAAATCTCTGGTGCAGCTCCAATTGAAGTACGCGAACTCTCGTTCCCAGAATTATTGCTGGCGAGCGGGTCCTTGTCTCCACATGAGACTAGCGCGATCAAGAACAGTGGACTGGTCAAAACTAACATCCTTCCCAAAACACTCTTCTCCTTCTGTAGAGTCAAGAGATTGTAACATCATGAATCCCGCTATGTGGAGTCTGCTAATTGACAAAGCAAAGCCCCCGCTTGCGCGGGGGCTGCTGTTTCAGTTTTGTCTTCCGGCGGGATCCGCCGCTTCAGGGCCGGCCTACTGGTCGAGCTGGCTGAAGATGAAGATGTGGTTGGACTCGTTCTGCGCTCCATCGATGGCGATGATCTCGCAGTTGGTCAGGAAGTTGACCTTGAAGACGCCATCTTCCGGAGTGTTGACCCACTCAACCAGGAACTGCGGACCGTCGTCCGGAGGGAAGACCGCCCAGTCCAGGGTGTTCTCGGCGACGTCATTGGAGAAATCGGAGACGTCGCTGGCTTCCATCGCGAAGGCCAGGCTGAAGGTGCCGTCGCCCTCATCCACCGTGTTGAAGGTGGAATCGTGCATCACGTAGGCATCCGCGCTGGTTTCACCGGCACCGGTGTCGCCGAAGTTCGGCACGCCGGCCCAGTTCGGGTCACCCGGCATCGGACGGATGAAGAGATCACCGCCGCCACCGCCACCGCCGACAACGAAGAAGAGGTTTGCCGGCGAAGCCGCATTGCCCTGGTAGGTAGCGCTGATCTGGAAGGTACCGGCGAAGTCAGCCGGAACGGCCAGATCAACCTGAGTGGCACCAACAGTCAGTGTCGGATCAGCAGCACCGCTGGTACGGTTCACATCGTGAATCGTGATCACGGTCTGAGGATCCACTGAAACGTCAGTCACAGGAGCAGGGCTGTTGACGATGATCTGATAAGTGTCACCGGCAGTCAGCTCTTCGGGGGTGCCGGCGGTTAGGCCGTCACCATTAGTCGTACCCGCCTGCGCGAAGACCAGTGTCGGAAGAGCGCCAGGCACGTTGGTTGCAACATTACTTGTGGCACCTTCGGCGCCAGTCTCGTCAACTGCGCGGACCCAGTAGAGCATGGTGTTCTCAACCGGGACCGTCGCGGTAAAGAGCTTACGGCCGCCGGTCACCGGGTTGGGGGTCGCCGCGCTGAGCAGGATGTTCTGAACTTCAGTAATCGTGCTCGGATCCGCGTTGGTGGCGTTCTTGTCGCCAAGGTCAGTCGAAGCATAGACGTTGTAGCTCTCGAGGCGGCGGCCGAAGTTGACGCCGATCGGAGTCAGGTCCTGCACGGAGATGGTGCCGTCGTTGTTACCGTCGACAACCGCCTTCGGGCCGTCAGGAGCGTCATCCACTGTGTCCTGGAAGTTCAGGCCGATGGGGGTGAGGTCCTGCACCGCGACGCGGCCGTTCTGGTCGTAGTCGCCCTGGTTGAAGAAGCCCCAGCTCAGGGTGTCGCCAGCGCCATTGATGGAGAGCACCGGGTTCGACTGGGCGCTTGAAGGCGGGGCGCTGACCGTGCGGACCGGAGGAGTGGCTTCCTTGCGGAACATGACCTGGGTCACGGTGCCGCTGCCGGTGAAGCCGCTGCGAAGCTGCGGGTTGGTCAGGAGCTGGCCGTAATGCAGGGTGCCGCGATCCTTCATGTAGTTGAGGCGCAGCATGTCCTCACGACTGCCCATCGCGTCCGTCGGCAGGGCGGTAATCGGCCGGTACTGCTCGGCGTCGTACTGCAGTTCAAAGTAAACCGCGGTCAGACGCTGGGCGTTCTCGACATTGATGTTGACCAGGATATCCCGGCCCTTGTCTTCCACGTCGACGCTGAAGCCTGAGGCGGAAGCACCAAGAAGGTAGCTGTCCTCCGACACGTCAAGCTTGAAGCTGGCCGCGTTCTTGTCCGGAAGATTGGTCTGGCCTACGTTCTGCGTGCCGCAGCTAAAGAGAGCCAGCGACGAAACAGTGGCCAGGAGGATGAGTCCTACCTTGCGTTGCATACAACCTACCTCGTGCTGAGAGATGTTCCAGACTATAAGGCCCGTTGCTGGTAACGTCAAGCGCGGCCTGTATTACCAGCTCTACAACCTTGGCACGGCGATTATACCGCCGCCTGGATAGCATACCCACTTAATCCGCAAGATTTGAAGAATCCAGGGGAATATGAGAGCCAATGTCTATTCTTTGTCAGGCGTGCAAGTTAGTTACTTTCAGCTCAGGCCGCGACAAAAACGGACTTCAGGGCAGTCTTGGATATAATCAGTTGTACGGCATGACCAAACCCTCGTTTACATATTTCAGCCGCGTTTTCGGCTGCCAGATGAATGTCGCGGACGTCGACGACCTTTCCGCGCGCCTGGCGGCCTATGGCGGCAGCGAGGTGAGCCGGCCCGATGAAGCTGACCTGATCCTGATCAACACCTGCACTGTGCGCCAGAAGGCTGAGGATAAGGCGATGAGCTTCATCGGCGGCCTCAAGCACCTGGCGGTACCGGCGGGGCGGCCGGGCGGGCGCATCGCCAGCCTGCTGCCTGCCGCAGCCGGACAGGTGGCCACGGCCGAAGTTGAAACTGAGGCTGTGTCTGAGGCCGCGGCGGCGCTGGAGGACCTGCGCAGCCTGGCCCCGCGCCGCAAGCCCTTTGTGGTGGCTATGGGCTGTGTCATCCCCAAGAGCCGCAAACATATTGAAGATACATTCCCGCATGTCGACCTGCTGGTGAACTACAGCGACCCGGATATCGTGATGGCCGAGCTGCTGGACCGCTTCCCGCCGCTGGCCGGCCGGGTGATCGAGGACAGCTATCCGCCGCTGATGGAAGGCGGGCGCTGCCTGCCCAGCTTTGTCACCGCCATCCGCGGCTGCAACCACCGCTGCAGCTTCTGCGTGGTGCCCTGGGCCCGCGGCCCGCAGCGCGACGTGCCCCTGGGCGAGATCCTGGCCCAGGCGCAGCAGTATGAAGCGGCCGGCGCGCCGGACATCACAGTGCTGGGCCAGAGCATCATGGCTTATGGCAAGGCCAGCCCCCAGCCGCACCCGGATTTCACCGACCTGATGGAAGCGCTGCTGGAGCAGACCAGCTTCCGCTGGGTCTCCTTCCTGACCAGCCTGGCCTGCGACATGAACGAGCGCGTCATCGAGCGCGTGATCGCCAACCCGCGGGTCACCCCGCTGCTGCACCTGCCGGTGCAGAGCGGCTCGGACAAGGTGCTGGGGGAGATGCGCCGGCAGTACGACACAGCGCAGTTCCGGCGCATGGTGAAGCTGGCGCGCGAAGCGCGGCCGGACCTGTACCTGACGACCGACCTGCTGGTGGGCTTCCCGACGGAGACAGAAGAGGACTTCCAGCAGACCCTGGACTTCGCCGCCGAGATCGGATTCGACGACGCATTCATGTTTGCCTACAGCCCGCGGCCGGGGACTCACAGCGTGCGGGTCTACCCGGACGTGCTGCCGCGGGCGGAGAAGGTGCGGCGGCTCTCGACCCTGATCGCCCAGCAGAGGGCGCAGTCCGCGGAGCGCAGCAGGCGCTATCTGGGCCAGGAACTTGAAGTAATCATTGAGCAGCGCGATGATAATGGTGTGATAGCCAGGACGGCATTCAACAAGCCGGTCCACCTGCCCGGCAGCGCCTTTGAGCCCGGGCAGTTCAGCCGCGTGCGTATCACCGGCGTTAAGGTTAGTGCATTTGAGGGGTTGGAATCGGAAGGGGACACATGCAGCCCGGTGGGGACTTCAGGCAGGCAGGAGGTGGCGGGAGGCTAGTGCAGGAACACAGCACAGTATCCCGCCAGAGCCGGCAGCGCGCCGGCCGTCCTTCGCATCCGCCGCGGCCCGGGCTGCGTCTCAGCCCGCCCCTGACCGGCCTGCTTTTGATCCTCGCCCTGCTGATGCTCGCCCCGCCGCAAGCAGGCGACCAGGGCCTCGCTGTCCCAGTGCGCTATGCCAAGGTGCGGCTGTCCGTGCGGGCCCCCTCACTGCTGCGCCTGGACCTGCCGGCGGGTCAGTACTTCGTCTCCCCGGCCAGCCTGGGCTATTTCAGCCAGAACAATGAATTCGTCTTCACCTCGGATGTCCAGCGCGGACTGGTCTATGGCTATCTGCCGCATGACCCCGCCGCTGCCCCGGGCGACAACCGCGGGGCGGTGTATCTGGTGGAGATCAGCGCGCCCAGCGAAAGCGACCTCTTCCTTGGTGAATACCTTGACGCCATCCGCGGGCGGGTGGACCAGGAGAACCTGGCCGCCAACCAGCTGCGCCTGGCCCGCGAGCAGGACAGCAGCGAGCCGCTCAAGGCGCGCCGCCTGGCCGCCCAGCCGCTGGCCTTCAGCCGCAAGGAGCTGAGCGAGGGCGCCTTCAGCGAATGGGTCGAGCGGGTGCTGCATGACTACGGCGATCTGGTGGACGGCATGCCGGCGGCGCTGCAGGCCGAGACAGTCGACCAGATTGAACTTAAGCGGCTGTACTACCAGGCCGAGGCCGCCTGCATGGACCAGATGCTGGCCAGCTTCGAGTTGCAGATGACCCTGGCCAAGCTGCCCAAGCCGCGCATCGAATCCCTGATCCAGCTTGGCGACAGCAGCACGGTGCAGGAAGGCGGGCTGAAGCAGCTTATGCGTATGCGCGAAGGCTGGCTGTTGCGCCAGGACGAGTTGCAGCAGGAGCTGGCGCAGTCCAGGCTGTGGCTTGAGGGCGCCGGCGGCCGTACCAGCACAGGGCGCCAGCCCTTCGGCTTCCCCGCGGCCGGCGGCCAACTGCCGGACCTGGGCAGCGGCGGCCTGAACATCAACCCGCGCAGCGCGCTGGAGCGCAGCGTCATCAGCAGCCGGGTGAGCCTGGCCGAGGCGGAGCTGCGCGAGATTTCGCAGACCCTGCGCCTGGCCGACGGCCTGAAGCGCTATATCGACCAGGGCGGCTCAGGCCGCAACAACGAGGGCTTCAAGCTGCTGTCAGTGCCGCGCAGCGCCTTTGCGCCGCTCAGCGTTGAGCAGCTGGACGGCTTTGCCCTGGTGGAAGGGCTGGCCCGCGACAATGGGGCCTGCCTGCCGCTGCTGCTGCGCCTGGCCCGGGCCTTCGAGGGCCTGGACAGCGCGAAGTCGATTTCCCTGCCGGCGATGCAGAAGCAGCAGGTACTCAACGGCGAGGACCTGGAAGTCAGCTATGCGCTGCTGCTGGTGGATCGCGCCACGCGCATCGGCGGCCCGGAGCCGGCCGGAATGGGGCGGCGCGAGGCTGAGCCGGCCGGGACCGAAGGCGGCGCAGATGCCATGCTTGATAAGCAGCTTGGCCTGATCCTGGCCGATCCCTCCGCGGGAGACATGGCCGACAGCAACCTGGGCTTCGTAGCCTTCATGAACTGGTATGGCGAAGTGCTGCGCGCGGGACCGGAATCGGCCAGCCAGTGGGCGGCCCCGGCAGCGCCGGACAAGGCACCGGCAGCCGCGGCGGATACGGGCGGGAATGGCAGGCAGCCTTCCGCCGGAAGATCCGGCCCCAGGGAGAAGGCGCTCAGCCGCTAGGGCATTTACGGTGAACTGTGGCTCTTACTGCTGAAGCGCGGCGTCCCAGAGCCCTTCAAGATCAGCGTCGCCACCCAGCTGCTGCATCCTGAAGTCACCGATGATGGTGTTGCTGACCAGATTGCCGTCAAAAGTCCCGCCAAGCTGGGTCAGGCGGTCGGTCAGGAAGCCGGTGAGCTCACCGGAGCCACTGAGGATGCCCTCGATGTCAATCTGGCGGCCATTGAGCAGCCCATCTCCGTCCACGGCGCCGTTCTCATCAACCGTCAGTTCGAACTCGCCGAAGATCTCGCTTTCGTCATCATTGGTGAAGCGGCCGACATAGTCGCCCTGGCCGCTGCCCGGAGGTAGCGGTACAAACTCACTGCCGGGGCAGGAGGATGCCAGAAGCATCAGTGCCAGCAGGCTCAGGAGGGCAGGTACGCGCATGGGAGGATTCTAACAGGCTGCAAGGGCCGGAGGGCTGCTTAGCGGGCGCCGGGGGCAGAATGCCATGGAAGCCGGATTCGCAGCCGTGAGCAGCGGAATGAGAGCCGGGCGCGCAAAGTCAGGCGCGCCAAAGTATAATGCTGACAGGGGGAGTGATGGAGCGCTCGAAGAAAAAACTGGGGACCAAGGATTCGAACCTCGACTAACTGATCCAGAGTCAGTCGTCCTACCATTAGACGAGTCCCCAGCGCGGGCTGGAATTATAACATAATCGGCTGAAATATGCCTGGGCAACACCGGCGCCCGGGAGAGAGAAATGTGGGAGGTCCATATGCTGACCAGGGCTGTTTGGCAGTCTGACAGGGCAGTGGCGCAGGGTCTGCGTCGACTCATCATCCCGCTGACCATGCTTTTGCTGCTGCTGGCCTGCGGCGGCTGCGGGTCTGACAGCCAGGAGCTGGACCCCGGCCAGGCCCAGGGGCCGCAGAGGCCTGCCGTTGCCCCGCTGGCCGGATTGCCGGAGTTTCCCCCGCAGGACGCTGGCCAGGCCTTTGCCCCGCGCAGCACCAGCGAGGACATCTACCCCATGGACGGCGCGCTCTACGCGGACAGCGGCGGCAATGTCACGACCAGCGGCAGCAACGCCGTGCTGATCAGCAGTGACGGCGAACCCTGGGCGCTGTATTCCCTTGGCGGCTTCGGCGAAGACGACCAGCTGGCGCAGATCAGCGTGGAGTTCAATGCCGTGGTGGACCCGGAGCCCGGCGCCGGCATGTGGTTCGCGGTGGCGAACTATGTCACGCAGTCCTGGGAGTTGCACAGCGGCCAGCCCGGCACCTATGACTTCATCCCCGCTGTATCCACCGATTATGTCTCCCCAACTGGCTTCGTGCACATAGTTGCTTTGCTGAGCGGCACCGGCCAGGGCATTATCAGCAGCGTCAACTTCTCACGGACCGGTGCTGGCGCGATCCCCGAGCCGCCGACGATCACCGGCGGCAGCAGCACCTTTTACTCCACCACGCTGACCTGGACCCCCGTCGTAGGAGCGATTGGCTACATCGTTTATCGCACTGAAGACCCAGGCGGACTCAGCCTGGTCCGCATTACCCTCAGCCCGGTTCTTGACACTGACTACACCGATCTGGCCGTCTTCTCTGACAAGGATTACTACTACGCCGTAGCCGCCGTGCGGCAGGCGATTGGCGAGAAGAGCCCGATCTTTAACATCAAAACCCAGGTTGAGGACCTCAGCGCGCCGCAGAACCTGACGGCCGAGGCCGCTGTGGATCAGGTGGATCTGAGCTGGGACCCCGTCGTGGGCGCGAGCGGTTACAACGTGTACCGTTCCAGCAAGGCGAACCTTTCCAACGAGTTCAAGATCAACGGCGGGCCGGTCAGCACCCCCAACTTCCAGGACCTTGACCCCCAGCCGGGCCTGTTCAACTACTACCGCGTGGCGGCAGTGCGCAGCACTGAGGGACCCAAGAGCAGTGTCGCCTCGGTCTTCGCGCCGGCGGTCGACCTGCCGGCGCCCCAGAACCTGCGGCTGGTCGTGGCCGCCGCGGACCAGGCAACCATCGCCTGGGACTGGTCCGGGCCGAACCCGGGCTACTTCCGCGTCATGGTCAAGGAAGTGCCGGAGTTCCAGATTGAGCCGCCCTATTTCCATCTGGCGATCCTCACCGGCGACAAGCGCGAGGACAACCTCAGCGGGCTGGAGAGCGGCAAGAGCTACTTCGTGCGGGTCTGCGCCACCACCATCAGCAACCTGCCCGGGCGGATGTCAGAGACCCTGGAGGTGGTAGCCGACGGCTACTGGACAATGGACCCGCCGGAGGTTCTGGGCCCGGGCAAGCCGGCCATCAAGCTGCTCAGCGAGGAAGGCGACCTGACGGCCTGCTACTTCAACGGCCCTGAGGTAATGGTCGCGCGGCGCGACGGCCTGAACGGCTGGACTACTGAAGCGGCGCTGACGGATGACACCGAGGTGTTCACAACTTACATGGACATCGTGCGTTGCCCGGTACCAGGCGGACCCTACATGGTGACCAGCGTGATGGAGCGGCCCTTCGACCTGTATGGCGCTGTGGGCCGGCCCGGCGAGGGCTGGGCGATTGAGCTGATCGACGGGACTGACGACCCGGATGTGTTCTCGCCGGAGAACGGCTTCTACTGCAAGCTGGCGGCGACGGAAGACACCTGGGCGGTCAGCCACCTGGAGATCATCTTCCGGCCCACGGTGCCGGCCGAGGAAACCAACAAGCTGCTCTTCCAGACCCGGCCGATCAGCGGCGGGGCCTGGACCCGCGACTACACCTTCAACACCACCATGCGCCAGCCGCTGAACCAGAGCATCGTGGTCGACAACGGCGAGTTTATGATCCTGCGCCGCGACCTGGACAGCCCCGGGCTCTTTGTCGGCACTAGCGCAGACACCTTCGCCAGCTGGGAAAACATCCTGGCCACCCCGGGTGAGAACGGCGGGCTGTTTAACGACCTGGAACTGTTGAACGGGGACTGGATCAGCCCCAGTTGCAACCCCACCTCCGACCGCCTGGAGCTCTACCGCAGGACGGAGGGAAGCTGGGGCGTCGAAACCGTTGACGACCAGTCCGGCGAACCGGACCGCTCGCGGGTTGCCGCGCGCGGCAACGACATCATGATCGTCTGCCGCCTGCTGAACCGCTCGGCCTGGCACCTGTACTACTTCGATGGAACAGCAATGAGCTGGAACTCCCAGCCGGTCTTTGAGCCGGCCGGCGTGTTCAGCCAGGCGATGGATCTGGCGGTGCTGGACGGCGAGTTCTACCTGCTCTTTGACGACCAGATCGTGGACGAGATCCATTGTTCGCACCTGACGCCTCCGCCGGCCTAAGCGGCGTGCGTCTCGTTATAATCTGAACATAGCCGATCCGGGCTGTTTGACCCGGCCGGCAGACTCCGGCTGATGGAGGAGATATGAGGACTGGTGCACGGGCCTGCTTCAGGCAGGCTGGCCAGCATGCGCTTGCGGCACTTACTGCCGCGGCCCTGCTTTCACTGGGATCCTGCGCTTCTGACGGCCAGCGCAGCGTGACTGACCTGGGCTCGTCCCGGAACCAGCACCTGCTGCCGGGCAGCCGCAACGCCAGCCCTATCGCCGATCCGGGCGTGGATGGCCTTGCCTGGCCCCCGGCGGAAGCCGTGCTGCGCTTTACCAGCGACGACTTCTACCCCCTGAGCGGAACGCAGTACAGCGTCAAGGGCGGCGACACAACCGACGCTGCCCCCAGCCTGCTCTTCGCCGGAACGCAGCCCCTGAACTACGCCGTCTATTCGCTCGGCGGATTCGGGGCGGACATTGAGCTGGCCTCGATTGACGTCGTCTTCTCGCTGCAGGCCTCGCCCCCGGCGGGTACGGCCTTCTTCTTCGGCCTCGCCAACTACAGCGCCGGCCGCTGGGACTGGTTCAGCGGCGCGCCCACCGACCTGCACCTTGAGCCGGCGAACATCAGCGACTATGTTTCAGCGGGCGGAAGCTGCAGCCTGGCCATCGCGCTCAGCGGCAGCGGCAGCGGCCAGGTCGACAGCGTGACCTTCAACCGCGTCGGCGCTGGCGCAAAGCCGGATGCCCCGCAGAACCTGCAGGGCAGCGCGACCTGGTTCTCCTGCGACCTGACCTGGGACCCGGTGCCGGGCGCCGAGGGCTATCACGTCTTCCGCAGCGCATCGCCGGACATGGCGGGGGCAATCAAGCAGACCTCTGCTCCTGCCCTGTCTCCGCAGTACATCGACACCAAGAACATCTCGCCTGAGACCACTTACTACTATGCAGTGCGGGCCTACCGTGGAGCGGCTTCTGACTACAGCAATGTGGTTGAGCTCACCACCGGCACTCTGGACCTGCAGCCGCCGACCGACCTGGCCGCGTCTGCGACAACATCGTCTGTTGATCTGACCTGGACACCGGCACCCGGCGCCACGGGCTACAACGTCTACCGCGCCAGCAAGTCCGACATGTCCAACGAGGTCAGCATCGGCATCGCCACGGGCAGCAGCTACAACGACCCCAACCCGGTCAAAGCGAACGTAAACTACTACCGCCTGACCTCGCGCTACCAGACCCTGGAAAGCACGCCCAGCGAGACCGTCAACATCTTCGTCCCCGAGATCGACATGCCCGCGCCGATCAACCTGCGCATCCTTTCGCAGGTCGCGGATGAGTGCACGATCGCCTGGGACTGGCCGGACCCGGAGAACCTGCCGGCTTACTACCGGATCTATGTGCGGACCGTGCCGGACTTCAAGATCGAGCCGCCCTATCACGACGGGGCCCCGGTGGACATTGAAGCAACTTCAACCAGCTATCGCATCAACAACCTGCCGCCCGGAACCATCCGCTATGTCCGGGTCTGCGGCCTCAACGCGAGCTTCAAGCGCGGCCGCCTGACGGATGCACTGCCCATCACTGTGCCGACCTACTGGACCATGACCGGCCTGGAGACGGTTGGCGCAGGCATCGGCCCGATTGCAGTCCTGCGCGCGGGCAGCGACCTGACCACCTCCTATGTCTTCGAAAGCGCAACCGGCAAGGTCCGGCTGGCACGGCGCAATGCCGGCGTCTGGACCCCTGAGCAGATCGGGCTGGAGACCCATATGGGCGCCTACGTGAAGATGGCGCATGACCCGGGCGGGGACAAGTACATGGTCTTCACGCAGGAGATCGATACTGGCGACCTCTGGGGCAGTGAAGGCCAGCCCGGCGGGCCATGGACCACCATCCGTATCAACGGCAATGGCAGCACCGCCATCGGCGCATCACTGAGCGGCTTTGACATCTGCTGCGCGGCGACGGACAGCAACTGGGTCGTGGCGCATACAGAGATCAGCTTCTCCGGCAATGAGAGCTTCCGCAAGATCCTGTACCACAAGCGGCCCTTCGTGGGCGGGTCCTGGAGCCTCAGCGCGATCCGCACGGTGGATGAGCTGCCGGTCTATCAAAGCATGGTCTGGTACAACAACGACATCCACCTCATCAACAAGCAGCCCCTGGATGATCTCCTGCAGTACGGTACGGAGAGCGGCAGCTTTAACTGGACTGACATCAACCCGACCCCCGGCAACGGTACATGGAACGGGCTGACCGTCTTTGACGGCTTCCTCTATTCGCCGACGGTGGACACCGCGACCGGCGACATCGGGGTGATGGACAACAGCAGCGGCAACTGGAACCTGAACACGGTTGATGGTGGCCACGGCTTCATCGCCCGCTCCAGCATGGCGGCCGGTGACACCAAGCTCTTCATGACCTATCTGGCCAACAGCCCGGTGTCCTGGTACCTGGGTGTGCTGGAAGGCGGAGAGTGGAACGTGCAGAAGCTGCGCATCCAGGCCGGCGGCCCCGGTCAGTACCAGGCGATGGGCGACCAGCTGGCGGTAGCCGCCATCGGGGACGAACCCTACTTCGTCTTCAACAGCCCCGACGGCAATATCTACTGCGGGCACGGCGTGCCGCCGAGCTAAAAGCGGAACAAACACTGACAGAACAGGGCGCCGGGCAACCGGCGCCTTTCCTTTGCAGCCTCGACTTGCGATGTCGCTCCGGCAGCCCCCCGCCGGCAGTGGCCCGCTGGGAGCATCGCCTAAACTGCCAGAGTGACCAGCGACTGCAGTCAGGACTACAAGGACGCCCTCGCGCGGCTATTTGCCCTGGGCCAGGGGCGCATGCTCCCTGGCCGTGACCGCCTGCGCAGTGTGCTGCGCCGCGCCGGCGACCCGCACCTGAAGGTGCCATCGGTGCTGGTTGGCGGCACCAACGGCAAGGGCCGCCTGGTCACCCTGCTCAGCGCAGTGCTCAGCCAGCGCTACCGCTGCGGCGCCTTTGTGAAGCCGCATCTCAAAAGTGTGCGCGAGCGCTGGCGCCTGGACGACGCGGAGATCAGCCCGGCTCAGTTCGTGGCCTATGCCAATGAGGCCTGCGACATGATCGACGCCCACCGGGCAAGCACCGGTGAGGAGATCAGCTTCTTTGAGGCTAATGTGCTGCTCGGGGCGCTGCTCTGGGCCGGCGAGGGCGCGGAGATCGTGGTCTGGGAGGTCGGGCTCGGCGGCCGCGAAGACGCCTGCAATCTGGTGGACCCGCTGATCAGCATCATCACCAACGTGCAGTACGACCACCTGCACATCCTGGGCAGCAGCCTGGAGGAGATCGCCTTTGACAAGGCGCATATCGCGCGGCCCGGACGCCCGCTGCTCCTGGGCCCGCCGCGGGCGGGCTGGCACAGCGATTACCTGCGCTACTTGCCGGTGATCCGCGAGGTTGCCGAAAGCATCGGCGCCGAACTGGTGGCCGCGCCGGTCGACCGCCTGGACCAGATGGAGCAGAGCTTGCAGGAGCGCCAGGCAGCCGGCCCGCCGCTGAAGCTGCCACTGGACACAGGGGTGCTGCTGGTCAGCGCCTGGACCCGCCTGGGCCAGGCCGGCTTCCCGCTGGATGTCTTTGACTTCACCAGCGGTATGGCCAGCGCGCATTACCGCGGCCGCATCGAGCTTACCCGCCTGGACGGGCGGCCGGTGCTGCTGGATGCGGCGCACAACCCTGATTCCCTGCGCTGGCTGGCCAAGAGCCTGGCCGGGCAGCGGCGGCCATTTATCTTCGGCCAGCAGGCGACCAAGGACCCGCGCGATACCCTCGCGGCCCTGCGGGAAGTGATTGAAGTGCTGGTGCCGATCTGCATCCCGGTGCTGCATCCCTGCCCCAGCGAGCGGATCATCGAGGCCGCCGAAGAGCTGGGCATCCCGGTCAGCCTGCCGCCGGGCTATGAAGCCCGGCCGATTCCCGCCGATTACCCTATCGGGCATGTAACCGAATGCGATCCGCCGGATAACGTCACCGGCTGGATCGAGTGCGTGCGCCACGGCCTGGCCCTTTCGGACGAGCTGGCGCCGACGGTGATCTGCGGCAGCATTTACAACCTTGGGGAAATCCTGCGCGCCTTTGAGGACGGCTGGGTTTCAACAGCGCTGCCGGAAGAGGCCAGCTCCTGAGCCGCGGCTGGGGCCGCCGCCGCCCGGGCTGTGCAGGCCCTGAGCCTGCGAGCAGCGCATCATCCTGGCTTCGGTGTACTAAGGGATGATTCCACCCAGATAAGTGGAGAAGAGCCAGAACGCGCCGTTAAAGATGATAGCCACGGCCAGCGGCACGAGGACAAAGGCCAGGAACTGACGCAGCATTTGCACCGCCTAAGTATAGGACCCTGCTGCCAGGCCTGTCCGTCCCCGCGTCCACCGCTGCCAGGGTCTGGACTGCAATGGATCTGGCAAGCATAATCGGCGTAGTTGTGTGTATCGGCGGCCTGCTGGTGGGATTCGCCATGGAAGGCGGCAACCCGGGCATGTTGGCGCAGCTTTCGGCGGCGGTGATCGTCTTTGGCGGCACCATCGGCGCCGCGATGTTCTGCGCCCCGCTGGGCCAGACCATCGGCCTGTGGAAGATCGCCATGAAGGGCTTCATGCGCGGACACAGCGACCCCAAGCACGTGATTGAGAAGTTCGTGGCCTATGCTGAAAAGGTCCGCCGCGAGGGCCTGCTGGTGCTGGAAGAGGACGCCAACAACGAGAGCGACCCATTCCTGAAAAGCGGCCTGCAGCTGGTGATCGACGGCAACGACACAGAGCTGGTGAAGGACATCCTGCGCACTGAAGTCAAGCACCTGCAGGAGCGCCATCACGAAGGCGCGCATTACTTCGACAACATGGGCGGTTTTGCCCCGACCTTCGGCATCGTGGGAACCGTCATGGGCCTGGTGCTGGTGCTGAGCAACCTGTCCGACCCCTCCAGTCTGGGCGGCGCGGTGGCCGCGGCCTTCATCGCCACCCTCTACGGCGTGTTCAGCGCCAACGCCATCTTCCTGCCCCTGGCGACCAAGCTGCGGCATGCCTCGGCTGAGGAAGCCATGATGCGCGAGATCATGATCGAGGGCATCCTGAGCATCCAGGCCGGCGACAACCCGCGCATCGTCAAGGAAAAGCTCTCGGCCTTCCTCGCCCCGGCCGACCGGGCGAAGCTGAATGCCGAAGGGCATAAGGAATAGCGGGGTACCGCATGCAGCTGCCGCGCATCCCGCAGATCCCCCAGCACAGCCATGGTGAAGGTGGCGGCGAGCGCTGGCTGATCTCCTACGCGGACATGATCACCCTGCTGCTGGTGCTCTTCATCATTCTCTACTCCACGGCCCAGCAGGACCTGGCGAAGTTTGAGGCCCTGTCCAAGAGCCTCTCCGAGGGCTTCGGTGCCAGCACGCCCAACATGGCGCCCATCGACAACGAGAACACAGGCGGCGCCGGCGATAACGTGATCCTGGACAAGAGCACCGGCGGCGACAGCCCCCTGGAGATGTTCGCGGCCAGGCAGACTCCGATCCAGATCTTCCAGTTCGCCCAGATGCTTGAGGACCAGAGCGATCTGCGCCGCGAGCTGGATGAGATTGTCGAAGAGGCACTTGACCATGCCCAGCGCCAGCTGGGCATGGGGGAGCTGGAGGGCGGGCTGACCGTCACGCACAGTGAGCGCGGCATCGTCATTGAGATCCATCCCGACCAGATCCTCTTCGATCCCGGCTCGGCCCAGCTCAAGCCCGCCTTCAAGGAAGTGCTGAAGGTCCTGGCCAAACAGCTGGCGCGCCTGCCAAACGACATCGAGGTGCAGGGCCACACAGACAGCCTGCCCATCAGCACGGCTGCCTACCCCAGCAACTGGGAGCTCTCGGCCGCCCGCGCCGGGGCGGTGATCCGCCACTTCCAGAACCTTGGCCTTGATTCCAGCCGGCTGAGCGCGGCGGGCTATGCCGACACGCGGCCGCTTGGCAACAACGAGACCCGCGAAGGCCGGGCCACAAACCGCCGCGTGGAGATCGTCATCCTGCGGCAGCAGGGCGAAGACAGCACAGCCAAGGCCGCTGCCGCTGAGCCGGCTGATGAGCACGAAGCTCCCACCGGGCATGAGCATGAAGCCCAGCCTGCGCAGGAGCACGAGGCCGCCGGCGGCGCCCATAAGGAACCTGCCGGCAGCGAGGCGCAGGACACACACGCCGCAGAGGCGGAAGAGGCCGAAAAGAGCGGCCATGACGCAGCCCATGGCTCTGGCGCGGATCACGCTGCCGAGCCGCATGAAGAGGCGCAGAAGGAGAAAGAACATGCAGACGGACACGGGCACTGAGTACCCCAGCCTTGAAGCACTGCTCTGGAAGCTGGCGCTGATTGCCGGCCTGGTCCTGGCACTGGGACTGTGCCTGACAGCCAGCACCTGCAACAGCGACCCCGGCTTTGGCGACCCCCTGGTGAAGCAGGCCGGAGTGCCGGCCGGCGCGGCGGACTACATGTTCGTCGCGGACTCCCGGCGGCAGCTCTACTGGCCCAACCAGGCCGAATATGTCCGCCAGATCCCTGAAGACAGCCGGGTCTGGATCAAGGATGCCGAGGCACTCTCGCGCTTCAAGGGCTACAAGCCCGGCGCACCCTAGGCGGCTCAAGCCGGGCCGGCCAGGAGCCGATAAGCATTACTGACCTGTGTGGCGCAGGCGAGGAGACACAAGTGAGCGCGCTGTACTTAAAGCTGTTGGGTAGTTGCCGGTCGGCCCTGCGCTATCTGGCCCCCATGAGGCCGAGACGAGGCGGGGCGCCCCTGATGCTGATCATCGCCGGCGCCGTGGCCGTGCTGGCCCTGGCCGCCGCGGGATTCCTCTTCATGCAAATGCAGGGCATGAAGAAGAAGCTGGCCCTTGAAGGCGGTCCCCAGCCGCGCGGGCTTGAACCTGCCGCGGAAGAGGAACACTCCAGCAGCGAAGATGTGATGGAAGAGACCGCGCATGTGACCTACGAGCTGGGCAAGTTCACGGCGAACACCGCTGACGGCAGGCACGCGACGATGACCATCGCGCTGTCGCTGGAGAGCTTCTACAGCAGCGAGGACTGGGCGACCTATGAAGGCATGATGGAAGCCTATGAGCACCAGCTCGACTTCTACAACCAGTACCAGCGCGGTGAAGTGGACGAGTCCGGCAAGCCCAAGAAGAAGGGCAAGGACAAGGGCGGGCATGCCAGTCTGCCCGGCGAAGAGGAAGGCGACGGCGAAGCTGATCCGGGGCCCGCGACGGTGCTGGCCGCTTACCGGCCGGGAGGCCCTGACAGCGGCGCCGGTGGCGCAGTTGAGCACTCGCATCCCGGCGTTCCTGCAGGCACCATCCCGGCATCCGGTGGCCACGGCAAGAAGGCCGAGCCGCCCAAGCTGCCCGAGGAAGTGCCGCTGCCCAAGACCATCTTCGCCAAGCAGCTTGATGAGAAGACAGTTGAGGTGCGCGACCTGGTGATCGACGAGATCAACCGGCGCAGCGCCGGGGAGCTGTCCTCGCCGGAGGGCAAGGCGGCTTTCAAGGAAGCACTGATTGAAGGCATCGGCACGCTGATCGATGCCCACTACGGGAAGGTGCTCGAGGTGTATCTGCCAGAGATCGTGACTGGCTAGACATGGGGAGATCCGGATGGAAGGGAGATTTGGACGCGGCCTGCCTTGTCCTGCGGGCCTGAGGCTGCCGGCACTGGCGCTGTGCCTTTTGCTGCTGTGGGGCTGCGGCGGAGCCAGCAAGCTCAGCGTGAACCTGCCGCCGGACAGCGAACAGCCGGCCACCCTGTTTACACCCGATTCTAGGATCAAGGCCGTCGTGCCGCCGGCAGCAGTGGCGGACACCCTGCGCCTGCTGATCGTCAACACAAGTGAGATGGACCATGCCGTCCCCGGGCCGGCAGGCCGCAGCCTGGTGATGTCCGTCGATATCTCAGCCCAGCTTGTCCCGCAGAACACGGACAGCGCTGCTGGCGGCGACGGCGGAGACGGCGCAGCGGACGGCGGTAGCAACACCGACGGCGGCGCGGCCGAGCCCGAGCCTGAGCCCAAGCTGGCCAAGGCCCTGGAGATGCACTTCATGCTGCAGCCGGCGCTGGCGCCGGGGCTCAGCATTCCTTTGTACCTTTTCAACCCGGTTTCGCAGCGCTATGAAGAGAGCAGCCTCAGCGGCCTGACCAGCGATGACGGAACTGAGCTGGTCTTCAGCGCGGATGACTTCGGGCGCTATGCCTTTTATTCCCTGAAGCAGGATGAACTGCCGCCACCCGCGCCGGAGGGCCTGCGCCTGCTTGCCGCGAGCACGCAGGTCCGGCGCCTGAGCTGGAACAGTGTGGCAGGCGTGGCCGGTTACAACCTCTATCGCGCCCTCGATAGCGGGCCGGGAGGCGCCGAGCCCAGTTTCAGCAAGCTTAATGCGGCCCTGCTGACTGAGCGCGACTACAGCGACGAGCTGAGCGCGCCGGGGGCTTACCTGTACCGCGTCAGCTCGGTCTGGCCCGAGAACGCCGGCGGGCAGAGCCTGGAAAGCCTGCCCAGCGCGGAGATTGCAAGCCCGGCGGTGCCCTTCGATGTGCTCTTTGAGTTTGGCAATGAAAGCGGCAGCGGCCTGCACCGGCCCGGCGGTCTGGCCATGGACTCCGCGGGCGGCCGGCTCTTTGTCGCCGATCCCTATGCCGGGGATGTCTTTGTCTACGACCTGGCCGGCAAGCAGCTGGGCTCCTTCTTCCGCTATGGCCAGACCGAGGCCCTCAGCCCCAGCGCCGTCGCCTATGACGCCGATCTGGGACGGCTCTACGTCGCGGACAGCGGCCTGCATGCGGTCTATCTGCTGCATGCGGGCATGAACAGGCAGACCAGCCTGCCCTATGCCCTCAGCGGTACTTTTGGCCAGGAGGGCAGCGGACCCGGCGAGTTCGCCAGCCCCTGCGCACTGGCCCTCTGGCAGGGCCAGGTGCTGGTGGCGGACCGCGGCCTGGACAAGCTCCAGCAGTTCACCCCGCTGGGGGTTTACCTGCGCACCCTGGCGCAGGCCGGAGACCAGGAAGGCCAGCTGCTCGACCCGCTGGCGCTGCTGGCCCAGGACAGCGGCGGCCTGCTGATCGCGGACTTTGGCAACCTGCGCCTTTCCGGCTTTGGCGATGACCTCGCCCCGGCCAGCCCGATTGAGATCGATCCCCTTCTGGGCGGGCCGCTGAGCCCGGCCGGGCTGGCGGAGGACTTCCGCGGTCAGATCTATGTCTCTGACCCGCCGGGCCGCCGGGTGCGGGTGCTGGACTCCGCCGGCGCCGAGCTGTTCAGCTTCGGCAGCCAGGGAAGCCTGATCGTGGAGTTCGGCGCGGGCGGGCCTGGAGCGCTGGCGCTGGACCGCAGAACCGGCTACCTGTATGTCTGCGACCCCGACAATGGCCGCATACTGGTCTTCAGCAGCTAGGCGGGGTAGACTTTGTGTATGCATCAAGCCGGCTTCAGGCGCCGCAGGCGCCTGCTCAACCTCCTGATGGCAGCCTCTCTGGCTGGCATATTGCTGCTGCTCAGCGCCTGCGCCGGCGCTGTTTATGAGCAGGGCCAGCAGGCGCGCACGGGCGAGGCACGGCTCTTTGTGAAGCCTCAAGACGAAGTCCCGGGTGCAGCGCTGCTCAGCGGCCTGCCAGGCCTGTCTGAGCTGCGTGCGCCCAGCTCTGTGCTGGACCTCAACCAGGCCGGTAACGAGGCTGTAATGCGCAGCCCCTTCACCAGTGCGAGCAGCGGCGATCTGGAGCTGGCGGCCAGCCCGGGACAAAGCTCCTACGCTGTCTTCGCGTTTCACACCCAGGGCCGGGCATACTCCGGCCTGGAGGCCGTGCTGAGTGATCTCTCTGCCTCCCGCGTCTGGGTTGCGCTTGCGGACTTTGACGCCGGGCGCTGGCAGATCCTCGGTTCACACACGGACAGTTTTTCCATGCCGCTGAGCGGCAGCCAGTGGCTGGATCCGATGGGCGTCGTTTTTGTCGCACTGATTGCCAGCGATGCACCGGCCAGCGTGGAGCAGCTTGCGCTTGTGGTAAGCGGCGCGGATGCCACCAACACCTGGCCAGTCAACTCTGTGCACCGGCAGTGGCTTAAGGACTGGTATCTGCCGCTTCCGCTGATGAGCAGCCCCAGCGCGGTTTACCAGGATGAGCAGCTGCAGGCCTATGCGGACGAGGTCTTTAACCTCCTGAACCAGTACCGCGCCAGCAAGAGCCTCGCCCCCCTGCTGCGCAGCCCGCATCTGGACGCCCTGGCCAATGCGCACTGCCGGGATATGGCGGCGCGCGAGTACTTCGAGCACGACAACCTGGAAGGCATGGACCCGGAGGCGCGGATGGAGGCCATGGACTGCCCTGAGTGGCTCCTGTGGGCCGAGAACATCGCTGTAGGCTATCCGGGCCCGGCTGAAGTAACCCAGGGCTGGATAGACAGCACAGGCCACCGCACGAACATGGAACTGGAGGATGCCGAGTATGTCGGCATTGGCGTCTGGCGCAATGTGCAGGGGACCATCTTCTGGTCGCATAATTTCGCCAGCTTCTTCAGCGACCCCGTCGCCCACGATTGGATCGAGCCCGGCGAAGAGCAGCCCTAGACTTCGCTGCGCGCGGCAGAGCGCCGGTACAGGCTCAGCACCAGGCCCGGCAACAGGTTGTTCAGCAGCACGCCGAAGCTGCCCCAGCGGTGTGGATACACGCTGGGTTGACGGCTGCGGATCGTCCGCACTATCGCCCTTGCCACATGCTCCGTTGACTGGCGGCTGGAGATCGCGCGGGCCAGCAGGTTGCGGCTGGAACGCGAACGCCCCACCTGCGCCACTGCCGCCCCGCCGGTCAGGTCAGGCGCGGAGGCACCGAAATCGCTCACCGTCGGGCCGGGGTAAACGCTGGTGACACAGATCCGGCGGCCGGCGGCACTTTGCTGCAGCTCCTGGCGCAGGGTATCGCCAATGGCGCTCATGCCGTGCTTGGCCGCGCTGTAGGCGCCGTTGAAGGCATAGCCGCTCTTGCCGCCCAGGCTGCAGACATCAATGATCTGCCCTGCGTGGCCGCTGGCCAGCCAGTCCGGCAGGACGGCCTGATAAGCCCACAGGGCGCTGAGGCAGTTCAACCGGAACTGCGCGAGCATCTGCTCCTCTGTGGCATCCAGCAGGTTGTGGCGCAGGCCGGCCCCCGCGTTGCTGATCCAGACATCCAGCTCGCCGAAGGCTGCCCGGGCCTGGCGCGCCAGCTCCAGCACCGACTCGCGCTGGCCGGCATCAAAGTGGAAGCACGCGATCTCGACTCCCGGGGCGCGCAGCTCTGCCGCCAGGTTTTCAAGGCGCTCCAGGCGGCGGGCGGCGAGGCTGAGGCGCACGGGCGGCCCGGCGGCAAGCAGGCGTGCGCACTGCGCGCCGATGCCGGCTGATGCGCCGGTGATGAGGATGTGCAGAGGCGGCTTTGTCACCGCCGCAGTTTAGCCCTTGTCGATGCTGGGCGCGTCGACTGCCGGCCGGTTGCGGCCCAGCACCTGGCGGATCGTCTGCGCCAGGTCCATCATGCCCACCGGCTTGAAGAGGTAGGCCTGGACACCCATTTCCTGGGCCTGCTCGGGGGTGAACATCTCGCTGTAGCCGGTGCAGACGATGATCGGCAGGTCGCGGCGCAGCTCGAGAAGCTTCGCGGAAAGCGAAGCCCCGGTCATGAAGGGCATGGTCTGGTCGGTGATCAGCAGGTCAAAGTCGGCCGGGTGCTCGGAGAATTCACGCAGGGCCTGGCGCGGATCGGTGAAGCGGGTGACCCGGTAACCCAGACGGCTGAGCATGATCGAGACCATTTCGGCAATGGCTTCCTCATCGTCCACCAGCAGGATGCGCTCGTTGCCAATCGGCGCTTCGGGCTCGGCGCGCTCCTCAACCTTCTTCTCGGCTTCAACCATCGGCAGGAAGACCTTGAAGGTCGTACCCTTGCCGATGTCGGAGCTTACATGAATCGCTCCGCCCAGGCTGTGGATGATGCCGTGCACCACCGAGAGGCCCATGCCGGTACCCTCGCCCACCGGCTTGGTGGTGTAGAAGGGCTCAAAGATGCGCTCCAGCACCTCTTTGCTCATGCCGGTGCCGGTGTCCGAGACCTGCAGCTCGGCGTGCATGCCCGGGTGCAGGTCAGGGTAGAAGCGGGCGAACTCAGCGTCCCAGAAGACGCGCCGCAGGCTGACGCTCAGCGTGCCGCCGGTATCCCGCATGGCGTAACCGGCGTTCGTGCAGAGGTTCATCAGCACCTGGTGCAGCTGCACCGGGTCGCCCAGGACATGCACGTCGCGGTCGAGCATCTCGGTGCGGATGGAGATTGTGGCCGGCATGGCCGCGCGCAGCAGCTTGGTGGACTCGCGCACGATCAGCGAGAGGTCGACCACGCTGAGCTGCAGCTCGGACTGGCGGCTGAAGGCCAGGATCTGCTGGACCAGGTCGCGGGCCCGCAGGCCGGCCTTCATCACGACACTCAGGTATTCCTCGGCTTCGTGGCCGCCCTCGATGCTGTCGCGGGCCAGGCCTGTATAACCCAGGATGGACTGCAGGATGTTGTTGAAGTCGTGGGCGATGCCGCCGGCCAGGGTGCCGATGGCCTCCATCTTCTGGCTCTGGCGCAGCTGTGACTGCATGCGCTTGCGCTCAGAAATGTCGCGCATGACGCCGACGAACATCCGCCGGCCGCCGATGTAGGTATCGCGGATCGTCAGGTCGAGGTCGATGGAGTGGCCGTCCTGGTGGCGGCCCACGACCTCCCGCGACTGGTTGACCAGGCGCGAGCGGCCGGTGTCCACCACCCGCTGGATGGCGTCCTCATGGCGGTGAATGTCTTCCTCGTGCATGAGAATGTTCAGGCGCTGACCTATGACCTCTTCGGCGCGATAACCGAAGATCCGCTCGGCACCCTCGGAGTATGTGTCGACGATGCCGGCCTCATCAATCATGATGATGGCCTCGGGGGCAGCGTCAAGGATGGCGCTGGCCCGGACGCGGTTCTGCTCCGCCTGGTCACGCGCCAGCAGCAGCTCGTTCTCCGCCAGCACACGTTCCGTGATGTCCTGGATCGTGCCGCCGACCCGCAGAATCTGGCCCAGCGGGCTCAGCTCCGGGAAGCACTCGGCGTGGACATAGACCTCATCGCCGCTGGGCCGCAGGATGCGGAAGTCAAGCGAGGCGGGCTGGCCGTTGTCCAGTACGCCCTGCAGAGCCGCGTGCACGCCGTCCTGGTCCAGCGGATGCACATACTCCAGCAGTGTCAAGCCGCGCGGGCTGAACTGGCCGGGGTCAAGACCGAGGATGCGGAAGAGCTCGTCGCTCCAGATCGTCTGGCCGGATTCAATACCCCACTGCCAGGAGCCCAGGTGCGCCAGCTCCTGCGCGCGCGCCAGACCGCGCTCGCTTTCGCGCAGCTCCAGTTCGCCGCGGCGGCGCTCCATCGCGCTGCCCAGCTGGCTGAGGATGGTTTCCGCCAGCTGGCGCTCCTCGCGGTTGAAGGCCTTGGCCCGCTCATAGCCCAGCACACACCAGCCGATGATCCGGTTGAGGTGCTTGACCGGCAGGTAGGCGATTGAGCGCACAGCTTCCTTCAGCAGCGATTCGCGGCAGGCGTCGAAGGGGCCATCCACTGTCAGGTCGGCGCAGAGCAGCGGATCCGCCAGTTCAGCATTCCAGGCGGCGAAACTCTCCAGTTCCTGCCGGCACTCCGGCCCCAGGCCCAGCCAGACCGCAAAGCGCGGCATGCTCTCGCTGCGCGGCAGCAGCAGGCCGGCTTTCAGGGGCCGGACCGTATTGCGCAGGGCGTCCAGCGCTGCCGCCAGCAGTTCTTCCTGGCTGCCGCTCTGGCCGCAGATATGGCTGAAGTCGTAGATGTTCTTAAGCTGCTCCACCGTCAGCTGCAGCTGGCGCTGCGCGCGCTTGCGGTCGGTAATGTCCGCCATCACGGCCAGGCCGCGCTGCAGGCTGCCGTCCTCATTGCGCTCGGCGATGGCGCTGATCAGCACGTCAATCCGGTCGCCGGAGCGGCGGATGAACTGCAGCTCGACATCCTGGCAGTAGCCGTGCTCCATGAAGCTCGTCATCATGGCTTCGGCATCGCTGACCGAGTTCTCTGAGACAAACTCCAGGGCGTTGCGTCCCAGCACCTCGCCGCGCGTATAGCCCATGACGGAGAGCCAGTAGTCAGAAACGCTGATGATCCGTCCTTCGCGGTCAATTGAGTGCAGCATGACCGGGGTGTTGTTGTAGAGCGTACGGTAACGCTGCTCACTTTCGCGCAGGGCCAGCTCGGCCTGCCGGCGTTCGGTCACGTCACGCGAGGTGGCGATGATCTCCACGCCGGAGCTGAGGCCGTCGTCCTGCGCCGGGCGGGTCAGGGTTTCAAACCAGACATAGCTGCCGTCCTTGCGGCGGAAGCGGTAGGTGATGCTCTGGACACTCTGGCCGCGCAGGACCGCTGAATGCGAACGGGCCACCTGTTCCAGGTCATCAGGATGGAAGTAGTCGTAAGTCGAAGTGCCGAGCATCTCTTCCTTGCGGTAGCCCAGCAGGTCGTAACAGGAGTCCGACACATAGGTGAAGATGCCTTCCGGCGTGTTCTTCGAGATCATGTCGGAGCTGTTCTCAGCCAGCAGCCTGTAGCGCTCCTCGCTTTCCTTCAGGCGCCGTTCACCCTGGCTGCGCGCTGTGATGTCGCTGATCGCGCCGATCATGCGCAGCGGCCGGCCGAGGGAATCCCGCAGGATCAGACCGCGGTCCGAGACCTCCGCGTATGAGCCGTCGCCGCGCCGGAAGCGGTACTCGCAGCTCCAGCGTTCTTCCCCATGGCCCAGCGCAGCGGTCAGGCTGCTGACCGCGTAATCGCGGTCTTCGGGATGCACATGCTCATCCCACCAGCCCTCGGACTCTTCGTCGCGAGGGGCTTCCAGGTTGAAGAAGTCATAGTAGGAAGCGCTGCGCCAGACGAACTGCTGCTGGATGTCCCAGTCATACAGCGCATCGCTGGTGGCATTCGTGACCATTCGCAGGCGCTCTTCACTGGCCTGCAGGTCCGCCTGCGCCCGCTCCCGCTGCACAGCCGCGCCGATCAGGCTGGCGGCGAGCTTGAGCGCGTCAACCTCGGCGTAGGACCACTCCCTTTCACGCGCGCAGTCGTCAAAGCCAATGTTGCCCCACCACTCATTGCCCACAAAGATCGGGGCCAGCAGCAGTGACTGGAGATCCAGTGCCGCGAGCGATTCACGCAGCTCTTCGGGGAAGCTGGACACCGTGCCCTGCACAGTCCCGCCACCACGCAGCTCCGTCTCCCACAGGGCCAGCGGCGACTGCGAGAACTCCTGCTCCTGCATCCAGGGGTTGTCGATATAGCGCTGAATACCGGCGGCCACCCATTCACTGCGGCAGGACACCAGCCGGGTGCCCATCTCAGTCGAATCAAACTCATAGACCGCCACGCGGCTGACATTCGCGGCCCGGCCGATGCCCTCGAGCAGCTCGTTGCGCAGGTCGCGGCTCAGGGGGCCGGCCAGCAGCTTCGGCGCCACCTTGGCAATCGCCTCAAGGATCGCATCGCGCATGCGCAGCGAGCTCTGGGCCTGCTTGCGGTCGGTGATGTCCCTGACGACAACGATGGACTGCGGCTCATCATCATGGTCAATCAGCGCTGAAGCAACCTCGACATCCAGAGGAGTGCCGTCCAGTCGCAGCCAGCGCTCGTCAAGGCCAGGCAGCGTGCCAAGCTGTTCGTGCTGCAACCTGAAGCGCTCGCCGGCGATGTCGCGGTAGTCCGGATGCACCAGGCTCAGCAGGCTGCGGCCCTCGAGCTCCGACGGATTGTGCGCTCCGATCAGCCTTGCCATGGTGGCGTTGGCGAACTCCACGCGGCCGCTGCGGCAGACCAGCACGCCATCCGGCGACACATCCACCAGACTGCGGTAACGCTCCTCGCTCTTGCTCAGGCGCTCGTTGCTGCGCTGGCGGGCAATCGAAGCTCCGATCAGGGTCGAGGCAAGCCGCAGGGCGTCCACCTCAGCCTCCGACCAGCTGCGCTCGGCATCCTGGGCGTCGAAGCCGATGAAGCCCCAGTGCTCGCGGCCCTCCATGATTGGGACCATCAGCAGCGACTGGCTGCCGATAGCGTCCATACAGGCCCGGTCAGCATCCGCCAGCAGGCTGCGGGACTTCTGCACCACCTCACCCTGCTCGACCAGGCTGACCGACTTCTCAAAGAGCGAGCCCTCAACGGCGAAGTCGAGCATGACCTCGATGTCCCGCCAGGGCACCACTCCCGGGCTGGACCACTCAGAGCGCAGGGCAGCGTGCTTGCCCTGCTGGCGATCCATATAGCGCTCGTAAACGAAGACCCGGCTGACGCTTGCCGCCTTGCCGAGCCCTTCCAGCATATGGTCAAGTTGTGCATTCCAGTCGCCTTCGGCCAGGAACTGGGGGGCCGAATAAGCGATGGAACGGAGAATCTCGTCGCGCAGGCGCACGAGGCTCATGGCCTGTTTGCGCTCGCTGACATCGCGCAGGACCACGATGGCCGCCGGTTCATCGGCATAACGGATAGTGGTCGAGGCGACCTCCACAGTCAGCGGAGTGCCATCGGCGCGCAGGAAGACCTCTTCAATGACCGGCAGGATTCCGCCCTGCTCTTCGAGCTGGCGGCGCCGGTCGCGGGACAGGTCATGGAAGTCGGGATGCACATAGTCAGCCACGCGGCGGCCGACCAGCTCGTCAGCCGAACTCAGGCCCAGCATGCTGACGAGTGTGGGGTTGGCAAAGCGGAACACTCCGCCACTGGCCACATAGACACCGTCCGGCGCCACGTTTACCAGGCTGCGGTAACGCTCTTCGCTCTGACGCAGCTGCTCCAGTGCGCGCAGCCTGGCCATTGATGCGCCAAGCAGGTTGGCCGCCAGTTTCAGTACGTCGGTTTCCGCCGTTGACCACTGGCGCTCGCTCTCGCGGTCCTCGACACCAATGAAACCCCACCACTCCTGCCCGATGAACAGCGGGACGATCATATAGGCGCAGGCGCCATAGGCGGCGAGGCTCTCGCGCGCGCCCGGCGAAAGTTCGCTCAGGCTGCCACAGGCTGGCTGGCCCCGGCCAAGCAGCGGCTCCAGTTCATAAAGGCCAAGGTCCGCGTAGGGCAGGTCTGAAACGGGGGCAAGCTCCGGCCTGAGGCTCCATTCGTGCAGCTTGCGCAGGCGCCCGGGGCTTTCCTCGCTGCTGACCCGCTCCAGCAGGTATACGCAGCTGACCCGTGCGGCAAGCCCAAGCCGGACCAGCAGATCGCGGATCTTGTCGTCGCTGAGCGCGCCCTCAGTAAAATGCGGCGCGGCATAGGCGATGGCCTCCAGCATGTCATCCCTGAGGCGCAGGCTGGCTTCAGCGCGGCGGCGTTCGGAGATATCACGCGTCACATTCAGGAAGGCCGGCTCCCCGTCATAGCTGATCAGAGCCGTGACAGATTCAACATCCACGCCGGTGCCGTCATCCCGTACAGCCCGGCTCTCCTGGGTCTGCATCTGCAGGCTGCCGTTTCCTTCCTCCAGGAGCATCCCCGACTGCCGGGCCATCGGGAGCAGCTGCTCTATCTCGCGCTGGATCAGCTCGGCGGGGTCAGCGCAGCCGGCAAGGCTGGCAGCCGCGGCGTTGGCAAAGACAATGCGGCCGGACTGGCTGACCGTAATTGCATCCGGTACCAGTTCCAGGAGGGTGCGGTAGCGGGCTTCACTTTCCTGCAGTTCGCGCAGGGCCGAGACGCGTTCGGTGATGTCCTGGCTGATGCCATAACAGATTGTGTGGCCGGTGCGCTTGTCAATTTCAAAGCGGCCCTCGGAGTTAATCCAGCGCAGGCTTCCATCCGGCAGAAGCACGCGGAACTGCTGGTGGCTGGACGTCCGGTCTGCAAGAACCCTCTCGTTCTCCTGCCTGACCATCTCCCTGTCGTCGGGATGAATCAGCTCAACAAAGGACTCCAGACTCGGCTGGAAAGTCTCTGGTGACAGGCCGAAGATGCGGTAAACCTCCGGCGACCAGGTGACGCTGCCACTGTCCAGGTCCAGTTCCCAGCTGCCAATCTTGCCAATTGCCTGGGCTTCCAGCAGGCGGGTCTCGCTATAGCGCAGGGCCTGTTCAGCCAGGACCTGCTCGGTCACATCGCGGGTCAGTCCAATGCTGAATTCGGGCTCATCATTGGCATCAAAAAGCCAGCGGCCGCGGCTGTCCAGATAACGCAGCTCGCCGTCCTTTCTGGTCATGCGGTGCAGGACATGGAACTCTCCGCGCTGGCGCAGCGCCGCAGCGGCTTTCTCCTGCAGTTCAACGTAGTCATCCTGGTTGAGCATGCCCTGGTAGTTTTCCAGGCTGATCGGTCCGTCTGCCGGGTCCAGGCCAAAGATCTCATAGGTCGCCGGGGTCCAGTCGAGTGCGCCGCTTCGCAGATGCAGTTTCCATGAACCGACCCGGCCCAGATTCTGCGTATCAAGAAGCACCTTCTCCTTGTCCCGCAGTTCCTTCTCCATCTGTTCCCGGGCGCTGATATCAATGGAAACACCCAGTACGGCCGGCACGCCGGCGCTTTGCGCCGTGAATGGAATCTTCACGGTCTGCAGCACCACCGTCTGGCCCTGTGCCGTGGTGATTTCTTCTCTTGGAATCTCCAGCGACTGCTGGGTAGCAATGACCTTCAGGTCATCCTCGCAGAAATGCGTGACCTGCCCGGGGTCCGGGTTGAAGTCCGCATCCGTGCGGCCCACCAGGCCGTCGACACTGGTGCCGTAGGCGTCGGCAACGGCCTGATTGACCAGGATGTAGCGGCCCTGGGCATCCTTCGCGAATATGAAGTGCGGCACCAGATCGATGATCTGGCGCAGCTCCTTTTCGCTGTCACGCAGTCGATGCTCGGCCATCGCGGCATCGGTGCTGTCCACCGTAAGCGAGACCATCTGGCTGACCTGGCCCTGGCTGTCCTCCACCGAGCAGAAGAGGATGGAGAGCCAGCGCAGATCCTCGGGATTTCCACCGCGCTGCCAGCGGACTTCATTGATGCGATAGGTACCCGCCCGCGAGAAGAGGGCCATGACATTGTCGGCCTCTTCCTGGCCGAAGGTGCCTGTCAGCATCTCACGGGTCTGTTGCAGGTCGAAGCTCTGATGCTGTTTGAGCTCTTCCTCCTCCACCTGCCAGATCTCGCGCCAGCGCTCGTTATGCAGAAGCAGACGCCCGCTTGCATCCCTGACTGTTATCCCGATAGGAGCATTGTGGATTACCAGCGATGACAGCCTCTCCGCCTGCTCCCGCTGCCGGGCGGCCGTATTGCGTTCAGTCACATCGCTGATCGCGCCGACCATCTTCAGCGGCCGGCCCTCATCGTCGTAAATGATCCGGCCGCGGTCACTGATCTCGCGGTACTCTCCGCAGCCCGACCGGAAGCGGTAATCGGCGGACCACTCCGCCCCGCGTCTTTCTATGACCTCGCGTAGTCTTGCCAGTGTGCTATCCCGGTCATCCGGGTGCAGATGCTGGGTGAACCAGGCTTCCGTGAAGTTGTCTTCCGGTTTCTCCAGCCCAAAGAGCCTGAAGTATGAATCGCTGCGCCAGGTCCGGTTGGCCCGGGCATCCCATTCATAGAGGGCATCAGAGGTCACAGCTGCGGCCAGCCTGAAGCGCTCCTCGTTGTGCCGGATCGCATCGGCCGCTGCATGGGCCGCGCTGACGTCCTGGGTCAGGATAACCACGCGGTCCACCGCCCCGTCGGGGCCGGATAGCGAATACATGTGCTGGCTGATGAAGCTGGCACCAGCCTTGGGTGGGTTGGGTAGCCTTAGATTCTCAATGTAAAGACTGCCACCGTTGTCATATACATCCTGGACCCGTGGCCCGGCCTCAGGACCGTAGTAGTTCAGCACGTCGGCGCGGCGCTGGGCTTCATCTCGCTGCAGTTGCTGTTGCAGGCCTTCATCATCAAGGCCTCGAATGCGCAGCCAGGCCTTGTTGTAACTCAGCAGCCGCCCTCTGCTGCTGCGTACAGATATCCCAAGTGGCGAGTTGTCAACGACCGCGCGATGAAGCTGTTCGCTAACGCGCAGCTCCTCCGCTTCCTGTTTCTCTTCCGTGATGTCGCGGGTCAGTGTAACCACGAACTGCACCGCGCCCTGAGCGTCAGTGATGGCATAATTCTGCCTGGAAACCCAGCGCCATTCATCCTCGGTCCGATTCTTGGTGACCGGCGACTCGGGGATGAAGCTTTCGCCGCCGTTGCGATACACATTCTCCAGCTTCAAGAGGTCTGCCGGCGCGTAGTAGGCCTGCATGGCGGAACAAAACTCTTCAAAGCTGCGGGATGAAGAGCGTTGGATGTCCTCGTCGCTCATCCGATACAGGCTGCGCCAGGCCTCGTTGAAGAGGATCAGCCTGCCGCAGTTGTCACGCACGGAAACCGCGAGCGGGGAAGCTTCAATCACCGCCTGGGCAAGCTGTTCCGCCGCCTGGCGCTTCTGCTCCGCACGTTTAGCAACGCTGATGTCTTCTGTGAGAGTAACTACCTTTTCGACACTGCCGTCGGGGGCCATGATGGAATAGAAGTACTGCGAGATCCATTCCATCGCGGCGCGCTCGTGCTCCAGTCTGATCTCCGGCTCGGCCATGCTGCCGCCTTCGCGGTAGAGCGCTTTGACCCGCCAGGAATCCGCGCCATAGAAGTCATCCAGCATCTGCTCAAAGTCGCTGAAGCTCTGGCCTTTGTGCTTTTCTATGACTTCCTGTGTTGCCCCCCACATCTGCAGCCAGGCCCGGTTATGCAGCAGCAGCTGACCCTGGCGATCCCGCACCGTTACGCCGATGGGGGAGTTTGCAATCACTGCAGCCGCGAGGCGTTCGCTGGCCCGTGTGCGCTCCTGGGCCTGCCTGATTTGAGTCTGGTCATGTATCGCCAGCAGGCGGGAGTCCCGGCCGCCGAAGTCGACCGGGTTGGAATGCAGTTCCACAAAGAGCTGTCCACCGCTGCGGTTCTGATGCTCGACGGTGCTGGACCAGGGTGAGCCCTTGAGGAGCTGCTCATAAGCGGAGCTGAAGCTGTCCGTGCCGGTCTTGCTGTGCAAAGCCGAGAGCGGCAGACCCCTGAACTCATCCAGGCTGTAGCCATAGAGCTTTGCCGCAGCGGCGTTGGCCATGCTGATGCTGGCGTCAGCCACCGCAACCAGCAGCATGGGCTGCGGGTTGGCATCAAACAGCAGGCGGTAGCGTTCCTCGCTTTCCCGCAGCGCTGTTTCAGCCTGCACCCGCGCTGTGACATCCTGGATCAGGGCCACCAGGCCGTCATAGGCGCCGGCAGTGTCATACCTGGGCGCGCCGGAGACTTCCACCACCCGGGTTGAACCATCCGCCGCCCGGATGCGGGTCTGATAGCTGCTGGACTGGCCGGCCTTGCGCAACTCACGCTGCAGGGCCACAAACTCGCGTTCCTCTGGAAGGACGAAGTCCTCAGAGCGGCGGCCGATGATCTCTTCCACCGGCCCGCCAAAGATCTGCTCCATGGCCGGGTTTGCGTAGATATAGCGGCCATCCTTGTCCGCAATCACCATGCCTTCAGCCATGTTGTTGGTCAGCGTCTCATAGCGCTCAACCATCTGCTTCAGGTCTTCGACCAGGCGGATATTGCCGCTGATGTCGCGCACCATCGATAGCATGCCGACATAACTGTCCTGCGAACCATAAAGCGGGGTGTTGATCCAGGAGCATGTAAGCACCGATCCATCCTTGCGGCGGTTGCGGTTGATGCTCATGGTGTCGCTCTCGCCCTGCAGCAGGCGCTCGAGCACGCGGTCCAGCTTGTCTGAATCACCTGTGGAGACCAGGAACTCGGGCGCTGTGCCCAGCAGTTCCTCCGCGCTGTAGCCAAAAATGCTCAGCGCAGCGGGGTTGGCGTAGACGAGTTTGAAGTCGGCGTCATAGATCAGACAGCCCATCGGGACGCGTTCAAGCATCACCTTGCAGTGCTTTAGAAGCGCCCCCACGCCGGACTGTTCCCCCGAGCCATCAACGCCGGCATAAAAGGAGCCGTTGTAGTGCCCCAGTCTGCCCCGCCTCACCCAGCGATTATATCTGTCCTGACTTGCCGCAGGGCGATTCGGTGCAGTAAAACCTGGATTAATTGTTTCGGTGCTTCAGGGCCCTAAACCTCGTCATTAACCTTGGGGTCAGGGGGGCCGAAGACACGCGCGGCGCTGAGCACATCGCGACAGGAGAGCGGCCAGGGGCTGTAGAAGGCCTGGGCATAGCGCCCGCCGGCCCAGCGGCCCCAGCGCGTGGCCAGGCTCTCAAAGAATGGCCGTATTCCGCTGTTCTGTTCCGGGCGGCCAAACTGCGAGACATGGCACATGATGCTCTCGATCCAGGCATCGAAATGGTCGCTGACGTCGACGACAAATGTCGGCATCAGGTCCATCGGCAGGAAGTAGTAATAGACTGCCTTGGGATACCAGGGCTGGTAGACCGAATCCAGCTTGCGCAGGTGGGCATAGTTCACGCCGTGCGCCACCATCAGCCCGCCCTTGATATGGTCGTTGTGGCCCAGGCCGCGGCCGGGCGGCAGGTCGTAGTAGGGCCCCAGCACGACATCCGGCTGATAACGCTGGATGGTCCTGGCGACCGCCGAGCGCATGTCGAAGCTGTCTTCCAGGCCGCAGTCCGGCAGCTCCAGACACTCACGCACCTGCAGCTTCAGCACCCGGGCGGCATCGCGGCTTTCTTCGCGGCGCGTTTCCACGTCGCCGCCGGTGCCCATTTCGCCGGCCGTCAGGTCGACGATGCCGCACTTATAGCCCAGCGCGGCCATCTTCAGCAGGATGCCGCCGCAGCCGATCTCGGCGTCGTCGGGATGCGGGCCGAAGACCAGCACATCAAGCTTGGGCGGCCTGGCCGCTACTTCATCTGGACTGAGACCCAGTTTCGGATCGGTGTAAAAGACTGGCACGGGGCGGAATTGTAGCGTGTGAAAGCCGCAGCAGAAGGCATAAGGGGAAAAGCTCTGAAATCAGCCCAGAGCAGAATATCAGCGCCTCAGGGCAGGTATGCCGGGCCGGGGAATCAGTTGCGCACGGCGCTGCCGACGTAGTCTTCATCCGCCGCGCTCTGGCCATCAAAGGCCACGCCGCTGGAGATCTCGTCGTCGGCAACCGGAGAAGGATTCAGCAGATCGCTGGCTTCAAGTGCAGCGGAAGTATCGCCGCCGCAGCCGCTGCACACCAGTGCTGTGGCCAGCAGACCCAGAAGAGTGATTCGAATCGCGGTCATCTCTTGCCCCTCCGTCCTGACCAGTGCAGGCTTCGCCTGCCTTGGTTAACCAGAGTTTAACCGCGCTGTAACCCTTTGTCAACCTTGATTCAGACACGCAATCCGGCCTGCTCCTGCCTCTCCGACAGCTCAGCGCAGAGCGCTGCCGTGGCTCCGCACGGCAGTGCGGGGAAGCCCCAGGCCAAGCCCGCATTGCCATGCGGGCCCGCGAGACGCGCGGACGGGACCGCGCTGCTACTGCGTGGCCTCCCAGTCCCGCACCGTCGTCGCGAACTCGGCCAGCTTGCTGTAATCGTTGCCCCAGGTGGTGTACATCACCGCGTAAACGCCATCCTGGCCCACGCTCTCATCCAGCCAGGCAGTCAGGCTGGCGCTGTATCCGGCAGGGTCGTCGTAGTAGCCCGCCAGGATCTGGCGGTTGCCGCGGCCGGCGAAGTATTGCAGGGCCTGCAGGCGGTCATTCTCGGCATCGCTGCCGTTGAAGTCATTCAGGTGCCAGTTGGCGATGTCCCAGCTCGCCGGCAGCCCCGCCGCCGCCTCGGCCATCCCCCCGCGGGTCAGGTAGTAGTCCGCTGTCGCGTTATGGAAGGGGTCATACATATCGCTCCAGGCGACGATGGTCCAGGCCGGGTTGATGGCCTTGGCGATGCTGTCCACCTCGGCGGTGAAGCTGGCCAGCGAGGCCCCCGCGCTCTTGCCGGCCGTAAAGCCCGGCTCGCTCCAGCCGGCGGCGCGGTGCTCGTCAACGCCGATGAAGACCATCTCAGGGTTCAGCTCCGTGTTGATCACACCCAGCACGTCGCCGATGATGTCGTAAACCGCCTGATCCTCCAGCGCGCAGGCTGGCTTGAGGTCGTCGGTGAAGACCGCGGTGTAGTAGCTGACCTTGAGGATGTCTCCGATCTGGATGCCGCCGCCGATCTGCTGGATCAGCGGGGCCGGATGCCAGAGGTCATAGGTGCCAGGGTAACCGTCCGCTTCGCCCATACCGTCATCCTTCACCTCGCCGAAGTCGACGCCCTCGGTGTAAACGATGCTGCCGTCCTCATTGGTCACCTTGAAGGGCGCGCCGGGTCGGCGGATCAGGTTCATCAGGCCGGCGTGCTCTATGTGCACGTCATCGATCCAGAAGCGCCCGCTCTGCCCGCCCCAGATCCCCAGATACAGCAGCACACTGCTCTTCTCCTGGCTGTTGAAGATCAGGTGGTACTGGGTCCAGTCCTGGGACGAGGCAATCGGGAAGGTGTTGAAAGTGAGCTGGCGGAAGTCATCTTCCGCAAAGACCCGGGCCCAGAGCTGGCCGATCGGCACCGGGTTGTCCGTCTTCAGCCAGAAGCTGATCCCGTAGACCTGCCAGGGGTCCACGTCGATCTGCTGGGTAATTCGGTCGTTGCCGGATTCCGGATTTCCGGCGAGGAAGTTCTCAAAGCGGATGCAGCCCGCGCTGCCATCATGGCCGCTGGCGTCGAAGAAGGTGCTCTGCCCGGCGCCGTCGATCTGGTTCCAGCCATCAAAGGCATCCCCGTTGTGCAGCTCGAAGTCGCCGTTATCGATGCTCGTCGCCGGGTTCTGCAAGACTCCGGCGAAGTTGCCGGCGAAGCCGTTCTGCACCAGGAAGGGCGCATCAACCACCGGCTGGCCCTCGATCAGGTTGGGGTCATGCAGCAGCAGGCCGTTGGCATAACCGGGGCTGACCATGTTGGGCACGATGCTGATCCCGGCAGCATCCGCCGCGGCCTTGTAGGCGGCCAGGTTCTCAAGGTACTTGTCACTGGCCAGGTCGATAAACTCCAGCTTCGTGTCGGCATAAAGCACGCGCGTATAGCCCGCCGCGGCTGCCGTGTTGAGGTGCTCAATCGCCGCTGTCAGGTTCGCATCCACCTGCAGGTTGGTCTGCTCGTAGTACCACAGCTCATGCTCCACCGGCGGGACCACGACATCCTCGTTCGTGGTCAGGGTCAGGGCCGCAAAGTTCGGCTGGGCCTGCCAGGCCAGCACGGCGACAAAGCTGCTGCCGGCCGGCGATACCAGCGCGGCGGCCCCGCTAAGGTTGTAGATGCCCTGCGCGCTGTAGCTGAGCATGCGCCAGCGCTTCTCAGCGAAGTCGCTGATGAAGATGAAATAGCCGCTGTCCGCGCTGGCGTTGATGCGCAGCGGATAACGGCTGCCGTCCGTCGGCAGGCCGGCCACGCCAAAGACCGCCCAGGCGCTCGCCTCCCCCGCCGGGCTGAGGCTCAGCGAGTTGCTGCCCGCGTCATAGCTGGCGCCCGGCGAGAGGCTCAGCGGCACATCAGCCAGCAGGTCGTGCGTGATGTCTGATGTGCCGCGCGCTGTGCCGGCTGGGAAGCCGGCTTCAAGCTGGATCAGGCTGGGCAGAGCAGCTGCGCCGGGCTTGCCGGCCTGGCCCGCGCTGTGTCCGCCGTCGCCGGCACTGACCGAGGCGCAGGCCGCCAGCAATAGACACAGCAGCACAAGCAGGACGCGGGGCGCGTGACCATTGGCAGAGCAGAGCATGCTCTGTTATACCAAGCCGCAGCCGGCCCGCAGGCTTAGACCGGCGCCGGCAGCTCAGTGGCCAGGATCTTGGCGGCGTTGTCCCGGCGATAGTCCGTCAGCTTCTGCAGCAGGGCCGGATCGCTGGTGCCAAGGATGGAGATCGCCAGCAGGGCCGCGTTGATCGCCCCGGGCTTGCCCACGGCGACTGTGCCCACCGGGATGCCCGGCGGCATCATCACGGTGCTGTAAAGCGCGTCAACGCCGTTCAGCGCTCCGCTGGCCAGGGGCACGCCGATCACCGGCAGCACCGTGTTGGCGGCGACCGCGCCGGCCAGGTGGGCCGCCATGCCGGCGGCGGCAATAAAGACCTTCGTGCCGCGCTGCGGAGCCGTCTTTACATACTCAGCCACGGCCTCGGGCACCCGGTGGGCGCTGAGCACCCGCGCTTCATTACTGACGCCGAACTCGCTGAGGGTCTTCGCGCTGTGCTGCATCACATCCCAGTCCGAAGCGCTGCCCATGAGGATGGCGACCCGAAGGCCTTCAGTGTTGGTCATGCTAATCTCCAGCTCAGTGGTTTCAGTCAGTGGAACCCGCCGGCTGTGCCGACTGAATTATTACCTTGCACAGGAGCGATTAGTTTACTCACCCTGCCCGAGGCTGAAGGCCTTCTCGCCGTCAAAGGTCTGAAGGGCTTCCACATGGTTGAAGTACAGGCCGGCATCCACGGCGCGCTGCATCAGGTTCACGATCTGCTGCTGCGCTATCGGATTCTCGGTGTAGTAGCGGCAACGCCAGTGGTCCACAGTGCCGGTGGCCGCGTTGCCGCCGGGCCAGACCTTCACACCACGGTTGCTCAGCATCCTGAGCTGCAGGCCCTCGCCGTCAAGCTTCTGCATGATGGCGCCCATTTCATCAGGTGTCACACCGGCCTTCTGCACAAACAGGTCCACGCCGATGATCTCCTGCTTTACCACAGCAGTCTTCTGCTCCTTATAGTCCGCGTCCACGCTGCCCATGCCGGCCTTGTACTCGACCGCCTTCAGGGTCTGCGGGCTCTGCCCCAGGCGCGCGATGACGGCCTGGGCGAACTCCTGGGTGCCGACCTTCTCGGTGCTGTGCGCCTCGCTGTAGATGTCATAGGTGTGCACGCCGTCCTCGATGGTCCGCAGCCAGGCGTTGTGCACCTTCGTCGCCACCTCGATCTGGCCAATATGGACAAGCATCAGGATGGCGCCATGCAGCAGACCGGAGGGGTTGGCCACATTCTGGCCCGCGCGGCGCGGCGCACTGCCATGGATGGCCTCGAACATCGCCGCCTTCTCGCCGATGTTGGCGCTGCCCGCCAGGCCCACGCTGCCGGCGATCTGCGCCGTAACATCGGAGAGGATGTCGCCGTAAAGGTTCAGCGTAACGATGACGTCGAAGATCTCCGGCGTATCCGCCAGCTTGGCCGCGCCGATGTCCACGATCCAGTGCTCGTTCTCAATGTCGGGGTACAGCGGAGCGATCTCGTCGAAGACCTTGTGGAACAGGCCGTCGGTCATCTTCATGATGTTGTCTTTGGTGAAGCAGGTCACCTTTTTGCGCCCATTGGCCCGCGCATACTCAAAGGCATAGCGCACGATCTTCTCGCAGCCCGGGCGGGAGATGAGCTTCAGGCACTGGGTCACCTCGACGCTCTGGCGGTGCTCGATGCCGGCGTAGGTGTCCTCCTCGTTCTCGCGCACCATCACCACGTCCATGCCGGGGTGCTTCGTTTCAACGAAGGGCGCATAGGCCACGGCGGGGCGCACGTTGGCATAGAGGCCCAGGGTCTTGCGCGCCGTCACGTTCAGGCTCTTGAAGCCGCCGCCCTGAGGTGTGGTGATCGGCGCCTTGAGGAAGACCTTTGTAGCCAGCAGGGTGTCCCAGGACTCGGGGTCGATGCCAGCGGTAATGCCTCGCGCGTAGACCTTCTCGCCGATCTCGATCTCGTGCAGCTCGAGCTGCGCGCCGGCCGCCGTAATGATGTCAAGCGTCGCGCGCATGATCTCAGGGCCGATGCCGTCGCCGTAGGCGACCGTGATAGGTGTCTTGCTCATAATGGGCTCCGTTGAAGCACCACTGCCGGGTGCCTGGCCTTGCTGGCCGGGCCGGTATTGTAGGACATGCTACGCCTGCTGGACAGCGTATTCATGCAGTGCATCCTGGATGAAGTGCACCCGGATTGCTTAGAGGGCTAATCAGCACATAAGTCAGATTTAAAACTAAACGGAGCTAGTGGCGGCTTGCTCCGGCGGGTTTCCCCCTTGAAGAGCATTTAGTTCTATGAACAGCCAAGTCCCAAGTGCCATCGCGATAGCGTCCAGCCACAATCCGATTTCGCTAATGGAGGTGATTACGTCCTCTCCTTGCCGGGGCCAGACAACAAGAAGGATTCCCAAAGCTGAGCCGGCTACCACCACGGCCGCGAGAGACCTGGTCAAACCCACATTTTGCTCTGAATCTAATGCCAGGGGAATCACAACGAGAATCAGCCAGCCAACTGCTGTAAAGAACATAGCAGCCGCAACATTGAGAATCTGACTGAGTCCAAGTGGAGCAACAAGGTGTGTGCCATTAGAAAGTAAATGCAAACTCACTTTAGAGGCCTTGGCAAAAAGGAGGAGAGCCACAAAGATCGCTAGCGCCCCGCGGCGGACCCAAACACCAGCACTAGCTTGCCTGAATTTCATATTTGAATTGTAACAAGGGTTAGCCGAGAGGCTCTAATGAAGGCTGGTGACCGTCCTCCTGGCAGAGCGACCAAATGGTAAACCCAGCTTCTTGTAGCAGTCGCTTCGTCAGTCCCAGCGGCAGGCCGACGACATTGCTGTATTCGCCCCGCATCTCGGCCACGAAACTATCGCCGATCTCCTGCACCGCATAGCCGCCCGCCTTGTCATAGGGATGCTCCGCGTCGACATAGGCCACAATCTCGCTGTCCGTCAGCTCCCGAAAGCGCAGCAAGGTGCTTTCCGTGCCGTAAATGCGCAGCCCGCTGGCCTGGCACTGCAGCGCCACGGCTGTGTCAACCTGGTGCACCCTGCCGCTGAGCAGGCGCAGCATGGCGATGGCGGCGCTGCGGTCCGCCGGCTTGCCAAGATGCTGTCTGGGCAGAATTGCGGCGGCAGATTCCTGTCCCTCCCCCGGCCCTTCCAGCCCCGCCAGCGCCGGATCAATGAATACCTCTGTATCCGCGCTGAGCACCAGGGCCTGCGGATGCTTCCGCGCAACCTGCTCACCCTTCAGCAGGGCCAGCTGCTCCAGGGGTGTGGCGGCAGCGCCGGCGGCATAGCTTTCGTAGGCCTGCTGCAGGACCGCGGCTTCATCCAGGCCCTCTGCCACCACGACACTGAAGGCCAGCCCAAGGCTGCTCAGCAGTTCGCGCCGGCGCGGCGAAGCGGAAGCGAGAATCAGTTCCATGACCAGCCTATTCAAGCATGCGTAATAAGACCCGCGGCAGGCATTGTGTATCATCGTCAACTCACAACCCGCAAAGGACTTTCTCATGAGCACCGCAGCATCAATGGCACCCCAGGGCGTGACCTGGGATCTAAGCAGCTATTTCCCCAGTTACAACGGACCAGAAATGCTGGCCTTCAAACAGGACCTTGAAAACGACATCGCTGAAGTTCTGCGCCAGACCGCCGGTCTGGAAGCGCTCAACTCCGGCAACATCAATGCCTGGGCCGATGTGTTCCTGCGCATTGAGGACCTCAACGTCAGGCGCGGCCACCTGGGCAGCTACCTGAACAACCTGGCCTCTACCGACACGCAGAGCGAGGACTATCCGCAGGCGGTGGCGGCACTGTCCGTGCTTGGCGCTCAGTCCGTGAAGATCGAGGTGGAGTTCCAGCGCGCGCTGAAGGACTGCAGCGACGCGGACTTCGAGGCCCTGCTGCAGACTGAGCAGGCCAGCGGGGCGGAGTATGCCCTGCGCCGCATGCGCTTTCTGGCCAGCCACTCGATGAGCCCGGCGGAGGAGAAGCTTAACGCCGACCTGGCCGTGGACGGCATCCATGCCTGGGGCCGGCTCTATGACAAGGTCAGCGGCAAGCTGAGCTTTGAGATGCGCTGGCCCGACGGCCGCGTTGAGAGCCTGCCGATCAGCCGCTGGCGCGCCCTGATGGCCGACAGCGACTTCAACGTCGGCCGCAGCGCCTTCGAGGGCGGCAATGCCACCTGGGAAGGCGTGGCGGACACCTGCGCGGCGGCCCTTAACGGCATCGCCGGCTGGCGCCTCACTCTCAACCGCAGGCGCAGCTATCCGCACTATCTGGATATCGCGCTCTTCAATAACGCCATCAGCGCCGCTTCTGTGGACGCCATGTACACGGCGATCCACGAGCACATCGAGATCCCGCGCGAGTATTACAAGGCCAAGGCGCGCTTCACCGGCCGCAAGTCGGTCTGGTTCTTCGAGCGCGAAGCCCAGCTGCCGCTGGAAGACAGCCGCAAGTACAGCTGGAACGAAGGCAGCGACATGGTCGCCGGCGCCTTCCGCAGCGCCTACCCGGCCCTGGCGGATTACTACAGCGACTTCCTGGACAAGCGCTGGATGGAAAGCGAAAGCCGCGGCGGCAAGCGCCCGGGGGCCTACTGCACCGGCTCCGCCCTGACCCGCGAGCAGCGCGTATACATGACCTATAACGGCACCCTGGGTGATGTCGGCACCCTGGCCCATGAGATGGGCCACGCCTGGCACAGCCATGTGCTCAAGCCCCTGCGTCCGGTGGCGCGCATGTACCCCAGCACCCTGGCCGAGACCGCCAGCATCTTCGCCGAGCACATCCTGGCCCAGGGCATGGCCGGCAACAGCGAAGTCAGCGCGACCCAGAAGCTGATGATGCTGGACGAGTCCCTCTCCGGCGCGGCGATCATCATCCTGGACATCGCCGTGCGCTACGAGTTCGAGCGCGCCTTCCACGACGAGCGCATGAAGGGCGAGGTCAGCGTCAGCCGCCTGAAGGAGCTGATGGTGGACACGCAGCAGCGCATCTGGGGCGACGCTCTGGAGCCCGGCGGCGAGGACCCGCTCTTCTGGGCCTCCAAGCTGCACTTCTACATCAGCCAGGCGACCTTCTACAACTTCCCCTACACCGTGGGCTGGATGCTGGCGCGGACGCTGGCCAACAAGCTGCGTCAGGAGGGCCCAGACTTCCTGTCGCGCTATGAGGACTTCCTGCGCCTGACCGGCAGCGCCACGGTGGAGGATGTGGTCCAGCGCAGCCTGGGCGAGGACTGCACGCAGCCGGAGTTCTGGGCCGGCGCGATCCTGAGCCTGCAGCCGGAGATCGAGCAATTCAAGCAGCAGCTCGGCGCGCTGAAGTAGTCGCCGCAGCTTGCTAACATTGCTGCGTGGAAGCTGAGGCGGCAAAGCCGGCGGACCGGCAGCGGCAGATGGCCTGGGCCAGTGATGCCGCCCGGGCCGAACACGTTCTGCTGCTGGCGGCGCTGGGACTCTTCAGCGGTCGCCTGCTCAGCCCCGCCCTGTGGCAAACGCGCAGCGACCTGGTCAACGTTCCCCTGACGCCCGCCTTTGCGGCGCTAAGCAGCTTTGCCGCGACGCTCGGCCTGCTGCTGCCACTCGCGGCCGCCCTGATGCTCATGCTGCCGCGCTGGCGCCGGCCGGCCGGGCTGCTGATGCTGTTTGTGCTGCTTCTGCTCTGCGCCGCGGACATCCTGCGCTGCCAGCCCTGGGCCTATGGCTACGCAGCGCTGATCGCCATGCTGCTGTGGTACAGCGGCAGTTCCGCGACGGCCGCGGCCGCGCGGCACAGTGAGGGCCTGCGCAGCGGCCTGCATGGCGCCCGCCTGCTGCTGGCCGGGACCTACTTCTACAGCGGCCTGCAGAAGTTCACGCCGGAGTTCGGGCCGGATGTGCTGGCCTGGATGCTGCAGCCCCTGGACCGGCTGCACGTTGGCCTCTCTGCCAGCCTGCTCGGCCCGCTGACCATCGCCGTGCCGGTCGGCGAGATCCTGCTTGGTGTGCTGCTGCTTGTTCCCGGGCTGCGCTGGGCCGGGATCATCGGCGCGGCGCTGATGCACCTGTGCATCCTCGGCCTGCTCGGCCCCCTGGGCCACAACTGGAACAGCGTGGTTTGGCCCTGGAACATCGTGATGATCCTGCTGCTGCTGGTGCTCTTCGGCGGCCCGGCGCAGTGGAGCACGCGGGATCTGCTGCTGCCGCGCCTGCGCCTGCAAAGCTGGCCGCAGCACCTGGCTCTGCTGCTCTTCATCCTGCTGCCACTTCTCAGCCTGTGGAACCTCTGGCCGGCCTATTTCAGCTCCGCGCTCTACTGCGGCAATATCGACAAGGGCTATGTCTATGTGGACAAGATCGCACGGGACGCGCTGCCGCCAAGCGTGCAGCAGGAACTGAAGGGCGTGGACATTGACAGCTATGAGCTGGACATCTACAGCTGGTGCTTCAAGCGGCTCAACACCCCGCCCTTCCCTGAGCCTGCGACTTACCTTGGCATCGCCCGGGGGGTCCAGGCCCAGACCGGCGGCAAAGGCAGGGTCGAGTTCGTGCTGGTGCGCCGGAGGGTCATCGGCGCGCCTGAGCATGAGGTGATCAGGTATGACGACACATTACTAAGTGCAGGAATACCTTTCAACACTGAGAACACCGAGAACACTGAGGAAGACTAAAGCACTAGTCTGGTAAGCCCATTGACGAGCTTATAGGCACTAAAGTTGATGAGCAGTCCAGTGTTGTATCCGCCCATTCGAAGGTAGGAGAGCAGTTGCTGTTTATGGACAGGCAGGACCTTGTCGATCGCTTTGAGCTCCAATACCAAACGCCCCTCTACAACAATGTCCAGACGATACCCGCAGTCCAGCCGGATACCCTTGTAGTTCAACGGCAGAGGAACTTCGCGCTGGAATGCTAATTGACGAAGATGGAGTTCGTGGCACAGGCACTGGTTATAGGCATTCTCCAGCATTCCAGGGCCGATTGTGCGGTGAACTTCGATAGCAGCACCAATCACTGCCTCCGTAAGGGCATCCCTGACAACTGCACTTTCTGAGTTCATTTGTGTTTCCAGATTTGTCTTATCTCAGTGTTCTCAGTGTTCTCTGTGTTGAAATCAATACGCGCCCTTCCTGCTCAGCACCGCCGGTATCGTCCGCAGCAGGATCAGCAGGTCCAGGCCAAGACTCCAGTTGTTGATGTAGTAGAGGTCGAAGTCGATGCGTTCCTGGTAGCTGGTGTCGCTGCGGCCCGAGACCTGCCACAGGCCGCTCAGCCCCGGCGGCACAGTGTTCAGCAGGCCGCCCCAGACCCCGTACTTCTCCAGCTCGGCCTCCACAATCGGCCGCGGGCCGACGAGGCTCAGCTCGCCGCGCAGGATGTTCAGGAACTGCGGCAGTTCGTCGAGGCTCATGCGCCGCATGAACTTGCCAAAGGGCGTGATGCGCGGGTCGTTCTTCAGCTTGTACTTGTCGTCAAAGCCGCTCATGTCCTCGACCTTTATCAGATGCGCGTCCCTGACCATGCTGCGGAACTTGTAGAGCCCGAAGGGCCGGCCAAAGAGCCCGCGGCGCTTGTGCTGGAAGAACAGCGGGCCGGGCATCGTCAGCGCGATGCCAAGGATGCACAGCAGCCACAGCGGCGAGGTCACGAGGATGCCCAGCAGGGCCAGCGGGATGTCCAGCGCGCGCTTGGCCCGCCGCATCACGGCCAGATCAGCCGAGCTCTTGAGCGAAAGCACGAGAGTGCCTTCGATGTTCTCGGCACGAAATCCCGAGTTACTGGCGATCTCAGTATTGGGAAGGATATGAAGCTCAGCCTGCAGTTGCCCTCCGCGCAGACTTTTCAATCGTGTGACTACGCTGTTGGCCTCAGCAGCATCGCAGAAGACCGCATCGGCCCGCGTAAGCCAATCATCGGTCAGCTCTTCAACGCGCTCAGCTTGCGCCAGGAATCTGTAGCGGCTACGTCCTGAATCGAACTGTCGGGCAAGATACTCCAGAATCGGACCGCTGCCGACCAAAACGGCACGCTGACGGCCAGCCCTGGCGCGGCTGAAAAACCATCGATACCCAGCAAGATAAATCCAGGCGAAGGCCACCGCCAGCAGCAGGGCCAGGCGGCTGTCGGGCAGGCCACGCAGGCTGAAGGTCAGCACGATGGTGGCGACAAAGCCCTGGGCCACCGAGCTGGTCACCGCGCCAAGCTCGGCGGCGAAGCTCTGCTTGAGGCGGGCGTAGTAGGCGCCATGCAGCGCCAGTATCAGCAGCCACAAGGCCGTGCTGATGCCTGCCAGCAGCCACCACTGCGCCGGGCTGATCTGTCCCAGCGGCGCCGGGATCAAGCCACTGGAAAAGCGCAGCCAGAAAGCCAGCCAGAAGGCCAGCAGTACAGCGGCGCAGTCGGCCAGCAGATGCAGGATGGAGGGCCCGCGGGGCATGAGCCTATTGTAGACGGCAAGTCGCCAGGATCAGCCAGCCAGAGCATGCTTGTGATCAGCCGGAACAGTGACAACCCTACTATGCATTGTAGTAGAATTAGCCAGTGACTCACTTACAATCCGGCCTGCTGGCAAGCGCCTGCCTGCTGCTGGTCTGCAGCGCCTGCGCGACCAGCAACCGTGGCGGTGCGCCGCTGCCTGAGTTCATCCGCACCGGTGTGGCCGGCCAGGCTCTGCGACAGCCGGCGCTGGCTAAGGACCTCAGCCCGGATCCGCGCGTGATCGAGATCAACTTGACCGCGCAGGTCTCGCAGTATGAGTTCATCGCCGGCCGGCCCAGCGAGGTCTGGACCTACAACGGCCAGCTCCCCGGGCCGCAGATTGAGGCCAATGTGGGCGACGAGTTGCTGGTCCACTTCCGCAACGAGCTGCCCATGGAAACGATGGTCCACTGGCACGGCATCCGCCTGCCGCAGGCCATGGACGGCGCGCACACCAGCCAGGACCCCGTGCCGCCCGGCGACAGCTTTGAGTACCGCTTCACCCTGCCGGATGCCGGGCTCTACTGGTACCACCCGCACTTCGCCGGCGACGACCAGTTCAGCCGCGGGCTCTATGGCACGATCCTCGTGCGCGACCCCGCCGACCCGCTGGCCGATCTGCCCAGCCGCGTGCTGGTGCTGAGTGACATCGAGCTGGACAGCGCCGGGCAGGTCGTCCCGGCCTCCACGCGCGCGCACAACGAGATCGAGCACTCACTGGGCACCACCGGTAACACCCTGCTGGTCAACGGCCAGATCCGGCCGCAGCTGGAGCTGGCGCGTGGCAGCCTTGAGCGCTGGTACATCCTCGACGCAGCCGCAGCGCGGGTCTACAAGCTCGGCCTGCCGGGGCAGAGCTTCCATCTGGTGGGAACTGACGGCGGTCTGATCGAGGCCCCGGTCGAAATGAGCGAAATCGTGATGGGGCCCGGCGAGCGTAACGAGATCGTGGTCAGTACCCCGGCCTCGGGCGGCGCGGCCTCGCTGGACAGCCTGGTTTACCCGCACCTGCGCTTCGTGCCCTCATACGTGCCGGACCCGCAGACCCCGCTGCTCTTCCTGAGCTACAGCGAAGAGAGCGCTGGAGAGCCGCCCGCCCTGCCAGCCAGCCTGGCCAGCATCCCGCCGCCCGGAGAGCCGGTCGCCACCCGCAGCTTCATCCTGAACTCAATTGTGCCCAGTGACCCGGTCGCCATGGACCCCGGCGGGCACGGCGCAAGCAGCGGCGGCCACGGCGGCGGCCAGCTGGGGGTGGAATTCAGGATCAACGGCAAGGTATTCCCGGATGTGCCGGTCTTTGAGCCCCGGCTTGGGACAACGGAGATCTGGCGCTTCAACAACCACACCCCGATGGACCACCCCCTGCACCTCCACGGCTTCCGCTTCCAGATCCTCAGGATCGACGGCGAGCCCTACCCTTACCGCGCCTGGAAGGACACAGTCAACCTGCCAACCACCGAGTATGGCGACCAGATCTATGAGCTGGCGGTTGTCTATGACGGTCATCCCGGCCTCTGGCCCTATCACTGCCATATCCTGCACCATCAGGAGCTGGGGATGATGGGCGAGTTTCGTGTGCTGCCCTGATCAGCATGCGTTCGCACTGAAAGCAAAAAGCCACGGCCGGGGCCGTGGCTTTTCTTTGTCGTAGTTGGGTCTGCTCCGGCGAGCTACTTCTTCTTGGGCTTGTGGTCAGCCAGCTTCTTGACGGCCTCGCTGTACTTGAAGTCCTTGAAGTTCGGGTTGCCTTCCTTCTTGTGGCAGGTCTTGCAGTTGGCCTCGTTGGGCGTAGCCATCGTGCTCTTCTTCTTGGCCTTGTCGTTCATCGGGACCTTCATGTGGTCGCCGGCCGGGCCATGGCAGGACTCGCACTGGATGCCCACCAGCTTGGGGGTCTTGTCGAAGCTGGTAAACCCGCCCGGCTTCTTATAGCCGGTCACATGGCAGCCGATGCACTTCTCATCCTTCTTCTGCTTGTCGTTCAGGCGGTCCCAGGCCTTGGCCATCGGCCACTTGCTCCAGGCAGCCACCTGCTCCTTATGGCAGAGCTTGCAGTTCTTCTCAGGGTCACCCACGAACTTGTTCTCGTCAGCATCAACCGGACTGAATGCGAAACCCAGGACGAGCAGGACGGGTATCGCCCAGGCAAACACTTTGCTCATAACACACCTCCAGAAGGCCTCATCTGCATGACGCCTCCCAAGATTATATCGTTCAAAATGGGCGGAACTTATCGTATATATCCCATTTTGATTGTCACAGCGCTTCAAGCGCAACAGCGGATAGTTAGAACTCCAGTTTGTAGTCCACAGCGACGGTCATGGCCGAGGCGCTCAGGCCCGGAAAGTTGCCGTAACTGCGGTCATACCACTCCAGATGCAGACCCACCGGGCCAAGGCACTTGAACTTGAAATCGGCCCCGGCGCTGGTCTGGGTGTACTCCTCAGCTCCGCTGCCGTCGTCCAGGCCCAGGCGCAGCGCATAGCTGACATCCTCATCGTCATTGCTGTAGCTCGCCACGTAACCGCTGTTGTCCGTCGTATAGCCATCCGTGTTGCCAGGGACGGCCAGCTCGGCCTCGCTGCCGCGGTAGGCCAGGGAGAAGAAGCGGCCGTCATCCATGGCATGGGTCCAGACTGTCTCGAAGTAGTTTTCATCGAAGTCGCTGGCCCGGCCGTCATTGCTCAGCTCGCTGCTGTGCAGGGCGAAGTCAAACTGGTTGTTGTTGTCATAGACATAGCTCAGGCCGTGGGTCCGGCTCAGGCGCTTGTCATAGAACAGGCTGCTGCTGCCGGCGGCCGTCAGCTCGCTTGAAGGCATGTCGCCCTGGCTGTAGTCCACGCGGGTAGTGAAGAAGAAGTCTTCGCCCAGCTGCTGGCGCATGTTGAACCAGGCCTCGTCATACTTCGGCGTCAGGATGGTCGTCGCCGAGGCAACGTCCACCGGACGGACGATGGAGCCGCTGCGCAGCAGGCCAAAGACAAAGGCGTCCTGCATGTTCAGCTTGGCGTAGTCCAGGTCGCGGTGCCGGATGCCGGCCTCGTAAAGCCCGCCGCAGGCGGCCGCGTAGGCCAGTGACAGGCCATACTCGCTGAAGTTCTCAACATGGCTGGAAACCACGTTGTCGTCCGCGTTTTCCTTCGCGCGGTACTCGGCGCTGAACTCCCATTCGCAGTCCGGCGCATAGCGCAGGCCCAGGGTGTAGTCCTGGCTGGCGAACTCGGGATCCGGCATCTGCTCATACTCATAGGCAGAGGCGCTGAGCTTGCCGTAGGCTGAAATCTCGTCACTAAGCTGGGCGTCCAGCTTCAGCATGCTGCTGTCAATCTCGCCGTTGGTGATGCCGCTCGCCGGCGCGTCAAAAGAGGTGCCGGTCTGGCGGAACTGGCCCTTCACATCGCAGCCGATATCGAAGTTGTACTGATAGGCCAGGCGGCGGTAGGAGTAGTCACCCAGCGGGGTGATGCCCTTCTTGTCCACATCCGACTGGCGGAACTCCAGCAGCATGTTGTCCCACTCGCCGCGGTGCCAGCGCAGGCGCAGGCTGTCGGTCGCGACCTCCTGCTGGGTCAGCAGCGGGGTGTTGCCAAAGGAGTCCCAGGCGCTGCCGCGCATGATGTAGCTGTCGCCTTCCAGGGTCATGGGCCACAGGGTCAGGCGGCTCCAGGCGCGCCCGCTGAGGCGGTTGACATCATCCCAGCGCAGCTCAAAGCGGTTACGGGAGAAATAGCTGTCCCCCCAGTGCAGCTTGCCCGAGCTGTACCACTCGCGGGGCAGGTAGCCGTACTGGTCCACGGAGTCCATGTTGCCGTCGGTGTTGGCGTATACACCGGCAAGGCTGATCCAGTTGCCGGTGCCTTCGGCCTTGCAGCCGCAGTCCGCGCAGATGCCCTGGGCAAAGACGTGCTCATGGTCCAGGTTCGGCGCGGGCTTGCAGCAGTCGTCGCCCCAGCTTTCGCTGCCCTGGGCGGCGGTGTTCTCAATGGCCACCGAGCTGTCTTCCGCTGCGGCTTCAGTCGCAGCCTCGGCCGGGGCTTCAGCCTGCGTGCCGTCCGGGGAGCCCGGATCAGCGGAGCCGGCCTGGCCACCGGGGATAAAGCTGTTGTAGAAGCCCGAGGGGTCAGCGGAATCCTGCTCTCCGGCCTCGCCGCTGGCGGCAGCCTCTGCTTCGCCGGCGGCAGGCTCAGCGGCGCTTTCCTGCTCCGCGGCAGCACTGTCCGCGGCAGCGGGCTGTGCCGCCGGCGCGACCTCAGCGCTGCCTGCGCTGTCCCCGCCACTGCCAAAGGGCTTGTAGAAGTCCTCGTTTGAGCTGGATGACGGCGCGGGATCCGCAGCCGGCTGCTGCTCCTCGGCGGCGACTGAAGCACTGCTCAGGCCCAGCAGGCCCGTCAGCAGCAGCATCGCCCAAAATGCATGGCCTCGGCTCATTTTCCTTCCCCCAACCTAGTTGTCAAAGAAGAAATAGTCGGTGTTGCTGCCGTGATGATCGCTGTGGCAGCCGGTGCTCCAGCAGGTCTGCGCCGGGAAGTGCTGCACCCGGTCGGTGTGGCACTGGATGCACAGGCCGCGTCCGCTCATCTTCAGCAGGTTCGGGCTGTTGCTGCCATGGGAGTCATGGCAGGTGCTGCAGCCCTGGCCCAGGCCGGCCTCATAGCCAGCGTGGGCATAGATAAAGGGCCCCTGCTTGTCCACGTGGCAGACGAAGCACAGCTCATCCTGATTGGCCACCAGCATTGCGCGGCCCTCGCCGCCGTGCGGGTTATGGCACTCGACGCACTGCAGGCCCGTGCGGGCATCGCTGTCGTCCACCGGGTGGTGGCTGAACTTGGCGAATTCCAGGCGCTGGTTCTGGTGGCAGGTCAGGCAAAGCTCATTGGCGCTGGCCCGCAGGTTGTGACGCTCAAGCTGTGAATGCACATCATGGCAATCGACACAGCCGACGCCGGTCTTTACATGGGTGTTGCGCTGATACTCGGGGGCGAAGGTCTCGTCCTTGTGGCAGGTCAGGCAGACCGCGTCCGATTCGGCATCGCTGGCATAGGCGAAGGATCCGATGCCGGCCTTGCGGCCCCAGTGGTTGCCGCCCGGGCCGTGGCAGCTCTCGCAGCCGCGCATGTTGGGGGCCTTCTGCCAGTCGGTATCGCTGAGGCTGTGCATCGACTCCTTCCAGGAGCTGCACTGGTCGGTGTGGCAGGTCAGGCAGGCCTCGGAGCCGGTGTACTCGGCGCCGGTGGTGGCTTCAAAGAAACCAGGATAGGCTTCCTGGCGGCTGGGGTTCAGGGTGGCGTCAACATTGGAACCGTGGATATCGCTGTGGCAGGCGGAGGTCCAGCAGGTGGCCAGGGGATAGTGCTGCTCCTGGTCCTGGTGGCACTGCAGGCACAGCTGCCGGTCCGGCATGGTCAGGCCGCCGTGGCCGCCCGTGCCGGTTTCGAGGTGGCAGGTTGTGCACTTGCCTTCAAAGGCCGGCTGATGGTGGAACTCGAATTTGGTCGCGGCATCGCCGTGACACATGGTGCAGTCAGCACCTGTCACATCATCCGGAGCTTCAACGCCTTCGACCTTGTCGAACTGCGCGTTGACGTAGCCGCTGGTCGCCATGAAGACCAGAGCACCTGCAGCAGCCATTAGCTGCTTTGCCACCGCGAACATAAGCTAAGTCCTCCTAATCCCTGTCTGCCACCTGGACCCTTGGGGCCTAGCTCAACCCTCTGCGAACAGCGGCAATAGTAACATAGGGGAAGGAGTTATCCACGATATCCGAGATAGCATATTCTGGCACTGAATTGACAGATGTTGCCAGTCAGTCCTGACGTTTTGGAATGCAAATCAATAAAGATAGCGAATGATTGTTTCAGTTTTCAACTTCAACCGTTGCCACAGCGGCCAAAAAGGGCTTGTCCATCTCGCGGGCCCGCAGCCACACAAACAGGTAATAGGTGCCGGGCTTCTTCTTGTAGTCCAGGCGCGGCGAGCATTTGAAATAGCCGCCAACCTTGTCCAGCTCCACCTCCGGTGAAGTTGGATATTCAGAATAGATTCTTCCTGAGCCAACGGGAGTAAGCGCTGCGTAGCGAACTTCTGCATCTGCATAAGATCTCACTTTGGCAAGCCACAGTTTCTTCTTGGGTGAAGGAAGTTCTTCGTAGCCAAGCACAACCGCCTCCAGCTCGAAAAGCGCGCTGTCATAGCGCCCGATCAGCTCGATCTTCTCCCCGAGACGCGCATACAGCGGGCAGTAGTAGGCCCCGCCCAGGCGAGTGACAAACTCCTGCGCCACCAGCAGCTCGCGCCCCGACTCGCTCATGGCAAAGCCGATCCCGACGTCGGTATAGTCAGGGTTCAGCATGGTCTTGCGGTGCCCGGGGCTGGCCAGCAGGGTCTGCATGGCGTCCTCCAGCATCGTGTCGATGTCGCCCAGCGCACCCTTCTTGTAATAGATGTTCTCCGCCACCGCGTCATAGCAGCCCATCAGGTTCCAGCGCCGCGTAGGCTTGCGGCCGTCGAGGCCCCAGTGGCTGAAGTAGTCATGGGCCAGCATGTCATCCGCGTGCGCTTTGGCCGCCTGCGCCGCCTGGGCGTCGAAGCCCACCCGGGCCACCCCTTCGCGCACGCGGGCCTCGTTGACCAGGCGCAGCATGATGTCCTGGGCCAGGCGGTAGTTGTCAGGTTCGTTGAGGTCAACCGCGGCATGGGCCGGGGCGGCGGCAAGCAGAAGCGCCAGCGCGCCGGCAAGCAGGCATGCAATGGCGCGTTGCAGCGAGGCAGGGAAGTAAGCTGGCCGGAGGGACATGCTGCAGTACATGACGCAGCAGGAGCCCGGGTGATTCAAAGCGCCGCGACCGGGGAGCTGAGCCACTGCGGCAGCCCGCGCTCTAGAGGTAGGTCTCGAAGATGGTATAGAGCAGGCAGAGGACGCCAAAGGTGTAGCCGAGGTTACCCAGCAGCTTGCGCTTCTGCTCTTCGACACCGACAGCACCGCGATAGCTGTCCGAGGCGCCCGTGATGGCCGCGCCGATGCCGTCGCTCTTGGTATTGAGCGACAGGGTGATGTAAGTCATGATGCCGCTGACGGCAATCACCGCGATCAGGACAATTGTAAAGACGACATTCATACCGGGGCGGGCAGTATAGCATGCGCCGGCAGCTTTGCAAGCCCTGTCCGCGGCAGCCTCTTGCCGCCCAGGCCGCCGGTTCCGGCCTTTTCCGCTCCCTTATATAATCTGACTTTCAGAGCCTGGTGGGGGTGGACTATGGCGGAAAACAAGGCGCTTGGCAGCCTGATCAAGCTGCGGCAGTATCTGCTGACCGGCGTCTCATATGCGATTCCCTTTGTCGCCTGCGGCGGTATCCTGATCGCCGCTGCGCTGGCCTTCTCCCCGATGAAGGAAGGCTCGGGCCCTGACCCCAGCGGCAGCCCGATCCTGAGCATGATGCTGACCATCGGCGTGGCGGCCTTCAGCCTGCTGCTCCCCATCCTGGCCGGCTACATCAGCTATGCCATCGCCGGCCGCCCGGGCCTTGTCGCCGGCTTTGTCGGCGGCTGGCTTTGCGGCCATATCCCCATTAGCCAGCCTGTTGAAGGCGGGCCGACGGAGGTATCCACCGGCTTCCTCGGCGCCCTCGTCGCCGGCCTGCTGGCCGGCTTCATCGTCAACTGGGTCAAGCTGATCCCGGTCGGCAAGTACCTCAAGCCGATCATGCCGATCCTGATCATCCCGATCCTCTCCAGCCTGGCCATCGGCGTGCTGGTCCTGCTGGTCATCGGCCCGCCCATTGTGGCCATGAACGAGGGCCTCAAGGTCTGGCTGACCAACATGGGCACCGGCAATGCCGTTGTGCTGGCCATGATCCTCGGCGCGATGATTGCCTTTGACATGGGCGGGCCTGTCAACAAGGCTGCCTTCTTCTTTGGCTCCGGCCTGATCGCTGAAGGCAACTACTACGTGATGGGCGCGGTCGCCGCGGCCATCTGCACGCCGCCGCTGGGCATGGGCCTGGCGACCCTGATCAACAAGAAGCTCTGGAGCGAGGAAGAGCGCGAAAGCGGCATCGCCGCCCTGACCATGGGCATGATCGGCATCACCGAAGGCGCGATCCCCTTTGCCGCCGCCGATCCCTTCCGCGTGATCCCGTCCATCATCGTCGGTGCGATGACCGCCAGCGTGATCTGCATGCTGAGCAAGGTTGGCGACCATGCGCCGCACGGCGGGCCGATTGTGCTTCCGGTGGTCGACAACCGTCTGATGTATATCGTGGCCATCATTGCCGGCACACTGGTGACCGCACTGCTGATCAATGCGCTGAAGTCAATCGGGCGGCCGAAGCTGTCCGTCGCCCCCGGCGTGGATCCGGCGGCACAGGTTTAGATTCTGCAGGGTGCACGCGTGCGTGCACCAGTGTTGGAAGAGGTGCAGGCACGCCTGCACCCTACAGGGAGGCATCTTGAAGATCGTTGCAGTTACCGCCTGTCCGACAGGCATCGCCCATACATATATGGCGGCTGAGCAGCTTGAAAAGACCGGCCGCGAACTGGGTCACACGATCAAGGTCGAGACCCAGGGCGCGATGGGCATCGAGAACGAACTCGGCCCCGGCGATCTGGCCGGCGCCGAGGTGGCCATCCTGGCCTGCGATATTGAGATCGAGAAGCGCGAGCGCTTCGCCGGGCTGCGCATTCTCGAAGTCTCCGTGCAGACGGCCATCAAGGACCCGCGCTCAGTCTTCGCCCGCCTGGACCAGTAGACACCAGTCTGGTCCGCGCCTGACCCTGCCCGCCGCTTCTATGCCAACAGAGATTTCCTTCCGCTGCCCCCTGCCCGACGGCCTGCATGCCAGACCCGCCAGCCTGCTGGCGGAGCTGGTCGGCCAGATGGGCCTGCGGCTCAGGCTGCACAATGAGCGCAGCGGGCAGAGCGCCAACTGCGCCAGCGTGATAGAGCTGGTAGCGGCGGCGGTGCTGTTTGACGACCCCTGCCGGCTCAGCGCAGCCGAGCCCCTCAGCAGCGCTGACTTTGAACGCCTGCTGGCCTTTATCCAAAGCGAGCTGCCCCTGGCCGAGCAGCAGGCGCCTGCAGCCCCGGCTGCAGCGCGCGGGCTCAGCCCGGCCTGGCAGGAGGCCCTCGATGCCCTGCCCCCCGGCAAGCTGGTCAGCGGCCTGCCGATCAGCGCCGGCCTCGGCCGCGGGCGCATTGTGCCGATTGCCGGCGCGCGGCTGCCCCTTGAGCTCAGCCGCCAGCCCGGCCGCGACCCCCTGCTGGAGCTGGGACAGCTTGAGCGGGCCCAGGCCGGCGTCGAGCTGGAGCTCAGCGCGCGGGTCGAGGCCTCAACGAACGCGGACGAGAAAGAGATACTGCGTGCTGGCCTGGCCCTCCTGCGCGACCCCGCGCTGGCCCAGAGCCTGCACAGCCTGCTCGGCGAAGGGCTCTCCGCCGCCGCCGCTGTGGTCAGCGCGCTGGAGAGCTTCGCCCGGCAGCTTGGCCAGTCCGGCAGCATCTACCTGCGTGAGCGGGCCGCGGACCTGCGCGGCATCGGCCTTTTGCTGCTGGCGCACCTTGGCATCCACACTGAAGCGGCCCATTCGCCGCAGCTCGAGGAAGACAGCATTGTGGTGGCGGAGAACCTCTCTCCGGCGCAGTTCCTGGCCCTGCGTAGTCACAGGCTGGCCGGCCTTGTGCTGGGCGAGACCGGCAGCACCTCACACGCCGCTATCCTGGCGCGCTCTTTTGCCGTGCCGGCCATCGCTGCCCCCGCTGCCGCGGCCAGCGCGGCCGCCGGAGAGCTCTGCATCATCGACGGGTCCCGCGGCTTCCTGCTGACTGAGCTGACGCCGCTGGCAGAGCGTCTTTACGAGCTTGAGCGCAGCGCCCGGATGGAGCGCGCCAGCCAGGAGCTGCTGACAGCCAGCAGCACGGCAAGCAGCGCCGATGGAGTGGCCATCGAGATTGCCGCCAACATCGCCTCGGCTGAAGAAGCCTCCGCCGCGCTTGAGTGCGGCGCCGACGGCATCGGCCTGTTCAGGACAGAGCTGCTGTTCTATGAGCGCACACAGCCGCCGACTGAGGAAGAGCAGTACAGCATTTACCGCCGCACAGTTGAAAGCGCCGGCCCCCGCGCTGTGATCTTCCGGACCATCGACATCGGCGGCGACAAGCCCCTGGACTACCTGCAGATCCAGCGCGAGGCCAACCCCTTCCTGGGCTTTCGCGGCCTGCGGATCTATGGCCGTTTCCCCGAGCTGATCCGCAGCCAGCTGCGCGCCCTGCTGCGCGCCTCCCTGCATGGCAGCCTGAAGATCATGGCGCCGATGGTCAGCACGGCCGGCGAGGCTGCGGACTTCAGGGCCCTGGTCGAGTCTGTGCGCCAGGAGCTGCAAAGCGAGGGCCTGCCGGTCGCCGCAGTGCCTGTCGGCGTGATGGTGGAGGTCCCCTCCGCCGCCCTGCAGGCGCAGGAGATCGGCCGCAAGGTGGATTTCATCTCCGTCGGTTCCAACGACCTGTGCCAGTACACCTTCGCCGCCGATCGCGGCAACCCTGCTGTGGCCTGGCTGCATAATGTCCGGCACCCGGCCTTTCTGCGCCTTTTGCGGCTGCTGTGCGAGGGCAGCCGGCGCGCCGGCTGCTGGACGGGGCTCTGCGGCGAGATGGCCGGCGACCCGCGCAACCTGCCCCTGCTGCTTGGCCTTGGCTTTGACGAGCTGAGCCTTTCATCCCCTGGCGTGCCGGCGCTTAAACGGCGTCTGCGCGGGCTGGACAGCACCAGCTGCCGCGCCCTGCTGGACGCGGCCTGCAACTGCGAAAGCGCTGAGGAAGTTGAAGCGCTGCTGGACAAGGTGGGGCATGCCGAAGCGCGCCTGCCCCTGCTCAGCCGTGAACTCGTCTGCCTGAATGCAGCCGTCGAGACCAAGGCCCAGGCCATCCACTACCTCTGTCACAGGCTCTACGCCAGCGGCCGCACGGATGACGCGGACGCACTGGAGCAGGCCATCTGGCAGCGCGAGGCCACCTACTCCACCGGCCTTGGCCACGGCTTTGCCATCCCGCACTGCAAGAGCAGCAGCGCGGCGCATGCCAGCCTCTCTGTGCTGCGCCCGGCCCGGCCCATCCACTGGGCGGCGCTGGACGAGCAGCCAGTTCATACAGTGATCATGCTCTGCATGCCCGAGCAGGCCGACCCCGCCGCGGCGGACGGCAACCTGCACCTGCGCGTCTTCGCCGCCCTCGCCCGTCTGCTGATGCGAGAGGAGTTCCGGGATGCGCTAAGCTCTGCTTCTGATGACGCAGAGGTCTGTGAGCTGCTGAGCAGGCAGCTAAATCTTCCAGGCACCGAGGTCCAGCCATGACAACATCACATATCCACCGCCTTCTCAGCATGCTCAGCCTGCTGCTCAGCCTGGCCCTGCCCGCAGCAGCGCTGGCGCACTCAACCCATGAGGGACCCACGGAGCTGACACTCATGCAAATGCGAAACGAAAACACGCTTTATGTCGTGGGCTATGCGCACCTGGATACCCAGTGGCGCTGGGCCTATCCGCAGGTAATCCGCGACTATATCCCGGAGACCCTTTATGGCAACTTCCGCCTGATTGAAAAGTATCCCAACTATGTCTTCAACTTCTCGGGCTCCCGGCGCTATCAGATGATGAAGGAGTACTACCCCGAGGCTTACGAAAAGCTGAAGGGCTATATCGCCGCCGGCCGCTGGTTCCCCTGCGGTTCCAGCGTCGATGAGTGCGATGTGAATGTGCCAAGCTCGGAGTCGCTGATCCGCCAGGTGCTGTATGGCAACCACTACTTTGAGCGCGAGTTCGGCAAGAGCAGCGTTGAGTTCATGATCCCCGACTGCTTCGGCTTCCCGGCCTCGATGCCCTGCATCCTCGACCACTGCGGAATCAAGGGCTTCTCAACCCAGAAGCTCTCCTGGGGCAGCGCCATGGGCATCCCCTTCAACGTTGGCGTGTGGGAAGGCCTGGACGGCAGCAGCATCGTCGTCAGCGCCTTCAACCCCGGCGCCTATGTGGGCAAGGTGACTGAAGACCTCAGCCAGAGCCCCGAGTGGCTGAAGCGCATCATGGAGACCGGCGACAAGTCCGGGGCCTACGTGGACTATCACTACTTCGGCACCGGCGATACAGGCGGCGCCCCGGTGGACAGCTCGGTGGAGTGGATTGAGAAGAGCGTCAGCGGCACCGGCTCGGTACGCGTGGTATCGGGCAGCGCCGAGCAGATGTTCCTTGACCTGACCGATGAACAGATCGCCAAACTCCCGCGCTACAAGGGCGACCTGCTGCTGACCCAGCACAGCTCAGGCTCGGTAACCAGCCAGGCCTATATGAAGAAGCTGAACCACGACTGCGAGAAGCTGGCCGATGCGGCGGAGCGCGCCGCGGTCAGCGCCGGCCTGCTGCGCGGCCTGCCCTATCCTTCGCTCAAGCTGGAGAAGGCCTGGTATCTGACCCTGGGCAGCCAGATGCACGACATCCTGCCGGGCACCAGCCTGCCGGTGGCCTACAACTATTCCTGGAACGACAACATCCTGGCCCTGAACCACTTCGCCGACGTGCTGGAAACTTCGGTTGAGGCCGTCGCGGCCGGGCTTGATACCTCCAGCCCGGAGGGCCAGAATCCCGACCGTCCGCTGGTGGTCTACAACCCTCTGAATGTGGCACGTCAGGACATCGTCAGCTTCGAGACCCAGGCGGCCGAGGACGGCGTCGGCATCAGCGTCACCGGCCCCGACGGGCAGCGCGTGCCGGCCCAGACGCAGTTCACCGGCATGCAGCGCGTCCGCGTCAGCTTCCTGGCTGATGTGCCGCCGCTGAGCTACAGCGTCTACCGCCTGCAGTACTGGACCGATGAGCAGCAGCAGAGCAGCGAACTGAAGGTCAGCGAGAGCACCCTGGAGAACGCTGCCTATAAGGTCAGCCTGAACGCCGCGGGCGATGTGGCTTCGATCTTCGACAAGCGCTCCGGCAGGGAGCTGCTGGCCGAGCCGCACCGTCTGGCCTTTATCCACGACCAGCCGGGCTACTGGCCGGCCTGGAACGTTGACTGGGATGACCAGTCGGCCCCGCCGGTGGGCTATGTCGATGGCGCGGCCGAGATCAGGATCTCCGAGAAAGGTCCGGCCCGCGTGGCGCTGGAGGTTTCGCGCCAGGCCCGCGGCAGCAAGTTCGTCACCACCATCAGCCTGGCCAGCGGCAGGGCCGGCGAGCGGGTCGAGTTCCACAACCGAATCGACTGGCTTACTCCCAGCTGCAGCCTGAAGGCCGTCTTCCCCCTGACTGCGAAGAACCCGCTGGCGACCTACAACTGGGAAGTCAGCACCATCCAGCGTCCCACCAACCATGAGAAGCAGTACGAAGTGCCGGCGCATCAGTGGTTCGACCTGACCGACGCCAGCGGCAGCCACGGCGCTACCGTGCTTTGCCCCAGCAAGTACGGCAGCGACAAGCCCAGCGACAACACCCTGCGCCTGACCCTGCTGCGCACGCCCGGCCCGGTCCTGAGCAAGGAAGGCCAGGTGCGCTATGACTATGCCGACCAGTGCAGCCAGGACTGGGGCCGCCACGAGATCAGCTATGCCCTGGTGGGTCATCAGGGCTCGCCGGGCGCCAGCGGCGCAGACTGGCAGGCCTACAGCTTTGACCAGCCGCTGCTGGCCTTCGAGACCTCCGGGCATCCCGGCAGTCTCGGCCGCCAGTACTCCCTGCTGAGCATCGACAACCCGCGCATCCGCGTGCTGGCCCTCAAGAAGGCCGAGGATGACGACTCGCTGGTGATCCGCATGGTCAACATGGACGCGCAGCCCCAGGCAGGCGTCAAGCTTGCCTTTGCTGCGCCGATCATCAACTGGCAGCAGGTGGATGGGCAGGAGCGTCCGACCGGCGGCAACCCCCGCCTGGCCGGCCCGCTGGAAAGCATGGAGATTGACTTCGGCCCCTACCAGCTCCAGACATACAAGATCAGCCTGCAAAGCGGTCCGCCCGCGGCGGCACCGGCGGCTGCGCCTCTGGCCCTGCCCTTCGACACCGTTGCGGCCAGCCGCGACGGCGAGCTGAACGCCGGCGGCTTTGACCCGGATGGCCGCTCGCTGGCGGCCGAAGAGCTGCCGGCGGTGCTGGACGATGCGGGCATGCAGTTCACCCTGGCCCCGGCGGGCAACAACAGCCCCAACGCGGTCAGCTGCCGCGGCCAGCAGATCGCCCTGCCGGGCGGCGCGGCGACCCGCCTGTGCTTCGTGGCCGCGGCCTCGCCGGCCGCGCCGGATGCGGAGTTCAAGGTGGACGGCCAGAGCCGCAGGATCAGCATTCAGGACTGGGGCGGCTTCCTGGGCCAGTGGGACAGCCGCACATGGCAGGGCGAGTCTCCCGAGATCGCCTTCGAGTGGGCCCAGAAGCTGACGGGGATACGGCCGGGCTATACCCGCCGCGACCCGGTAGCCTGGTATGCCAGCCACCGCCACATCAGCGGCGGCCGCAATGAGATCTACCAGTACAGCTATCTCTACCGCTACAGCCTGGACATCCCCGCCGGCGCCCGGACCCTGACCCTCCCGGACAACCCGGCGATCAAGCTTTTCAGCATGAATGCCGTCAGCAACCCGCTTCCGGACTGCCGTCCGGCCCAGCCGCTTTACGACATGCTGGAGGGCCACCCGGAGTACAGCTTCGACCCGCCCCTGGATGCGGCGCTGGGCAGGCAGGCGCAATAACCGGCTCAAATTTGAGAGAATCAGCAGGCAGCGCTGCAGCCAGCGTCCTTCAGTGAATTCTGGATTGAGCAGGATTTGCGGCGCTGCCAGACCTGATATAGTGGCAACGCGCATTCCATTCTGGAAGCAAGTGAGGGTTCACGATGCGAAGCATCAGTTCTGCCGCTGCCGTTTGCGCCGTCATGCTTGGACTTCTGTCCTGCGGCGGTAACACTTCAGACTCCCTGCAGGCCTCAAGCACACCAGGGCCCGCACCGGCCCAGAGGATGTCCGTGGTCCCCAGCAGCGGGCCGCAGCAGCTGGATGCCGGGCGCGGCCTGCCGCCCCTGTCGCAGCTGCGCGGCTCCAGCGCCCTGGTGCAGTACACCCTGCTGGGCAGCGAGTACAGCGCCAGCATCCCGGGGACGAGCCTCGACGGCAACTCGCTGGTGCTGAGCAGCAGCGCGGGCCAGTACAGCTGGGGCATCTGGCACTTTGGCTTCGCCCAGGACGCCACCGACTGCGTGGTCACGATGAACTCCAGCAACTCCGGCGCAGCCTGGTTCGCGGTCTCGGACTTCGTCACCAACTCCTGGGCCATCTATGGTCCTGTAAGCGACCCGCAGATCAGCCTCGACCTCAGCGTGCGCGACTTCGCGCGGCCGGGCAACGGCGACCTCTTCATCGCCGCGCTTTCCTATGACGGCGACAACATCAACATCGAGCAGCTCGACCTCATCCTGGATGTGACCGGCGGCGCGCGTGATGTGAACTTCTCCGGCGGCTATACCTCCATGCTGCTGGTCCAGGGGCGCCCGGCGATCGCCTTCTATGAACAGAATGCCGACGACCTGTGCTACATCCGCGCCGGCGACCCCTTCGGCGCGACCTGGGGCCAGTCGCAGATCGTCGACGCCTTCGAGGAGACCGGCCTCTTCAACTCCATGCAGATCGTGGATGGCAACCCGGCCATCGCCTATCACAACACCACCTCCGATGAGCTGCGCTATGTCCGCGCCAGCGACCCCCTGGGCGACAGCTGGGGTTCGCCGGAGATCCTGGCCGGCAGCGGCAGCGACATCATGGGCGAGTTCTGCAGCCTGGCCGTGATCGACGGCCGGCCCGCGGTGAGCTTTAATGACAACGGCAGCGGCACCCTGCGCTATGTCCGGGCCAATGACGCCACCGGCGACGACTGGCCTGCATCCATCCTGCTGGACAACAACGGCAACTGCGGTGTCTACACCTCGCTGGCCGTGGTCAGCGGCTCGCCGGCGATTGCCTACCGCGCCGGCGGCCCGGCGGACCTGCGCTTTATCCGCGCGGCCGACAGCACCGGCGACACCTGGAACCCGGCCCAGGAACTGGACACGGAAAACAACGCCGGCTTCCACAACACCCTGCTGGTGGTGAACGGCCGCCCGGCCATCGCGCACTACGACATCGGCTTCTCGGCCCTGATGTACCTGCGGGCCAACGACGAGACCGGCTCATCCTGGCCGGCCCAGTCGCTGCTGCTCGACGGCGCGGATGACGACCGCGGCTCCTATGGCTCGATGGCCATCCTCGACGGCGTGCCGGCGATCAGCTACCACAGCGGCATCTTTGGCGACCTGCGCTTCATCAAGGCCAACGACGCCGACGGCTCCAGCTGGGGCGAAGGGGTGATCCTGGACGAGTCCAGCGTCATCACCGGGCGCGACACATCACTGGTCGTGGTCGCGGGCCATGCGGCCATCAGCTACTTCGACCTGACCAACGGCCAGCTGCGCTATATCTGGGGCTTCGAGTAGAGGAAGCGGCGGCTTGGCGCCAGCCTCCAGAGCTCAGGGGCTCTGAGGATCGCAGCTTAGGCCTTAGTACAAGATGCAAATGACCTGAAGGGGCGGGGCGCAGTACCCGCCCCTTTCCTTTGAAGCGGCCTGACAGCTGCCGCTAACATTGCTATGGATCCGTTAAGCCGCTGTTTCGCTGTCCTTATGCCTACCTGACCGTCAGCCCGCCGTCGATGACCAGCACCTCGCCGGTCACGAAGTCGCTTTCGTCAGAGCACAGGTACACCGCCGCGCTGGCGATGTCCTCCGGCTGCCCCACGCTGTGCGTGGGTGTCTGGCTCACAAAAGCCTCGCGGCTGGCCTCTTGCTCCAGGATCCCCGCCGTCATCGCGGTGGCGATCAGGCCCGGGGCAATGCAGTTGACGTTGATACCCAGGGGGCTGTAGTCCACTGCCATGTTGCGGGTCAGCTCCACAATCGCGCCCTTGGATGCGCAGTAGGCGGCCAGCTTCTCAAAGCCCTGCAGGCCGGCCACTGACGCGATGTTCAGGATCCTGCCCTTGCCCTGGCCAAGCATGTGCGGCAGCGCCGCATGGCTCAGCAGGTAAACGCTCTTGAGGTTCACATCAAGAACCAGGTCCCAGGTCTGCTCATCGGTCTCATGCAGCGCGCCGCTGCGCAGGATGCCGGCGTTGTTGACCAGGATGTCGATCCGGCCGAAGCGCTCGATGCAGGCATCCACCATGCGCTGGGCGTCCTGCGCGTGGCTGACATCCCCCAGCACCAGTATGGCGGTTCCGTGCGCGGCCTCGATCTGGGCCAGGCTTTCCTTACCGCCCGGCTCCGACCAGTCCGCCAGCGCCACGCTGGCCCCCTCGCGGACAAAGGCCTCGGCGATGCCGCGCCCGATGCCGCTTCCGGCGCCGGTAACAAGTGCAACTTTTCCCTGCAGACGCATGACGCACCTCCAGTGGAGTGTCTATAACTGATAGGCCGCGCCGGCGCGAATTAATCTATAGTGGAGCTTAATTAACTGAATACTGGGGAGCAAGGATTCGAACCTTGACGCTCAGCTCCAAAGGCTGATGTGCTACCGTTACACTACTCCCCAACGCATAGGCCGCGGCTTTTTGCCGGGCAGTGATTATACCTGTCCAGCCGCGCAGCACAGCACTTTTCAGGCCTCCTGCCCCGCACGAATGCCGCAGTAAAGCCAGGCGATCCCGCCCATCAGCGCCCTGCCACTGACCGCGCTGAAGGCCGGCGCGCTGCCCGGCGTCGCGCTGCGCATCAGCTGCATGAAGCGCTCGCCGCAGGGGAAGCTGGCGGCCGTGCGGTTGAGGTAGGCATAGGCCTCGCGCTGCCCGGTGGCGATCCCGCCCAGGGGCTCCATCACCAGGCGCCCGTACAGCCGGTACACCGCGCGCCAGAGGCGGTTGCCGGGCTGGCCGGTCTCCAGCACCACCACCCTGCCGCCTGGACGGACCACGCGCGCCATCTCGCAGATCCCGCGCAGAGGGTCGTCCACGTTGCGGATGCCAAAGCCGATCGTCGCCGCGTCAAAGCTGCCATCCGCGTACTGCAGGTTCAGGACATCCCCGCAGACCAGTTCCACCTGCGCGCCGGCGCCGCTGGCATCCAGGCGCTGCTGGCAGACCTCCAGCATCTCGGAGGAGAAATCAAGCCCATGCAGGACACAGTCCAGGCGGCCCCGGGCCTGGCGCGCCATCGCCAGCAGGATGTCGCCGCTGCCGCAGGCGCAGTCCAGGGCGCGCAGCCGCCCTGCCTGGGCCGCGCGCAGCGCCTCCCGCGCGGCGGCCTGCTTCCAGGCGCGATGCAGGCCGAGGCTGAGCAGGTCATTGCCCAGGTCATAGCGGCGGGCCAGGGCATCAAACAGTCCGCGGACGGCTTCGGACACGCAAGAGTTTTAGCACGGACCAGTGCAGCCTGCTGCTGCCCTGAAGCCGGGCACACGCTAGAATCCGCCTGCTAATCCAAGCAAAGGGGAATGCCTTGCCGGCAAAGCTCAACCCGATCCTGCCCGAGGATCTCTACAAACTTCGCGTCTTCACCGAGCTGGAGCTCAGCCCGGACGGACGGACACTGCTGACCAGCATCAGCGCGATCAACAACAAGGACGAGAACAAGAAGTACTCCAACCTCTATGTCCGGCCCCTCGGCGCCGGCGCAAGCCTGAAGCAGTTCACCCGCGGCGAATTCAGCGACATGCGGCCGCGCTTCAGCCCGGACGGCAAGCTGATCGCTTTCAGCAGCAGCCGTAGCGGCTCCATGCAGCTGCACCTGATCCCTACCGACGGCGGCGAGAGCTGGCAGCTGACCAAGCTCAAGGGCAGCGTCGGCGTCTTCGAATGGAGCCCGGACAGCAAAAGCATCGTCTTCACCTTCACGCCCAAGGATGCCGAGGCCATCGAGCGCGAGGAGGCGGGGAAGAAGGGAAAGAAGGCCGAGCGTGAGCCGGCGGTGCGCGTGATCGAGCGCTACTTCTACCGCCTGGACGGCGCCGGCTGGCGGGCCCAGGGCTCCGCCGAGCTGCGCGTGGTGGATGTCAGCAGCGGCCGGGACCGCGTCCTGGTCAGCGACGGCAAGGACAACTCCAGCCCCTGCTTCAGCCCCGACGGCAAGTATGTGATCTTTGCCTCCAACAAGAGCGCCGACCCGGACTTCGAGGCCATGAAGACCGAGCTGTGGAAGGTTCCGGCGGGCGGCGGCAAGGTCAGCCGCATCCCCACCTTCGCTGGCCCCAGCGAAAGCCCCAGCGTCTCGCCCGACGGCCAGTGGCTGGCCTTCCGCGGCTGGGAGGACGAAAGCAAGTTCTGGGGCGAGGCCGACACCAAGCTCTTTGTCACACCCCTCAGCGGCAAGGGCGGCCCGCGGATGCTGGGCGCGGATCTCGACCGCGCGCCGGAGAACTCCTGCCTCAACGACACCTTCGGCACGCCCGAGACGGCGGCCCCGCTGTGGAGCCGCGACGGCAAGACCATCTACAGCATGCTGACCAGCGATGGCAGCAATGAAGTCTGGGCCTTTGATGTGGCCAGCGGCAAGGGCCGCCCGGTCTTCAAGCAGCCCGGCGTGGTGCTGGCCTTCGCCATCGACGAAGAGCGGGACCTGCTGTACCTGGCCTTTGCCGATGCCACAAATCCCGGCGACATTTTTGTACGCAAACTCAGCGATATTGATGCGCCGCTGAAGCAGCTCAGCCGCATCGGCGAGAGCTATGTCAGCGGCAAGAGCCTGGGCGAGGTCACAGAAACCTGGGCCCGCGGTGAAGGCGGGCACAAGATCCAGGGCTGGATCATGACGCCGCCGGGCTTCAACCCGCGCAAGAAGTACCCGGCCGTCCTGTACATCCACGGCGGCCCGCACATGGCCTACAGCCGGGCCTATATGAACGAGTTCAACTACCTGGCCGGCCAGGGCTATGTGGTCTTCTACTGCAACCCGCGGGGCAGCACGGGCTATGGCGAGGCGCACAAGGCCGCCATCAGCCGCGCCTGGGGCAAGAACGACTACAGCGACATCATGCGCTTCACCGACCACGTCCTGCGGCAGTGCCCCTTCATCGACAAGGAGCGCCTGGGCTGCGCCGGCGGCAGCTATGGCGGCTACATGACCGCCTGGATCATCGGCCACACCCAGCGCTTCAAAGCTGCCGTCGTCGACCGCGCGGTGACCAACTTCATGAGCTTCTTTGGCAGCTCGGACTTCGGCTATCTCTTCCACCGCGAGTTCGGCAAGGAGAGCCGCAGTGTCTGGGAGGAGCGCGAGCGCTTCATCGAGATGAGCCCGATCAGCCACATGCACAAGGCCAAAACTCCGGCCCTGGTGCTCTTCCAGGACCAGGACCTGCGCTGCCCCACGGAGCAGAGCGAACAGGTCTATGTGCAGCTCAAGCTCAAGGGCGTGCCGACGCGCATGGTGCGCTATCCCGATGAGCCGCATGGCATGAGCCGCGGCGGACGTACGGACCGCCGCATCCACCGCCTGAAGGAAATCAAGGGCTGGATGGACAAGTACGTACAGGGAAAGAAATAACAGCAGGGCTGCAAAGCCCGCCCGGTGGGCCCGCACAGCAGTGCGGGCCCCTGGGAACGCCGGCTTTAGCCGGCATCTTGTCGGAGCGCCGGCTTTAGCCGGCATCGCAGGAGGAATGCAGGCACGGATGCCTGCGCTCCGGTCCTGTAGCTCTTTGGGCAGATACACCGCGGGCGCGCTCCACGCGCCCCTACAAGAATGCAGGCACAGATGCCTGCGCTCCGGTCCTGTACTTCCACCGAGACGCTCCGGCTGGAGCGCGGGACATAAGTCCCGTATCTTATGGATCGCCGGCTTTAGCCGGCATCGCAGGAAGAATGCAGGCACGGATGCCTGCGCTCCGGTCCTGTCCGCCTGCTCGGCAGCGCCACCCATGCCCCATTCCCACCCCTTTCCCCATTCCCCCTTTCCTTGCTCTCCCAATCCCTCTTGCCTTGTGCCTTCTGCCTTGTGCCTTCTGCCTTGTGCCTTCTGCCTTCTGCCTTTCCCCCTTCTGGCCCACTTATGCAGCGCCAGTGATAAACAGCCCGAATCTCCCCTGCGCGGCTCGCAATTGAGGGTCTGCGCGGGTATCCTCTGTGCTGGCCAGTCCGCCGGGCCTGCGGCTTCGCGCGCGCTGCCTGCGGATCTGCGAGCGGCCTGCGGCCTCAGACCTGGCGCCCCACAAAGGAGGTAACTGCAATGCTGTGCAACTATGGACCTTTAATGCTGCTCCAGCGCGGCTTGGAAACAACTACTGAAAGAAATAGATGTGCAAACTCAAAACGCTGCAGTTCGGTGCTTTTCGAGCTGCGAAGGTTAAATCCCACGCCACCGCCGGCCGCAAAGAACGCACTGACGTTGTTTCAGGGGCGCGCGGGTTAAACCCCGCCCTGGGGCCCGGGAGCCGCGCGGCCCGCTGCCGGCGCTGGACACTTGCATGAATGCGCAGCTGTCGTCTGCAGTTCTTCCGCCTGAGGGCCGGCCCCGCCCGGCTGCAGGTGCAGCGGAAAGGAAAGGGCGGGGATTGCTCCCCGCCCTGCTAGCTACGGATTACCGAGTGGTCATGGTTAGGGTTACTCAGCCGCCGGCGCTGCCCCCAGCTTCTCGAGGGCCTGGTTGGCGAACTCGATCGACTTGTCCAGCAGGGCCGTGGAGTAGCCAACGTTGTGGATGCCCTTGCCAAAGCGGACGAAGTCCAGGTTGTACTGCGCATCCTCCAGCAGCTTGCGGGCCTCGGCCAGGCCGGGCGTGCCCTCAGCGGCGGTGTCCACCTTGCTCTGGGCCGCGGCCACCGCCTTTGTCGCTGCGGCGATGGAGTCAGCCAGCATCTGGGTCCACATGTTGTACATCTCGCTGCCAAGGTCGCCATGGCAGTCGACGCAGGCCTTCACGCTGGGGCGCATGACCGCGCCCTTCATCGTGCTCTCGGCGCCGAAGGTGTGGTCCTCGAGGTGGCAGCCGACGCAGTCGACCTGGGCCTTGTACATGGCCGAGGGCATCTCGTCGACGCCGCGGCCGCCCTTGCCGGCATATAGCTCCTGCGGGCCAAGGTGCGGCTGGCTGTGGCACTGGTTGCAGGAGAAGACGATCTGCTTGCCCGTCGGGCGCACGCCGTGGGTGATGTCGGTGTGGCAGCGGAAGCAGTCGACCTTGTGCTCTGTTACGTGGGTGCGGTGCAGCTCCTCGCGCTCCGCTGCGGTGTCCGGCAGCTTCGGGTCGTCATGGCAGACCTCGCAGGAGCGGGTCTCGACATCACCCTGGCCTTCCACCGCGTCGATGTGGCAGCGCTGGCAGTCCACCCCCTGCTCGACATAGCTGGCATGGGAGTAGGTCTGGCCGGAGATCTCAATGTCCTTTTCAGGGACGTCGTGGCACTTGGTGCAGAACTCCTGCTTCTTGGGCACACTGGCGCTCATCTCGCCACGGAAGTGGCACAGATAGCAGGCGTTCTTGTTGATGCTGAAGTGCTGGTCCTTTTCGGAGTGGCTATGGCAACTGGTGCACAGCAGCTTGATGCCGCGGTCATCCTTGCCATAGTGCTTGGAGTGGTCGAAGTTGACGTGGCCGTTGTACTTGACCGGCTTGTTCAGGTCTTCCAGCTTGTGGCAGACCATGCAGGAGGCGTCCTTGATGTCCGCATAGAACTTGGTGTCGTAGTGGCCGGTCCAGTAGGCCGCGACCTGGTTGAGGGACTTGGCCTTGACCCAGATCTTGTACTTGTCTCCGGGGGCATAGTGGCAGTCGACGCAGGCCACCTTGCTGTGCGTGGAGCTGGCCCAGGTGTTGCAGTAGGGGTCCATCACATGGCACTTGGTGCAGAAGGCGGGATTATTGGTGTAGGCCAGCGCCCCCCAGGACCCCGTGAAGAAGATCACCAGCACCACCAGGATACTGAGCAACCAGTGCTTGCGGATCAGCTTACGCATAGCATTCCTCGTTTGAGCCGTCTCGCTTCAGGCGCGGCCGTGGCCGAACCCCGGCGGCTCGGGGAAGTGCGGCGGCGATCCGATGAGCGCCCGCCGCCTTCATTGCGCCCTGGCCGAAACTCCGGCCCGCAGGGAAGCAGCTGCAGGGGCGCTATCAGCGGAGTGGGTTCCAGTCGGAACCCGGGCTCCCCGAAGGGAGATGGACGGGGGGCGGCCTGTGCCGCCCCCCGTTTGACTTGCTTACTGCTGAGCGTTCAGCTCGTTGAGTTTGTTGATCGCAGACTGCAGCAGGCTGCGGGCGTAGGACGGGTTGTGGACGCCGCGGCTGGCATCCGCCTTGACGTAGTAGTAGTCCCACCACGCCTGGCGATACTGGTCGCCGATCGGGTCTTCGGTCGGAGGACCGTCGAACTCCGGCGGGTCATTGGTGTCCGGACGGTTGTTCAGGGTCACGCCTTCTTCATCCGTGGTCTTCCAGGCGGCGGGCCAGGCGGCTTCGAACTCCGCCAGCATCGCGTCGGTCTCCGTCTGGTACTCCTCGACGTAGGCCTCCATGTCCTCGGCGGAGCCGAAGGTGTGGCAGGCCAGGCAGGACTCGAACTGCGGGGCGAAGGAGTGGCCGGTGATCGCCGGGTCTTCCTCGCTCACATACTCTTCGGTGTACATGTGACAGGTGATGCACTTCTCCTGGTTCCAGGTGTTGTGCGGGTGCTCCTTGTCATAGGTGACACCTTCGAACTCGAAGCCACCAATACCGTAGAGCATCGGGCCCTGGCTGTTGCCGTGGAAGCCGCGGCCGCCCTTGGCGATGGTGTCGTTCATGTTCTTGCGGGTACGACGGCCGTTGTGGCACATCAGGCAGGTGTTGGCCGCGCCGGCGCTGACCACTGTGTCGTCGAAGGGGATCGTAACCGAGCCTTCGGGGTCGACACGCAGCTGGCTGCCGTACTTCGCATCGTGCGGGTCGTGGCAGGTGGCACAGGAGATGTGGGAACCACTGCCGTGCGGCAGGTCTTCTTCCGGCTGCGCCTCGCCGTTGATCTGGATCTTCACGAACCACTCACCGTTGTGGCACTTGATACAGGCCGCTTCGATGATGTTCTCTTCCTCGGCGGTCTCCGAGATATCGAAGGTCGCGTGGCCCGAGGTCTGCCATTCGGTGTAGGTCGGGTGGTGGCTGCCGATGTGGCACTTGCCGCAGGACAGGGCAGGATCGAAGTTGGTCGGCAGCGGGCCGTTGGCCGGGTGGCCGACGCCGGTGCCGTGGCAGCTTTCGCACTGCACATTGGCGAACTGCGGGGTGAGCTCGTAGTCGATGTAGCCGCCATCCTGCCAGCCGACGTTGTGGCAGCCACGGCAGGATTCCAGACGGCCAAGGCCGGCGGCCTGCATGTTGTCCTCGCGGTGGGCATGGCCGGTCATCTGCTCGGCGTCGTAAATGTCCTCGTGGCAGTTGGCGCAGTGCTCCGCGCCGACATAGTTAAAGGAGCTGGGGAAGGCCCCGACATTCACGCCGGCATCCACAGCGACGGTCGCGCTGATCACGCGGGAACCGCTGCGGCCGTCATTGGCGATCGCGGTGATGGTGAAGGTGCCCGCGGATGGCGCGGTCCACCAGATCTTGGCCTTGCCATCGGCGCCCACGGCCGGATCGGAGAAGTTCTCCTGGCCGGTATTGTCCTCCCAGATGAAGGACAGGGGGTCACCATTGGGGTCGGCGGCCGTGGCGCTGAAGATGACCTTCTGCCCTGCCACAGGAGCCGTCACGTCCTTGGTGATGCCGGTGTCGGTGAAGCTCGGCGGGTCGTTGGGAACCACAACCACAGCCTCGGTGACGGTCATAGATATGGTCTCCGTATCAGTTCCGCCCTCGCTGTCGGTGACAGTGACGCTGATGACATAGGCGCCCGCCACGCTGGTGTTCCAAAAGACGGATGCGCCGCTGCCGGTGAAGTCGCCGGCTCCGGCGTTGCCATCATCCCAGGCGTAGGTCAGGGCCTGGTTTTCCGGATCCTCGGTTGTGATCGACAGGGTGATGCTGTCGCCGGTTTCCGGTGCGGTGTTGTTCACCGTGATGGTATCTCCGATGATGACAGGCGGCTGATTGGCAGCCGGTCCATTATTGTCATCTCCGTCGCCGGACAGCACACCGGCACAGCCGCCCATGAGCAGTCCGAAAACAGGGAAGGCCAGCACGGTAAGGGTCAGATTGAACCTGCCTCTACCACTCGGTCTCATAGCTTGCCTCCTGAAGGCGCATATCAGGCAAACCGGTTTCCGGCCTGCCTATCTCCCGCTTCCGCGGGTCTGCAGCGTTATTCCCCCTATGCCATCTCAACCAGTCGGTTACCCAGCGTCGAATCCTACCATATTATCGTGAAAATATCCACGATATCGAGGACATAGTATGGTGTATTTTGGAAATTTGCCTGTGAAACTACGGAGTCCGGCCGGAAGTTGGCAAGAGAGCAAGCACAAAGAAGACAAGTGAAGCATCACTTGTCAATGGTAGGACTGCATAACAGGCATGTCAAGGTACCTTGGGAAAATTTAAATAATAGCCCCAACTACAGTCTGATTGAACACAGCAGGAAGCTGGCCCTTTGGTGAGCCAGTCGACTTAGCTTGAGCAGCGAGCCTTAAGTGGAGCTGAATGTGTAGGTATGGCCAGGCTTCAGCAGGAAGATGTACTGCGGAACGGCAGGGTTGCAGCGTACATAAATGTACTGGTAACCGGCCCAGGGGCTCAGGTCAATGTCCGAGGCGGTCTCGCCAAAGGCATAGGGCCCGAAGGACTGCTCATCTTTCCGCAGGGGGGCCAGCGGAATAATGGTCTTGTCGCCGAGGCTTTCGTTGGAACCAAAGACGTAGTAGGTCAGAGCAGTGCTTGTGCCGCTGTTGGGGCCACGCAGGTTGAGGACGATCGCGGTGCCACCAGGAGCCCGGTCGTCCAGGGTCAGGGTCTGCTCGACATTGTTGTTAGGGTTGGCTTCGCCGCTCGAACCGCAGCTTGAAAGCTGCAGCAGGCAAAACACGAGCAGGATTGAAAGCAACAGGAAGCTCTTGTTCATCACTCCTCCAGGTCCCGGCATACGCCGGGAGGCTAAGACCAGGGGTTGAACCAGGCCAGACCGGCACCGACCGCGTCGCGCTGAGCGTCAAAGATCAGGTGCTTGAGACGCTTGAGTGCCCGGCCGTGAAGGATGCTCACGTTCGCCCTGGTGCACTTGAAGCGCGCCGCCAGCTCGCTCTGGCTCAGACCGTCATGGTAGATGCCCATGATGATCTCGGCCTCGCGTGGGCTGAGGTGCTTGAGGCTCTCAAACAGGAACTCCAGGCGCTCCAGGGAGATTTTGTCCTCACCCTCGCTGGCCAGGCCGGAGAAGAATTCAAACTCGCGCAGCTCACCGCCCTTGAGGGCGATCTTCTGGCTGCGCAGATAGTCAATCATCGAACCCTTGACCCGCAGGTAGGCATAGCTCTTGAAGGGGACGCCGCGATGACGGTCATAGTTGTCGACAGCGTGGATCAGGCCCACCGTGCCTTCGCTGATTACGTCAACGGCCTCTTCACCCAGCCGCAGGCCGAGCTTGCCAAAGATGTGAAAGACAAGGGGCTGGTATGCTTCGATGATACGCGCGCGGGCCCGGACGTCGTAGTGCGCCCACAAATAGGCCTCTTCTTCAGGAGGCAGCCCGATACGCCTCGTGGGCGCGGTCTGCTGCTCCTGGTCGGCCTGATCAGCAGTCATGATCTCCTGATTGCTTCCCACCAGAACCTCCATTTCATCCCCATAACCGCCGTCACGGCGGACTCCCTCCCCGGTATCGCGGGCCGCAGATGGCACCGCAGCAGGCAAACCTTGCCATCCGGCCGGCTTCCTGACCGCGGCATTCTAGCAGTGGGTCAAGAAGCGGGTCAAGGCGAAGCGCTACCCTTGCTGCGAAGCTTGCAGGTTCGTGCACCGGGCTTAGATCACGCCAAAGCACTCCTGAAGCGGCATAAGCAGGTGTCTTGTCGCAAAGCTGCCTACGTTTGTTTAGGTGATTCATCTCAAAAGCCACGCTGCAAAGGGTAGAATTTGCTGCCGGATATGGCATGGAGAGAAGATGCGAGATCTGCTGATCCTGGTTCTGCTGGCGGCAATGCTGCTGCTGAACGCCTGCAACAAAGCTGACGCGGAAAGTGCGGACGCCGCCGCAGGTGCCGGGACCAAGTGCAAGACCTGAAAGTAAGCTCATGGACGGCCGGTCGGCCGTCGGAAGTCTTCCTCCGCGTGGCCACCAGGCTAATATCGCTTGCAGCCGCGATCCTAATTGCGCTCTTTGCCCGGCAGAGCACTGCCGCTGTCCGCGCTCTGGACGCCGGCAGCGGCTCAAGGCCTGCCGCCAGCACGCTTATCATGGAGGGCGTGAACGCGCCAGATTTCCCCGCAGGAGCCCAGTGGCTGAATGTCGACGCCCCAGTATCTATCAGGGATCTGCGGGGCAAGATCGTGCTGCTCGATTTCTGGACCTATTGCTGTATCAACTGCATGCATGTAATCCCGGATCTGCGCCGGCTGGAAGAGGAGTATCCCGAGGAGTTGGTGGTGATCGGCGTCCACAGCGCCAAGTTCGACAATGAGCAGCAAAGCGGCAACATCCGCAGTGCCATTCTGAGGTACGAGATCGGGCATCCGGTGGTTAACGACGCCGACATGCGGATCTGGAGCAGCTATACCGTGCGCTCCTGGCCCACCATCGTGATGATTGACCCGCAGGGGCGAATCATCACTACGCGCAGCGGTGAAGGCGTGTATGACTACTTTCAGCCCCTGTTGAAGCAGGCTGTTGAACAGTTCGACAAGCAGGGCTTGCTGGACCGCGAGAAGAAGATCCCCCTGCACCTGGAAAAGGACAAGGCGCCCGCAGGCCTGCTGAGCTTCCCGGGCAAGCTTGAGCTCGACCCTTCCGGCACACGCCTGGCCGTCAGCGACAGCGGGCACAACCGTATCGTGCTGCTGGGGCTGGATGGCGAGGTTCTGGAGGTGATCGGCTCCGGCGAATATGGCTTCAAGGACGGCAGCTTCGAGGCCGCCCGCTTCAAGCACCCGCAGGGAGTCTGCTTTGACCCTTCGGCGGGCCGGCTCTTTGTTGCCGATACCGAGAACCACTCGATTCGTGTCCTCGATCTGGAAAGCCGGACCGTCAGCACTCTGTCTGGTAACGGGAAGCAGGCCAGCACCTATCCGCCCAGACCGGGTACAGGACAGAATGTCAGCCTCAGCAGTCCCTGGGACCTGCTGCTGGAAGGCCAGCTGCTATATGTCGCCATGGCGGGCAGCCATCAGCTCTGGACTATAGACAGCTCTGGCGGCGCTGCAAAGCCCTTCGCAGGCAGCGGCCGGGAAGACATCGAGGATGGAAGCGGCAAAGACGCAGCCCTGGCCCAGCCCAGCGGCATCAGCAGCAGCGGCCCATCCAGCCGCGGCGGCGTGCTTTATTTTGCCGACAGCGAAACGAGCGCGGCGCGCAGGGTTGATTTCAAGGGCAGTGAAGTCCGCACGCTGATCGGCGAGGGCCTCTTCGAGTTTGGCGATATCGACGGCAAGTACCCCAGAGCGCGCCTGCAGCACCCCGTCGGCATACACTTCTTCGATGGCCGGGTCTACATTGCGGATACCTATAACCATAAAATCCGCGTCTACGACCCCGCCAGCGGGGTGCTCAGCACCTTAGTCGGGACCGGCAGTCCTGGAATGACGGATGGGCCTGCGGCCAGGGCCGAGCTGAACGAACCCTGCGACATAGCTGGCATGGGCAGGAGGCTGTTTATCGCCGACACCAACAATGGCCTCATCAGGGTCTTCGACCTGGACAGTGCCGAGCTCAGCACACTGAAGCTCAGCGGCACTGACAAGCTGCTGCAGATGGCTGGCGGATCGGCGCTGCCTGGCGCTGTGCCCGAGCCGCAGCGCGTTCTAGAGCTGCCTAGATTGAAGCTCAGCCCGGCCACCAAGGAGATCAGACTCCTGGTTGACCTGCCTGCCGGCACGCACCTGAACGAGCTGGCCCCCAGCCAGCTTGCCGCAACCAGCAAGCCGGCTGGCGCAGTGCATTTCGCGGCCTCTGAGCTTCTGGCCCCGGGCGGCAAGGAATCGGCTCCGGAGACGCTGGCCCAGGGACAGTTCCGTCTCGAGCTCAGCTTTGACTCCGCGCTGGCCTCCAGCCTCACCCTCATTCTGGACTGCTATGTCTTCTACTGCGATCTTGAGACCGGCGGCCAGTGCTTCTTTGACAGTACTCGCCTGCTGGTGCCGGTAGAGCTGGCGGCGGATGGTGAGAGTAGCCCGGTGCTGAGTTACAGCGTCGCCGGCCCCTGATATGCGGGCAAGCAAAAGGGGCTGCACCGCAGCCCCCTCAGCCTCCCCCTACAACTCAGCCGGTAATTCCCCAGGGAACGGGAAATGCGTAATGATGCGCGCCAATTCCGCGCTGTATCAGTCTGGGCTTGGAATGCTGGTGTCTGCAGAAGTCGACTTTGTCTGTCGATACGCATAAACCGCCCGCCAAGCTGGTGACCTTACTTCTTACAGTCACAGGGAATACTGCAACTGCACTGCTTCTGTGGCACCGCCACCCTTTCTGGCTGTAGCATTGCGCGGGCCTGCGCATTCAGACTATAGCGCCCCGCAGACAGCAAAACAAGCCACAATGAGCTAATTTAACTTTCAGGCGCGCCTTGACCTTCAAGGCCTCTATAGGCATGGCCATCCCGGTAGGCCTTTGCCACCAGCCGATACTTTCTGGCGAAAGCTACCCCCGGCAGGCCCCGCAGATCCTCCGGGATTGTCGGGTCCTGCGCCGCCCCTTCCAGGGCGCCGAGCCGCTCCAGGTGCCGCTGTGTGACTTCGCTCTTGACCTGCGCGGGCACGCCGGCCACCAGGCTGCCGGGCGGCACCTGCATGCCTTCCGGCACAACAGCCCCGGCGGCCACGATGCTGCCGCGGCCGATGCGCGCGCCATTGAGGATTCGCGCGCCCATGCCGATCAGGCAGCCGTCCTCCACCACGCAGCCGTGGACAATGCAGCAGTGCCCCACCGTCACCTCGCGCCCAATGATGCAGGGCCAGTCATCAGCGACATGCAGCATTGAGAGGTCCTGAATGTTGCTGCCCTCGCCCACCTCAACACGGTTCACATCGCCGCGGATGACGCAGTTGTAAAGCACGGTCACGTGCGCCGCAAGACGAGTCTGGCCGGTGATGACCGCGCCGGGCGCTATCCAGGCAGAGGGGTCGATCTGCGGCACAAAGTGGCCATAGGGCAGGATCAGAGGCTGCATCAGTGCATGTTAAGCCCTGCGCTACAGCTGGCCCAGACCATCCAGGCTTGGCGGGGCCAGAATCGGGGTGAACTGCACGCCATTGCTGCTGAAGCCCAGGACGCTCACGGTCACATTCCCCTTCGCCGCGTTGGCCGGCACTGTCACCGTCAGCACCGTGTTGGTCCAGCTGGTGACCGTGGCATTGACTGTGCCGCCGCCGTCTTTCTGGAAGGTCACCGTGCTGCTGCCCTGGACCCCGCCGAAGTTGCTGCCGTTGATGGTGATGCTGCTGCCATTGACCGCACGGTTTGGCGTCAGGTTGGTGATGCTCGGATTGGCGTCCAGCACCTCAAAGCTGTCAATGAACCAGCCCGCACCGGCGTTGCCATCCCCATCGCTGTCAAAGAGCAGGTTGAAGCGGAAGGGCGTGGACTTGAACTTGCTCAGGTCAAAACTCTGCTCCACCCAGCTGCCGGCCGGTGAGCTGTCGGCGCGGTACTCGGCCATCGGCACTTCCGTGTCGTCGATGCCAAGGTAGCGCACTATGTAGAGCTTGGCCATGTCGCCACCCGCGCCGGTTCCCTCAACATCCAGCTTGTGGAAGAAGCGCAGGTAGGGGTGTACCGCGCTTGGGCAGCTGACCATCGGGCTGTAGAGCTGGTCGAACTCGTTGGCACCATAGTTGCTGCCATCCGCCGGACCGAACTTCGCGGTCTTGCTGCCGGCATGCGGGCTCACGGTGTTGATGCGCCAGGTGCTGGCTCCGCCGCCCCAGAGGTACCAGTCGCCGTCAAAGTTGTTGCCGCCGCCGGTGGTGCCGCCCAGGGTGGTGATGGACTCAAAGCCCTCGTACCAGTTCAGGCTCTTGTTCGCATTGTTCACAGTCAGCGAGATGCTCTGTTGGGCCATCAGGTCGTCGGCAATGGTGTCGCCGTCCTCGTCATCCAGGGCATAGACAGTGAAGAGGCAGGGGCCGTTCCATGTATGCCGGCTGTCCCACTTGAAGCTGAAGGTCTTGTTTCCGCTGCCCGGGTCGTTATCCGGAATGCTGTTGAAGGAGAAGGTGCCGAGCGCGGGCGGGATGGCCTCTACCCGCAGCTGCACCACGTCATCGCTGAGCGTTACGTTCGTTGTCACCATGCCGCTGACGGTGGCGCCATTGGCTGGCGCGGTGATGCTGATTGTCGGCGGTGTGCCGCTGCCGGAAGTGACGCTGATGTCATCAATCCACAGGCCGCTGCCACCGCTGCCGCCGCCGCCGTCGCGCTGGATCACCCACATCAGCCTGACCTCACGCCCGGCCAGGAAGTTAAGGTTGACCGTGCGCGTACCCCAGACGCCCTCAGTGGGATAGTTCGCATTACCCGTGGAGATGTACTCGACAAAGTAGTTTGCATCGTCCACGGTGTAAAGGAACCAGATGTCGGCGCTGCTGCGACGGTAGAAGAAGTTGAAGCTCAGGCTGGCCGTGGCCTTGCCCCGCAGGTCGATGATCGGCGCGAATAGCCAGTCGTTGCTCTGCGCCGCGAAGTCCGCCGTCGTGCCACTGCTGTGCAGGCTGGGCAGGGCTGCGCTGCCCTGGCTGTCGTCAGCGCCCCAGACAGTGTTGCCGCTGCCCTGGTTGCCATCCAGGATGCTCCAGCCGCTGGGCAGCGCATTGTTGGCGGTGCCGCTGACGTTCTCGCTCCAGTTGGGCAGCACGTGCGCGTTGTTGGGGGTGACCTGGATGGTGCTGGTGATGATGTTGCCCTTGTTGTCGTAGGCCCGCGCGTTCAGGTCCATCCGCCGGTTGAACTCAAAGACCGTGTTCCAGTTCAGGCGGTAGAAGCCGCCACTGGGCGCGGTCACCGTGCCGAGGTGCCGGGTGGCGGTATAGAACTCCACCTTGGTCGTGGTCCCGCTGCCGCCGCTGACAGCCACCCGGATCTCCACCGTCCCGCTGACTGTGCTGTTGGCGGCGGGGTTATCCCAGGTGATGGTGGGGCCCGCCCCGGGGGATGTGTTGTAGAGGTCGATGGCGGCCTTGACGTTGCAGAAACCTACGGTGCCGTTGGAGCTGTTGTCTATGAAGCACTTGGGGTTGGCCGTGTTGTTATTGGTGGCAATAGAAGTGGCGCTGCTTTGCAGCAGGCCGCGAACCTTGCCGGCATTCGCCGCCGCGCCCATATGGCTCCAGAGCAGCGCCGCGCAGCCGGCCGTATAGGGACAGGCGAAGCTGGTGCCGGCAGTGGCCGCCGTATAGCTGGTGTCGCTGGCCCGGCTGGTGGTCCGCACTTCCACGCCTGGCGCCGCGATGTCCACCCATGCGCCATAGTTGCTGAAGGAGGCCCGGGCATCGAAGCGGCCCGTGATGGGCAGGCTGTCGGCCGTGGTGTCGCCATTCGTGTCCACGGTGTGGCTGAAGTCCTGGTTGCCCGAGCCATTCACCAGGGTCGTCGCGCCGACGCACAGGGCCTCGGGGTAATAACCCGGATAGCTGGGCGCGCTGGTGTTCTCATTGCCTGCGGCGATAACGACGAGCCGGCCATCAGCGTGGCACTGCTTGACCGCCAGCTGGGTCGTGCGGTCCGCAAAGGGCCCGCCGAGGCTGAGGCTGAGGATGTTCGCACCCAGATAGTCCGCCAGCAGAATGCCCTCGGAAACCTGGCTGTCGGATCCGCTGCCGCCATCACTGAGCACCTTGATCGGCAGGATCTTCACGGTCTGGCACATGCCAGACAAGCCCTTGGCATTGTTGCCCACTGCGCCGACACAGCCGCAGCAGTTCGTGCCGTGGCCATGGCCATCAGCGGGATCGTTGTCCTTGTTGATTACATCGGTCAGGATGCCTGGCGCGTTGTAGGGCGGCGTGGTGCTGGCGACAATCACGTTGCCAACCAGGTCTTCGTGGGTCACGCGGCAGCCGGTATCCAGCACGCTGACCAGCACGCTGCTTGAGCCCACAGTAGTGCCATAACAGCCGGTCCAGGCTGTGCCATCGTTGTAGGTATCAAAGGCGCCGACACGCCAGTTGGCCCAGGTACCGCCGTTGCTGCCGTTGCGGTTCAGGTGCATCGGGTCGTTGGGCGGCGTGCTGACCCGGCGCGAGGGAGCCGGCGCGGCATCCCTGGGCCGACCGGGCATGCTGCGGATCAAGCCGTCCACCAGCTCCTGCGGGACCTGCTGGCCCTTGGCGTCAACTGAGCCGAGAGCCTTCAGGTAGGTGTCATAACAAACTTCACGCACCAGGCCGCGGTTTTCGTTCAGTACCCGCAGCATCATTCTGTCCAGGTCGGCGACGCTCTCCACTTCCGGCAGTTCGAGCACGACAAAGTTGACGTCCTTGTAAAAGACGCGGCCAAAGACATCAAGGCCATAGTGGCTGGCCAGGTTGCTGCTGACACGCCGGAAGTAGGGGTGCTGGACCAGGGGCTGGTTGTCGCTGGCGCGCAGCATGTCCGCTGTGCCGTCGACGCCATTGCCCATATAGGGCGCCATGGCATTGGCCTGCGGGCTGTTCTCCAGTATGGCGATGAAGCGGTTGGCGGCAAAGTCCACACCGGCCTGCGCGGCCAGACGCGGCAGCGGCTGCTCCGCTGTCGGGTCAGGCACAGTCCGGGCCCCCGCCAGCAGTGTCGCCTCCCCTGCCAGGGGAAAGGCGCCGGGGTCAGAGCGCAGGCCGCCGGGCTCGCCGGCCAGGCTGTCTGCAGCATCGCCGGGGCCCGGCATGAGCTGCGCACTTTGCTTTCCACCGCTGCCGCAGCCGAGCAGAGCAAGCAGCAGAGCGGAAAGGAGAATTACGGGAAGACTGCGGGCCATAGACGGCGCCTGCCTTGAACGCGAGTTGGGACTCGATTCTAGGCCCTAGCAAGCATTCTTGACTACAGACTCAAGGTTAAATCTGTTCAGAATTGTGCAAGCATCAGCCGGCCCGGACGCCCTGTCTTAACCCGTCCATCTGACCTGCGGCTAGAGCTGGCTGATCCCGCCCAGCACCGGCGCCGGCTTGATGACCTGGAAGTTGCTGCCATTGCTCTCGAAGCCCAGCACCTTGACGATGATGGTTCCCGTAACTGCATCGTCTGGCACCTTGACCAGTACAGCGGCAGTCCCCCAGCTCAGCACTTCGGCATCCACCCTGCCCCCGCCGGCCTTGGCGAAGCTGACGCTGGATGAGCCCTGGAGGATTCCGAAGTTCTCACCAAGAATGGTGACCTCAGATTTACGGGGCGCCCGGCCGGGCTGCAGGCCGCTGATGCCCGGGTCGGCATCCAGAATCTCATAGGAATCGATGAACCAGCCGCTGCCGGCCTGGCCGTTGTTGTCGCTGCTGAACAGGAAGTTCAGCCTGAAGGGCGCAGCCTTGAACTTGCCAAGGTCAAAGGCCTGCTCAATCCACTGGCCAGCCGGGCTGCTGTCCTTGCGATACTCGGCAAGTGTCGTCACCGTCTCCTCGAGGCCCAGATAACGCATCATCTGGATTTTGGCGAAGTCGTTGCCGCTGCTGCCGTCGCCCTCCAGGTCCAGCTTCTGCCAGAGCCGCAGATAGGGACGCACTGTGTCTGAGCAGTCGTGCACCGGGCTGAAGAGCTGGTCAAACTCGTTGTCGCCATAGTTCCCGCTGCCCTCGGGACCGAAGCGCAGGCAGTTGTTGCCATATTGCGGGCTGGCCTGCGTCAGGCGCCAGATACTGCTGCCGCTGTCCCAGGTGAACCAGTCCCCGTCCGGCTCTATCCCGCCACCCAGCACACCGCCGATCTCCAGCATGGACTCGAAGCCCTCCAGGTAAGCGGGATCCCTGCTGATGTTGCTTGCGGTGAGGGCCACACTGTCCTGGGCCGCCAGGTCGTCCGCCTGGCCGTCGTTGTCCTCATCATCGCGCGCGGTCACAATCAGCTGGCAGCCGCCCTTGTAGACCCAGCGGCTGTCCCAGTAGAAGCTGTAGGTCTTGGTGGGGTTCTCCGGATCGTTGTCCGGCAGCTGGTCATAAAAAAGCGGCCCCAGTGTCGGCGGCTCCGCCTCGACCCTGAGCTGCACCGTGTCATCGCTGATCGTCACACTCACCGGCACTATGCCGTTTACAGCTGCGCCGGCTGCCGGGCTGGTGATCTCTATGCTCGGCGGCGTTCCGCTGGCGGTATCCACACTGACATCGTCAATCCAGATACCATTGCCCGCGCCGCCGGTAAGCGTCCACAGCAGTCGCACCTCATGGCCGCAAAGCGGAGTGAGGTCGTAGCTCTTGCTTTCCCATTCATGCATGCCGCCGGCGTTCCAGTACTCATAGAAATACGTGGAGTCATCGATGGTGTACAGGAACCAGACTTCGCCACCGGTATAGCGCAGATCGAAACTCAGACTGGCAGTGGAGCGGCCGCGCAGGTCCAGGATCGGGCTGAAGAGCCAGTTGTTGCTCATGGAAGCGTTGTCATCGCTGGTGCCGGCGCTGTGCATGCAGGGCACCGCCGCCGAGCCCAGAGCGTCCGTTGCGCCCCAGCTCGTGTTGCCCGCAATCTGGTTGCCGTCGAAGCTGAACCAGCCCGCCGGGATAGTGTCGTTGGCGACCTCCGTGAAGTCCTCGCTCCACGCGGGCACCAGGTGCGCGTTGTCAGGCAGGACTGTTATCGTGCTGCGCACCATGTGGCCCTGGTCGTCGTAAACCTTGGCGGTCAGCGGCAGGGGCTGGTTGAACTCAAAACTGGTGTCCCAGTTGAACCGGTAGAAGCCTGAGCTGGCTTCCTCGACCGTAGCGAGTATGCGCGTCGGCGTTTCAAGGTCGACGCGGATCACGTTTCCGCTGCCGCCGCTGACAGCCACGCGGATCTCTTGCATGCCGCTGACGCTCTCGCCATCCACCGGGTTGTCCCAGCTGATCACAGGCGCGCTTCCCTGCCCGGCGTCATAGAGGTCCATGGCGGCCTTCAGGTTCACGCAGCCCACGGTTCCGTTGCTGCTGTCGTCAATGAAACCCCGCGGGTTGGCGGTGTTGCCATTGGTGGCCAGGGGAGTCTGGGTGCCCTGCAGCAGGCCGCGCACCTGGTCGGCGCTGGCCTCAGCGCCGATGTACTCCCACAAAAGCGCCGCGCAGCCGGCCACCGAAGGGCAGGCAAAGCTGGTTCCGGCTCCGCCGCCGGCATAGCCATCGTCAGCGCCGGCGGTGGTGGACTGCATCTCAACCGCCGGAGCGGCGATGTCGACCCATGGGCCGTAGTTGCTGAACCCAACCCGGGCGTCAAAGCGGCTGGCCACCGGCAGCGCATCGGGCGTCATGTCCTCGTTGGTGTCTATCGTCGGGCTGAAGTCCTGGTTGCCGCTGGCGTTGACCAGGGTCGTGCCGCCGACGCAGAAGCTGTCCTGGTAATAGCCCGGATAGCTGGGCGCGCTGGTGTTCCAGTTGCCGGCGGCCACAATGACCAGCACGCCATCCGCATCGCACTGTTGGGTGGCAAGCTGGCTTGTGCGGTCGGCATAGGGCCCGCCCAGGCTGATGCTGAGAATCTCCGCGCCCAGCGCGTCCGCCAGCAGCATGCCCTCGGCCACCTGGGCATCCGTGCCCCAGCCGTTGGCCGCGATAACCTTGATCGGCAGGATCTCCACGTCGTGGCACATGCCGGCCAGGCCCTTGCCGTTGTTGGCCACCGCGCCGATGATGCCGGCGCAGTAGGTCCCGTGGCCATAGTCATCCGCCGGGTCGTTGTCCTTGTTGATAACGTCGGTCAGGACGCCGGGGGCGTTAAAGGGCGCGGTGCTGTAGGGCGTGATGACATTACCGACGAGGTCCTCATGCGTCATGCGGCAGCCGGTGTCGATCAGGCCAACCAGCACACTGCCATCGCCCGTCATGTTGACCCAGCCGCCAGCAAGCTCCGTGCTGTCTTCATCGTTAAAGGTGTCAAAGGCCCCGCAGCGCCAGTTGGCCCAGGAGCCGCCTTGGGTGCCCGCGCGGTTCAGATGCAGCGGGTCATTGGGCGGCGCACTGACCTGCTTGAACAGCCCGCGGCCGGAGGGCTGCCGCGGGCCAAAGATGCGCCGGAAGTCCTCCTGGCTCAGCCGGCGGCCCTGAGGGTCAACCGCGCCAACCGTCTGGACAAACATGTTGTAGCAAACCTCGCGCACGAGGCCGCGGTTCTCCCGCAGCAGCCTCAGCATCGCTGCGTCCAGCTCGGCGACATCCTCAACGGCGGGCAGGCGCAACACCGCGAAGTTCACGTCCTTGAAGAAGACTCGGCTTCCCAGCTCCAGGCCGTAGGCGCTGGCCAGGTTTGCGCTGACGCGGCGGAAGTAGTCATGCCGCACCAGGGGCTCGTTGTCGGTGGCTCGCAGAAGATCGGCCCGGCCATCACTGCCCTGGCCCAGGTAAGGGGCCAGCGCGGCCGCCTCGGGCTTGTTCTCAAAGATAACTACAAACTCGTCGGCGGCGAAGTCCAGGCCCGCCTGGGCGGCCTTCTTTGGCTGCGGCATCAGGGCGGCTGGATCCGGGGTGTTGAAGGCACCTTCATACAGGCCCGGCTGGCCGGGCAGCAGACTGCGGCTCAGCTCGGCGCCCGCAGGGGCCGGCTGGAGCGCCGCATCAGAGGCGCTCCCAAGCGAGGCGGTGTCTGATCCGCCAGAGCAGGCGGCCAGGCCCAGCGCGGTCAGCGATAGCAGTGCGGCCTTGAGGTGCTTGATCATTGCTCTCCCTTGAGCCTTGTAAGGGAATTGAATTTTACAGACAAGCACAGCCCGGGCGCAGCTTTGGCGGAAAAATGTTAAGGGCGGAGCCAGCAATGGCTGTCTGCAGGATGTCGCCACCATCCACTTATCTGACCTGATATGTCCGCTTTCTGCTAAGATTCGACTGCACGCAGGTGCAAGGGGGAAGGAAATGAAACTGCATGCACACGAAGCCGCGGGCGCGGTTCTGGTGCTGATCCTGCTGGCGGCCGGCGCAACGCAGGCCCTCGCCGGAAACGGCATGCGCAGTACGGGAGCCAGCCTGAAGCAGATCAGCCGCGGCGGAACCTTTGTGGCCACCGACCCCGACAGCGGGGCGCTCAGTGGCAACCCGGCTGCTTTGGCATTCCTGGAGCGCCCGGTCTTTGACTTTGACCTGCGCCTGATTGAATCCGAAGTGAAGTACACCGGTGTGCTGAACGGCCGGGGCCGCAAGCGCAGCTTCTGGGCGCCGAACCTGGCTTATGCTGCGCCCGGCTCTGAGGACTTCGCCTGGGGCCTGGGTGTCTTCAGCCTGAGCAACTTGGGCTACGAGGTTCAGGACTTTGACCTGAGCCTGATCGGTGCCCCGGCCGGCACGCGCGACAGCGCCAGTTCGTCCGTACGCTATCTGGCCCTGACACCCGGCATCGCGGTCAAGCTCAGCGAAGACACTGCCATCGGCGCCAGCCTGCACTGGTCCAGCGGCGAGACGGATGACCAGTCCTACAGCATTCTGGCCAATACCAGCGGACAGGAGCTCTCCGGCCTGGCCGGCAGCGGCTATGCCTGGCGCGCCGGCCTGCTGCACCGCTTTGACGACGCAACCCAGCTGGGCCTTTACTACCGCAGCCGCAGCCATCTGACTGTGGACGGCGGAACCATCAGCTTTGCTCCGGGCAACCCGCTGGCGGGGCAGAGCATTGAGAACGTCGAGGTTGACGGCGCTGAGTTTCCCGAGGAGTACGGCCTTGGTATCCAGCACCGCTTTGACTGCCGCTTCAGGGCCAGCGCGGAGTATCGCCACATCGGCTGGGCCGCAGTCCGCCGGAACATCACCATCTCGCCGCCCGGGATCCCGGCCATCGTCTTCCCGCAGAACTGGAAGGACCAGAATGTGCTGGCGCTCGGCGCCGAGTTCAGCCCGCGCGGCGACGACGAGCAGGTCTGGCGCGCCGGCCTGAACTACGCGGCCTCCCCGATTCGCGATGAGTTCCTCAGCCCGATCTTTGCCGCCACGAACGAGCTGCACTACAGCCTGGGCTATGAGCAGCAGCTCAGCGAAGAGTGGCGCGGCCAGATCGGCGCCTCCTATTCCCCGGCGAATGTCCAGACCTCCACTGCAAGCAACCCCTACAACGCCACCTTCGGTGCTGGTCAGCCCTTCAGCGCCGGCACTCCTCTGTGGGAGTTTGGTTTTGGCCTGAGCTGGTCGCCAAGCAGAAAGGACCGCGCCTGCGAAGAGTGCGGTGAGTGCAGCGACTGCGGCGAAGACGACTGTGCCTGTCACGCCGAGGAAGCCCCGGATGAAGCGCCGCCGGCGGAGCACGCAAAACAGGCCGACGCTGGCGAAGCTGACCCTGCCTCTGCTTCTCAGTCCGCCGAGGGATAGGAAGCCATCAGCGCCTCGATATGCGCCTTTGTCTGCGGCCATTCGGCTGCAATTACGCTGAAGTAGAAGCTGTCACGCTGGCCGCCGTCGGCGGTGCGCATGTGCTGGCGCAGGATGCCTTCAAAGACTGCACCGATGCGCTGCAGCGCTTTGCGGCTCTTCTCGTTGCGCGCGTCACCCTTGAACTCCACGCGGTAGCAGCCCAGCGTCTCGAAGGCATGCCGCAGCAGCAGATACTTGGCTTCGGTGTTGATCCCGCTGCGCTGGCGCTCCGGCGTCAGCCAGGTCCAGCCCACCTCCACCTTGCGGTTGAAGACATCGATATTGCCAAAGCGCGTACTGCCCACCAGCGCGCCACTGCGGGCGCAGCGCTGGACAAAGGGCAGTGCAGTGCCGGCCGCCTGCCCTTCCAGGGCCGCAGCGACATATGCGTCGATGTCCTGCTGGCTGTCCATCGGGACCAGGGAGAGGATCCAGAGCTGCGCGTGCCGGGAGATGGCAAAGAGCTCCGGGCTGTGCTCCCGGAGCAGGGGTTCAAGTACGACATGCTTGCCGGAAAGCGTGACCGGCTCAGGCCTGAGCATAATCTCAGTTTAGCCTGAGCCGGGCGCTAACCAATCCGCGAACTTGCTCGCGCCTGCCAGGCTGGCCGGGAGCGTGTCCGGCCAGCCCCGCGCTGGACACCTAGGTCGAACTGAAGTTCTGGTTTGTCAGGTTGCCTGTGGTGATGGTGATGCTGCGGCTGCTGGGCGTATAGCTCCTGCCGCTGGTGGTCGGGGTCACTGTATAGCTTCCGGCGGGCACCCCGGTGATCGTGAAGTAGCCCAGGCTGGTGGTGGTGGCGGTATAGGTGCCGTCCGCATTGCTGACTTCAACCACGATGCCCGCCACGCCCACGGCGCCCTTGGTGATTCTGCCTGCCACCGAGAAGACCTGCCGCCCGCTGAAATTCATTCCCGTCACGTTGCCGCTGTCCACGCTGACAGCGATGCTGGAGGGCGCGAAGCTGTGGCCGGTCTTGCTGGCGGACAGGGTGTAGTCGCCATTCGGCACGCCCTTGATCGTGTAGCTGCCATTGGTGGCCGTCGTGGCCGTGAATGTGCCGCGCGCGCCGGTGAGGGTCAGCTTAACCGCCGCGATGGCTGTCGCGCTGCCCACCTTGGTCACACTGCCGGACACTGTGAAGGGACCGATGGCAGTGAATGCGAGGCCGGTGACGTTGGCCCCGTCAACGGTGACATCTGCCACGGCCGGGGTGAAGGTGCGTCCGGTCATGCTCGGCGTCAGTGTGTAGGTACCGTTGGGCACACCGGCCACGGTGAACTTGCCCGCGGTGATCGACTTTGCCGTATAGGTCTTGCCGCCGCCGCTGAGGGTCAGGTTCACGCCAGTCAGGCCAAGGCCGTTCTGCGTGACGGTGCCGCCCACGGTAAAGGGGCCTACGCCGACAAAGTCCTGTCCGGTGACGTTTGCATTGTCCACCGTGACCGAGCTGCCTTCCGGCGTGAAGGTACGCCCGGCGGCTTCACACTTCAGCGCGTAATCGCCGTTGAGCACGTTGTTGATGGTGTAGGCGCCGGTGCTGTTGCTGGTGGCGGTGAAAAGCCGCCCTTCCGCGGCCAGGGTGAGTTTCGCGCCGTTGATACCGGTGCCGGCCGGGTTAGTCACGCGTCCCGTCACCGTGAAGGGTCCGACGGCCGTGAAGTCCTGGTCCGTCAGGTCTTCGCCGGCGATGACCACATCACTTGATTCGGGCAGGAAGCTCCGGGGGGCCAGCTTCGGGACCAGCACATAGCTGCCGTCGGGTACGCCGCTGAAGCTGTAGCTTCCACTGGCGCCGGTCTTGACGCTGAAGCTGTCGCTCTCAGAGTTCAGGTTCAGCACCACGTTCGCCACAGCCGCGCCGCTGCTGTTCAGGATCCTGCCGCTGAGCGAGTGCGTCTCCTTGGCATCACCGGCAAGGGTGTAGTCCGAGTAACCGCTTACCTTGACGCAGCTTACATAGTAGGTGCCCGGCTGCGACAGGCTGTAGCTCAGCGCTTCAGTGCTGCCGCTCTTAAGCGCGGAGCTCGCCACAACGGTGGTGCCGTTTGTACCCAGGAGACGCAGATCCAGGTTGGCGCGCGTTCCATCGAAGCCCAGCTCGAAGTAAACCCGCGCCGGGTTATCCAGGGTGAAGCTGAAGATGTCCACCGCGTCGCCGTCGGTGGCCACATAGTCCGTGCCGGAACCAAGGCTGCCGCCCCAGTCACCTGAGGTAAAGGGGAAGGCTGGCAGGGCATTGGCCTGCGCGGCATTGTCGTTGTTCTCTGTCTCGAAGATGCCAACCTGCGTGGCCTCAAAGTCCGCCCCGCTGTAGCTGGCGCCACTCAGCACCACTTCCATGCTTTCCGGCTCGAAGCGCCAGCCGGCACGCAGCGGCGAGAGGACGTAAGTCCCGGTCGGAGCGCCGCTTAGCGAGAAGGAGCCACTGGAAGTTGTGGTAGCTGTGAATTCAACAACCCCGTCGCTGAGAGTGACAGTGACGCCACTGATACCAAGGCCGTCACTGCGCTTGACTGAGCCACTGACACCGAAGGAATCCAGCGCCGCCAGCGCCGCCTCGGCGTCGATAAGCGGGCCGATCTGGTCGCTTTCGGGCAACACCCGACCAGTCTCGGCCGCCTTGAGCCTGACATCCGCAGGGCTGAGGTCCGGGTTAGCCGCCAGCAGCAGCGCGCAGAAGGCCGCGGCATGCGGGCAGGCCATCGAAGTGCCCTGATAGAAGCTGTAACTGCTGTTTGTCGTCGGCACGCTGCTGAGGATGCCCTCGCTGTAGCTGCTGACAATGTCGCCGCCGGGCGCGCAGACATCCACCACTGAGCCATAGTTGCTGTAGCCGGCGCGGCTCATGTCCGGGCCGATCGCGCCGACACAGAGCACCGTGGGATACAGCGCCGGCACATAGCCGCCGGCGTCCATGTTGGAGTTACCCGCCGCGACACAAACCACCACCCCGGCAGCCTCCGCGTTGGCCAGCGCCGCTTCAAAGGCGCTGCCCATGGTGCTGCCCACGCCGCCGAGGCTCATGTTGATCACCTGGGCGCCGTTGTTCACCGCGTAGTTGATGCTGGAGGTCAGGTCGCTGGCCGGGAAGCGCCAGGAGCCGCTGATCACAGAACCGGCGCGCAGCGGCATGATCTTCGCTGCCGGCGCCAGGCCGACGATGCCAAGGCCGTTATCACCCGCCGCCGCGATGGTGCCCGCGACATGCGTGCCGTGGCCGTTGCTGTCGTCAGACCAGGGCTCAACGCCGCCAAAGCGCGCGCCGGTCACGGTCTGGCCCAGCAGGTCCTCATGGCTCGTTTCAACACCGGTATCGATAACCGCGACAACAACGCCGCTGCCCTCTGAGACATCCCAGGCGTTGTCGGCGTTGACCGCGTCCAGGCCCCAAAGCTCGGCGCGGCGCGGGTCGCTGTAGGTCTTGCTCGCCTCGCGCCCGGGGGCAGTGCTCAAGGCAGAGGGCTCAGCCAGGAAGTCAAAGTCCACGCTGCAGGCTGCACCTGCGGCTGCCTGGACCTGCGACTTAAGCATGCCCATGTCCGCATTGGCGTTCTCAAAGCCGATTCGATAGGTCAGGTTGCCGGGGATCTGGCCCAGCAGTTTGGCGTCCAGGTCGCTGTAGACCAGGCCGAAGAGCTCGTCCTGGCTGGGCTGCTGCACATAGTTCAGAAGCAGCTCATCCTGCAGCACCGCCACGCCCGTGCCGTTCTCATCCACCAGCGCCGCCGAGGCCGGCTGCAGGTGCTCGCCGAAGCCGCCCCCAAGGCTGACTTCGTAAGGATAGGAACAGATGCCTTCCTCGGCTGCCCCGCCAGGGGCATAGGGCCGGACTTCATAAACAAAGTCCGCAGCTCCCTCGGGCAGGCTGCTGTCGGTGAAGTCATAGATCATGACCTCGGCATTCGCTTCCAGGGCCGCCGAGCGCGGCAGGCTGGCCACCAGTTCGGGGGCCGAACCAAGACCCAGGGCGCGGTACACGTTGTAGCCGGCAATCGCGTTCAGGAAGTTGGAGCCAATCGGCGTGACGTCCTGGACATTAACCAGGCCATCGCCATTGCCGTCGGCCGCGCGGGCCTCGGACCAGTTGGAAGCAGCGTTATCCAGGCCAAAGAAGAGGCCGACCTGCACCAGGTCCTGGACGCTCACGATGCCGTTATGGTCGTAGTCGCCCTGGTTGGCTTCCTGCCAGAGGAAGCGAATGCTCCCATCGGCGGCCAGCGGAGTGAACTGTGTCACCTGGCTCGCCGCGCTGCCCGGGGCCGCTGAGGCCACACGGCTGACGCCGCGGCTGCCCAGCTGGCCGGCCAGAGCGCTGCGCAGATCCTGCCACAGGGCGCTGTCCACACCTTCCGGCGCCGGGCTGTTTTCCAGCTCAGCCAGAACGGCGGCGATCTCGCGGTCGGCGACCGGCGAGGGAATCTCGCCTCGGCGCAGCACTCGCCCGCCAGCGGGCTGGTTGCCGGCCGGGCTGTATTCGCCCAGACCGCCGCTGCCGCTGGCCCCGCAACCGGCGGCGAACGCGAGAAGCGCCAGCACGGTTGTGACTAAGCTGGCCAGCCTCGCGGCTGGCCGGGTGAAGCCTCCTGCTCCCATTCCAAACTCCTGTCTTACTGTTTTTCGTCCGCATCCGTGCAGACCAGTAGAAGACGCCAGAGAATAACCGCGCATCCGTATTCGTGCGTGTGAGCACGAATACATGGAGGTTGCGTTTTGATGAAAGGGTTAACCGGGCTAGAGCAGGATCTTCAGACCCATCACGCTGCACAGCAGCTCCACCGCCAGCTCCGCACTGCGATTGCGCTCGTCAAGCACGGGATTCACTTCGGCGACCTCAAAGCTGTCCACCCTGCCGCTTTCGTGCAGCCATTCCATCAGCAGGTGGGCCTCGCGGTAGGACAGACCGCCCTTGACCGGCGTGCCGACGCCCGGCGCGATGTCCGGGTCGATGGAGTCGAGATCGAAGCTGACGTGCAGATGGTCAACGCGGTCCAGCAGCGCCGGCAGGGCCTTCTGCAGAATGCTGTAAAGGCCGTGCTTGTCAATCTCAGGCATCGGATAGGCCTCGATACCAAGGGTGGCGATGGCGGACTTCTCGCCGCTGTCCACGCTGCGCAGGCCGATATAGACGATGTTCTCGGGCATCAGCTTGGGGCTGAAGCCGCCAATGTTGGTCAGCTCCTCCGCGCCCATGCCCAGGCAGACGCCCACCGGCATGCCGTGGATATTGCCGCTGGGGCTGGTCTGCGGGGTGTTGATATCCGCGTGGGCATCCACCCACAGCACGCCCAGGCGCTTGCCGGCCACCCGGCAGTGCGACGCCACACCCGCCAGCGTGCCGATGCTCATGGAGTGGTCGCCGCCCAGCACCAGAGGGAAGCCGCCGTCCTCAAGGATGCTCTGCACGGATGAGGCCAGGAAGCCGCAGCTTTCCGCAATCTCTGGCAGGAAGTGCAGCTGGCCGGGCTGGTGCTCGCCCTTCTCGTGCTCCATCCGGTCGCGCGGCCAGCGCACCAGTATGTCGCCCTGGTCATCCACGTCATAGCCCAGCTCGCGCAGGCGCTGCCCCAGGCCGGCAATGCGCAGCGCCGAAGGCCCCATGTCCACGCCGCGGCGGCCGGCGCCAAGGTCCATCGGGAAGCCCAGGATGTTGATGCTCTTGCGTGCACGCGGAACGCTGCCATTGATCTGCGAGGCAAGTGAGCGCAGGGCGCGGTCGGCCTTTCCCATGCGGCTAGTTTAGCCGAGGCGATTTCGCGCTGCGCGCGGGCGAACATACACTGGCCGGCAGGCAACCGGGGTAGTCTTGCCTGTGCAGACTTTCGCCAAAAGCAGCAGCATGCCGGTAGCGGCCCAGCGGCTCTGGGACTGGCATGCGCGGCCGGGAGCCCTTGCAAGCCTGATACCGCCCTGGGAATCCGTGTCTATCCAGAGCTGGCGCAGCGCCCAGGGTCAGGAGCAGCCCGGGCTGCTGGAAGATGGCGTAACCATCGTCCTGGTCCCCAGGCTTGGGCCGCTGTCCCTGCGCTGGATCAGCCGCCTGCAGGATGTGCAAAGCGGGCGCGAGTTCAGCGACATCCAGCTTCGCGGTCCCTTCAGCTACTGGCTGCACCGGCACCGCTTCGTGCCTGAAACAGAGACAACATCGATGCTGATAGATGAGATCAGCTACCGCCTGCCGCTCGGCTGGCCCGGACAGCTGGTGGCCGGGCCTTACATCCGCAAGCGCCTTGAGCGGATGTTTGATTACCGACATCGCGTGACCCTCGAGTCCCTGCGCACAGAATGACGCTATCATCGCTAAGATGCCCGAGTCCTATGAAGTCCTGATCGTGGGCGGCGGCTTCGGCGGCCTGTACTGCGCCCGCCAGTTCTGCCACCTGCCGGCTGAAGCCGGCAGACGCCTGCGCGTGACGCTCGTGGACAAACGCAACTTCCACCTCTTCCAGCCACTGCTCTACCAGGTGGCCACAGGCGCGCTCAGCCCGGCGAACATCGCCGCCCCGCTGCGCTCCATCCTCAGTCGCTGCCGCAAGGTGCGCACCCTGCTGGGGGAGGTAACCGAACTGCGCCTGAGGGAGTTCAACGGCCACCGCGGCAGTGTGCTGCTGGCGGACGGAGAGGAACTGGCCTGGGATGCACTGGTTCTTTCGCCGGGCGTGACGCACCAGTACTTCGGTCACCCGGAATGGGAAGCGCTGGCACCGGGCTTGAAGACCGTTGAGGACGCCACTGCCATGCGGCACCGCATCCTCTATGCCTTTGAAGCAGCCGAGCGCGAACAGGACCCTGCGCGGGTCAGGCAGTGGCTGAACTTTGTCATCGTCGGTGCCGGCCCGACCGGCGTGGAGCTGGCCGGCGCCATCGCTGAGATTGCGCATGACACCCTGCGGCATGACTTCCGGCACATCAACCCTGAAGATGCGCGGATCATCCTGATCGAGGGCCAGGACCGGGTCCTGCCCACCTACCCCGCCCCGCTTTCAGCTAAGGCGGCCCAGACCCTGCGCCGGCTGGGCGTTGAGCTGCAGTGTTCATCCATGGTGACAGCGGTGGAAGAAGGCCAGGTGCGCGCCGCTCAGGGTGACCAGGAAGTGCTGATCCCAACGCACAACGTCCTGTGGGCCGCGGGAGTTCAGGCCAGTCCGCTGGGGCAGACCCTGAAGGCCGCCAGCGGCTGTACGCTTGATCGTGCCGGCAGGGTCCTGGTTGAACCCGACTGCAGCGTCCCGGGCTTCCCTTCCGTCTATGTAATCGGCGATCTGGCGAACTACAGCCATCAGATCTTCAAGGGCCAGACTGAAGCCAAACCGCTGCCCGGTGTGGCCCAGGTGGCGATGCAAATGGGCAAGTACGTCGCTGGCCGGATCGTCGCCACTGCCGCTGGCGGGGAGAGCCCGGATGCGCAGATGCCCTTCAGGTACCTGCATCTGGGCTCCATGGCCACCATCGGCCGCGGCGCGGCAATCTGCGACATGGGCCCGGTCAGGCTCTGGGGCCTGCTGGGCTGGCTGGTCTGGCTCTTTATCCACCTGCTTTACATAGTCCAGTTTGAGAACCGCCTGCTGGTTCTGCTGCAGTGGGCCTGGAACTATCTGACCCGCGGCCGCAGCGCCAGGCTGATTACAGGTGAGGCTGAAGCTCAGGAGCTCTGAGCTCAGGCGTGAAACTCTGCGCAGGCGGCGCGGCTCTCATGCAGGTGCCGGAATGACAAGCGGCGCACTGGACATGGTCAAGATGGTGATGGCAGCTAAAACAAAGAAACAGAATCCCGACCTGACACTCAGCCTGATCGCCTTCGGCCTCTCCGGGCTGCTGCTGGTCATGCTCGCCCTGGCCTGGTTCAAGGGCCCGGCAGAAGAAACGACAAAGCAGGCTCCTCAGACGGCAGGCAGTCCTCAGGGTGCCGGCAGTCCGGCGCACGGCGGGCCGGGAGATTACGTCGATGGGGCGGGGCCGTGGCGGGTCTCCAGCGAGAACTTCAGCCTGGAGGACAAGGCCCGCTCCAGGAGCCTGCCGGTCAAGGTCTACTACCCCGAGCTCGATTCAGACGTGGCTGGCACACAGCACGCCGCGCCCTTTCCGGTCGTCATCTTCAGCCACGGCGCCGGCGGCAGCCGCGAAGTCGCGCCCGAGCTGCTCAGCTTCTGGGCCAGCCATGGCTATGTGGTCTTCACCGCCACCCATCAGGACAGTCTCGGGCTGGCGCGGGAGCGTGGAGAAATGACCAGCATGAAGGACATCCTGCGCAGCTTCGGCACGGATCCGCGCTTCCGCATCAGCCGTGTCGAGGACGCCCGGCTGATCATCGACAGCCTGGACAAGCTCCCGACGCAGCTGCCGGAGCTGGCCGGGCTGCTGGACAGCACGCGCATAGGCATGAGCGGGCACAGCGCCGGCGCCATGACCACCGTGCTCATGGGTGGCGCGATCATGGACATGCCCGTGAACGGCCCGGGCGGCCCCGAGATAGAAGGCCTGAAGGAGCCACGCGTCGCCGCAACCCTGCTCCTTTCGGGCCAGGGCATCAGCCGCGGCCCCGGCGACCGCCAGATGGGCGCAATCAAGGAAGATACCTGGCAGGACTGCAGCGGCCCGATGATGGTAATGACCGGCAGCCTGGACGATTCTGCGGAGACAGGCCAGACCAGCAAGTCGCGCCAGGACCCATACATTTATGCGCCGCCGGGCGACAAGTACCTGCTCTACATTGATGGCGCGGCGCACATGAGCTTCACCGGCAAGGCGGCCGGGCGGGAGGGCAAAATCGCCGGCAAGCTGCAAAACAAGCTGCTGGGCCGCCAGGAATTGCAGGAACAGACCGAACAGTACGACCAGGAGCGGATCTTCAGCATCATTCAGTCCAACAGCCTGGCTTTCTGGGACGCCTACCTGAAATCCGACCCCGGCGCACTGGCCTTCCTGCAATCAAAGGCCCCGGCCGCGCCTGCCGGCGTCAGCCTGGATTACCAGTTCAAGTAGGGTCTTCCGCGGCCCGACGGCGCTGCTGCAGAAAATCGTCAAGGATCGAGGCGGCGGCCCAGGCATCAATCTCAGCGCTGCGCTGTTTGCCACGGCTGCCTGCGTCCTTCAGCTGGCGCTGCATGCCGGCCGTGCTGAAGCGCTCATCCACGAAATGCAACTCAAGCTTCGGCACCTCGGTCTTGAGGGCATCATGCACCGCCTGACCAAGTTCCATGCCTCGCCGGGCAGACTCCCCCTGCCGGCCCCGCTGGTCCAGAGCCAGCCCGCAGACCATGCCACTGTACTCGTCCGGGCCAAAGGGAGCACCATAAGCCGCCAGGGCCTGCCTGATGCGCTCGGCCAGGGTCTGGCGCGGTTGCACGGAAAGGACGGCCACCGGGCTGGCGAGAATCTGCGCTGGATCACAGACGGCGATGCCGCAGCGTGTCTCTCCCGGGTCGAAGCCAATCCAGCGCAAAGTGCCTCCAATCTAGCCGATGCCGATTTGGTGAAAATTTCCGGCCAGATTAGGATTTCCGGCCAGATGCCGTTATTATCACCATGAGCAGGAGTATCATTACAGACACAATGAAATCCGCAGCTCAACGAGCGGATTCCAACCCGATTGGCGAAGTTCGCAACACCGGCAGTGCGAAATACACTCTCCTGGGGGAGCATATGGTACGCAAGTTCGCAGGACTCCTCCTGGCGGCCTTGGTGACAGGCAGCCTTTCATGTGCTGGGCAAAATGTAAGCACCGGCACTGCCCTTTCCACGGGCAACGCGGCTGAGAAGCCGGCGTCTGTGGGCCTGCCTGAACTTGCCTCAATCAAGGGCCGCTCGGACATCAACAAGGCTGATGTCTATGCCCCGGTGGCCAGCATTGGTACGCTCAACACTCAGACCGGCCTTTCGCTGTCCCCCAGTACGGTGAATCCGGAAGAAGGCGATTCCGCCACCGCTTACGCGATCTACAACCTGCCCATCGATGCCTCGACCGTGGCGGTCGTGGTGCGGATGAGCTCTGACTACAAGGTTCCAAACTATGTGGTCATGGGCGACTACCAGAACCTGCGCTGGGACTTCGGCATCGGCAAGTACTACGGCACCTTCACTATCCTGCTGGACACGCTCCCCGGCGGGCGCCAGCGCTGGATTAACTCTGAGAACATGCTTACCCTCGGCCTGGTGATGCACGGCAACACCGGCCGCAACAGCATCAATGCCCTTGAAATCGTCCGGACTGCAGATGTCACCGATCTCAGCGCTACCATTGACCGCTATGACGGCATCAAGCTGAGCTGGACACTGCCGGAAGACCTCGACGCAATCAAGGTTGAACGCCGCGCTGCTTCCTCCAGCGATCCCTGGGAACTGCTGACCCCGGAATCCCTGGACTATCTGACCGTCAAGTACATGGACACCAGTGCGCAGCCGCCCCTGCCCTATGAGTACAGGGTCAGCACGGGCCTGATGGTGACCACCGCTACCGGGCAGGTGGCCTGCTGGAGCCCCGGCGTTACCACCACCGGCCAGCGCAGCGGCATCGTGGTGGACGGCGGCCTCAACAAGCCGACCAGCTACATCCCGGCCAACCTCTACAAGTACATGAGCTTCTTCTATCAGACCGAAGACACTCCCTCTGAGGTCCAGGCCATCAAGTCCGACAGCTATCCGCCCGCCAACGGCTGGGCCTTCCTCGACAGCACCGCCGGCATCGGCACCTCCGAACTCAGCGGCATCGAGGGTCTTGGCCTGCCCTTCAACCTGCATCAGAACGAGATGGTCAACGCGCCATTCACCACCCTGGGCTTCTCTAAGGCGGACGGCACCTATATGCAGCTGATCACCGCCACCCAGAGCGGACTGGTGAGCTTTGACGAGCCCTTTAAGATGCTCCCGGCCGACAGCCACTTCTTCGGCTTTGTCGAGCTGCCGCGCAGCCTGGGCGCTGTTTACTGGGATGAGACCCAGCAGCAGCTCGAGATGCTGCAGAGCTGGGACGAGATCGGTACCGACTGGCGCCAGGAAAATGAGATGCCCGCCAGTTGGCACGTGATCGACACCCGCAAGCCCGACGGCCCCATCTATATGGAGTCCAAGATCGCCGAGCCGCATATCAGTTACCGGGACGCGGCGACCGGCGCGCTGGTCTGCAAGTTCCTCAGCGGCAGCTGGCAGGACGAGGCTCCTGTGGGCCTCAAGGGCTTCCGCCCCGAGATCCGCCAGGTGATGAGCGAAAGCCTCCTGCCGGGCAAGGCGCTCTTCTGGATCCCGGAAGACCGCAGCTCCGTGGACATGCTGATCCAGAGCTTCCCCGGCGACTGGATGCCTGAGACCCACGTCCAGCTTAACGCTGCCAATGCCGGCGAGGCCGGTGAGATCACTGAGTTTGATGTCTATACCGGCGGCGTGCCGTCCTGGGACAACTACCTGGTCTTCATCCAGGGCGGGCATGCCTACCTGCTCCACAGCGGCGCCAGCAACCTGAGCGCCTGGAGCTCGCCGATCCTGATCGACGGCGGCGGCACCTGCAGCAACCTCAAGCTCATCGTCGTCGGTTCGGCGGATGACTTCAGCTTCAAGCTCTTCGCCACCTACCTGCTGGAGGATGGTCTGGGCCACAGCCAGATCTGCTTCCGGGATATGGGCGTGCTCAAGCAGGAGTCGATTCCGTCAACCTAGTACTCAGCCTTTAGCGAGAAACAAGAAGGGGCTGGCAGCCTGAGCTGTCAGCCCCTTTCCTTTTCTGGCTCATTGCTTCGCTGTTTGCTGCAGCCTACACCCGCACGGCGAAGCGCTCGCCGGCCTTCAGATCCAGACAGAAGGCGGTCAGCAGGACGGCGATGTTCTCAAGGTCGCGCAGGTTGACCATTTCCGAGGGGCTGTGCATATAGCGCTGCGGCAGGCTGACCACTCCTGTGGGGATGCCGGCGCGGGTGATGTAGATGTTATCGCCGTCCGTACCGGTATAGCGCGGAGCGGCCTCGTGCTGCAGCTCCAGGCGCCGGCGGCGGGCGATGCGCTCCAGCCTGGAGATAACCTCCGGGTGGTTGGCGCTGCCGTGGCCCACCACCGGCCCGCGGCCCAGGCGCACATCACCGAACTTCTTCTTCTCCGTGGCCGGGTGGTCCACGCTCTGCGTCACATCTACGGCAATCGCCACATCCGGGTTGATCCGGAAGGCCGCCATCTGCGCGCCATAGCCGCCGATCTCTTCCTGCACCGAGGCCATGGCCACAACCTTGGCCGCCAGCGGGCTGCCCTGGTCGCGGGCCTCGCGCACCCGGCGCAGGCCCTCAGCCGCGCTCCAGATGCCGATCTTGTTATCAAGGCCGCGGCCGCAGGCCAGGTCGCCGCGCAGCTCGCGATAGCCATAGTCCATGGAGATGGCATCGCCGACGCGCACATAGCGCTCGCATTCCTTGCGGCTGCGGGCGCCGATGTCCACATAGACGTTCTCGCCAAAGCGGTAGACCTTCAGCTCCTGGTCGCCCTGCTCGGCGCGCTGCATGTGCGGCGGCAGTGCGCCGACCAGACCGGGCAGCGGCCCGCTCTTTGCCTCAGGCCCGCTGCCGTGCACCTTGACCCGCATGGAGGTAACCACCTTGGGGTCATAGCCGCCCAGGGCCTTGACCCAGATGAATCCCTCGTCGTCGATATAGGTCACCATCAGGCCTATCTCGTCGGCATGGCCGGTGAGCATCACGCAGGGGTCGCCCTTGGGGTTCAGCACCGCAAAGCCGTTGCCATAGGAGTCCGTAAAGACCTCGTCAGCAAAGGGCTTGACATATTCCAGCCAGCGCTTGACCACCGGCGCTTCAAAGCCGGTCGGCCCGGGTGTGGCAACGAGGCTGCGCAGGAACTGCAGCGGGCTCTTTTCCATATCTGAATTGTAGAGGATGCCCAGGGCCGCGCGCCGCGCTTTCGGCCTCCGGCCAGCGGGTGAAAGAAGCGGCGGCTCCCGGCGGTATCATTCTCTGCCCGCCGCGGGCCTTATGCGCGGCAGTCCGAGGTGCAAGATGAACGAGGCAAGTGTCAACGGCTCCGGGCCGGTTTCCGGCTCCTTCGCGGTCAAGATCGGCTTGGCCGAGATGCTGCGCAATGGCGTGATCATGGACGTCACCAACCCCGAGCAGGCGGTCATCGCCGAGCAGGCCGGTGCGGTGGCGGTGATGGCGCTGGAGCGCGTGCCGGCTGACATCCGCGCCCAGGGCGGCATTGCCCGCATGAGCGACCCGGCCATGATCCGGGAGATCATGGGCGCGGTGTCGATCCCCGTGATGGCCAAGTGCCGCATCGGGCACTTCGTTGAAGCTCAGATTCTGGAAGCCATCGGCGTCGACTTCATTGACGAAAGCGAAGTCCTGACGCCGGCGGACGAGACAAACCACGTCTGGAAGCATGACTTCAAGGCCCCCTTCGTCTGCGGCTGCCGCGACCTCGGCGAGGCCCTGCGGCGCATCGGCGAGGGCGCGGCCATGCTGCGCACCAAGGGCGAGGCCGGCACCGGCAACATTGTCGAGGCGGTGCGCCACATGCGCACGGTGCAGAACGGCATCAAGCGCCTGGGCACCCTGGGCCGCGAGGAGCTGATGCGCGAAGCCCGCGACCTCGGCGCACCCTTTGACCTCGTGCAGTGGGTGGCGGAGCACGGCAAGCTGCCGGTGCCCAATTTCGCCGCCGGCGGCGTGGCCACCCCCGCGGACGCCGCGCTGATGATGCAGCTTGGCGCGGAGACGGTCTTCGTCGGCAGCGGCATCTTCAAGAGCGAAGACCCCGCGCCGCGCGCCAGGGCCGTTGTGCAGGCCGTGCTGAACTTCAAGGACCCCAAGGCCCTGGCCGATATCAGCGCCGGCCTCGGCGAGCCGATGCGCGGCAAGGACATCGCCAGCATGCCGCAGGAAGAGCGGATGGCCGCCAGGGGCTGGTAGGCCGTCGAGTGCTCAGCCCAGGCGGTGCTGGAATACCATCATGTCCAGCAGGGCCAGCATGGCCTCATAGCCTTTGTTCATGTGGTCATCGCCGCTGCGGGCATGAGCCTGGGCAAAGTCCTGGCAGGTGAGAACACCAAAGCTCACTGGCATCGGTAGCTCAATGCTCAGGCGGGTGATGCCGCCGGCGATGGCATGCACCAGCACATCGTAATGGTCCGTCTCACCCTTGATCACGCAGCCCAGCGCCACGATTCCGCTGTAGCGCGGGGCTGAGACCTCCCCGGCTTCCAGGCTGGCCAGGCGCGCTATGCGGGCCACGGCCTGGGGCAGCTCAAAGCTGCCCGGAACGTGGAAAACATCCGCCGCATCGGGGTTCAGCTCAAAGCGCTCCAGACATTTCTGGCTGCCCGCCAGCAGGCCGCGCATGATCTCCGGGTACCAGCTGGAGGCAACAATTGCGATGCGGTCGCCGGCCAGCGGCCCCCCGGGCTGCAGTTCGGGATAGCTGCCGCTGCTTGCTTCTGGCTGATGCTGGGCCACGCGGCTATGCTACCATGCCCGCCTCAGGCAATGAACACTGACCCGCTTCTGCTGCAGCGTCTGCACAGCTCAAGGCTGATCGCCTTTGACAATGACGGTACGCTTTACCCTGCCGGGCTGGATGTGGCCCGCTCGGTAATCGAGGCGCACCGCGACTATGTGCAGCAGCACGGCCTGCAGATCCCGACGCCCGACATCAGCATCATCCACCAGCACATGGGCGCCGAGCCCATCGACTTCTATGGCTCGATGCTGCCGGGACAGCCGGAAGATGTGCGAAAGGACTTTGAGCGCTTCTGCCTGGAGTACGAGCAGGTGGCGGTTGCCCGGATGCCGCACCTGTATGAGTACGCCGAAGATCTGCTAACGGCGCTGCATGCGGCGGGGCGCACCATCGTGCTGATCAGCAACGGCACGCCGACTTATGTCGATGCCGTCTGGGAGCACGCGCGCTATGAGCGCTGGATGGCAGAAAGGTACCCCTATGGCCCGCCGGAGTATGACTCCAAGGGTTCGCGCCTGGCGCGCGCGGCCGCCCAGTTTGGTGTTGATCCGGCCACTGCAGTGATGGTGGGCGACCGGGCCAGCGACCGGGATGCAGCGCGGTACTGCGGGGCGGCCTTCATCGGCTGTGCCTATGGCTATGGCGAGGCCCACGAGATCGAGGGCGCGGACGCGGTGGCCCATGACCTCTATGAGCTGGCCCGCCTGCTCCTGCCCGCCTGAGCCGCTGGACACCCCGCGCTTGTGCTGGCTTCAGCGGCAGCTATCATCACTGCGTGCGCCCTTCTGCTTCATATCGCTGCCTCTTGATCGCCCTGGGCCTGCTGGCCTGCGCGCTGCTTTCCGCCGCCACCGACAAAGCTACGCGCATCGTCAACGACAAGTACCACTTCGCCTTCACCGTCGAGGCCAACAGCGAGATCAGCTATCAGGACGGCGGCGTCGGGCTGCTGGCCAAGCATGTGCCCGAGGGCGCGGACGCCACAGACCCGGCTGATTACGGCCTGCTGGTCTATGGCAGCCCGCGCATGCGCCTGACTCCGGCCGAGGCTGAGGCGGCCGGCTTCCCCCGTGAGGAGAAGCACCTCACCGCTGCCGATTTGGGCAGCCAGCAGCGCCTGGATGAGGTCTTCGAAGCCAGCATGGCCCAGAAGAAGCACAGCCCCAGCGGCAAGGCGAGCGTCAAGCTGGCGGGCAGCGCCAAGAGCATCAGCGTGCCCTACTACAAATGGAGCCAGAAGGTCGGCGCTCAGACAGCCTACGCCCTGATGTACATCGCCCTGCATCAGGACGGCCTGATCTATGTGCAGGCCGAGAGCCGCAAGCCCTTCACGGCGGCGCAGGAGAAGTGGTTCACCACACGCCTTGAGCTGCTGGACAAGAAGTAACACAGCGCCCCTCGCGCCGGCTTAATACTCAACAGGCCACTGCTTCAGCTCAAAGGACGCGCCGCGCAGCGCCAGCTTGACCAGCCAGTCGCGGCGGCCGTCGCTGTAGAAGGCCAGGCCATAGCGGTTCAGGTCCATGGCGATGCGGCCAAAGAGCGCTTCGGGCGCCCCGGTCGCCTGCCCCACCGCGGCGGCAAGTTGCTCCTCCGGCAGGTGGAAGCTCCAGGGCTCGGCCAGGCCGGCCAGCACCTCGCTGTCCGGGGTTTCGGGGTCAATGAAGCTCGACACAAATAGCTGGTACTCGCCGGCCGCGCGCGCGAAGGGATACAGGTGGTAGGTATGCCGCAGGGTACCGGTCACCACGTCGCGCTGCGCCTTTCTGACACAGCCGCCGTCGAAGCCGCTCTCGCGGCCGTCCGGCCGCAGGGCCAGCACGTAGTCGCCGGTCGGCAGCGGCAGGGTCAGCGGTGTCTTGCCGTAAAGCTGCTCGGCCCGGAAGACCACGTCCTCCACGCTCGCCGGCTCGCCGTCGTCGTTCAGCGCGCCGGGGATAGCGTCCTGGCGGACAAGATACACATTCAGCCCGGAGGGCACCGAGATTATGCTCAGGTTGTCCGCGCTGCAGAAAGGCTCGGCATTGCCGACGGCCGCCCAGTCGCTGCTCAGGCGCTCATAAAGCTGATCGTCGAGCATCTCGGCAATCGCCTGCTGCGAAGCATCCAGGCCGGCGGCCGGTGTGGCCGCGTGCGGCAGGCGGCTCTCCTCTTCCGCCGCGCCGGCCAGCAGCAACGCGGCAGCCAGGACCAGGGCGCTGGCGCTCACTTGCAGAAGCTTGCTGGCTGCTCTCATGCTGTTATAGGACGACGATTGCCGCAGGAATCTTCGCGGCCTCGCCTGCTCAGGCTTCGTCAATGGCCTGGCGATACTCGCGCGTGGCCCGGCCGATGCTCTCCGCCGTGCTGCCGGCGACAATCGAGCCGATCATCAGGCCGCCGCTGCCGCTGCGCTTCAGCCACTGCGCGTCCTGTGGCGTGATCTTCTTTTGCGTCGGCACCAGCATCGGGCAGTCAATATACTCCTGGAAGATGCGCAGGCGGCGGAAGTCCTCCCAGGTGAAGGGCTGGCCATAGTCCTCCGGCTTCATGAAGGAGGCCTCGCACATCCATATCCGGTTGCGGTTGCCGCCGCGCGGCCAGAAGAAGTGCGTCTGGTAGAAGGGCGGCTCGACCAGCCCGTCAAACTCATGCAGCGCCAGGGCGATCTTCAGCGGCAGATCGATAAACCACAGGGGCATGTGATGGGCATAGATGTCCACGAAGTCCAGGCCGCTGTGCGCCAGTTCTGTCAGCTCCCCGGCAGTGGGCACCTTATCCACCCCCGCTCCGGGCATCAGGCCGACGGGAATGTCCAGCGCGTCGATGATCCTGCGCACGACCGGCGCCTCGCTGGCATAGTCGCCAAACACCGTCCCGCTGGCCCGGTGTTCCACGTTCATGTGGACCTTGACGGCGTCAGCCCCGGCCTCAGCCGCCGCCTGAGCCATCTCGAGATCGTTGCGCGGGAGAGAGACTACGAGAAGCATGCGCAGATTATCGCGCGTGACTGGGAGCGCGGACTGTAGTCCGCAACTTTGCAGGGTGCAGGTGCGCCTGCCCCAAGACAAAGGCATGACGCCGAGGCGCAGAGAAAGCAGAGTCACGCAGAGACATCACCCCAGGGGCCGGAGGGGCCTGGCTCGCCCAGGCCCGCGGCGGGACCAGCAACTCGCTGCCGGAACTTTCCGTATACTTGCGTGGTGGGCTTCCTCAAGTACCTGCGCCGCTACCACTGGTTGGCTGTCTCTCTGGCCTTTCTGATTATATGGGCGACTGTGGCAGTACTGCGCCCAGTTACTGGCATGCAACCGGTCAGGACAATTGAAGTCAAGGTGGGCACCGAATATAGAGACCTGGAGTTCACCGGGCAATTGGAGCCGTTTGACAAGAGGTACCTGGTTGCGTCGGAAGACAACAGTCCGGCCTGTATTGACTTGGAAGGGAACATCAAGTGGGTTGCCGAGGACTTCGCACCGTGGGGCAAAGTAGGCTTGGGGCCTGGAGGAAACACAGTCTGCAACTACTACTATAACCTCGATAAAGATAAAGGGATTGCCAAACTTAGAGACCTCGATGGACGACTGATTTGGGAGCGAGAGTTCAAGGCGCAGATTAAAAAGAGCCCCGAAGTGAGTGTCAATTCTCAGGCTGTCCTCCTGCTCGCTGATGACGGCAAGCTTGAGGCCGTTGACCGAAATGGCCAATCGGTGTGGTCGCTTCAGCTGGACGCCCATAGCCGCATTGGAAAAGCTTGCTTGCCCGATGGGAGCTGTATCGCTCTGCAGAGCCAGGTTGTTTCGAGGATCTCAGGTAGCGGTGAGCTGCTGTGGTCAACACAGCATTCCCTTTCGAACGCCGTAAAAGTGGTCGTTCTTGAGGACTGGATTGCTGTCCTTGATGAGCTGGGAGGAGGCGTCTGCCTGGACTTTGACAGCAAACAGACTGGAACTCTGACTGGCATCACGACCATTAAGCATCACTCGGGCTATTACCGCTGTGCAGTTCAAGGCAACGTCCTATTGTGCCAGTCTGTGCAGGACGGCTCACTTTACGCCTATTCGGGTAAAGGCGCCCAGCGGCGAGTGGGCTCAGGGTTCTTCTATCTGGCCGGATCAACATATGACGCAAGGTCAGGAAACATCTACCTGACGGACTGGTATCTGCCCGAAAGTAGCAGGTTAGTTGGGCTTCAGATTCTTGAAAAGAAACTTGGCCGTTACCCGACCAAGCGCGAAAAGTACAGCAGACTCATCTGCCTCGACAAGAACCAGCGCCGCCGCTGGAGCGTGCGCTTCGATGAGCACCTCACCTCAGCACCGGTGATCGCTCCGGACGGCCTTGTCTATGTCGGTTGGGGGAAGACCTACCTGAAGGCATTCAAGCCCTGAGTGGACAGATGTTTGTCGAGGTCCAGCAGCGAGCTGTCGGCTTTGCCGCGGGCCTGGGCAAGCCAGGCCCCTCCGAGCCACGGAGCGTCTTGCAGAGTGCTGGTGTACAGCGGAGTGCTGATAGGCGAGCAAGGTGCCTTGAGTTTCTGGGTTTCTCTGCGAAACTCTGCGTCCTCTGCCACTGTGCGTCCTGTATTGATCCGGTCCGGCGCTGCAACCAGCACCGCCGCTGAAGAGGGCGCAGGCACGCCTGCACCCTACAAAGACGGGCGCACAGCCGTGCGCCCCTACCATGTCAGCGGGCGCACATCCTTGCGCCCCTACCGTGTCAGCCTCTCCCTCGTAATCACCTTGCTGCGCTCCACCCCTGGCTGGTCGAAGGGGTTGACGTTGTAGAGCAGGCCGGCGTAGGCCGTCGCCAGCATCCAGAGCTGCATCCAGGCTCCCAGCGCTTCGGCGTCAACCTGCGGGAAGGTGGTCTCATAGACCGGCCGGCCGGCCTCGACCAGAGCGTCGCGGGTGCCGCAGTAGCAGGCATCCAGCAGGCTGCCGAAGCTGTGGCCGCGGATGTAGTCCAGCTTTTCAGGCAACTGCTCCGGCAGGGCCAGCGGGGGGTCATGGGCCCAACGCCCGGCGGTAACAAAGCCATAGAGCTTGTCGTCCGGGCCCTCCATGTAAAGCTGGTTCTGGCTGTGCTGGTCGGTGCTGCCGCGCGCCACCACAGGCGTCTGCCCCACCCCGCTGTCAGAGCCATCCACCATCGTCGCCTTGGCCAGGCTTTCGGCCCAGAGCTGCCGCAGCCAGTCACCCAGCAGCACCAGCCCGTCGCCATAGACATACTGCACAGTGGCAGAGATGCCGCCCTGCAGGTGCAGGATGTAATGCAGCGCCGCGAGCTGCCAGGCGGGGTTTTCCGGCTGCGGCAGCTTCAGCGCTTCCTGCTGGAACTCCCGCGCGCCACTGAGCAGCGATTCGATGTCCACACCGGCAAAGGCCAGCGGCAGCAGGCCGACGCTGGTGAAGACCGAGAAGCGGCCGCCCACGTCGCCGGGCACCGGCAGGGTCTGCCAGCCCTGCGCGCCGGCCAGCTCGCGCAGCAGGCCCTGCAGGGGGTCGGTGGTCGCGATCACGCGGCTCGCGATCTCTTCCCTGCTCATGCCGCTGCCCTCCATTGCCTGCAGCAGATGGAAGAAAGCCGCCATGGTCTCCAGGGTCTCGCCGCTCTTGGAGATTACGTTCAGTCCGCAGCTCTTCAGCTCGGCCCATTCCAGCAGGCGGGCGATCTGGCCGGGGTCCACGTTGTCCACCACCAGCAGCGGGCGCAGCGGCCGGCCCGGCTGGTCCAGCGCACTGTAGACCGCCTGGGTGCCAAGCGCCGAGCCGCCGATGCCGCAGACCAGCAGCGCACTGCAGCCGCTGTCGATCAGGCGCAGGGCCTGCTCATTGCAGTCCTCAACCCAGCTCCCGCCCCAGGGCAGGTCCAGCCAGCCCAGGGGCCACTTGCCGCGCTGGGCGGTCAGGCGCTCATGCAGCGCGGGCTGGGCGCTGTTCAGCGCGTCGAGGGCCTCAGCCAGGCTGCGGCCGTCATTCAGGCGGCGATTGAGCAGCGCTTCGCTGCCCAGTTTCAGATCCAGCAGGTCCATGGTCAATTCGCCTCAGCAGTGCTGACGCCGGGCCGCTGAGCAGCCATTGCGTCAGGAGAAGATGTGGTCGCGGTTGCAAATCTCGTCAAGGCGCAGGGGCTGCTCATCGCTGCTCAGGCCCTGCACAAGGTGCCAGAAGTCGGCCAGGTGCCGGGTCACCCGGCTGGCCGCATACTCGGGCGATGTGCCCGTGCTCAGGATAAAGGGCCAGTCGCTGCACTGGGCCAGCAGCAGCTCGCGGCGGGCCTGCTGCAGCGCCCGGCCGCGCCAGCCGCTTTCGTTATGCCCGCCAGCGGTCTGCTGGTCCAGCTCGGCCATCCGCCGGCCGGCAGCGTTGATGTGCGGCACCAGCCACTCATTGCCGGCATTGATCCAGAAGCGGTAATAGCTGCCGTCGCCCCAGGAAGAGGGGTTGGGCACCACAACCTGGGCCCGCGGATAAGCCAGCATGTAGTCCTTGGCCGCCAGGGCCGTCAGGCTCCTGCTCTCCGCGCTCAGGCGCAGGACGTGGTACAGGAAGTCCGGCCCTTCAAACCACCAGTGGCCGAAGAGCTCTGCGTCATAGGGCGCGACGATCAGCGGCGGCCGGTCAAGCTGTCCGGCCAGCCAGGCCACCTGCTGCTCACGGCACCAGACGAAGTGGGCGGCATGCTCTGCCGCCCGGGCCTGGGCCAGCGCTGGCTTGTAGGGCTGCTTGTGTTCGGTCTCGCCCGTGATGGCGTGGTACTTGAAGCCCGTCAGGATCCGCGTATGGCCGTCATGGATGTAAGGCGCCACATAGTCCAGCGGCAGGTCAAAGCCTATATCGCGGTAGAAGTCGCGGTACAGGCCGTCACCGGGATAGCCTTCCTTCGCGCTCCAGACCTGCTTGCTGCTTTCCTGGTCGCGCCCGAAGGCCGCCACGCCATTGGGCAGGTAGACATGGCTGTGCACCCCGCGCAGGCTGCGCGGCTGACCCAGCTGCAGCGCGTGGCCGTCGACGAAGAAGTACAGCAGGCCGACATCCAGCAGCTGCTCCTCCAGGCCCGGATAGTAAGCGCATTCGGGCAGCCAGATGCCATCCGGCCGGCGGCCGAGGATCGCCTCGTGCGTCTGCACCGCTGCCTGCAGCTGCCGCTCGACCGCGCGCGGGACAAGCTGCTGGTGCGGCAGGAAACAGTGCGTGGCTGAGCAGGTGCAAAGCTCCAGATGGCCCCAGTCCGCCAGCATGCTGAAGGCCTGGGCCAGGTTCCTGCCGAAGCGGCCGTACTGATAAGCCACTGCGCTGAGGCGGCGGGAGTACATCTCCACCACCGGCCTGTAGTCCGGGTCGCTGCCGGTGCGGGCCAGCTCGCGGTCGCAAAGTTCCATCTGCTGCTGCAGATGCCGCTCAAAGCGGTCCTGCAGCAGTGGGTCGACAAACATGCTCAGCAGGGTCGGGCTGAGCGTCATGCTCAGCCTGAAGGGCACGCCCTCGTTATGCAGCTGCTCAAAGCGCAGCAACAGGGGCACATAGGTATCGGTGATTGCATCAAAGAACCAGCGCTCCTCCAGAAAGGAGCTGTACTCGGGATGCCGGACAAAGGGCAGATGCGCGTGCAGGTGCAGCGCCAGCTGGCCCCAGCTGTGCTGTTCAGGCATCCGGCGCCCCGGCGTTCACAACTTTTCCTTCAGCATGCGCGTTCTGTTCTGCAGCGCGCAGCATGCGGCGGTACAGGCGCACATACTGCTTGGCGCTGCCTTCCCAGGAGTTATCAAGGCTCATCACCTTCTTCTGCAGGCGCTGCCAGGCCTTGCCCTTATGCTTGTACAGGTCCAGCGCCTTGCGCACGGCGTCGGCCAGCCTTGCCGGGCTGGCCTTCTTGAAGACAAAGCCGCTGGCGGTGCCGGCCTCCAGGCTGCGGCTGCCGGCATTGCGCACCGTATCGCGCAGGCCGCCGGTCTCGCGCACCACCGGCAGGCTGCCATAGCGCTGGGCATACATCTGGCTCAGGCCACAGGGCTCATAGCGGCTGGGCATCAGGAAGGCGTCGGAGCCGGCATAGATCAGGTGCGCGATGCGCTCATCGAAACCCAGCCGCACAGCGACCTTCTTTGGGTACTTCTCTGCCAGCCTGGACAGCTCTTCCTCCAGGCGCGGGTCACCGCTGCCCAGCACAACAAGCTGCAGGTCCAGGCGGGCCAGATGCTCAAAAGCCCCGATCAGCAGGTCGACGCCCTTTTGAACATCAAGGCGGCTGACCATGCCAAGCAGCATGGCGCCGCGCCGCGCCGGCAGGCCCAGCTCAGTCTGCAGGGCGCGCTTACAGTCAGCCTTGCCGCCCGGCCGCGCCGCGCTGTAGTTGCAAACCAGCAGCGGGTCGGCCTCCGGGTTCCACTGCTCAGTGTCAATCCCGTTGAGAATCCCGCTGAGCTTGTAGGACTGCGCCCGCAGCAGGCCTGCCAGGCCGTGTCCATACTCTTCCTTCTGGATCTCGCGCGCATAGCTCGGGGAAACGGTGCTTACCGCGTCCGCGCAAACGATGCCGCCCTTAAGCAGGTTGAGCTGCCCGTAATACTCCAACCCATCGATGTGGAAGAGGTCCCAGCTCAGCCCGGCCTGATCCACTGCCTGGGCCGGGAAGAGGCCCTGATAGCCCAGGTTGTGGATGGTCAGCAGGCAGCGGATGCGCTGCAGCAGGGCCTGGGGGTACTGGCTGCGCAGGTAAACCGGCAGCAGCGCTGTCTGCCAGTCGTTGCAGTGCAGCACATCCGGCGCATCGCCGGTGAAGAGGAAGTACTCCAGGATCGCGCGGCAGAAGAAGCTGAAGCGCGCCACGTTGTCTTCATAGTCCCGGCCATCGGCGCCAAGGTAATAGCCGCTGCGGTCGAAGTAGTCGGCGTTCTCGACAAAGATCACCTCGCAGCCCGGAAGCTCAAGGGCCGCGAAGGCCAGGGCATGCTCCCTGCCGTCAACCCAGATCCCGTGCGGCATCTCAATGCGGTTGTGCTCTGCCTCCAGGCCGTCCAGCATTGCGCGCGCGCCGGGGTACAGCGGCGTGAAGATCTGCACCTTGTGGCCCAGGCGCCCCAGCGCACGGGGCAGCGCGGCCGAGACGTCCGCCAGCCCTCCGCTCTTGCTGAAGGGCTGCAGCTCAGAGGTAGCGAAGGCGATGCGCAGCGCCCGCTTGCCCGGCCGTGGCTGCTGCTCAGGTTTCATTGATGTCCTCCCTGAACATCAGCTCCTCTTCGGGAAGCTGGACCGAGCCGCTCTTGTGCTCCCTGGCCCGGATGGTGCCCGGCGGCGGCGTGAACTCCAGGCTGCGCATGGGGCCGCTGCGCGGCACGAAGACGCCGCGCGGGATCACCACCAGGCCGCTGGGCGTGACCGTGAAGCGCTTAGCGTCCTCTTCAAGGTCCTCGCCGATCACCGTGCCGTCCTCGACCGTCACATACTTGTCACAGATCACGCGGTGCATCCGGACGTGCCGGCCGATGTTGCAGCCCTGCAGCAGGATACTGTCGCTGACCTCGCTGTAACTGTGCACGAAGTTGTTGTTGAAGATGACGCAGCCGCTGACACTGGCGCCCGAGATGATTGTGCCGTTGGCAACCACGCTGTCCACGGCCATGCCGCGCCGCCCGTCCTCGTCAAAGACGAACTTCACGGGCGGATACTGCAGCAGGCTGGAACGGATCGGCCAGTCGTAGTTGTACAGGTTCAGCTGCGGCTTGACCGCCCGCAGGTCCATGCTGGCGTCGTAGTAAGCATCCAGGGTCCCGACATCGCGCCAGTAGCCGCGCTGCTCTGCTGCCTCGCCCGGCACTTCGTTATCCATGAAGTTGTAGGCATAGACCGGGTACTCGTTGATCATCGCCGGGATGATGTCCTTGCCAAAGTCGTGGGACGAATCCTCCCGGGCATGGTCCTCCAGCAGCACCCGCCGCAGGGTGGGCAGCCTGAAGATGTAGTTGCCCATCGACACCAGCGCCAGGTCGGGGTGCCCGGGGATGGGCTTGGGGTTGGCCGGCTTCTCTTCAAAACCGATGATGCGCCACTGCTCATCCACCTCGATGATGCCGAACTGGCCCGCCGCGGCCTTGCGGTCGAAGGGCAGGCAGGCGACGGTGCAGGCCGCCCGCATGTCCTTGTGGAAACTCAGCATCTGCCGCACATCCATCTTGTAGATGTGGTCGCCGCCGAAGATCGCCACGTCCACTGGGCCCTCGTCCAGGATCAGCTCCAGGTTCTGGTAGATCGCATCTGCTGTGCCGCGGTACCAGTCCATCGCGTTGCCCAGCTGGGCCGGCACGGCGTCCACATAGTTCTCGGTCAGCGAGCCGAAGTTATAGCCGCGCGCCAGGTGGATGAGCAGCGAGTTGCTCATGTACTGGGTCAGCACCTTGATGCGCATAAAGCCGCTGTTGATGAAGTTGCTCAGGACAAAATCAATAATGCGGTAACGCGCGCCAAAGGGCACGGCGGGCTTGGCCCGCTCCGAGGTCAGCGGCCAGAGCCTCTCGCCCTTGCCGCCAGCCATGATCATGACAAGTGTGTTGATCATTGCCTTCTGCTCCAGACGCCGGATGAGGCGGGCCAATGGCCTGCGCCGCTGCCCGCTCCCGGCCATTCACTCAGGCTGCTGTTGAGCGCCAGGGCGGCGATGCTCGTGGCGCTCATGTGCTTTTCATCTGAGACATCCAGACGGGTCAGGTGCCCGTCGGGCGCGGCGCCATAGCTGACATGCAGCTCCCGGAACTCGCCGTCCACCGGGCTGATCCGGGGCAGCAGCAGCGGTCCGGCGCTGCCAAGCAGATGCCAGCCGGCGCCGTGCTCAAAGCCCAGCTCGGCCAGCAGCCAGGCCCCCGGGCGGGCCGCTTCGACAAACCAGCGGCCGGATTCCCCGTACAGCTCGCGTCGCGCGCACTCCTGCTGCTGGGCAGCGTCCAGCAGGCGCAAAACGAGCCTGCGCTGCGGCCACTGCTCTTCTCCGATGCTGGTCCTGGCCTCAGCCAGCTGCTGCTCGCTCAGTTCCCAGGAGACAAAGACGAAGTCAGGGTCGACGACCAGGAACTCAAAGAGACCCAGGCCGTAGTGCCGGGGCAGATCAACCGGGCCAAAGGGGGGAGGGCCACCGGGGCCGGGGGCCAGGCGCGCAGGATCGCCTTCGATTATGGTTAGAGAGGCGCTGTGCGGATACTGGCCGGAATTGGACTGCAGCTTATCCATAGCCTCCCCTAGTCCTGCCCGAGCGCGCCGATGTCCAGCCTCAGGCTGATACCTTCGCGCAGAGCGTCGGGCTGGTACCCGAGCATTATACAGGTGCCCTGGTAGGTCTTTTCGAAGCCGCCTTCGCTGCTGGAGACCGTGTAGACCGGGTAGCTCAGCAGCCGCGCCGGGCCGGCGAGGCTCAGCTCCAGGCGGGCCTGCTGCCACTGATCCACTAGCGCTACGTTGCGCACGGCAGGCAGATCGCTGCCGGCAGACAAGCTCTGCCGCGCCCCGTCGGCCTCCAGCCAGCGGTCGGTCGCTGTATCCGTCAGGACAGTCAGGTTGAACTCCAGCCAGAACAGGCCGCTGCCTGGCGGCAGCTCGCCGGACTCCAGGCGCACCTGCAGCTCCAGGGCGCCAAAGCTCGCCAGGGCCGCGGACTTCCGCAGCGTGAAGGGGCCGTGCTCCAGTACGCAGCTCAGTGCCGCCTTGCTTCCACTGTGCAGCTCGAGGGCGCCGCTGAGGCCATAGTCGCGCCAGCGCAGCTGCGGCGGGCCGCCGCTCTCCTGCCGCAGCAGGAACTGCTGCGGAGAATCCACCTGCCCAAAGCAGCTGACAAAGCTCACCCGCTGGTGCGGGTCAACCAGCAGACGCTGCTCGAGGCCCTCCTCCTTCAGCAGCACCCGGTCGTGGATGCTCTCATGCTCCCCGGCCGCGTGGGTCGAGGCGTCCTCCACCTTGTGGTGGTAATGCTCGCGCCGCCGGGCCAGCACATCCGTCCAGCAGAAGCGCGTGGGGTAATAGTCCAGCCGCCGCAGGCACAGGCCGTGCGCCCCATCGAACCAGGCGCAGAGCCGGCCGGCATCCTCCAGCAGGAAGTCACTCTTTCCGCCTGCGGCCAGTTGCTGCAGCAGTTCCGGAGAGGCATCAAGCTGCAGCTCGCCCCAGTTGTCATCCAGGGCCCGCAGGCGCGCACCGCTGAAGGGCAGGCGGGCATAAACGCCGCCGCCATCGACTGCCCGCAGCTGCCCCGGCTGGCCCTGCAGGTTTGTGCCGCCGGCCAGCAGATCGCTGAGGCCTTCATGCTGCCAGGGGCTGGCCTGCTGGATCCGCCTGCGCGAGGCTTGCTCCGGCGTATCCAGCGCCGCGGCGGCGTCCATGCTGTTGCACAGCTGCTCCGCTTCCAGCAGGTTGCCGGTCAGTGCCGCCCGCAGATAGTTCAGATACACGCCGCCGAAGACGCCATGCCAGTAGGCGCAGTTGCACTGGGCGCGCTGCAGGGCCGCGCGCGCCTGTGCATACTCCCGCCCATCGGCCTCCCCGGCCATCACTGACAGGCGCCGGGAGACGGAGCACATGCGGCGGTAGAAGTCGTAGATCTCCGGATACTTGGCCAGGAAGCTGCGCCAGTGCCCCGGCGCGCTGTCCGCCGGGCTGTCGGGGTCCAGCCTGGCCCACTCGCCCATTTCCTTATAGCTGCGGCAGGGGATGAACACCCGCCCGGCCGGCTGGCGCTGCGCCAGCATCTCTGCAGGCAGCTGCAAGCGCACCCAGGAGCTGTTCTCCTGAAGCGCGCTGAAGAAGTCCCGCAGCCAGCCCTTCTCGTAGACCCATTCATAAGTGTCGGGCCAGACGCCGAACTTTTCGCCGTCGTCGCCGAATACCACCAGGGGCGGCTCGGCGCTGGCCTCCATCAGCTCCCGCAGATAGTCAAAGGTCTCCTGCACCGGCCGGAACGGCAGGGTATAGCGCAGCTTCTGGCTGATCGGCAGCAGCTTCAGCCCCTGCCCCTCAAACTCAGTTGAGAAGTAGCCGCTCTGGATGTCCTCCGGCAGCGCGTTGCCCTCAAAGTGGAAGTCGTCCAGCAGGGTGTAGCGGTAATAGCTGCCGCAGATCTGGGCCATCTGCGGTTCCCAGACCCGCTCCGGCGTCCACATGCCGGTGGCCCAGTCGCCGAAGTGCTCGCTCAGGTAAGCCTGCAGGCTGGCCAGCTGCTGGTGCGCATCAGTCTGCGGTATCACGGGCAGGATCGGCTCCTGCATGCCACCGCCCAGCAGCTCAAGCTGGCCGCGCGAAAGAAGCTCACGGACCAGCTCGAAGTATTCCGGACGCCGAAGCTGCAGCCACTCCAGCAGGCAGCCGCTGGTGTGCAGGCCCATGCGCACACCGGGGAAGTCCAGCAGCATACGCAGGAAAGGCAGGTAAGCCTTGTCACAGGCTTCGTGGATCACATGATCAAAATTGCCCACCGGCTGGTGGTTGTGGATTACGAGTACAAGCTGGACTGATGCGGCCACGGATTGATTATCGCAGCCGGGCGGTAAAGCCGCGATGAGGCAGCGGCAGGCCGCTAGGCCTTGTCGATGGCCCAGCCCGGATAGCCTGCGTAGTCCAGCGGCAGCTCGCGCAGCAGTTCCAGTACGGCGAAGGCTGTGCAGTAAGTGTCGTCGTGGGTCAGGCTGACGCGCAGGTTGATCAGGCGCGGGTCAGCCGGCGCCTGGCCCCAGACCTGGGCATAGCGCTGCGCCAGCCCCTCTACGATCAGCGGATGCAGCAGGAAGTAAGGCTCGCCGCTGGGATACTGGCGGATGCTGACCTTGCGCCGGCGGTACCAGACCTGGGTCGCCTTGAAGAAGGCCTCGCGCGCGGCGAAACACGCTGCCAGATGGGCATAAGGTGCGTGCTGGTTGCTCAGGCTGCGCTGCACTTCATGCTGCGTGAACATCTTCTCTTGAAAGCGGCTGGGGTAAGCTGCGCCGGCCTCAGCCAGGCATGCCGCGTCAGACCCCTCGCGGCACTTCCGGGCCACGCGTGCAATTTCTGTGCTGTCGACTCCAATCCCGCAGATCACCGCCATAGGTTAGCAGCATCTGCGCCCGGCCTGCCTGCTGCTGACAGCCAGCCCTAGCCCGCCGAAGCGCTCATGCCTTCGGCGGCGCTGAGCTGACGCTCGGCCGGCAGCGGCTCGAACTGGGCCTGGAAGAAACGCAGCTTCTCCGGCTCCCAGGTCATCTTCAGCCCGCGGATCTGATCCCGGCGCGCGAAGACCTCGATCACTGTTTCGGCCACATACTCCAGGTGGCTCTCGGTGTAGACGCGCCGCGGGATGGTCAGGCGCACAAGCTCCAGCCGGGGCCGGCGGTTCCTGCCCGTCACCGGGTCGCGGTCCGCGGAGACGTTGCCGCGCTCCATGCCGCGCACACCGCCTTCGAGGTAGATCTCGGCGGCCAGGGCCTGGGCCGGAAACTCATCCTGGTCCAGATGCGGCAGGAAGGCTTTGGCATCCACAAACACGCCATGCCCGCCGCAGGGATGCACCAGTGGCACGCCGGCCTTCAGCAGCAGGCCGTGCAGCAGCTCCAGCTGGCTGTGGCGGCAGGACAGATAGTCGTCGTCGCAGACCTCGCGCAGGCCAACCGCCAGGGCCTCCATGTCGCGGCCGCTCATGCCGCCATAGGTATGCAGGCCCTCATAGACCACCACCTGGCTGCGGCACTTGGCAAACAGCTCCTCCTCGCCGGGCATGAAGGCCAGGAAGCCGCCCATGTTGACCAGGCCGTCCTTCTTACTGCTCATCCAGGCGCCGTCGGAATAGCTGCAGATCTCGCGGATGATCTCCTTTATCGAGAACTGCTCATAGCCCGGCTCAAGGTGATGAATGAACCAGGCGTTCTCGGCGATGCGGGTCACGTCCAGGAATACTTTAATCCCGCGCTCCAGGCAGTAAGCCCGCACCTCGCGCAGGTTGGCCATGCTGAAGGGCTGGCCGCCGGCCATGTTCACGTCGGGGGCCATGCTGATCGCCCGCACCCTGGCGCTGCCATAGTGCTCAACCAGGCCGTCCAGTTTGTCGAGGTCCACATTGCCCTTCCAGCGGAAGTCCGACTGGCTGTCGTGGGCCTCGTCGCAGATGATGTCCCGGAACTCGCCGCCCGCCAGCTCCAGGTGCGCCCGGGTGGTGGTGAAGTACATGTTCATGGGCAGGATGTCGCCGGGCTGAATGAAGTTCTGGAAGAAGAGGTGCTCGGCGCCGCGGCCCTGGTGCGTGGGGATGATCAGGCTGTAGCCCATCACCTCGCGGATCGACTCGCACATATGCTCGAAGCTGCGGCTGCCGGCATAGGCTTCGTCGCCCTGCATCAGCGCGCCCCACTGGCGGTCGCTCATCGCCCCGGTGCCGGAGTCGGTCAGCAGGTCGATGTAGACATCGTCGGCGTCAAGCAGGAAGGTGTTGTAGTGTGCACGGTCCAGGCACTGCTGGCGGTATTCACGGGTGGTCATGCGCAGCGGCTCGACCATCTTGATGCGATACGGTTCCGGCATGCAGCGGGGCATGGTCTTTCCTCGTTCGTGTGTTGGCCGGACCGGGCGCCTGATGCCAGCCCTTGAGCAGAGATCCGGCTATGATTCATATTATACCAATACTATCGGCCTTATCGTGTATAGGTTGATCCCTCAACGATAAATGTGTACAGATCTCCAACCACGTTCGAGGATAAGAGCTCACGCCCCCCCGCGCAAGTTCTGCCCGCAGTGACAAACAAAAGGCGGGCCTTGGCCCGCCTTGTTTCGATCCGTTGAATGCCCTGATACATGGGCGATGCAGCCTAGAACCTGTTGTACAGGTAGTTCATCCGGCTGATCGTGCGCCTGACGCGCTCCTGCAGCTCCAGCGGGGCCAGGATGCGGGCGTGCTCGCCGAAGCTGAGGATCCAGCGGATGATGTTCTCCAGGGAGCTGACCTTGAAGCTGATCTCGATGCTGCCGTCGGCGCGCTCGATGGTCTGCTGGCTGGGGTGGATCTGGCGCAGGCGGATCCAGTGCGCGGCGTACTTGTCGAATTCAGCCACGATATTGATCGGCGGGGCCTCGGCGGCGAAGAGCTGGCTCTCGCGCTTGTGGTCTTCCAGGCTGAAATCCGGGTCGGGGATGAAGCTGACGTTGGTACGCTCAACCGAGAGGATGCGGCTGCACAGGAAATCGCGGTAGTCCTGCTTCTCGTGGCAGAAGGCCACCAGGTACCAGTTGTCCTTGTAGTTCAGCAGGTGGTAGGGGTCGCAGGGCTTGTCCACCACGGTGGCCTTCTGGCCGCTGAAGTACTTGATGATGATGCTTTCCTTGCTGCGGATCGCCTGCAGCAGGTCGCGGAAGACCACCAGGTCCAGCTTGGGGAAGGGCTCGATCTCGACCTGCAGGATGTTGTCCAGGCTCTCCTGGTCAATCGTGATGTACTCCTTCAGGGAGTCCATCAGCAGCGAGACAGCATCGCCAACCGCTTCCTCAACTTCCATGCCGTCGTAGTAGCGGCGCAGCTGTCCCAGCAGCAGCAGGCCGGCGAGCTCGCCCTCGGTCATGCGCAGCTGCGGCAGCTTGAACTTGCCGGGATAGAAGTATCCCTGCTTGTCATAGTCGTACTGCGCCGGCGCCTTCAAAATGTACTTCAGGTAGTCAATGTCCCTGTATGCGACCGCGGGACTGATACCAAAATGCGTCTCAAGCGCCGTAGCGTTGGGGAACTTTCCCCCTGAAATCTGCTCATGCAGCCACTGCAGACGAGGCAATTGTCCGGCCTGGACCTCGTCCATTGATTGCGATGGCATACGTATAACTCCCTTTGCGGACGGCTTCTCGCCGTCGGATAATTGAAATAAGACTTGGCAGGCTCAATGTTTTACACCGAGTCGGCGCATTAGTAAACACCTTGACAGGCAGTCTTTATCGGCTTCCTTCCTTATCCCTGCAGGACTCCTGCACATTCTGGCCTTGAAAGGCTACACCTCGGCATCCTGAAGCACTCAGTCAAACTATAATCTAGCGGTGCGAGAAGTCAGCGTTCTGGGTGCAGGCAGTTTTGGCACAACCCTTGCAGTTCTGCTGGACTGTGCTGGGGTTTCCAGCAGTCTGTTCTGCCGCAGCCAGGAAACCGCGGACGAAATCAACACTTCGCGAACTAACAGCGCCTACTTTCCCGGCCGCACTTTGCCGGAAAGGCTGCATGCTACTTCCAGCCTCAGTGAGGCTCTGGAGCATTCAAAGACAGTATACCTCGCAGTCCCATGTAAGTATCTTAGAAGCTTTCTAAATGAAAATGAGGCACTGTTCAAAACCTGGGTCAGCACTGACAGAGCTGCTGACCTGGTTCTGTGCAACTGCACCAAGGGCCTGCTACTGGATCCCACCCAGCGCAGCGGGGAGTTCCTGCAGCAGTGGTTCGCGGCCGATTCTGTAACTGCGTCAACTCCGGCCCTTGTTCATCTTTCCGGGCCCAACCTGGCATCCGAGATTATGGCCGGTTTCCCTGCCGCCGCAGTTGCGGCTGCTTCGCAGCAGCAGCAGTGGGCGGCTCAGCGGATCCAGGACCAGCTCATGTCCAGCCGCTTCCGGGTCTACGCCGGCAGCGACCCTGTTGGCGTCGAGGTGGCCGGCTTCTATAAGAACGTGCTGGCCATTGCCGCCGGCGCGCTCAGCGGCCTGGAGCTGGGCAGCAACAGCCTGGCCGCCCTCATTACCCGCGGCCTGGCGGAGATGGGCCGCGCGGTGCGCCACTTCGGCGGCGATCCGGCCACCCTGCTGGGCCTGGCGGGCGTTGGCGATCTGGTTGCCACCTGCAGCTCATCGCTGTCGCGCAACTTCCAGGTGGGCTATCGCCGCGCGCGGGGGGAAAGCACTGAGGAGATTCTCGCCGCCATGCAGCAGGTTGCGGAAGGCGTCCAGACCTGCCGCGCGCTGCACGACTGGATGGCCGCCCCGCTGGCCGGCGGCGCGCCCTGGCCGGAGCTGCCGATCGCCCTGGAGGTCCATCGCATTCTCTTCGAAGGTCTGAGCCCGGCGGATTCGATCCGCGCTTTGATGCTGCGACCGCCCAGGACTGAATCCGTCTGACCCTCGACCGCAGTCAGGCGAAAAAGAAAAAGGGCGCTCTCGCGCCCTTTCTTTCAGTTCAGTTTTGCGGCTTAGAAGTACTCGGAGCTGTTGGTGGAAGTGAGCACCTGGCCGGTGATGGAAACGAATGAGAACTCGCCGGGGTGCTGGTCCACGACAACCTCAACATCAAAGATCTTGCCATTGCGCAGCACACCAAAGACGAAGCGGTCGCCCTCATCCGCGGTTGTGACAAGCAGCTCCAGGTCCTGGATCTGCTTGAGCAGGGTGTAGGGATACTTGACGTTGTCGTTCTTGTCGAAGACCGTGACATGCATCAGCATGTCCTTGTCGGTCAGGCCGAACTCCTTGGCCGGCGACTCGGGGTAAACCGCGTCCAGCAGGATGCCGGTGTCCCAGTACTGCTCGGGAATGTCCATGTACATCTTCAGGTCATCGCCAACCACACGGATGCCGCCGCCCAGCGGGCTGCGGGTACCGGAGAAGGGCTTGACGCCCAGCCAGGGATGCCAGACCTCAATCTCACGGTTGGCCTCCGAGTCCGCGATGATGTCGTCCACAACGCGGCGGATCATCCAGATCGGCGTGAAGAAGGTGGTGTTCTGCATGCTGCCACCGCCACCGCGGCGCTCGTGCATGGCGATCACGCGGCCCTGGTCGTCAAAGAGCGGGCAGCCTTCGTTGCCGAAGTTGATCACCACGTCCGACTGGATCACGCTGGGCACCAGCACGGCGTTGCGGTTGCGCAGGTTGCGGATACCGGAGATGATGCCGTAGGTCACCGTGCCGGACATGCCGCCGGAGTTGCCGACAGCCACCACGGAATCGCCCTGGCCATAAGGATAGACTTCGTTGAGCGGGTCATAGCGGGAGTCCAGCAGCTTGGCGGCTTTGAGTCCCTTGGCCTCGCCCTCAATCTGGATCACACCCACGCCATAGAATTCGTCCACGCCGACGACCTTACCGTTAAGCTCGGTACCGTCGGCCAGACGGACGATCAGCAGGGCCGCGTCCTCGATGTCAGTGCTGTCGGTGACGACATAGCCCTTCTTGGCATCGTAGACGAAACCCGTCAGGCGGCGGGTGGACAAGGTGGCGTTGCGGCTGCTGCCCAGGCCGGCTTCAGTCACCGAGCCATAAGCCACGCTGTTGCTGTCGATGGCCACAACGCTGTCCAGCACCTTGCTTGCCACACTGACGGAAGGAAAGCTGTCCTGCGCCAGTACGCTGCCACTCAGGCCCAGAGCAGTGCTGACTGCGGCTGCCAGAAGCTTTCCCGTGACACTCATGCTCTTGTGCATATGTTCCTCCAGCCAGTCTGCTCCGCTGGCCCCGGCTTGTGGAATCTAGACTGAGAATTCAGAGTCAAAGCCGCGCTTGGGCGAGACTTCGACAATGATGGGGTCATTCAGGGTCTTGGTTCCGCGCTTGACCTTCAGGCGCATCTGGTGCCCGATCTCCTGCTTGAAGACATAGATGCGGAGCTCTTCGGGCGTCTTGAACACAATGTCGTCCGCGGCAAGGATGATGTCGTTGCGGCGCAGTCCGGCACGCTGGGCCGGGCTGTCGGCGCGCACATCATAGACACGGATGCCTTCCTTCAGGCTGGGGTAACGCTCCTTGAACTCCGTGTACTGGCCCTCATTGCGCACGTTCTGCGGCATGATGATGTCAGCACCCAGCCAGGGCTTTTCAAAGCGGCCGGTGTTCATGATCTGGGTCGCGAAGTCCTTGGCCAGGTTGATCGGGATGGCGTGGTTGTAGTTCTGGATGATCGAACCGCTGCCGCCGTAGAAGTTGATGCCGATAACCTCGCCCTTCGCGTTGAAGAGCGGACCGCCGGAGTTACCGCCGTTGATCGGCACGGTGATGCGGAAGGCGTAGTCGAAGTTGGTGCCGTACTGCATGCCCAGGTCGTCCTGGTTCTGGTTCCAGATGCCGATGCCGAACTCAATCGGGGTATCGCGGCCGGTAACCACACCATCGGTGGCCGTCTGGTGCAGCAGGAAGTCTTCCAGCGGGTTGCTGCGGTCGGCCTGGATGGCGTCCATCGAGCCCGGGTTGCCCATGCCCACCGCGTAGTCGCCGATCAGCACCCTGTCGCTGTCGCCCAGCACGCAGGGGATGATGGTCTTCTCGCTGTCGGGCAGGTCACGCTCGTCAGGGATGTCCAGGATGCGCAGCACAGCCACGTCGATGCCGGGCTCGCGGCCGACCAGTTCGGCGCGGTATTCGGCCCCGTCCCAGAACTTGACCGCGTTGACCATCGCATCGCCGGAGACGTGGTGGTTGGTCATCGCATAGGCGATCTGCTTGTCATAGTCCACTTCAAACACAAAGCCGCTGCCGCCACCGTAGCCGCCGCTGGCGGTGTCCTGGGCGATGCTGATGTTCTGGACGCGGATCACGCCCTTGCGCACCTTCTCAACGACCTCGCGGGCATTGGGGGCAACGAACTCGGCCCGCGTCGCCAGGGGCGCCAGCAGCGCCAGCCCCGCGCCGATGGACAACATGAGCATTAAGCAGATCTTCTTCATCGTTTCTCCTTACGGGTCTCACTCAGCTTGCCGCCGGGTGTCCGACTCCGTGTCTAAGGCTGATACCCGCGATACTTGCGGATGCGTTCCTGTTCCTTCTTCTCAGCTTCCTTGTCCTCGTCATCCTTGGCGACCAGGACCTGGAGCTGGGTTTCGGCGCGGCCCCACTTGCCGTCGCTGCCCTTGGTGATATAGGCGATCTTCACCAGCTGGCCATAGCTCAGGCCGCGCTTGAAGCGGTCATAGTCATAGCGGTACTTCATGCGCTGGCCATCCATCTCAACGATGATGTCGCCAGCCTTGAGGCCCGCGATGTCGGCGCCCTGGCCGGGGTAGACATAGGTCAGGAAAAGGCCAAAGTCGAGGTCCTCATCGCTGCCGTCGCCGTTCCAGTCGTAGCGGTAGGGAACAGCGCCGTTCTCCTTGAGGCCGCTGGTCACTTCCAGCAGCTCAAGGCCCATGGCCAGCGATTCGTTGTCACCGGAAATGATCTTCTGGGCGGCGCTGGTCACATCGTTAACCGGCACGGCCAGGTTGATGTTGGTCAGCGAGTAGTCCTGCACGGTGCCGCTGACCATGCCCACCACGTTGCCGCCGACGTCCACCATCGGGCCGCCGGTGAAGCTCAGCTCATAGCTGGCGTCAAACTGCAGGTAGGCGTCGGTGGGCTTGTCGGTGCCCGGGACTTCCTTGCGGATCGCGCTGATCACGCCGAAGCTGGAGTAGGTGTCCACGCTGTTCAGCGCCTTGCCGACGATAGCGATCGGCTGGCCCAGCTTCAGCGCGTCGCTGTTGCCAAAGGACGCGGCCGGCATCTGCATCGACGGTCCCCAGTCAACCTTCAGCACGGCAACATCAAGGTCCTCGTTCTCACCGACCAGCTCAGCCTTGAAGCTGCGGCCGTCCTCGATGATCACGCGGATGTACTCGGCATCGCTCATCAGGAAGGAAGTGGTCACCACGTACTGGGGATCCTCGTAAACAAAACCGGTGCCCCAGAGGCCATAGAGCGGCCGGGCGCCACGGAAGGCGGCCCAGTAGCCGTACTCATCCTTGAGAACCGGCTCCTTGAAACGGGTCTCGATGGCGACAACAGCCGGGCGCACGGAAGCAACCGCTGAGGACACTGCCGTGCCGGGCTGATAGGTCAGATCACCGGGTCCGCCCTGAGCCAGCGCGGACTGCGAAAAGACCACACCAGCGGCCAGCGCTGCGGCTGCTGCGGTGATACCGTTTCTCAAGCTGAACATGCTTCTTCCCTCCCGTCCTGACTAATAGGACGTGGCGAAATAGGCCAGACGTCTAGCCTTGGCTCCGGAAAACAGGCATTTTACATCATCACCGGGTAAATCCGGATGCATGACACGGGTCGTGGCGCCAGTTTCTTCCTTGACCCGTGCTTCCGTAGCAGCTTCTTCATCCCAGGGTGCCAGCACGAAGCCGCGCCCCTGGCCCACCACCTGCTTAAACTCGTCATAACTTGCCACTGTGTAGACCCTGGACTCTGCGCTTTCCCGTGATTTCGCATAGAGCCCCGCCTGGAGCTGTTCCAGGGCCTCTGCTATTGACTGCGCGTCAAGAGAGAATGTTGCAAAATCCACCTGCAGATTGCTCTTGCTGCCACCCAGGCGCTCCGCCAGCACGCAGGTCCCGGCTTCGATGTCCCGCGGACCCAGCTCAATGCGCAGCGGCACACCGCGCAGCTCCCAGTCAGCAAACTTGAAGCCGGGGCGCAGGCCTTCCCGGTCATCCACCTTTACTTCAACCTTCTCGTCGCGCCAGCGGACCTGCTCGCGCAGGGCCGCCGCCAGGCCGTGGGCCTTCTCAACGACAAGCTGGCGGTCGTCATCCCGGTGGATCGGGACAATAACTATATGGATCGGCGCCACCCGGGGCGGCAGGATCAGGCCCTTGTCGTCGCCGTGGGTCATCAGCATGCCGCCCATGATGCGGTGGCTGACGCCCCAGCTGGTCGTCCAGGCATAGTGTTCGGTATTGTCTGTCTCAAGGAACTTGACGTCGTAGGCCCTGGCGAAGTTCTGGCCCAGGAAATGGCTGGTGCCGCTCTGCAGGGCCTTGCCGTCCGGCATCATGGCCTCGATGCCCCAGGTCTCCACGGCACCGGCGAACTTCTCGCTGTCGCTCTTGCGGCCGGCAAAGACATGCATGCACAGGTCGTCGCAGGCCAGCTGGCGGTACTGCTCAAGCATCTTCGCCGTCTCTTCCCTGGCGTCATCCTCGGTCCTGTGCGCCGTGTGGCCTTCCTGCCACAGGAACTCCAGGGTGCGCAGGAAGGGCCTTGTAGCCTTCTCCCAGCGCACGACATTGGCCCACTGGTTGTGCAGGAAAGGCAGGTCGCGGTAGCTCTGCAGCCACTTCGACCACATCACGCCAAAGGTCGTCTCGCTGGTCGGCCGGATTGCCAGGGGCTCTTCAAGCTCCTTGCCGCCGCCATGTGTAACCCAGGCCACCTCCGGCGCAAAGCCCTCAACATGCTCCGCTTCTTTATCAAGCTGGCTTTTAGGAATGAAAAGCGGCATATAGACATTTTCATGTCCCGTGGCAATGATCCTGTCATTAAGCCGGCGCTTGATTGCTTCCCAGACAGAATAGCCATAAGGACGGTAAACCTGGCAGCCGCGCACAGGCGAATAGTCCGCCAGCTCAGCCTGCAGGATCACATCCGTGTACCACTGGCTGACGTCCTGGCTTTTGGGCGTGATGAAGCGCTTTTCCTGCTTGGCTGACAAGTCCTCAAACCCTCCGGAAGTTTGCTGCAGTCGCAGCACCCGCATTATAGCTGCTTTGAGAGCGTTTCCGCATAACTCGCCCTAAACAGACGTATAGAACTTAGTGTGAACAACTAACAATAGATGGTAGTCTTTAGTAGCCCGTAGGATCTTGTTCCGGGCGAGCCCTGTTTGAGGTAAAATACGTTATGCCCAATTCGATTATTCATCAAGCGACTTCAGAGACGTCTTGGAGAATTCTGAGCCTCCTGAGACACGGTGAAACGCGTATTCATCTGCTCAAAGTGGCTCTGGAGCTTAACGAATCCACCTTCTCCCATGCACTTCAGCGGCTGGAGGTGCGCGGTCTGGTGGATACACAGCAGCATGGCCGGGAAAAGAGTGCTCGTCTGAGTGACAAAGGCAGGATTGTGTTCTCTGGTTTGCAGGCTCTTTGTTTCACACTTACCGGCAAGGATGGCTCTCTTACCGCTGATGACGCTGCAATGAACAAGCTGACTAATGAATCCTCTGCCCGTGCCGCCGCGAGTGTTTGAGCGCTCTGATCTGAACGCCGGTGCCGCCGATAAAGTCTGGGCTAAGCTCAGGCACAATACGTTTCAGGCGGGCCTGTGATGGTAGGATTAGAGAACATGCAGCTGGCGCTGATCAACATTGCCGAGATCTGGCAGCAGGTGGCGGGTTTCGCCGTCGTTATCTTCGTGTTCGGCGCGATAGTCGCGGTTCACGAATGGGGCCATATGATGGCGGCAAAGCTCTGCGGCGTCGCCGTGCCGGAGTTTGCCATCGGCATGGGCCCGGCCTTCCTTAAGATCCCCCGAGGCGAGACCATCTATCAGCTCTGCTGGCTGCCCATCGGCGGCTTCGTCCGTATCGCCGGCCTCGTCGGCGACGACACCACGGATGGCCGCACTTTCCCCTTTGAGAAACAATGGGGCTCCAAGAACGGCTGGCAGAAGGCCTTTATCCTCGCCGCCGGCGCCCTGATGAACTTCGTGCTTGCCATTATCACCGTCCTGGTGATGGGCTGGGCCGGCTTCCCGACCAAGGAGATCATCCTTACCGCCGTCGAATCCGGCCGCCCGGCCGCCGAGGCCGGCCTGAAGTCCGGCGACATCGTGACCAGGATCGACGGCCACAGCGTCAGCTCGGCCCGCCAGTTCGCCGCGCTGGTCCAGGCCCGCAAGGACTCCCGCATCCCGGTTGAGTACATCCGCGACGGCCAGGAGGGCGTCACCTGGGCCACTCCGCGTGTGATGCCGGACTTCAACCACAGCCTGGCGTCTCTGGGAGTCGGCCTGGCGGAGGACCTGGTCAGCACCGGCGAGGTCAGCCTGATCCAGCCCAAGAGTGAAGCCGACAAGCTTAACCTGCGGGTCGGCGACCGCGTGGTCAGCGTCGGCGGCCGCGAGATCACCCGCGGCACGGATGTCTATCTGGCGCTGCCGGCGACGGACCTTGAGACTCTCGGCGCCATTGATGAAGACGGCAACCCGATCCCCGAGGGCGGCGGAACGCCCATTGAGCTGGTCATCGAACGTCCGGCCGCCGCGCTGGGCTATGAGTTCAACGCCGAAGGCAAGGCAGTCGACGGCAAGGGCCAGCCCATCACAGACAGCCGCGCCCCGCGCCTGCTGGATAAAGACGAGGAAAAGGCCCGCCTGGCCTTCACCCTGCCCGGCGACACCAACATGGTCGCCCTGGGCCTCTCTTTCAAGCCGGAGCTGAAGCGCCTGCCGCTTGGCGAGTCGCTGTCGCGCAGCATGGAGGACGCTTCCAACATGATGCTGGGCATGTTCTTCAGCCTGCGCATGATGTTCACCCCCGAGGGAGCCAAGAGCATCAGCGGCCCGGTTGGCATCGTCCGCATCATCAAGCAGAGCGCCTCCAGCGACTGGTACACCTTCCTGCAGATCTTTATGCTGATCAACCTGAACCTTGGCCTGATGAACCTGCTTCCGCTGCCGGCGCTGGACGGCGGACGCCTGGTCTTCGTGGCGCTCAAGGGCATCGGTATCCGCATCAACGAGAAGCGCGAGGCCCTGGTGCATGCCGTGGGCATGGTGATGCTGCTCAGCCTGATCGGCATCGTCACCTTTACCGACGTGCTGGCGCTGTTCTAGGCCTCTGCGGCAACTGTTTCAGCAGCTCAGCCAGGTTCCTGCCTGAACTCAGTCGGTGGCGTAAACCCGCATGCCAAACATGATGCGGTGGCCGTCGATGGTGCGGATGCCGAACTCGCGCATGGCCCAGGGTTCATCGCGCAGGGTCTTCACAAACTCCACGCTGCGCGCCTTTAGTGTCTGATAGTAGGAATCTATCTCTTCCATGATCAGGTAGGCAAAATAGGAGTGGTCGCCGGTGTCGCGCGGCGGGATTGCATCGGGGCACTCCCCCACCAGCATGCGGCAGGCCCCCAGGTCATACATGCGCCAGCCCGGGTCGCCAACTTCGCTCACCTCAAAGCCCAGCACATCCCTGTAATAGGCCGAGCTGACGGCCAGGTCAGGGACCGCGATAACAAACATGCTTCTGGTTACAATTGTCATCCGCTGCTCCTATATCGAAGGAGTCTTAAATAGTGTAACTCTTACTAAAGGATCCCGCGACATCTGTCTAGTCCAAGTGCTCAATCATAGTCCGCAGGCCCTGCACCGGCGCCCACATCGCCAGTCCGATAAGCAGCAGCATCAGGCTGAGTGTCAGCAGCAGCGCGACCATGCGGCTTGTCGAGCTTTGCGCCGTCATTCGAACCATCCCATATGTGGCCAGCCCAATCATCAGCAGGATCGGAACAAGAGGAAGCGGGAAGCGGCACAGCTCATAGAACAGGCGGGTTGCCGGCGGCATCGGCATCTCCATGTCCAGATAAACCCTGCCAAGGCTGGGCACAATGAAACCCAGCAGGTAGCCAAAGGCGCCAGTGCTGAGCGCAGCGCTGACCAGTGCCTGAGCCTGTCCACCCGGCCTGCTGCTGGGAAACTGCCACATGCTGTGTCGATTCTACTGCCCTGAAACCCACTTTCAGCTGTCCATCCCGTTATCAATAGCCGGCTCAGCCTGCGCCTTCTCCCGGAAGGCGGCTTTCAGCAGCGGCGGTGTGAGCAGCGTGGTGAAGAGCACCATCAGGACCATGATGCTGAAAATGTTCTGGTCAATAATGCCGGCCTTCAGTCCGACCAGCGAGACGATGATGCCCACCTCGCCGCGGCTGATCATGCCTACTCCCACCCGCAGACTCTCCCTGGCGCTGAAGCCCGCCAGACGCGCTCCCCACATGCAGCCCAAGACCTTGCCCGCCACGCTGAGGCAGAGGATGCAGACCGCGAAAGCCAGCATCAGCCACTGCTCGCGGCTGGCCCCCGCAGAGAATAGCGGAGCGAAGACCGGCCGGGCATCTGTCTCAATACCGATGCTGACAAAGAACACCGGCACAAAGAAGGCGTAGGTCAGCGCGTGCAGCTTGCTTTCAATCTCGCTGCGCAGCTCGGAGCCGGTCAGCAGCACGCCGCAGATGTAAGTGCCCGTGATGGCGGCTACACCGCCGATCCACTCCGCGGCCCAGGCCATCAGCAGCCCGGCGACCAGCACGCCCGCCAGCAGCCCTTCGCTGACCGGCAGGCGCTCAAAGCGCCGCACAGACTTAAGCACGATCCGGCTCAGCTTGAAGGCGAGCACAAAGAACAGCGCCATCAGCAGGATCAGCAGCAGGATGCGCAGCCAGGGCTCCAGGCTGGCGGATAGCCCGCCATCCCGCAGGCCCTGCATGATCCAGTCCAGCAGGCGCTCGGGCTGCGAGCTGAGCGCGGCATCCCGGGGCTTGAAGGCGATCACCATGCTCAGCACCAGAATGCCCAGCACGTCATCAATGACCGCCGCGCCCAGAATGGTGCTGCCCTCGCGGCTGCGCAGCACACCCAGCTCCATCATGGTCTGCGCGGAGATCGAAACCGAGGTGGCCATCAGCACCGTGCCAATGAACAGGCATTCATAGACGCTGAATTGCAGGCCCAGCGCCATGAAGCCGCCGGCGGCGAGAAAGGCCGATCCCATCGGCAGCAGCGCGCCGCCCAGCGCGGCCAGCATGGCCGCCTTGCCCACGGCCTTCAGTTCCTTGAGGTTTGTCTCCAGGCCGGCCATGAACATCAGCAGCAGCACGCCCAGCTCAGCCAGGTCGTGCACAGTGCCCAGCAGGTGCGAGCTGCCGTCGGCCGCGCCGAAAAGCGCGAACTGCCCAATCTGCCAGTGCAGGATGTTCAGGAAGGTCGGGCCCAGCAGGAGGCCCAGCAGGATCTTGCCAAACACAGCGGGCTGGCCCAGGCGCAGGCTCAGGGCCCCGGCAAGCTTGCTCGACAGCACAATCAGGGCCAGCAGCAGAACCAGTTGTGCCAGATGGGACACGCGGCCATTCTAGCCTCCAGGTTGCTAGGCCCGCTAACTAAATATGTGTGGGCCCGGTCCGGAAAATCAAGGCGGTTATAATCTGCGCTCAACGGGCAGTAGCGCAGTCCGGTTAGCGCACTTGCTTTGGGAGCAAGGGGTCGCGAGTTCGAATCTCGCCTGCCCGATTCTTCCGTTGAACACAAATGCCACGATGCAGCACCTATACTTAACCTGATGGTTAAGTATCACGGGATCCGGCTGAACAAGGTCTTCTCCGCCATTTCAGACCCCACGCGGCGCGCCATCCTGCGCCGCCTGCAGGGCGGCAGCTGCACGATCAGCCAGCTCGCCGAGCCTTTCCAGATGAGCCTCGCCGCGATCTCCAAACACCTGCGCGCCCTGGAAGATGGTGGCCTGATCCGGCGGGAAAAACTGGGCCGCAGCTGGCACTGCCATCTGCAGCCCGCGGCACTGGCGGAAGCAAAGCAGTGGCTGGGCTACTTCAAGCTGGCCTGAGTGAACCCAGGCACTGCGCCTGATCCTTTAAAATATACGCAGTGCAGAACATGGACTTCCTGGGCGAACTGATCATTCTGGTCGCTGTGACAGTGCTGGCAACACTGATTCTCACGCGGCTCAGGCTGCCACCCGTGATTGGCCTCCTTGCCGGCGGCGCCCTGGCCGGGCCCTACGGCCTGCGCCTGATCAGCAACGCCCACGACATTGAAGTCCTCGCCGAGATCGGCGTCATCCTGCTGCTTTTCAGCATCGGCCTCGAGTTCTCCATCAGCCGCTTTCTGCGTCTCGGGCGACTGCTGCTCTTTGGCGGCCTGCTGCAGGTCGGCATGACCCTGGCCCTGGTGATCGTCGGCTCGCGCCTGCTGGGCGCGGATGTCGCGCAGTCCTGGGTTTATGGCTTCATCGCCGCGCTCTCCAGCACGGCGCTGGTCGTCCGCGCGCTGGAGGAGCGCCGCGAGCTCAACGCCCCCCACGGGCGGCTCATCTTCGGCACACTGATCTTCCAGGACCTCTGTATTGTGCCAATGGTGCTGGCTCTGCCAATCATCGCCGGCAAGGGCGGCGGCAATGTCTGGCTGGATGCCGGCAAGATCACCGGCCTGGCCCTGCTCACCGTCGGCTTGATCTACCTCGCCAGCAAGACCCTGCTGCCCTGGCTGCTGCACCACATCTCCATGACCGGCAGCCGCGAGCTTTTCCTGCTGACCACCATCGGCATCGGCGTCGGCATTGCCTGGGCCACCGGCCAGGTCGGCCTCTCGCTGGCCCTGGGCGCCTTCCTCGCCGGGGTCGCGCTGGCCGAGACTGACTTCGCCGAGCGCGCCCGCATTGAAGTGCTGCCCCTGCGCGATGTGCTGACCAGCCTCTTCTTTGCTTCCATGGGCATGCTCTTTGACTGGCGTGTGCTGGTCAGCGCGCCCTTGACCGTCCTGCTGCTGGTGGGCGGCTTCATCATCGGCAAGGGCCTCGTCGCCACCGTCGCCGCCATGATCCTGCGCTTCCCGGCCCGCCTGGCCATCATGGCCGGCATGGGGCTGGCGCAGTTCGGCGAGTTCGGATTTGTCATCACGCGCCAGGCCCAGACCCTTGAAATCTTGGGCGACAACGAAACCAGGGCCCTGCTCTGCGCCGGCGTGATCAGCATGGTGCTGACGCCGCTGGTCATCCGCCTGGCGCCGCATCTGGCAGCCGGCTCCAGGATGCTGCAGCCGCTGGAGCAGCTCCTGGGGGTGCAGCGTCCTGATACCCCCGATGACGACGAATGCCCGCAGGGCGGCAATGTTGTGGTGATTGGCTTTGGCACCGCCGGACGCCTGCTGGCCGAAGCCCTGCGCCTCAACGACATCCCCTATATCATCCTTGAGCTGAACAGTGAAACAGTGCGCCAGGCCCGCGCGCTGGGCGAGCCCATCTACTACGCCGACGCCGGCAGTGTTGAGGCTCTGCGCCATTACCACGTCGACAAGGCCCTCGCGGCCGCGGTCAACATCAACGACATGCCCTCGGCCCTGCGCTGCCTCAAGGGCCTGCGCGAGCTGGCGCCTGATCTGCCCGTCATCATCCGCGTTCCTTATGAAGGCCGGCGTCAACGCTTCGTGGAAGCCGGCGCGAAGCATGTGGTCACCGAGGACTTCGAGGCCGGAGTGCGCGTGATGGTCCTGACCCTGCAGCAGGTCGGCGTGGAGACCAGCTACGACAGTCCGCACCTGCAGCTCGTGCACAAGCTGAGGGACGAAAAGGCCGCCGAGAGCAGCGGACAGATTTAATGTTGCAGACCTGAGCCGCTGTGCATCAATTTCTTGGGCGCAAAGCCCGGAGGTAGTCAGATGGGACTTCGACTGCTAAGCGCAGCCTTACTGCTTTTGGCCTGTGTGTATGCCAGGTCCGGACACAGCATCGCCGCACCGGACACGCAGCCCGCGGCTGACGCGGTACTGACTGCTGCGCCGCAGGGCTATCAGGAACGCATGGCGGCTTTCTTTGAGGCCCGCGCCGCTGGCGGCCTGGACGAGAAGGAAGCCCGGCGCCTGACCACCCTGAACCTGCAGATCCTGCAGCAGGCCATCGATCGCTGGTCGGCGGACCACAGCGTCGTGAACGAGAACGGCATCCTGCGCCGGCACTACCCCGCCTCGATCAGCCAGCTCGTGCAGTCAGGCTACCTTTCCGCCGGCCTGTACCCCAACCCTTACACGGCCAGCGGGCCGGGGCAGCTCAATGCCCTGGAAGTACCGCTGGGCTGGAGCCCCCAGGCCCCGGGGAACTTCAGCTATCTGGTGGATCTCAAATCGGCCAGCGAGGCGCGCTCTTATGTTCTGGTGGGATATGCCGGCTCACAGGAGACCGGCTGGGACCCCGACATGGACGGCAGGCTCAACGGCATCTGCGTCCAGCTCAGCTCCGGCGGTCTGGGCAGCCGCCCGGCTAATGTGGCCATGTGGCAGGGCGGGCGCAGCTATAACGTCGGCCTTATGTTCGGCGCGCCCGACAATGCCAGCGCGGAGTTCTACTTCAACAAGCGCGAAGGCCGCCTTGACCCTGCCGCCGCCCTCGACCTGGCCCGCAGCCAGCTCCACAACCTGCAACTCCAGCTTGAGCGCTTCAGTGTGGACTACTCGCCGCCGGATGTGGAAGGCCTGAGCTGGCGCGAACAGGAGCGGCGCTATCCCGAGGCGATCTCGGCGCTGGTGCAGGAGACCTACTGCCTGCCGGGCTTCTATGCCAACCCCTTCACCGCTTCCAGCCCGATTGAGCTCAACGCCCGCGAAGTGCCCTTCGGCTGGACCGAGGAAGCGCCGGGCAACTTCAGCTACCTCAAGCACTACAACCAGGCCGGCATGGTGGATGGCTATTGCCTGCTGCTTTATGCCGACAGCCTGGAGGCCGGTCGCGATGCAACGGGTGACGGGGTCAGTGACGGCGTGGCCCTGTGGCTGAGCAGCAATATTAATCTCGCAAAGCCTGAGACCTTCTATTGCGGAAGCCAGCGTGTCACTGTTGTGAACCAGTAGCCTGCGGCATCAAGGCAAGTCTCTGCTTGAAGTACAGACAAGGGCCGGCGGAGTATCTCCTCCAGCCGGCCCTGTGCTGCTCTGCTTGCGGTGATTTCGGTTTTGTCTACTGCGGCTTGCCGGCGTCAATCCAGTCCTGGAAGAGCTGAATCTCCGCCGCGCTGGGCTTGTTGGGCCCCGGCGGCATGGACTCGTCCTGCATGGTGCTAAGACTGGATGCGGCGGCGCTCTTGACCTCCTGATAGGTGGTCAGCGGAATGTCAGCCGAGGGCGTGTCCGCGTCATGGCAGCCCGTGCAGTAGCTCTCCATGATCGGCGCGATGTCCGAGCTGTAGCTCACGGTGGGCAGATCAGAGAACCCGGCAAAGTCGATGCCGTTGGCGCTCGGGCCAATGGTCACCTGGCTGCTCTCGGGCACGAAGCCATAGCCGATCAGGCTCGGGGTAACTGTGTATGTGCCCGCGGCCAGGCCGCTGAACTGGTAGGTGCCGTTCACCGTGGTCAGCACTGTTGCTCCGCCGGGGCTCAGCGTGACGGTCACCCCTGGCAGCACACCTGGGCCGGCGCCATCGATCACCATTCCGTTGATGGTGAAGGTCTCGGGCGCTGTCTCCGCGGTGAACTCCACGCTGCTCACGCTGACGCTGCTGGCGTTGAAGGCCAGCACCAGGAAATAACAGTTGCCACCGGCATTGACATAGTCGCCGCTGCCAAGGCCGCTGAACTGCGCCGTGCCCGCCGCCGGGTATGGCCCCTGCAGCTTCCAGCGGAAGCTGCCATAGTCAGCCAGCCCGATCCAGACCTGCTCGCCGGCGGGGAAGCTCAGCGTGGCGAGCACGCTGCTCAGCGTTGCCGCGCCCGGGCTGAACTGGTACATCGCGTATTCCAGCCCGCCTGCGCCGGCGCTGATCAGCAGCGCATCAGCCCCATCCGGGGTGCAGCCCGCTGTGGTGGTAAAGGCATCCTGGCCACGCTGGGTGGTGACATCAACTGACTGCGCTGCCCGCAGTTCCGGCAGGTCAACCGGCAGGGGCGGCAGGCCGCCGGGCTGCATAGTGGCCGTATCAAGGCTGCGTGTCTCAATGGCTGCCAGGCGTCCGGACGCGCAGGCGCCGACGAAGAGAAGTGCAAGTCCGAGGAGAAGCAGAGTTCTTCTGGAGTACAAAGTCTGAAGCGCACACCGCATGCTTGTACCTCCGGGCTGCGACTGCGGCATCAGAGGCGGCAGCGCAACACGGATATATCTTAGCGCGATTATCAGCTTTTTCATGGGACGGGGTAGATTTGATGGATTTCTAAGCGATCTGTGCTCCTCAGCGCCCGGGCACAGCTGCAAATCCAGGCCTTGGCGCGGGGCACAGCTCCTTTCCGCCCCTCGCGCGCCTTTACGCGCGGCGCGCACTAAAATACGCGCGCCATGGCAGCCTCACATAACGCACTTGACCTCTACAAGCTCGACGAGCTCTTCAGCGACGAAGAGCGCATCATCCGCTCGGCCGTCCTTGACTGGGTCAAGGAACGCTTCATGCCGCTGATCGAGGAGCACTATGAAGCCGGCACTTTCCCGCTGGAGCTGGTGCCCGAGCTGGCTGAGCTGGGCGTCTTTGGCGCCACCCTGCCCGAGCAGTATGGCTGCGCCGGCGTCAGCCACACCGCCTATGGCCTGATCAACCAGGCCCTTGAGTATGGCGACTCCGGCCTGCGCAGTTTCGTCTCGGTGCAGAGCGGCCTGGTCATGTACCCGATCTACGCCTTCGGTTCGGAAGAGCAGCGCATGAAGTGGCTGCCCGAGCTGGCCGCCGGGCGCAGGATCGGCTGCTTCGGCCTGACTGAGCCCAACCACGGCTCCAACCCCGGCGGCATGGAGACCCGCGCCATGCCTGTCGATGGGGGCTATCTGCTCAACGGCGCCAAGGCCTGGATCACCAACGGCTGCCTGTCAGATGTGGCAGTCGTCTGGGCCAAGGTGGGGCCGGACAGTGGCGACCAGTCCGCCGACTCCAAAACCATCCGCGGCTTCCTGGTCGAGAAGGGCATGCCCGGCTTCTCCACCGCGGAGTACAAGAAGAAGCTCTCGCTGCGCGCGTCCGTGACCAGCGAGCTTTACTTCAAGGATGTCTTCGTCCCCGAGGCCAACATGCTGCCGAACGTGCAGGGCCTCAAGGGGCCGCTCTCCTGCCTGAACCAGGCGCGCTATGGCATTGCCTGGGGCGCCACCGGCGCGGGGATGTACTGCCTCGAGGCCGCCCTGCGCTACGCCGGGGAGCGCAGCCAGTTCGGCCGCCCGATCGCCGGCTTCCAGCTCCAGCAGCTCAAGCTGTCCCAGATGGCCACTGAGCTGCTCAAGGGCCAGCTGCTGTGCTGGCGGCTGGGCAAGCTGAAGGAAGCCGGCACGGTCACCCCGGCGCAGATCAGCATCGCCAAGCGCGACAACGTCTACCAGGCCCGCGAGTGCGCGCGGATGGCCCGCGAAATCTACGGCGCGATGGGCATCATGCTGGAGAGCCACGTGATGCGCCACAGCAACAACCTGGAAAGCGTCCTTACCTACGAAGGCACCCACGACGTGCACCACCTGATCCTCGGCGAGGCGATCACGGGGCTAAGCGCGTTCGGGGGGTGATGTGTCAGAGATAGCGCGCTTCTTTGGCATCATCATAAGCATGTACTCGCGGGAACATCGTCCTCCGCATCTTCATGCGCGCCATGCAGAACATGTGGCGCAGGTCAATCTGTACACAGGCGAGATTATGGAAGGCTACCTGCCTCGCAAGGAGCACAACCTGGTGAAGAAATGGATCGAGATTCACCGCGAGGAGCTTCTGCAGAACTGGGATCTCACTGAACAACAGATGCTGCCAAACAAGGTCAAACCCCTGGAATCGAGGTAGAATTTTCTGTGTCCACCACAGTAAAGGCGCCCACAATCACGGACATCTGGCGGATGGAGCGCAAGCTCATTGCTGTCGAAGGCCTTGCCGGGTTCATCCTGCGCGCCACCTATGCAGACGGCGAAACCTATGACATAGATTTCTCAGGCATTGTCGGCACGGGTGGTCTGACAAACGCACTCTCCGATCCTGACTTTTTCTCTCAGGTTAAGGTCGGTCCCTTTGGCGACTCAGCCGAATGGCCTAATGGCTACGACAATGGGTCCGATACTCTGCGCTGGGATGGAGAGCTGGCGAGGCGCGGTCTGACCAGGGCGGATGTGCCGGTGGATGAGTAGTCTTGCTGTTTCCCTCGCAGCGCCTCCATTGTCCCCTCAATCGCGCGCCGACTAACTGAACTCTCGGCGAGGCGATCACGGGGATGAACGCGTTCGGGGCTTAGAACGCCTGGGCTCATCACCCTGTCAGACTAATTCCACCAATAGGCCGGGTCGTAGCTTGATGGCTTCGGCTGCAATGTACCCGCAACAGCAGCACGCATGTCATCACGCGTTCCTTCTGAATAGTAGAAGGAGGGCGCTTCATAGACCCACTGCTTCTCCAGTTCGTCGAGAATGCTCTTCGCATCTGGCCCCATATCAATGACTGCCCAGTACAACGAGTTTGAAATAGACTCGCCTTCTAGTTGAGCCCAGTACTCCAGCCTCGGCAGCACAATCTCAGCCGAGCCAGTGATCGAATACAGCGCCCGAGCGGCAGCGATACTGCACCAGGGATCACCACTTGCCATTTGCCCCGCCAGCCAAGGCTCTGCAAAGGCGGCCTCCGGGCCTGCTTCGCCAAGGGCGTCAATCAGAGCTAGGCGCGAGCTAAAGTTGTCTGTAACGCCACCACTGCCCCAGGGGATCAGGTTCAGCAGGGCTCTGCGGGCTATCTCATTCTGCGCTGCAATTTTGCCCAGGGCCGCTATGGCCGTAGCTTGTGGACCGGAGTAGTACGCACCGCCCTCGTCCCACCTGAGTGTCAATGGTGCCTGGAGCATTTCCTCCAGCTCAGGCAGCAGGCTCGCGATAAGCTCTGGAGGCAGGGCATTCGCTGCACCCAGAGGAAAAAGCTCTTCTTGCCAATAGAGCTGAAACAGCCGCACAATCAGCTTTCCGGCCAGCGCGTTTTCCGGCTGCTCATGCAGCCGGCCCAGCAGAAACGAAGTGCCAGGCCTTATATCCTTGTTGTAGTCGAGAGAAGCGGGCGCATCTTCCAAAATCTGCAGAAAGCCAATGAGTGCGGCGTCATCTCCGCTGATACGCTGCAACAACAAGGCCAGGAACAAGTCACGTACGCCGCTATCGCCCAGCTTTTCCTTTAACCTGGGCTCCAGATACTCCGCGCTGGCGCCCCATCTATAAAGGCAGGCCCGCGCTGAGTAGTCCCATTGATCAGTGTTGCTCTCGAAACTGCTGAACACATAGTCAAGAAGTTCTTCGGATGGCATCCTAAGCTCATACAAGGCATCCATTACTTGAGCCCTGCAGTACATTGCATCCTTGCTCTTACTGGCGTCACAGCGGGCCAGCAACCTGAGCATGGCGCTTGAAGAACGCTGATCATCTCCGGCTGCGATGAAGTAGGCGCGGCAGACAGAGTCATAGCCGCTCTTACCCATCATCACTTTCTCGTCGGCCCTGAACAGCGTCGGCCCTTCGAGCAGACCCTCAAGCTGATCAGCGACTACCGGATCAGGTTGCTTGACAATCGCTTCAAGCTCATAAACGGCTGAATCAAAGTTGTAGTCATCTTCCCTCCCCAGTCGTTGGATCAAAGCCGCAGTGATTCCGGAAGGCACAGTATCAATGCTGCTGAGTACATCCCCTGCATAACTGATAGAATCGTCAGCCACCAGCCACTGACTAATTAGGGGATAGAACTGCGCTGCCGCCTCTTTGTCTACATCTTGAAGCTCTTTGAGCAAGTTTAGGTGTTCGGGCCTGCTGTCTATGGCCAGAGCGGACTTCAGATAGTCAACCAAGGGCTGAGAATCGCCGCTGATCTTCCAGATCGCCTTGAGCTGCCCGAGCTTTTGTGGATCATCATCTGCCAATTGCAGGGCGCTAACGACCGGGAGCGCTGCCTTGGCCGAGTGGCCCAGCCAGGCCAGTTGCTCCAGTGCATTGGAAAGGGCATCTGCTTGCGCAGGCAGGCTCTTCACGTCCGCCAGCGGCTCAAAGCTCTGCGTCAGCTGGCAGGCGCTGACGGCGGCAAAATAGCCGGCCTCAGAATCTTCAGCAGCCAGCTGGCGCAGACGTGGTACGGCCGATAGGGCTACCGGTCCCAGCCGGCCAACGCCGATGGCGGCAACGCGCCGTGTCCAGGCGTCGCTTGAGTCAAGCTGACTCTGGGCCAGCGCCGCTATCTCCGCATTGCCCCAGCCGACAGCGCACAGGGACCCCAGATACTCCGAGATTTTTTGCTGATCGCGGCAGTTCGCCAGTAGTTCGGGAATGTCCTCTGGGCTGTATATCCGCATGACCAAGCCCTCTGCCGCGCAGGGCAGCAGGAGCAGCAGCAACAGGATGATCATGAGCATATTGCGAAACATCGACTTCATCCCCCACATGCAACACCTAAGCCTATGTCTTTAATCGTGCTTCTGCACTGTAACTCAAAACGCGATGCAACCCGCTTCTGTGCAGGCATTATCCTCTTGGATAGACCCCATACAACTGGAGCACCCCATGGATCAGCAACCCGCTCCCGCACCGCATCAGCTTGAGCTGCCGGCCTTCAGTGCCGTCGGCGTCGCCGTGGACTGTGCTGGCGGTGACAGCTCCGCCATTGGTGCCGCATGGGACGCATTCTTCAAGACGCCCGCACCCGAGGAGCACGAAGGCGTGCTGGCGGTTATGTGGGGCATCCCCGGAGGCTTCCGCTATCTTGCCGCTTATCGCCTGAACGCTGAGCGTGCGGTGGGTTTCGAACTTCCCGCCGGCTGGGAGCGCAGAAATGTGCCCGCGCGCCGCTATGCCGTTTGGTCCTTCCATGACAACGTCAGCCAGATGAGTCCTTTCTGGAATAAGATCCTGAACGAGGGTCTTGCTGCTGCTGGCCTCAGCCGCGCCGCTGACGGACTGTCGCTGGAAGTCTACCCCGTCGAAGGCGCCTGGGACCCCGCTACCCAGCAGATGCGCGCGGACATGTATATCGCGCTGGCTGACAAGGTCGGCTCAGGCAAACGCTAAGATTGTTCTATCTGAACCAAGCAGGAAGGAATCCCATGGACACCGCTCAAACCGCAACAGAAATCCGCATCGAGAAACTGCCGCCCTTCAGCATCGTCGGCCCCGGCGTCGAGATCCTCGACAACAACCCCGCGCCGATTTTTGAGCTCTGGCAGAACTTCCCGCCCGCCGAGAAGCCCGAGAGCTACAGCGGCGTCTGGGGCGTCTGCTGGGACCGCCCCGAGGGCGGCTTCCATTATGTCGCCGGCTTTGTCGTGCCCCACGGCACCAAGGCGCCCGAAGGCCAGATCGCCCGCACCTTCCCCGGCGCGAAGTATGCCGTCTTCCCCTTCAAGGGCGCGCCGCCGGAAATGGGCAAGCTCTTCCTGCGCATCTATAAGGAAATTCTCCCCGCCGCCGGGCTGAAGCCGGTGCCGCAGAGCTTCGAGATTGAGGTCTATCCGCCGGAGCCGATGGACAGCGAGGGCAACCTGATCGCCGATCTCTACGTCGCCATCGAATAGCCCGTATCTCAGCCCCGCCTACCGTCCGGCAGCATCAGGCACTGACACAGCAGCATGAGCGTCCTTCGCAGGGCGCTTGACTTCCCGCGCGCAGCCGATATCATTACCCTAAGGTAACTTACCTCAGGGTAAGCCAGCGCCGCATGGCGCGAGGGAGGAGCATGGCGCGCACAGAGCTGTCCCCTGCCCAGCAGGATTATCTTGAAGCGCTTTACCGCCTGGCCAGCTCCAGCGCCCCGGAGACGGCGCTGCGCGCCCTGCAGCGCGGCCGCACTGGCCAGGGCCTCAGCGGTGTGCGGATCACCGATCTCGCCGCCGCCCTCGGCACCCGCCTGCCAACCGTGGTGCGCACCGTTGCCCGCCTGCGTGAGCTGGGCCTGGTGGAGCAGGAGCAGCGCGGCCAGGTGCACCTCACCGCCGACGGCCTGCAGCTCGCCGCCCAGCTCGCCCACCGGCACAGCGATGTGGTCTACTTCCTCTATGCCGTGCTGGGCGTCACCGCCAAGCGCGCCGAGGCCGAGGCCTGCCTGATCGAGCACGGCCTCTCCGCCGAGACCGCCCAGCGCCTGCATCTCTTCCTTGAGCGCTGGGACGCTTTAAGCGAAAGCCAGCGCAGCCGCCTGTCCGGCATGGACAAGCGCGTGCGCCCCACCCAGTTCACACTGCTTGGCGAAGGCGCCGGCGCAGGAGGCCGCGGATGATCCGACGCACATTTAGCCTCGCAGCACTGCTCATTGCCGCGATGGCCATGGCGCTGCTCGCGGGCTGCCCTCAGAAAGGCAGCAAAGATACGCAGAGCGGCAGCAATGCGACGGGCGGCACCGCCAGCAGCAGCGGCAAGCTCAAAGTGCTTTGCACCACCGGCATCATCGCGGACTGCACCCGCCGCATCTGCGGCGAGCTCTGCGAGGTCGATGCGCTGATGGGCCCCGGTGTCGACCCGCATCTCTACAAAGCCCGCGAGAGCGACCTGACGGCCCTGAACTCCGCTGACCTGATCCTCTACAACGGCCTGCACCTCGAGGCCAAACTGGCTGATGTGCTGGAGCAGCTGGGCCGCCAGCGCAGCTGCGTCGCGGTGGCTGAGACCATCCCCGCCGAGCGCCTGCTTGGCGCATCCGATACCGGCGGCGCCTATGACCCGCATGTCTGGTTCGACGCCAAGCTCTGGCAGTACGCCGTCGAAGCCATTTATTCCGCCCTGGTCAAGGCTGACCCCGGGAACAGCGAGGCCTACGCGAAGAACTATGGCGACTTCCAGGCCGAGCTGGCCGCGCTGGACGCGAGCCTGCTGCAGTCCGCGCAGGCGCTCGACCCGCAGCGCCGCGTGATCATCACTTCGCATGACGCCTTCCGCTACTTCGGCCGGGCCTACGGCTTTGAAGTCCGCGGCCTGCAGGGCATCTCCACGCAGACCGAGGCCGGCACCGCGGATGTACAGGAGCTGGTGGGTTTCGTAGTACAGCGCCGCATCCCGGCGCTCTTCATCGAAAGCTCCGTCCCGCACCGCAGCATCGAAGCCGTGCAGGAGGCCTGCCGCGCCAGGGGCTGGGATGTCGCCATCGGCGGCGAGCTGCTCAGCGATGCGCTGGGCAGCCCCGGCAGCCCTGGCGGCACCTACACCGGCATGCTGCAGTACAACATGGACACCGTGCTCCATGCGCTCGCGGGCCAGGGCGGCCCGGCGGAGGCCGAGCATGGGCAAACGCCTCGCTGATCCGGCCGGCCCGGGCGGCGGCGGCAAGGCCGCGCCCGCGCTGGAGGTCGAGGACCTGACCGTTGCCTACAACGAGAAGCCTGTGCTCTGGGATGTCGACCTCAGCGTGCCGCCCGGAGTACTGCTGGCGGTTGTCGGCCCCAACGGCGCGGGCAAGACCACGCTGATCCGCTCCGTGCTCGGCCTCCTGCAGCCCGTGGCCGGCAAGGTGCGCATCTTCGGCCGCAGCCTGGCCGAGGCGCGCCAGCGCGTGGGCTACCTGCCCCAGCGCGGCAGCGTGGACTGGGACTTCCCCACCACCGTGCTGGACACAGTGATGATGGGCACCTATGGCCAGCTCGGCTGGCTGAGGCGGCCCGGTCGCCGCGAGCGCGAAGCGGCCATGGAGGCGCTGAGCCGCTGCAACATGGCGGACTTCGCCGGGCGGCAGATCAGCCGTCTCTCCGGCGGCCAGCAGCAGCGCGTCTTCCTCGCCCGGGCCCTTGTGCAGCAGGCCGACCTCTACCTGATGGACGAGCCCTTCGCCGCCGTCGATGCCACCACCGAGCGTGCCATTGTGGACGTGCTGCGCGAGCTGCGCAGCCAGGGCCGCACCCTGCTGGTCGTGCACCATGACCTTGAAACCCTGAACGAGTACTTCGACTGGGTCCTGCTGATCAACGTCCGGCGCATCGCGCTGGGCCCCGTCAGCGAGGTCCTCACCTCCGAAAACCTCAGGCTCACCTATGGCGGCCGCGCCGCCTTCCTTTCAGTGGAAGGCAGCCGCGGCGCCGCGGCTGACGATCCCCCGGCCGCGCCCGGCGGAGGCATCGAAGCATGAACAGCCTGCTGGCTGAGCTGCTGGGCGACCACACCCTGCGCACCGTGGCCTCCGGCGCCGCCCTGCTTGGCATCAGCAGTGGGGCGCTGGGCTGCTTTGCCATGCTGCGCCGCCAGTCCCTGCTGGGCGACGCCATCTCGCATGCGGCCCTGCCCGGCGTGGCCCTCGCCTTCATGCTCACCGGCTCCAAGGAGCCGCTGACCCTGCTGCTTGGCGCGGCGCTCTCCGGCTGGCTCGGCACCCTGCTCGTCACCCGCATCGTGCGTGGCAGCCGGGTCAAGCTCGACGCCGCGCTTGGCCTTGTTCTCTCGGTCTTCTTCGGCGCCGGCCTCGTTTTGCTGACCATCATCCAGTCGCGGCCCGACGCGCGGCAGGCCGGCCTGGACAAATTCCTCTTCGGCAACGCCTCCACCCTGCTCTCCTCCGACATCCGCGCCATGGCCCTGCTGGCCCTGCTGGCCCTGCTGGCCCTGCTGCTGCTCTGGCCCCGGCTTAAGCTGCTCTCCTTCGACCCGGACTTCGCCGCCAGCCTCGGCCTGCCTGTGCGCTGGCTCGACCTGGCAATCTCCACCCTGATCGTCATCGCCATCGTGATGGGCCTGCAGACCGTCGGCGTGGTGCTGATGAGCGCGATGCTGGTCGCCCCCGCGGCTGCCGCGCGGCAGTGGACCGACCGCCTGGCCTCCATGGTCCTGCTGGCCGGGGCCTTCGGCGCGCTGGCCGGCATCAGCGGCGCCCTGCTCAGCGCCCGCATCGAGCGCCTGCCCACCGGGCCGGCCATCGTGGTCATCGTCAGCCTCATCGTGTTCTTTTCGCTGCTCTTCGCGCCCAACCGCGGCATGGTCTTCGCCTGGCTGCGCAGCCGCGGCCAGCGCCGCCAGCTCGGCCAGGCCACCGTGCTGATCAGCCTGCTGCAGCTGGCGCAGCAGCACAGCGACCCCTTTCACCCACACCAGCTCATCGTCCCCGGCTCCCTGAGCCGCCAGCCCCGGCGCCAGGCGGCGCAGCTTGTGCGCGACGGCCTGCTGGAGGCTCTGCCTGACGGGCTCTACCGCCTGACGGCCAGCGGCCTTTCTGAGGCCCGGCGCCTCTCGCGGGAGCTGCTCCCCGGGGAGCAGCCATGAGCCCGCAGCTGGAGATCCTGCTCATCGCCTGCGCCACCGCCGCCGCCTGCGCCATCCCCGGCTGTTTTCTGGTACTGCGTCGCCTCAGCCTGATGAGCGACGCGATCAGCCACGCCATCCTGCTGGGCATCGTCGGCGGTTATCTGCTGGCCGGCCGCCTGGATTCGCCCCTGCTGATCATCGGCGCCGCACTGACCGGCGTGCTGACCGTCGGGCTCACCGAGAGCCTGGTCCAGACCCGCCGCGTGCGCGAGGACGCCGCCATTGGCCTCGTCTTCCCCCTGCTCTTCTCGCTGGCTGTGATCCTCATCGCCCGCTTCGCCGACCAGGTGCATCTCGACACCGATGCGGTGCTGCTTGGCGAGCTGGCCTTCGCTCCCTTCAACCGCTGGCAGGCCGGCGGCCTGGACCTTGGCCCGGTTTCGCTGTGGGTCATGGGTGGCCTGCTGCTGCTGAACCTGCTGCTGCTGTTCACCTTTTATAAGGAAGCCAAGCTCAGCACCTTCGACCCGGCCCTCTGCGCCGCCCTCGGCTTCAGCCCCCTGCTGCTGGCCTATGGCCTGATGAGCGTGGTCAGCCTGACCTCCGTCGGCGCCTTCGACGCCGTGGGCAGCATCCTCGTCGTCGCCCTCATGGTAGCCCCGCCGGCTGCGGCCCAGCTGCTCTGCGAGCGCCTTGAGCACATGCTGGCAATCAGCGTGGCCATCGGCTGCGCGGCGGCGCTGAGCGGCTTCTACCTGGCGCGCCTGCTGGACAGCTCCATCGCCGGCTCGATGGCCGTCATGTGCGGCGTACTCTTTCTGCTAGCCTGGCTGCTGGCCCCCCAGCGTGGCGTGCTGGCCAGCCTGGCCCTGCGCCAGCAGCAGCGCTGGGATTTCGCCGGCCGCGTGCTTTGCATCCACCTGCTGCAGCATGAAGGCACGCCCGAGGAGCTCAGCGAAAGCGCGGTGCAGCACATGGGGGAAGGCCTCGACTGGAGCCCCGCCTTCTCCTCCGAGGCCCTCGCGCATGCCCAGGACGCCGGCCTGCTTGTGCGCCGCGGCGACCTGCTGGAGCTGACGGAGCTGGGCCGTGAAACGGCGCGCGAAACCCTCGGCCGCGCCTGAAGCGCCCGGCGACTTCGGCCGGCTGCAGCGCTTTGACTTCAGCGCAGCGCCTGCCTGACCGATAAGAGACCTGTGGAGCCTGTGCAGGCTTCAGAGGGGTTGTTTGTGAATGCTGAAGTAATAAACCGCTTTGTCTCGTCATCACAGGCAGTGTTGAACGACTACTTCAACCTGCCCGTGGGCTCGGGCGGGCCGCCATCCGTAATGGGCAGCGGCGCATCGCTGCAGCCGGTGTCGGTGATCGTCAGCGTCTTTGGCGACCTCTCCGGCCAGTTCGTTCTGGGCTACAGCGAGGAAGTGGCGCTCAACATCGCGCGCAGCATGATGATGAACCCCGACTACCCTGAGCTGGACGACCTCTGCATCAGCGCCCTCTCCGAGCTGGGGAACATCATCGGCGGCATGACCGCCACCGAGCTTACCGCCATGGGTTTTGAGTGCGACATCGCGCCGCCCTCGGTGGTGCGCGGCGAGCACGTCACCATGAGTGTCCAGCTGGACAAGATCCTGGTCCTGCCCCTCAAATGCCGGGCGGGCGAGTTCTATCTGTACATCGCTCTGAAAGAGTCGGGACATCACTAGGCCAGCGCCCCGCGGCCGGGAGAATAGCAGTGTCAATCGATCTGAATGCGTATCTTGAGGTCTTCGCTGAGGAAGCTCGCGAGCATCTTCAGGCCCTCAACCAGGCGCTGCTGGACTTCGAGAAGAGCTACGACCAGGAAGTCGTCAACGTCATGTTCCGCTCGGCGCACACCCTCAAGGGCATGAGCGCCACCATGGGTTTCAGCGAGGTTGCCGAGCTGACCCACAACATGGAGAACCTGCTCAGCCCGATACGTCAGGGCGAGTTGAAAGCCACGGCCCCGATGGTCGACCTGCTCTTCAAGTGCCTCGACGCGCTGCAGGAAATGATCGAGGCACACATCGCCAGCGAAGGCCACAGCGTCGACATCAGCGAGCTGGTACGCCAGCTGGCCGCGCATATGAACGGCGGTGCTGCTGCCGGGCCTGAGATCGCCGTGGCCACGCTGCCCCGCGGCCGCGCTTATCCCGGCGTCCCCGACAGTGACGCGCTTTCCGCCATGGCCGCGGCCCCCGGCAACGGCTTGCATGTCTACCACGTCCGGGTGCGCCTGCACGACCAGTGCGAGATGCAGGGCGTCCGCGCCTTCATGGTGCTGCGCCTCCTGCGCGAGACCGGCGAGCTCTTCCACAGCGAACCCTCAGAGCAGGTGCTCTGCGAGTCCGAGTTCGGCGGCATCTTTGACCTGCTCTTTGGCAGCGAGAGTGAACCAGAACAGATCACGGCCCAGCTGCGCGGCGTGTCGGACGTCCAGGAAGTGGACGTGCGCCTCGTACTGGCCGAGGACCCACTCGCCGAAGGCCCGGCCGACCCGCAGAGCGCGGCCAGTCTGGAGATCTTCAAGCTCAACGACTATGTCGTCGCCCTGGCGAATGCCGCCATCAGCGAGGGCGCGCGCCTGGACCATGTCCATGTGCACCTGGCCGTCGACTGCAGCCTGAAGTCCGCCCGCGCCTTCATGGTCTACAAGCAGCTGGAGGCCCTGGGCGACATCATCGCCAGCCAGCCGGAGACCGAGGCCATCGAGCAGGAGAACTTTGATCTGGACCTGCACTTCCTGCTGCTCAGCCGCAGCGAACCCGGCGCGGCCAAAGCCGCCCTGCAGGGCATCAGCGAAGTGGACAGCATTGACGTTTACGAGGGCCTGCAGCCGCAGGCGGCGCGCCCTGAGGCAGCCGCGGCCCCGGCCGCGTCCGCCGGGCCCGCCTTGCAGGTTGTCCCCGCCCCCGGGGCCGATACCCCCCTCCCCGCGGCCGCAGCGCAGGCCGGAGCTGGCCCTGGCGCCGCGGAGCGCAGCGAAGGCGGACGCCCGCAGGTCAAGCAGACCCAGACCATCCGCGTCGACACCGAGCGCCTGGATGTCCTGCTCAACCTCGTTGGCGAGCTGGTCATCGGCAAGACCCGCCTGGCCTCGCTGGCCTCCAGCACCAAGAGCGGCGAGCTCTCCGGCGCCATCGAGCACTTCGGCCATATCGTCAGCGACCTGCAGAACATCGTCATGCAGACCCGCATGGTGCCGATCGAGACCGTCTTCAACCGCTTCCCGCGCATGATCCGCGACCTCGCCAAGGCCCGCGGCAAGCAGATCGACCTGGTGATGACCGGCGGCGAAACTGAGCTGGACCGCACCGTGATCGACGAGATCGGCGATCCCCTGGTGCACCTGATCCGCAACGGTCTGGACCACGGCGTCGAGACGCCCGAGGAGCGCCTGGCCAGCGGCAAGTCCGCGGTCGGCACCCTGACACTCGCCGCCTTCCATGAAGGCTCCAACGTCTTCATCCAGATCCGCGACGACGGCCGCGGCATCGACGCCGAGCGCATCCGCCAGAAGGCGGTTGAAAAGTGCGTCATCACCGCCGAGCAGGCCGCCGGCATGAGCCGCGAGCAGGCCATCAACCTGATCTTCGCCGCCGGATTTTCCACCGCCGAGCAGATCACCGATATCTCCGGCCGCGGCGTCGGCATGGACGTTGTGCGCACCAAGATCGAGCAGCTCAGCGGCGAGATCAAGGTCCAGACCGAGGTCGGCCAGGGCAGCATCTTCACTATCAAGCTGCCCCTGACCCTGGCTATCGTCCAGGCCCTGCTGATCCGCGTCGCCGGCGAGGACTTCGCCATCCCGCTGGCCTATATCGAGGAGACGCTGAAGGTTGACCCGGCCAAGATTCAGAAGGTCAAGGACCAGGATGTCTATCTGCTGCGCGGCGAGATCCTGCCCCTGGTGCACATGCACGACCTGCTGCTCAGCCCCGAGCGCCTGGAAGGCCGCGGCTGGCGGGTGGTGGTGGTGCGCTCCGGCAGCGCCCGCGCCGGCCTGATGGTGGACGAGACGGTCGGCCAGACGGAAATCGTGATCAAGAGCCTGGGCCGCCACCTGCAGAACACGCCTTACATCAGCGGCGGCACCATCCTTGGCGACGGCACCGTGGCGCTGATTCTGGACGTCCCGCAGATCGCGGCCTGAGGTCGCAGGGCCGGCGCTTAGTCCGCGCTGCGGCCCGGGCGCAGCGGCGGGTAGTCCTTGGGCGCCCGCGGCTCGAAGTCGTCGGTCAGCTTGCGCACGCGGCCCAGCAGGGTCTCCCAGTCAATGGCCTCGCCGCCCAGCTTTTTCTGCCCTTCCTCGGCGGCCTTCTTGTTGCGGAAGGCGGCAACATAGGGCTCGGCATTCTTTTCCTCGTCGCCCTCAATGCCGATCAGGAACCAGGAGCGCTCGGCCACCAGCATACTTGCGGCGTTCTCCTTGTGCTCCTTGTGCAGGACGATCTGCAGGGTGCCGATATTGCGGTCCTTATAGTCCTCCATCCGCTCCAGCATGCAGAAGGGGCAGCAGGCATACAGTGTCCGGCTGTGGTTGTGGCCCAGGTCCACACGGGCGCGCATCCGGGCCGGTGAGTCATCCCAGACCCGCCCGCAGACGTCGCAGAGGGTGCGCTCAATCTTCGCCTGGCCCTGCAGCGGCAGCAGCAGCAGGCACAGGCTGCACAGGGCAATCAGCTGGAAAAGCGGCAGCAGGACAGCGCTGCCGGGCCATCTCAGTCCTCGCATCACAGGAAAATTCTACCCCGCTCCCGGCCCGCCGCATCTCATTGCGCCGCGCTGCTCTGCGGCCCGGCGCGCGGCGATCTTAACCCTTTAGCAGTCCAGCCTTGCTATAATCCCTCGCGCGGCAGACGTCGCAGCTGGAGGGGATATGGAAGAAGTCGAGGTCGAGATACTGATGGAGCAGCTTCCGGACGTGCCGCGGGTCGTTGACGGCCTGGCGCGCTTCCTGGACCTTGAGCAGCACAGCCTCGGCCAGACCACCACCCTCGACCGCCTGCTGGATACCGAGCAGCGCGAGCTGCTGGCCAAGGGCCATACCCTGCGCCTGCGCCAGAAGCTTGAGAACATCTACGCCGGCAAGGAACTGCGCCTCACCTACAAGAAGCCCCTGCGCGAGCACGACACCCTCTTCATCCGCGAGGAGACCAAGCTCAAGCTGATGGAGGGCGACAGCGCCGAGGCCATCTCCATGCTCGGCGCCCTGGCCCTGGGCCTCTCGGGCCAGGAGCTGCGCCAGTGGCTCTTGATCGAGGAGACCGCCCGCGAGGCCAACATCGGCCCCAAGGGCAGCCGCGTGCGCGTCAGCGTGGACTACTGCACCTACTCCAGCCCCGACAACCCGCGGGCCAAGGAGCAGGAGGTCGTCTTCGAGCTGGAAAGCCATGGCGTGCCGGAGGGCGTGATCCTCAACGCCGCTGACTGGGTGATCAACCACATCGGCGGCAGCATCGCCAAGGAGAACAAGTTCGCCCGCGGCCTGAAGATGCTGGGGAAGACTTAGAAACCACTCAGCACCCGACTACCATCTGGATGAAACAGACTATCTGGTGTCTTGCCTATCAGGGGCGCTGTACCTTTGCCAAAGCGCAGAGAATAGAAACTCATGAATCACAAGAGTCCAGGGGATGAGTAACTCCTCGTTCTTGTCACTTTCGAAGAGTATCTGCTCCTCGTCCTCTGCTGAGTGAACCAGGCCATTTCTGATCTTGTAAAGTACCTTAGCCAGAGAGTGACTCAGCGAAGGGAAACTTTGCGAGGTTAGATCATAATCCACCTTCAAGCCACCTTCGAATTCTAGCCTACCCTTAAGTCTCTTGAAGTGAACTCTAATCAAGTTACTTAGTTCTCGAACTGAGTAATAACGCTCGAACAAGGCTCGCACTTTGTCAGCTTGCTGTGAGGACCTTTCAATCAACTTCTTAACCGATTTGAACGACACTGAATCGTGTTTATCGTGGCTATTGCTGTTCAGTAGACCTTTCAAACTTCCCGCAAGTTCCTGTGCTGCTACCTCTTCGGCCAAAGACTCAATGAGTTGCCAAAGATGCAGCACCTTAAATGCAGTGCTCGAGTTTGTACTACCTGCAAGGTAGTTCGTCAGCAGAGCATCTGGTACATCCGGAATGGAATGGCCGGTCCCAGAAGACTGACCTTGAATGATTGCATCGGTGTGAGACTTAGGTATGTAGAGATTTATGGACCTGTGTATCGAGATGAGCGGAGACAGTTGGTTAGATACTACTTTGCCAAAGTTAAGGAGTCTACATACTCGAAGCCAGCCAGCATGATCAGGGCTCTTTCCGTCGATCGTCAAGAACAGGGTATCGAAGCGAGTACTTTCGGCTTCAATGGAACGCATCTTGGAATGCCAATTTGCATAAGTGTTGTCAAATGTATCGTAGGCCTGTGGAACTATGTAGCCGCTGGGTTCGAAGGCCTCTATCAAGCAGCGAAACTCCAAACTGATCGGCCGTGTTTGTACAGTGACTCGCCCAATGTTCAATACTGCGAAGTAGTCAAATGTAAACAGCGGCCTTTGATTCTCCAGAAGTGGCAACAGCAGTTCGAGTTGCGACTCACTATGATGAACCACTCCCCACATATTCGGTGAAACAGTGATGTTCCTCAGCTGTGGCGCAATCTGAGTCAGTCTTTCTTCTTCTACTCTGTACTGGAGTAAGGAAAACGGCCAAAGATGCCTTACAAACAGACTTCCATTTTCCATGGATGTCTGGGCCTTTGGAGAAATGCCTTGAATCACAGTTTTGGGGGTTGTTCCCATTACCATCTACCTTATATGGTCTACCCCGCCAGCGCATCCGCCAGCTTCACATACTCCGCCATGCCCAGGTCCTGCGGGCGCTTCTGTGGGTCGATGCCGGCGCTGCGCAGCGCAGCCAGGGCCTGCTCGCTGCTCAGGTGTCCATAGGTAAGCTGCAGGGCGTTAAGGATGGTCTTGCGGCGGCGGCGGAAGATGCCCTTGACCATCTTGTCATACAGTCTGCGGTCCCGCGGCTGGGGCTGCTCCTGGGGCTTCAGCGGCGTTAGGGTAATGACCGCGCTTTCCACCTGCGGCTCGGGGTAAAAGGCCCCGCGCGGCACATCACAAACCCAGCGCGGCTTCAGCCAGGTCTGCAGATACAGCGAAAAGCTGTTATAGCCCGGGTCGCCCACCCCGGCGCAGGCCCGCAGGGCCACCTCGCGCTGCAGCATCACCACCGTCAGGTCGATATCCGCGCTGTACTCCACCACGGTATGCAGGAAGGCCGAGCTGATCTGGTATGGCAGGTTGGTGACGATCTTCAGCCTGCGTCCCTCGGCCTTAACCTCCGCGATCACCCGCTCCAGCGCGTACTTGTTGAAGGCGATGTCGTCCAGCACCACATTGCGCGTCTCGGGCAGCACCCAGCCGCGCAGGTACTTCACGATCGCGTCGTCCAGCTCGAAGGCGTAAACCCGCCAGCAGCGCGCCGCCAGGCTCTGGGTCAGGGAGCCCAGGCCGGGGCCGATCTCCAGCACCGCATCAGCGCTATCCAGCTGCGCCGCGCGGACGATCTGGGCCAGCACACCGTCGTCAATCAGGAAGTGCTGGCCGCGCGCCTTGCTGGGGCGGATGCGCGCGCGTTCCAGGGCCGTGTGGATATAGGCTTCAAGCATGAGCGCAGCATTCTACTCTCAAGCCTGCACTCCCCTGCTGTGTCCGCGACGGGCTACTGCGCGATGTTCAGGTTCTGCGCGTCGCCCAGGGTCGGGTTGGCGATCGGCACGCCGTAGTCCGGCCCCCACAGGAAGATGAAGTTGCTGGCCTGCGGGAAGCGGAAGCACTCGGTGTTGACACCGTCGGCGATGCACTTGAACTTGAAGTAGCCCAGCGCGCCATCCTGGCCGGTCACCGTCGGCGTGCCCTGGGTCTGCGTGGCGTTGAAGCCCAGCAGCTTGTAGGGCGCCGTCGCCGGGCCCACATCGTCCACGCCCAGGAAGAGCGGCGGGGTCAGGAAGTTCGGGTGACCGCCATAGCTGTCCACCGATTCGACCAGCTCCACCAGGGAGGAGTCGTACTCAAAGCGGACATTGGCGCTGAACAGCTCGGTGATCTCGTTGACCTTCACCGCCAGATAGAACTCGTCATTCACGCTGGCCAGCTCGCCGGCGGGGGCCTGGATCTCGAAGTAAAGGGTCGCATTGGGCAGGTTGCCGGTGCCCACGGTCAGGGTCGCCGGGTCGCTCTTCTTGTCGCTCTCCTCCAGGGTGCCGTCGGTCGGGGAGATCGCGAAGCCCACCATGACCACATACCAGCCATAGTCGCCCGGGTCGAGGCCGGCGTCCACGAAGGTATAGCTCAGGCGCGTGTTCTGGCCGTTGAAGTCGCGCGGGGCGCTGGGGCCGCTGGGGTCAGCGGTGTTGTCCACCTTGGTCCAGCGCGCGCCGTCGTTGACATCCGGCACTTCGTCCGCGCTGCTCAGCTCCGTGCGGTAGACGTTATAGCCTTCGATGCGGGTCAGGTAGTTGGCGCCGATCTTGGTCAGGTCCTGGATGCTGATCGTGCCATCCTCGTTGCCGTCGGCCACTTCCGCGCGCGCCGCGTCGGGGTTCTCCAGCGGGTCGGTGCTGTCCAGGAAGAAGATACCGATGGGCGCCAGGTCCGAGACCAGCACCTGGCCGTCCAGGTTGTAGTCGCCGGTGCAGCGCTCGCTCCAGTTCAGGGTCACGTCGCCATCGGCGTCGGTCGCGCTGAGGTTGGTCACCTTTGAAGAGGGGTCCTTGTTCACCTTGCTCGCGGCGCGCGCGCCCTGGCTGTCCGGCCCGGGGCCCGTGCTGATCCGCGCCAGGGGTACGCGGGGGCTCAGCTTCTGGCCCTTGATGCCGCTGACCGCCACGGCCAGCAGGCCCGGCTCCACCTTCAGCGCCAGGCCCAGGCCCTCGCTACGCGAGGCGTCGATGCTGCTGACGGCCAGCTTGCTGGCGTCATAGCGCAGATAAACCTGCACAAAGCTGCCCGGGCGGCTGGAGCTCAGCTCCCAGGCGGAGCCGCGGCGCTGCAGCTTCAGCGCGGCCTGCGCGGCGGCGTCCGGGCGGTCCTGCGCATCCAGGGCCAGCACCGAGAAGTCCCCCATGCTGCGCCAGGCCGAGCCGGCCAGGACTGCGCTGAGCTGTGGCACTTCGATGGACGGGGCATTGGGGTTCCACTCTGATGCGCCGCGCAGGTCGGCCGACTGCAGATCGCTCTGCTGCAGGCTGCCGCCGCCGCAGGCATTCAGTGCAATGACCAGGGAAACTGCCACGCAAATGCAGACGCTCTTAATCAGGCCCGATGCGGTATGCATACGCAAATTCGGCTCCTACGCAGTGGGGGTGCTAGCTTGTCGGCGAAGCAGGATGCGGGAACCAGTACCGCCGGCACTGTAATTATAACAATATGCATCGGCATTAAGCGATCAATGCTGCATATCCATGCCAGCCCGCCTTTCCCCGGCGCTATAGTGCCACTGTGTCGCATGAGGCGCTGGAGCAGTCGCAGGCGCGGGGCCTGCCGGCCCTGTGGGTGGCAAGCTTTCCGATTAATGAAAGTGACGCCCTGCTGCGCTTCTTTGCCGCCCAGGAAGGCAGCCTCAGCATCAAGGCCCGCGGCATCCTCAAGGCCAGCAGCAAGCTGGCGCCTTTCCTGCAAAGCGGCGACGAGCTGCTGATCCGCAGCGCCGCAGCCCGCTCGGCGCAGGCTGCCGGCGCCGCGCATGGCGCGCTGCGCGTGCTGACCGGTCTCAGCGTTGCGCACGGCCATCCGGTCTGGCGCTCGGGCCTTGACCACAGCGCCCTGTGGTGGTGGATGCTGGACTGCTGCTGCGCCGCCAGCGCCGCCCCGCTGCAGAACTCCGAGATGTTCCAGCTCCTGGTGAACCTGCTGCGCAGCGAACCCGCCGCCGCGGCCCTGCCGGCCTGCGCCTGCGTCTTCTCGCTCAAACTGCTGGCGATCCACGGCCTGCTGCCGGACTTCAGCAGCTGCGCTGTGGATGGGCACCGCCTGGCGCCGGATGAGCCGGCCTTCCTGCTGCCCAGCGGCGAGGGGCTGATCGGGCGCGATGTCTTTAATGCGCGCTACGCCCGCTCAGCGGCAGAGCTGCCGCGCATCGATGCGCCCAGGCGCCTGCGCTGGCAGCGCCTGCTGCATGGCGCGTTGCTGGATTACCCCGCGGCGAGAGTGGACGCCGTGGATGCCGCGCTGCTGATCCGCCTGGCCACGCAGCACATCGGCGACCTTTCGCAGCAGCGCCTTGAGACGGCGGAGTTCCTGGCCCGGCAGTGGAAGCTGCAGGATCCGGTCGCGCCGGCCTAGGCCCGCGGCCGGTTGCTGGTGAGCTGCTGGAACCAGTGCGAGAGCCGCCCCTTGCGGTTCTGGCGCTCCACCTCATCCGGCATGATGACCACTTCGCTGGGCTTGGGGCGCTCAAGCTTGCCGGCGGCGAGGCTGGTCTCCTCTTCCTTTGACTTCGACTTCGGCCGGTAAGGCTGCTCGTACTGCGCCGTCTTCTTCACCTGGCCCGCCTCGTCCTCATACTCTGCATCCAGGTCGCGCACCGCGCGGGGGATCTCATGCTTCTGCACAAAGGGCACATCCGGCAGCTTGTCCACCGGTGTGTCATCCAGGCCCACGCTGAGCAGCGGCGGCTGCTTGGCCTTAGCCTCCACCCGGATGCCAAAGACCATCGGGGCTTCCGCTGTGCTGGGCGCCGGGGTGTGCATTTCCTCGCCTGCGTCCAGCTTGAACGTCCCGGCATCCGCATCGGCGGCCGGCTGCCCTGCTTCCACCGGGCTGACCTCGGCGAAGAAGGCCGGCGCCGCTTCAATCCTGTAGAAAAGCTCAGCCTCCTCGGCATGCCACTGCTCAGCCAGCGCTGTTTCAGCCTGCACTGCCTCAGCCTGTACCGTATCAGCCTGTACTGTCTCCGCCTGCGCCGCCTCTGCGTATACCGGCTCGGCCAGCGGCAGCTCAGGCTGCTCCGGCTCGTCGAAGTCCTCGGCACTGAACTCGGGGACGGCAACGGCTTCAAGGGCAGCGACCGGGCCCGGCTCTATGCTGCCGACGATTTCAACAAAGACCAGCTCGCCTTCTGCCTGTGTCTCAAGCTCCGGCGCTTCATCAGCCAGTGCTGCCGCAAGCTGCACTTCTGCCTGCTCCGGCGCGTCGTCTGCCTGCGCTGCAGTCTGTATTTCAGACAGCTCTTCAGCAGGCTGCTGTGCCAGCGGCTCTTCAACCTGCTCCGCCAGCGTTTCGGCGACGGGTTCGAAACTCGCTTCGGTCTCCAGATCTTCCGTCTGGCTTTCCATGAACGCGTCAATCTGCTCAGCTTCGGGCTCCGCCTGAATGAAGGACTCAGCTTCTGCTGCTGCTTCTTCGACCGGCGCTGACTTATGCAGCGCGGAGCCATTGCTTTCAAACAGGGCAGCCAGCTGCGGGTCGGATAAGGGGGCTTCAGTGTGGCTTTCGGCAATCAGCGCAGCTTGCGTTTGCGGCTGCTGATCGCCAGCCCCGAAGGTGATGCTCAGCTCTGCCTCAGGCCCGGGCTCAAGCTCAGGCTCAGGCTCAGGCTCAGACTCAGGCTCAGACTCAAAGCTCCCCTCAGCTTCTTCTGATCCGGCCGCGGTCGCGAGAGCTGCCTCAACTGCTGCCTCGGCCTGCAGCTCAGCTTCAGGCTCGGCTTCATGCTCTGGCACGGGCGCTGCTTCCTCGCTGCGTGCAGGGGCGGCCCCGGCCTCAGCCGCGGCTGACTGGTTGCCGGGCTGCAGTCAAAACTCGGCGCTTTTCTCGGCCTGCAGCACCTTCACGCGCGCCAGGGCCAGGTTGGCCCGCTCGCGGTCCAGCACCACATAGAAAAACACGTCCATGTCGCTGTGGCTGGCCGGACGGATGACGTGGTACTGGTTGCCCAGGGTGATGAGGATGTCTTCAATGTCGTCGTCCATGCCAAGCTGCGACATCATCCGGCGCTTGCTGCGGACGACATCACTGCTACCGGCGGCCGCCGTGTCCAGATCAATCCCGTTGGCATTAATCTGGCCCATCGTCATGCCGGAAGAGCTGTCGACAAGGGCTGCTGCGATGAAACCGTCAAGCGCGGAAATCTGCTTGAGGCTTTCCTGGATGCTTGCCATCGGCCTTACTCCCTGCTTCCATGCGCAGCCCGCCCAGGGACGCATTCAAGGCGAAGCTGCCGCTGCGCTGCTACTCGGATGCTAACACCGCGGCCGCGCAGTTCCGGTCATGCTAACGGCAATCACAGAGCCATTTAATGCTGTGTTAATAGTGGCCCTTCACTAGCTGGGCTGCAGGCCAAGCTGCCCTTCCACCAGATCGATGACGCGCAGCAGGCGCGGGTCATCCGTGAACTGGCGGGCCCGCTGCAGCGCGGTCAGGCCGGCGTTCATGTCGCCGCGCTGGATGCACAGCGTCGCCGCCACCAGGGCCACCACCGAGGTGTTGCGCGCCATCTCATCCTTGCTCAGGGAGAGCAGCAGCTTCTGCGCGCCCTCGGCATCGCCGCTGTAGACCTTGCGCAGCACATCCTGGATCGTCGAGGAAGTCGCGCCCGCGCCGAGCACCGGCTGTTCGGCTGCCGGCCCGCGCTGCGCAGGTCTCGGGGCGCCCGCGCTGCCTGCTGCGCTCTGCTTATCGCGCAGCTCGATCAGGTCGCCCTCCAGATGGGCAATGCGCGCCAGCGCTGTTTCCAGCTTGAGCTGCAGCTCGCTGAGCTTCTCGCTGAGGTAGTTCACCCGCGCGTCCAGCCCGGCATCGCGGATCTCGCCATTGCTGAATGCCCCGCCTGACTGCAGCTCTTCCACGATTGCTTCTCCGCTCACTTAGCCCTTGCCTCCGCTGCGTCCATCGCCGGGGTCCTTCAGCAGGGCCAGCAGCTCGTCCAGGATATCGCTGGTCGCCGTGCGGGCAGCCTCGGACTTGGCGGTGCTCTCGGCCTTCGGGGCCGGCGCCGTGGGCACCAGCGAGGACTCGCCGGCATACAGCCGGTCGAGGCGCTGGCGGCTGTCGCGGTAGTTGTGGCGGATCACCAGCAGCTGCTCCAGCAGCAGGATGGCCTGCTCGCGGTTGCTCAGGTGCTCCTCGGCTGTCGCCAGGCCGTAGAGGGCCCGCAGACGCAGCTCCGGTTCACGCTGCTCGGTCTCCAGGCGCTTAATCACTTCGTTATAGGCGCGGCGGGCAATGTTGAACTCGCCGTTGTCCACAAAGCACTCGGCCAGCTCGACATAGATCTCTGCGTCGTTCTGCCCGCGGCCGATGGCCGCCTGCAGCTCGCTGATCGCCTCGGACAACTCGCCGGCGCTGCGCTGCAGCCGCGCGATGGCCAGGCTGCGCTGGGCGCTGTCGGGCTGGTTGCGCGCCATCTCCACCTGATGCTGGTAGATGTAGCGCTTGAGGCTGTCGACACGGCGCTTGGCCAGCACACCGCTGGGGTCAACATCCAGCGCTTCCTGGGCCAGCTCATAAGCTTCGTGAATTTCGCCCTCGGCCTCGGCCAGCGAGCTCAGGCGCAGGCGCACCAGGGCCGGCACCAGGTCGTCAATGGCGCGGGCCTGGCGGGCGCGGCGGTACTGCCTGAGGGCCTGCTCCGTGCTGCCCTGGGCCTCATGCAGCTGGCCGCTGCGGTAAAGCAGGTCAGCGCTGTCAGCGTCGTGCAGCCAGGCTGCCGGCAGCTGCAGGCCGGAGAGATAAGCCCAGACCAGATGGTCCGCCGCCAGGGCGGTCTGGCCGCGCTCGCGGTACCAGGACACCAGCCAGCGGCGCGCCATATGCGCGGCCGCATCAGAGGCCGCTGTCTGGGCCAGCAGGGACTCCGCCAGGTCGGCCGCGCGCAGGCCCAGGGCCTCCGGCAGCGGCTCGCCCGAAGGCGTCTCGCCCAGGTTGGCCCACTGCAGCTTCTCCAGCGCCGCCGCCGCGCGGTCAAACTCGCCGCGGCGCAGGTGAGTCTCCACCATGTCGACCTGCTGGGTCACGGCGAACTCGCTGGAGGCCGCCTCTTCCATCAGGACCAGCGCTTCCTTGCCGCCGGGGCCGCGGTCTTCCGCGTGCCACTGCGCCAGGTGCCAGGCCCGGCTGTAGTCGCCCAGCTTATGCAGCAGCATCAGCAGGGCGCGCTGGCGCTCCACATCACCCGGCTTGGCCTGGGCCAGCGGCAGGGTCATGCGCGCCAGCTCACGTGCCGCCGAGCCGGGCAGCTCGGCCCGGCCAATGCCAATCAGGCTCGAAATGAACTCCTGCTGGCTGGCCGCTTCTTCCAGGTCCAGCAGCTTAAGGCGCTCGATCCGCACCGGGACAGGGTCTTCCTGGCGCTGTTCATAGGCGCGCAGGTACTGCTGCGCGGCGTCGCGCCCGACCTTGCCTGTCCCCGCCAGCAGGCGGGCGGTCTCCAGCACCGCCGGACCGTCGTTGCGGCCCAGCGCGATCTCCATCTCCAGACGGCGCAGCTGCATCCACAGCGCCGGGTCATCCGGCAGCTTGCTGGTATCCAGGTTGCGCAGCGCGGCGCCCAGGTCATGGTCACTGTGCTCGCGCAGCTCCCAGGCCTCGGCCAGGTAGTCCAGCGCGGCGCGCGCATCACCGGCGCGCAGGGCCAGCTGATGCAGGTTCATCAGCAGGTCGACGATCTGGCTCTTCTCCAGCTCGACATTGCCGACCTTCTGGCGCAGGGCCGCACCGATGGCATACAGCTCCTCGGCGGACCAGCGCGGCGTGAGCCAGGTCAGGGCCGACAGCGCCCACTGCCAGTCGGCCTCGCGGCTGGACTCGGCAACGGCGCGCAGGGCCACAACCTGCAGCGGGTACTTCATCGGGTGCGGGTCCAGCGCGCCATGGTTGCGCAGCTGGGTCAGAATCGGCTCGGCCAGGTGCAGGTCCTCGCTGAGGGCCTGGGCATACTCCTCTGCGCTGCGCGGCCACAGGTGCACGCGCATGTAGGCCTCGGCAAGCTGCATGCTCGCCCCGGCGCCGCCGCCGGCCTTCTTGATCTCCTCCAGCAGGGCCATGTACTCCGGGTAGTCGCCCACCGCGTTGCGCAGGCCCGCGATGCGGTCCAGCGCCTCGGCGAAGCGGCCGGTGTCAAAGAGCGCCTGGCCCCAGGCCAGCACCATGCCGGAGGGCAGGTCCGCATCCTGCAGCGCCAGGCGATCGAACAGCGCCAGCACGCGGTTGGCCGCCACCGGGCCGCTGTTGACCACATCCTGCACCAGGCGGGATGCGCGTTCCAGCTGGCCCGTCGAGGCGAAGAGCGCGATCTGCAGCAGCTTGGCGTCAATCTCGCCGGGCTGCGCATCGGTCAGCGCCTCGATCGGCTCGCGCACGGGCGCCAGGCCTTCGGCCAGGCTGGCCCCGCGGCCCTGCAGGACCTGGGTGTACTGCAGCAGCATGTTGAATGCCTGCGGCAGATCCTGCGACTCGGGGTTCAGGACCTGCAGCAGCGAGGCCATCAGCACGGGCTCGCTGTCCGGCTTGGCCGCCTGGAGTTCAGTAAGCAAGGGCTTAATTTCCTTATAGGCATGGTGCAGGTTGAGCTCTTCAACCATCTTCAGGGCCAGGTCATAGTCCTTCAGGCGGATCGCCACCTGTCCCATCAGGTTCAGGGAGGCAGGACTGCTGGGATAGACAGACAGCGTGTTCACGCGCTCCAGCGCCCAGCCCGGCTGCTCCGCGGCAAGCCCGGCCTGGCACAGCATGCCCACAACCCGGTCGGGCTGCGAGCCGGCCTGCGATGAGGCAAAGGCCTCCGCCGCGGAGAGGATCAGCTCCTTGGGCTCGCCGATCAGGCAGAGCTTTTCAAGCATGATGCCCAGGGACTCTATAGCTGCGCTGTCACCCTGGCGCGCCAGCTCCAGCAGGTCGCGCACGGACTGCTCCACGTTCTCCTCGTGCTGACGCACGCTGAGCCTGAAGCGCAGGGCCGGCTCATGGCGCTGGGCGATCAGTTCCGCCAGCGCCTCGTCGATGTAGCCGTCCAGCTCCGGCACGGGGGCGCTGTGGCCATTGCCGTTACCATTGCCGTTCCCGTTGCCGCCGTGTTCGTGGCCGATGAAGCGCTCGTGCAGGAACTTGATCATCTCAAGCTGCGCATCCGCGCCGGCGCTTTCGGCCAGCAGGCCGGACAGGCGCCGTGAAGCCTGCACGACATGCTCGGTCGGCAGACGGTCGTAAATCAGTTCAAGTGAATCATGGACAGCGATACCGTCACCGCTGCCGGCGCCAGCGCCCACAACCTGGACGGCCTGCTCCCACTGGCCCTGGCGCAGCAGTGAATCGCACTCCACTTCCACGCGGGTGGCCGTTGGGATTGCCGCGGCCAGCGCGTGCACCAGCTCAAGGGTCTCCGCCGGGGCCAGCTCGGTGCTGGCCTGCTTCAGCGCGGCGGGCAGCAGGCTGCGCTTCTCGGTCCGCGCGATCAGGGTCAGGTAAGCCCGGGTCCACTTAAAGCGCAGTGCGGTGCGCAGCGCCTCGTCAATCTTGTCCAGCACCGGACGCAGCTGCTCCAGCCAGTCCATCAGCTGCTTGTCGTCGGCGGCCGCTGAATCGGCCGCGCCGATCGCCACCAGGGCGGCAATCTCGTCCAGGGCTGTTTCCAGCAGCTCATAGCGCTGCTCGCGGGCGCAGAAATAGGTCGCCTGCTGCGCGCGCTGGCGGTGCAGCTCGGCGGCCGGCACCTGGCTGGCCCAGGTCTTGTAGGCCGCGACGACTTCCTCGTCATCAGGTGCCAGCAGGGCCGCCGTGGTGGCGGCTTCCAGGCCGGCGGCGGCATCGCCGCGATGGCCGCGCTGGGCGCTGGCCAGGGCGATAAGCTGCGCCGGGCTTGAATCGTTGTTGGAGACCAGCCACTGCTCGATCTGGCCGTAAAGCTCGCCATGGCGCGGGTCGGCCGCGCCGACATTGCCGGCCAGCTTCAGAGCCGAGCGCCAGTCGCCCAGCGAAAGGGCCACGGTCCCGGCGGGCGCCGCGATCTCCGAGGGCAGGTCGTCGCCGCCGGCGGCCTTATAGATCCGGCCCAGCAGCTCTTCAAGGGCCGGGCCGCTGTAAAGCTCGCGGGCCTGGGCCATCTCGGGGCCGTTGCGGTACTCGACCAGTTCAGAGAACAGGGCCGCCGCACCTTCCACATCACATTCATAAAGGAGCTGCTCAACCAGCCACATGCGGGTCTCCAGCCTGGCCCAGTCGGGGCCTTCCAGCGCGGAGACTTCCTTCAGCAGCTCTTCGGCGCGGCCAAGGCTGAGGCCCTCGCGGTCAATCTGCTGCCCCAGGGCGGCCAGGTACTGCGCCGGCTGCGGCTCCGCGGCCAGCAGCTCGCGCAGGGCGCGCGGCAGCAGGGACTCGCTCTCGCTGTTATCCGCGGCCGCGGCCACCGGCACTTCCAGCTCCTCGGCATCGGTCTCTGCCGCGGGCTCTTCCTGCGGCTCAGCCTCGGCCTGGACTTCCGGCTCAGATTCGGGCTCGGCCTCAGCTTCCTCAGCCTCGGCTTCCAGAACCTCAGCCTCCGGCTCTTCGACAGCGCTGGCCATGACGGGCTCGGCTTCGGCAATGGCCTCGATCTCCGCAGCCTCAGCTTCCACGGCCTCGGCCGGGACGGGCTCAGGCTCGGCGGCGGCCACCACCGGCTCGGGGGCCGGCTGCGCCTTCTTCTCCGCCGGCTTGGCGCTCTTGCTCTCTTTCGGGGCCTCGGCCACCGGCTCGGGCTTCTTCTCGGCCGGGGCGGAGCTGCGCTCCTTCAGGCGCACCTGCGCGTTCTGGAAGACTTCCGCAATCGCATCATCCTGCCAGCCGCTCTGGGTCAGCACATTGTGCCAGCGGTTCAGCAGGGGCTTGCTGATGTCGGGCGGCAGGTCCATGATGCACAGGGTGGTGAAGTCCACCAGCTGGCGCTCGCGCACGGTATCCGCGTTCTCGATCAGCCAGTGCGCCATCGACTCTTCGTGGATCCGGGCGCGCGAGAGCTTCTCATGCACCGGGTTCCACATCAGGCTGCCGCGGGTAAAGTCGCGCAGCAGCGGCGCCAGGGCCATCTGGTGCAGCTCCCAGGAGCTGTCGGCGCGGGCGTCCAGGATCAGGCGCACCATATCCAGCAGCTGCGGATTGCCCTCGTTGCCCTCGCGGGCCAGGTCGATCAGCACCTGCTCAGCCTGCCGCAGGTTCTTGCGGATGATCAGGCTCTCGGCGGCCAGGAGCTGCAGGGGCACGCTCTGGTCACCCAGGGTGTTCTTGCTGGCCAGCAGGTCGCTCAGCGCCACGCTGACCAGTTCGTCCGTCAGTTTGATGCTGTCCTTGCGCACAAGCTGGATCACGCCATAGGCGTATTCCTTCCAGTCGTTTCCGGACTCGGTCAGATGCGCGCGTTCCGCCAGGTACTTGATGTGACGCTCGGGCCGCATGGTGCCGGTCACGATGCGCCAGCTGAGCAGAGTTGCCCGCTCCTTCTTGGTTGAAGTGGGCATTTCCAGCAGCTTGTCCACCATCGCCGCCAGGCCCGGGACCACCGGCACCTTGCGGCTGCGGCCCGCCATTTCGGCGAAGGCCTGGTAAACAGAAATGGGCTCCTGCAGAATAAAGGCCGCCTCGACCATCGCTTCGGCGCCGTTCTTCAGCATGCCGGGATTGCTGCTGCCGCTCTTGGTAACCTCCTGCAGGAATCGCAGCGCATACTGTTCCAGCTGCTTCACCATCGCGGGATGCCGCTTTTGCTGCTGCGGAGCCGGAAGCCTGCGATAGGCCTCCAGCTGCTTAAGCAGCGACTTCCCGTAATCGAAGTTTTGGAACATCTCTATTACCCCTTTACCCCGGCGCCTCCTGCGCCCCGTGGAACTTCAGCCGGCCTCACAGGTCGGTCATTACTTCAGCAACATAAATCCGCTGCAAAGCCCCCAGCAAGGCGGGAGCCGCAGCCGAACCCTCTTCGATCCAGCTGCGCAGCGCGGCAGTCGCCTCATCAGGGCTGCCGCTGCGGGTACTGCCCTGCAGCACCCTGGTGATCAATTCCTGGGCGTCCACCCGGTCGGCCTTCAGGTCCTGCTGGCTCGCCGGGCGCACAGCGCCCATGAAGCCGCCCAGGCGCAGCCACTTCAGGCCGGGGGAGACCCACATGAATCCTGGTGCAAGTTCAAGGTGCGCCACCGGCTGGGGCAGGCTCTGCAGCCAGTCCACGATGCCGATGAGCTGAGCCGTCAGGCGCAGGCGCTCCGGCCCGCTGAGCAGCTCTATCTCTACTTCGCTCAAAGGGGCGTCCGCGTTATACGCAAAGCTCAGATACTGGCCGTTGGCGGCGGTATCGCGCTGGGGCGTCATCAGATGCGGGTGCTCAAGCCCGCTGAGGGAGAAGTAGGCAGTGCTGATGCGGTCCTGGCTCCCGGCGTCATGGCCGGCGCAAAGCAGCCAGCAACGGCGGCCATCCTCCCGGCTGCGCGCCATAAACAGGCGCTCGGAGCCGGGAATGGCATATTCCTTCTGCAGCCAGAACCGTTCCGCGATTGACTCAGGCAGACCCTGCGCCAAGGCAACTGATTCGCTCAGTGCGCTTGTCACGTTTGTCCCCATTAACGCCCCCTTCAACCCGACCCCGTGGTGTATCTCGCCAGGTTGACCAACCCTCAGGCCCCGCAGCCGGAAAGCAGCCGCCTCGCAGCTCTCGCCTTCCATAGAGCATATCCGCTCTCCCCGCGGTGGGTCACGCTGATTATATCGAGCCAGGTGAGGCTTTGAATCCGTTCACGCCAGCTCAGTTGTAGATTTGACGTAAGTTTACCTAACTGTTATTCAGGCGTTATCAGGCCTTCACCGCCCCCTCCTGCAAAGGCCGCAGGCCGTGCAGCCGGGCCGGCATCTTCCCCTTCCCCGTAGATACCGTGTTACTTGTCAACACGAGGATCTACTTTCCGGGTTGAAGAATGGCTGGCCGGATCTGAGGACCGAGCGGATCTGGAGGAGCAGCCTGCGAGCGACTGCGATGTGCGCCGGGGT
>JADZFO010000001.1 GCA_020849855.1 bacterium | reverse complement strand
GCTTCGTGAACTGGAGCTACACCGACCTGCAGACCCTGCAGCAGCAGAACGAGCCGACCTGGGCCAACATCCAGTACGACTTCTGGGATATGTGGCAGGGCAACAAGCCGCTGCCTTACCTGCCCGGCCAGTTCTTTTACAAGGGCAGCGGCATGATCGTGGCGGTGGGCCGCGAGACCGCGGACGACCGGCCGATCCTGCCCACTGAGATCGACCAGTACATGCTGGGCGGCTATGGCGGCATCCGCACCAAGGGCCGCGACGTGCTGGGCGATGAGCGCCCGATCAGCTATCTGATGCGCGCCGGTCTGGCCCCCGGCTGGCTGGCGGACGCCACAATCGGCCTGCCCGCGGCCGCCGCAGCGCTGCCCCTGCAGGGCGGCCCGCCGGACCCTGAAGGCCCCGGCGAGATCGGCGACCCGCTGAGCACGCTGGAGATCTGGCCCTGGACCCGCTCGGTCACTGCCGACAACGAGTATGCCGGCAGCCCCTATGCGCCCAGCTTCCCGGGCGACAGCAACGAGCAGCTGCAAAAGGGCAACCCCAACGGCATCCGCGACGGCCTGATCCTGGTGCTCAGCGCGGGGGATGACAACCCCGAGGACCGCAGCTGACATTCAACACAGGGGTCCGCGGCTGAGAAGCAGGCCGCGGCCCCGCTGGCCGGCGGCGGGACTGGACACCTCACGCGCCGGCCAGCCGGCAGGCATAGGGGGCGGGGCAACCCGCCCCTGCCGCGCCGTCAACCGCACGGCCTGCTCGCGTCCGCGCTAGTTCTCCACGCTGACAAGCTCTTCCCTTTCGCCGCTCAGCAGGTTGACCGCCAGCACCAGCCCAAGTCCCGGCGCATTGTATTTATGCTCCCTGGAGGCGGCGTCGAGCGGAGACGGAAAGGCGGAAGTTAAGGCAAAGAGGCTATCACCGGAAAAGCGCGCTACTGATAATCAGCAAGCTGTCAGTCAGTGATGGCAGCAGCTTTTGACTTTTCTCTCTGCAGCTTCAGTTTGCTTATGCAGAGCCCGAATGTGCTGTTATCCATATACTTGGCGTGAATACGGTGACTGGCCAGCTTATCTCCAATCTGCTTGCAAAGGGGTCGATTTGCAGCCTCATAGAACGGTAGACCCCTGATAAAACCGTGCATTCTCTTTCCCGGCCTAGTGTCCTCTTCAACCCACAACATCTCTGATGCGGATTCAACGTCGCCTGCTGTAAGTTTGACAACTGCGATGGGGCAGCGAATGCCGACCTCACGCATTTCGCGACACGTGGGCGGGTCGCTGCAACCCCACATGATTGACAACCCGGTGTCCCGGTCTCTCTCAAGCTCTAGAATGAATGCGAATCTATCAGGGTACTGGTCGTTATCATTAGGGCGCATCGCCTTACTTGTGAGTATTCGGTAAATGCTGGTGTTTGCATCAAGCCTTGCCATTGGCTAAACCCATCAAAAGTCCGGGGATGACGGACAACACGTCGTCTCCCTCTTGCCAAAGCTCCGTCCCACTGTCATTTGCGGAGTAAAGTGAGTCACTCTGCGGCTGGCTCCCGATCAACAGATCGATCTCACCACTTGGGCTGCGCCAAGAGATTCTGATGCTATGATTTGCGCTCTCAGCGATCACTGGAACGGGCCAATGGACTGCGCCTCGCCGTTGATACAACGAATCGATGAAAGAATGCGCTCGATCTGCGGCTTCTTCATCAATATACTCTTGACCATCGTTTATGCTGCGCAGTAAAGTCAAATCTCCAAGGATTGAGTCTCGGATATCCATAGCTGATGCATCCACTATTGTGTCCGCTTCACTTTGGGTCGTGGCCATGAGCCCGGCTAGAGGCGCGATTGCAGTTAGAACATCGTAGTCGCCACAACCATATATCTCGGTTTGTTCCAGCTCGGCTCTAGTTGCTAGGTTTCGCAGAAAGTGGAATATAGGCCCCATCAGGTCACTAGCAATGTTCGCCCCACTCTCTACTGCCAAGTTGTTAAACCGGAGGCTTGACATCCTCATACTCCCCAATCACATCTGTTTGGATTAGGACTTTGCCATCCTCAAATTTTAGATAGCCAGCCATCGCCAAGTATTTCACGATCGTGGCAGAAAACTGAAGAGTTGTCTCACGGTCAGCCACCACCTGGGCCACACACTTCATTCCCACCTTGCCCTTAGGTTCTGGCTCGCCCTCAAAGCGCATCGGTACAATCGCGTGAAAAAATGACATTAGGACATCATTCTGGCTCGATTGGACGAGCATATGATTACAGTGAACAGGTAGCACGCTTTCAGGAAAGATATAGTCGTGGTTAGTCCTCAGCGGAGACGCCGTATGCGAGTTCGCACGGTTGCGAGACTTGTTCGCCACGCCTCATTATACCGCCAGTTTTGCGAATGAATCTAGAAGTATACCAGATTTTGAGACATGTTGCCTATACAAAGTGCCACATTCCTCCGGTTCACCAGGCTGAGGACGGCTAGTGGCATAGTCTCTCAGCTCAAGGAGTCGTCATGTACTCCGACCTCATTTCGGATGTGACCTTCTTCTTGGCGCCTGAAGAAGCCCCCGGCCCCGAAGTAATGCGCACGCGTTCCAGGGCCGAGAATGGCGCAACGTTCATGATGGTAGTGCCGTAACCAGCCGACTGCGTGAAGTACGTCGAGTCCTTCACTGAGAAGCGCAAGAGGGTAAGCTTCGACAGACGGTCCAAAAGGTTCTCATGCACGATGGTGGTGTTTGGACGCTCAAGCGACCAAGAACGTTGGATAACCAAAGATCATATGTACTCAACTAGTGACCTACTACCGGCAACCCGCGCCTTCCTGCCGGCACTTCGTGGTCTATAGCGGCGCTTTAGAAGCGGATCGCGTAGGTCAGCTGGCTTGCCGTGCTGTCAAAGAAGACCAGCGCCTGATATCCGTCGATCACCGCCATGTCATGCTCGGTCAGGCCGCCGGCCATCTGGCTCGGCTCCGTCACCTGGTCCTGGCTCAGCCAGTCCGTCTCCAGCCCGCCGTCGGCGCTGCTGCTCTCGGCCAGCTTGAGGGCCAGCTGGCTGTCCGCGCCAAAGTCGCGGCTGAAGCTCATCTGCGGCACACCGTCGATCACGGCCAGGCGGCTGTTGAAGCCACCCTCGGCGCTGGTACCCACCTTCACCGCCAGCCAGTCCGCCAGCAGGGCCCCGTCGGCGCTGCTGCTGCGCAGGAAGCTGGGCGTGTTGGCCGCCGGGTTCACCGCGCAGAAGCTGATCGCTGGCCGGCCGTCGATCAGCGCCAGGCTCAGGCCGCGGTCCTCGCACTCAGCCAGCGCCAGGGTCTGCTCCCAGTCACCCTCCACGCTCCCCGCTGCCGTGCTGCTGCGGGCGAAGTTGACGAAGCGGCCGCTCAATGAGCCGATGCTCGAGTTCCAGGCGATGGCCGGCAGGCCCTGCACCAGCAGGAGCGCTGTGCTTCTGCCAAAGCCCTGCAGCTGCCCGTCCGCCGCCTTTACGGTGATGCTGTCCCAGTCCGCGGCCTCAATGCCGGTCGTCGTGCTGCTGAAGGCGAACTTCAGCCCCACTGTGCCCAGGTTGGTCCGCTCCACATAGCTGATCCCCGGCCGGCCGTCGACAATCGCCATCGACATGCCCAGCGCATCCACGCTGTCCGCCGTGACGATCTCCCAGTCGGCCTGCGCCGCGCCGGTCGCGCTGTTGCTGCGCGTAAAGCCCAGGCTGTCGTCCAGGCCGCTGAAGCAGATCGCCGGGCGGCCGTCGACCTCAAGCACATCCGTCACCTTCGTGTCATTCGCCACGGTGATGTCCGTCAGCGCCCAGTCGTCCGGGCTGGCGCCATGCTCGCGGCTGGAGCGCGCGAACTGCAGCAGGTTCGTGTTGGAATCCACATAGCTCACCACCGGGCCCTTGCCGATGCGCGTCAAGGCCAGGCCCGCGGCGCGGTCGCCGTCATTGAAGGTCTCCAACGGAACCTGGACCCAGCCGCGGCCGGTGATGATCACGCTGACCACATTCTGCAGGCCGCCACTGTCAGTCACCCGCAGGCGCAGGCGCTTCTCGCCGGGGCTGCTGATCTGCGCCTGCTGGTTATCCGGCGTGCTGCTGCTGACTTCAAAGCCGCCTGTCCCCGTGCCGGTATCACCGTCCAGGTCCCATTCAAACAGGCTCAGTGGCCCTTCGGGGTCCTCGCTGGCCTCGGCAACCAGGTTCACCGTGAAGCCGGCTTCGCCATCGCCCTCAAACACATCCGGCACCAGCGAGGCCGTCGGCGGCAGGTTGCCGTCCTGGGTCACCGCGATCTGGATGCTGTCGGTGCTGGTGGAGCCGGTGTCATCCGTCACCCGCACCACTGCGTTGAACAGGCCGGGCGAGGAGTATGTGGAGCCCAGGGTCGGCACTGTCCCGGTGTCGGTCACGAAGTTGCCGCTGCCATTGGTGTCCCACTCGAACTTCACAATGTTGCCCGTGCTGTCGCTGGCGTCAAGCTGAACCAGCAGCGGGGCCTCGCCCTGCAGCACGTCAGCTGAGAGCTTTGCTTCCAGCACCGGGTCGCCATCCGTTCGCAGGCGCAGCTCGCTGACGCCAACGATCCCTTCGCCTGCCGGTACGGCCACCGCCACCAGCACGTTGTTTTCCGGCGAAAGATGCAGTGCCGGATCGATGGGGACAACAAGTGTGTCTAAGGTACTGAAGGCCTGGGTCAAAGCCGCATCCCAGCTTCCGCGCTGGAAATTCGCCAGGAAGACGATAGCCGTCGAGGTGTCAGGCCCTGATTGCGACACTACGATCTGCAGCTCCAGGGGCTGGTCTTCCAGTGGCCCAAAGGCCCATGCACCCCACTCAAAGGCGTCGTCGCCTTCCGCTGACAGAACCAGCGAGGAGTTCTTCTGCCCGGCCTGGGGGTGACGGGCAATCCTGTCCAGGCCGCTTTGGACAATGTCCTGCACGCTGGCGGAGCGCAGCATGTCTGGGGCCGGCAGCAGCTTTAGCGCGGCCTGCTCAGCCGCGGGCTGCAGGCCCTCGCGCTGCCCCTGGCCTGAGCAGGCGCCAAGCAGCAGCAGGATTGCTGTGAAGAGGGCAATGCTGGAAAGCGCAGGCCGGATATGCATGTCAGGGCAGTGCTTCAAAGGGCCACCTCCCGAGAGTTATCAGTAATGATACCCCCTCTCACTTGACCCAAAGCACAAGTGTCCAGCCGGGCCTGGAATCACACGTCCGCCTACTTCAGCTCGGTGAACTCCAGGTTGTCGAAGGCCGCCTCAATACCGCTGGAGGCATAAAGCCCGAAGGAGCCCGGCTGCGGGTCCTCATCCGTCATGCGGTAGACCTCCTGGCCGTTGATCAGGAAGACCACATCCTCCCCGCGGGCGCGGATGGTCAGGCGGTTGGTGCCGCTGGCCCGCACCAGGGGGTCCTCGGTCCACTGCGTCAGCGCCAGGGGCTGGTCGTCCTTGCTCTGCTCCACGGCGAACCAGCCGCCCGATACCAGCAGGCGGATCTGGTTATAGCCGCCGCCCTCCGCCGGGTGGTCCCGCACATAGATGCCATAGCCGTTCACCGGGTCGCCGCGCTGCAGGCTCACGTCGCAGCTCAGCTCGAAATCGCGAGCGCTGCGGGCATAGGGCGAGAGGCCGATCTTGGCCGATTCGCTGGTGTCGATGATGTACTCGCCGTCCTTGAAGCGGTACTCAACCGTGTCGTAGCTGCCGCTGAAAAGCGTGCCGCCGTCCATCTCGTCGCTGAAGCCTTCGCCGCGCGCGCCGCCGCCGGCCGAGCTGTAAACGCGGAAGTCGTCGAAGCGCGCGATGGCCGCCTCGGTGGCGAAGACGCCGAAGCCGCCGCTTTTCAGCGTGTCTTCCTTGACCTTGGCCACCTCAACGCCGTTGATATAGCAGGTGCAGTTGCCGCGGCTGGTCTCGGCCCGCAGGGTCACCCACTCGCCGCTCTTGAAAAGCTTGGTCTTGGTCGGCGCAAAGAGCACGGTCGTGCGGCCCTGGTAATAGCGCAGCACGGTATAAGCGCCGCGGTCATAGGCCAGCAGCAGCAGGAAGTCGCTGCCCGATCCGTCCGGCCGCTCCTGGTAGTTGAAGCTCAGGCCAAAGCCGCCGTTGGGGTCGCTGGTCTCCACCATCCGCCCGGCGACTTCCACGCTGTAGCCGTCCATCTCCTCCAGCAGCACGCTCTGGCCATAGGTCTTGCCGGCCGTGGTGTCGATCTCGTACTCGTCGTCGACATACTGGAAGTAGCGCTCGTCCAGGTTGCCCTCAAAGAAGTAGCGCTCGGAGCTGCTGGAGAAGTCGTCCTCGAAGTACAGGTCGCTGTCCGCAGCGCGAGCATGACCCAGAGTAAGGGCGATTAACAACAAGACCAGCAAAGAGGGGGCCAGTCCCCTGGTCTTTCCTTCCGTTCTTAAGGCAGTTTGGCAATTCATGCGGTATTATCTCACTGGAGGCTCGGCCAAGGACTGGTAACCCAGTTCCGAGGGCATTGCCTCCTTTTGTTTGTCTGCTCAGTTTTCTTGCGGGTCACCGACCCTGCGGATCCCATAAACCTGCGTATTCTGACCCTGATATTCCCTTTCTCCTCGCCACTGTAACCTGTTTAGCCAGGGTCCGGCAATATCAGCAACCTCAAGACGCGTTTCTGCCTGTGGCCAGTTCAAAGGCCGAAAGCCCCAGTTGATGGCATAAATGCAGAGATCAGCAATCTGCAGAGGCAGATGCATGTGCGACATGACATGAAAAGGTGTGGGTACAACCCGCTCAGCCCGTAACAAGCCCTTGGCAGTCCTGGTGAAGTAGTTCTCAATTCGCTTCGTCAGCTTGTTTTCGAGCTTGTTCTCACTCTGATCACTGACAATAAGCCCCATTGCTCCATTGTCTTCCAGAGCATAGAAGTACCTCTCCAGTAGGTATATGATGTGCCGTCCCAGCCAACTGTCAGTTTCGGCCTCAGACACCGGGTTGAATCCACGTGGGACCATCGTGGCGAATAGCCAGCAGGAGTTTTGGAGTAACAGTTGAAAGGCCTCTTGTACAAACATCAGTGAGGCCTGGCCATAAGCCGTGAACCCTTCCCGGTTCGGACTGCGGCCTTCCGCACTGTCTTCAAGGAATTTTCGACACGAGCTCTGACGCACTTGATCTGGTAAGGTCTCGGATTGTGAAGCCCATTTGAAGCGATCGCGATCCAGCAGTTTGTGGCCCTTCAGCTCAATGCCAAAGGCCTGGGGCTCACAGCCAAAGCAAACCTGCAATGAGCGCCTGAGTTGCAGGATAAACGGCCAGAGTCGTTCAACAGGAATTGCAACTCCTCCGTTGACTTCAAAGGGCATGTTGCGGTGATCGTGACCGCTCTCGTCAAGAAACAGCACAAAGGTCTGCATGGAGGGTCAGCGCCGCCCCCTGCGCTTCTTCTTCTTCGGCTTGCTCTCGCCGCTGCCGAACTGCAGGTTCACAAAGCTGGTATCGCCCATATCCACCCGCGCCGGAATCACGCGGCCCCCCACTTCAAGCGCGTAGTAGCGGTATGGCACCGCGCCGACGTTGAAGCTGTACATATGCGTGTCATAGTTCTTGCCGCGGATATTGATGCGCATGGTCCCGGTGTCCTTGATGATCACCGTGGTGGGCACTTCCATCAGCGTGTCGAAAATCTCGAAGCGCACCTGGCGCTCCTCGCCGAACTCGATCAGCGGGATCAGCCAGATCAGGCTTTCATAGTCATAGAACCCCGGAGCCAGGGGAATGTTCAGCTCGGTGACTTCCTGGCCCTCATACTTCTTGCGCACCTTGACGCCCTGCTCGCTGTAGGCCAGGTCCTTATAGAAGACCTGGTTGCCCTGCACCAGCTTGCGCGTCGAGCGGATCGGCGTCATGTTGTTCAGGCCGACCCAGCAGTCCGTGTTCTCGGACAGGGTCTCGTTCTTGCCGGTGTACTTGAAGCACCAGACATCCTCGCCGCCCAGCTCCTGGCGCACGATGCGGTAATAGGCCGTGGCCGTGCGCTTGCCGTCCTTGTCATAGATGCCAAACTCAAAGGCGCTCTCGCTCTTGAAGTCGGGCTGGCGCAGGGTGGCCACCGGCACAGCGCCGGGGGAGCCGCCCATGCCGGGAGGCGCCAGGGGGAAGTCGTGCGGCGACACATCCGTGCGCGGCTCGCCGCCCATCTCGGCCGGCGGCTCGTCATAGTGCTCATCCTCATCGGGGCGCACCCAGCCCGGGGGCTTGGTGTTGTCATCCTGTGCCTGCGCCTGCCCGGCGAAAACACCAAGCAGCACAACACACAGCAGCAGCAGCAGGGCGGACGACAGCAGACGGCTGGAATGGAGCGCGGGACTGCGTCCCGTATGGAGCGCCGAGTTGTACTCGGCATTCATCGCAGGGGCGCGATGAAATTCGCGCCCGTCTTGTGCAGGGGCGGACGGCTGTCCGCCTGTCTTCGTGGGGGCGGACGGCTGTCCGCCCGTCCCGGCGGGGGCGCACTGCCTGCGCCCGGCATCCGGGCCCGCCGCCCGGTATGGCCCCGCTGAGACGCGCGCCAGCTCTGCGGGCGCAGCGCCCCTCCCTTTCGCCCCTATACACACGGTGTTAAGTATAGCGCCTAATAGGACGTCGCCCGCCCCGCCGGCCGTTCAGGTGTAGGGGCAGGGCTTGTCCCCGCCCGTCTTCGTAGGGGCGGACGGCTGTCCGCCCATCTTCGTAGGGGCGCGATGAAATTCGCGCCCGGCTTGCGCAGGCACGGATGCCCGCGCTCCGGTCCTGTACCTGCGCCTCGGCGCTCAGGCCGGAGCGCGGGACAGCGTCCCGTTTCTTATGGAGCGCGGGACAGCGTCCCGTTTCTTATGGAGCGCGGGACAGCGTCCCGTTTCCCCCGGCTTAACCCCGTAGCTCGGATTACCCTGTTTGGATCGAGCTGCGGCAACGCGCGTCTGCATCCGCCATCCGCCATCCTTCCACTCCCGCAGCGCGTTATAATCCCGCTGCGCGCAGGGCGCAGCCGGTCCGCGGAAAGGGGTTATCCCGCCTGATTCACCGACCCATATTGTGCATGGCCCTCTTTGGCCTGGACAGCGGACACAGGTAATCACAAAGGAGGCCGTGAATGCACAGCTATACCTTTGGCGCGCCCGCCGGGCAGCGCCAGCTCTCCCCCAACGACCCCGCCGCGCGCAGCGCCGCGCCCGCCGACCCGCATGTGCAGGCTGGGCTTGAGCAGGCCCGTGCGCTGGCCAGAAAGATGCTCAAAACTCTGCGCGGCCTGAAAGGCGAGCATCATGAGCAGCAGCACTTCGCCGCGCTGGTGATCAGCCGCCACCCCCGCTTCAGCTCAGCCAGCAGCGAGGACGTCATCGCTGCGGCGCAGCGCGGAGTGCGCCTGCGTGGCGGCGCGGATGCCGCAGTGGCACAGCCGGCCGCGCCCGCTGGCGCGCCGGTCTTCCGCCTCGCCGATGCCCTGCTGGTCATCGCCCGCGAGCACGGCCTGCCCTCCTGGCCGAAGCTGAAGGCTTACATCATCGAGAACGCGCCCTATGGCCCGCGCGCGGCGAAGGTCATCGACTGGGCCCGCGAGGGCGAGATCCGCCGCGCCCGCGCGCTGCTGGACGCCTCGCCCGGCCTGTCCACCTATCACGCCGGCCTGGCCGCCATGTGCGGCGAGGCGCAGTGGCTGGAGCAGCAGCTTCGCAGCGACCCCGCGCTGGCCAGCCGCCCCGTCGGCCATAGGAACTGGCCGCCGCTGCTGTACCTGTGCTTCAGCCAGCTGCACAGGCCCATCCCGCAGCCTGGCGACAGCGCGGTGGATATCGCGGCCAGCCTGCCCGACCCTTACAGCGAGGCCGGCATCCTTGAATGCGCGCGGCTTTTGCTGCAGCACGGCGCCGACGCCAACGCTGCCTATGACTCCGAGCCGCCCTGGGAGGGCAGCCGCCTGAGCGCGCTGTACGGCGCCAGCGGCCATGGCAACTTCCCGGCCCTGACCCGCCTGCTGCTGGAGGCCGGCGCCGACCCAAACGATGGCGAGAGCGTCTACCACTGCGCCCAGCGCAACATGCGCGACTGCCTGGAGCTGCTGCTGGCCCACGGCGCGCAGCTCAGCCGCCTCGACCCCGTCCATCGCAATACCCCGCTCTATTTCGTGCTGGGCTACCGCGAGCATGAGGCCGGTGCCGCACTGGCTACCGCAGGCGCGCGCTGGCTGCTGGAGCACGGCGCCGACCCCAACATCCGCTGCTATGAGCACCGCAGCACTGTCTTGCACCTGGTCTGCGAAAAGGGGCGCAGCGCGGCGGTGGTCAACATGCTGCTGGCCTTCGGGGCGGACCCGGCGGTCCGGCGCAGCGATGGCGCCACGCCCTACATGCTCGCCCTGCGCAACGGCAGCCAGGAGGCCTGCGACGCGCTGGAGGCCTGGGCAGCGCAGAAGACAGACGACGATGCCCGGGCCGCCCGGGCCGCGCTGGCGGCCACACCGCTTGACCTTTACTGCGGCGCGGCGATGCGCGGCGGGCTCAAGACAGCGCGTACGCTGGCCGCGCAGTACGGCCCCTTCAGCCTTGGCCCCGAGGAGCAGCTTCTGCTGGTCAACGCGGCGGCGCAGGGCCGCAGCGAGGCCGTCAGCGCACTGCTGGCACTGGGCTGGGACCCCGCCTTCGAGGAAGGCGCGCCGATCGGCTGCGGCACCGCGCTGCACCACGCCGCCTTCCACGGCTGGGCCGCGACGGTACGCGCGATCATCGCCGCGTTGCCGCCGGAGCAGCTCAGCGCGCGGCTCAGCCAGCGCGACGGGATGTACCACGGCCACCCCCTGGGCTGGTGTACCTATGCCAGTACCGAGTTCCGCAACCCGCAGGGGGACTACATCGCGACCGCCGCTGCCCTGCTCGACGCCGGCAGCCCGACCGATGACATGAACCCGGGCGCGGAAGATGTCGCACGCTTCCTGCAAAGCCGCGGGGTGGACTTGTAGAGGCCTACCTTGTATTGGCCTGTCTGCGTGGAGGGGCATTGATTTGCGCCATCCTTGCAGGGCCGGGGCTCGCCCCGGCCCTCCCCTTCACCTGGCGCGCGGCCACCCTGGCCGCATCTTCTGCCCGGGCATCAGGAGATTGCGGGCAAGGATGCCCGCGCTCCGGTTCTGTAGCTGCGCCCCGAAAGAATGCAGGCACGGATGCCCGCGCTCCGGTTCTGTGGCTGCGCCTCGGCGAGTCCACCGCGGGCGCGCTCCACGCGCCCCTACATCCGCCTTCCGCCTTCCGCCTTCCGCCTTCCGCCTTCGCCATTAGCCATTAGCCATTAGCCATTCCACATTAGCCATCCCTCCCCGCGTCATATAATCACTGCAGGTGCTGTAAGGCCGCATGGTGCGGCGTGTGATGCTGCAGCATTGAGGAGTGGGGAGAGCGATGATCGAAGTTTCGAACCTGGTCAAGCACTACAAGCGCACGCAGGCCGTCAACGGCATCACCTTCAGCGTCGATGAGGGCGACATCTTCGGCTTCATCGGCCCCAACGGCGCCGGCAAGACCACCACCATCAAGATCCTCGCCACCCTGCTGCTGCCCACCTCCGGCATCGCCAGGGTCGGCGGCTATGACGTCGTCTCCGAGTCCGACAAGGTGCGCCAGATCCTGGGCTACATGCCGGACTATTTCGGCGTCTATAACGACCTCAAGGTCTGGGAGTACCTCGACTTCTTCGCCGCCGCCTACAAAATCCCGCGCTCGCGCCGCGTCGGCATCATCGACGACGTGCTGGCCCTCACCGACCTCGTCGTCAAGAAGGACGCCTTCGTCGCCGAGCTCTCCAAGGGCATGAAGCAGCGCCTCTGCCTGGCCCGCACCCTGATCCACAACCCCAAGGTGCTGATCCTCGACGAGCCGGCGTCCGGCCTCGACCCCCGCGCCCGCATCGAGATGCGCGAGCTGCTCAAGGAGCTCAAGAACATGGGCAAGACCGTGCTGATCAGCTCCCACATCCTCACCGAGCTCTCGGACTTCTGCAACAAGGTCGGCATCATCGAGGCCGGCCGCATGGTGGTCTCCGGCGAGGTCTCGGCGATCCTCAGCCAGGTCTCCCAGGGCCAGCTCATCGCCATCAAGGTGCCGAAGGGCGAGGCGGCGGCGGCGGTGGCCCTGATCCGCCAGCACCCCAAGGTGCTCAAGGCCGAGGAACGCGAGAGCGACGAGGTGGAGGCGCACCTGGACTGCACCCCCGAGGAGGTCTTTGGCATAGTCCAGACCCTGACCAGCCAGGGCGTGAAGGTGCTCAGCTTCAAGGAGGCGGTGAACAGCCTCGAGGACATCTTCATGAAGGTGACTAAGGGCCAGGTGAATTAGGGGAATCAATCCGTGAATAGTTTTCGAGCTGGGCCTATCCGTTTGCTTTGCGGAATTCCCAGTTCTGGCTTGTCATCAATCTTGATTCCATAACCTTCCAACCATTTTCTATACGCCACTAGAACTATTCGCACATATTCCCTCGGAGCAAAGACATATCCACGCCACCTATTCTGAAAGTAACTTTCTTCCCACGCCTCTATAGGAAACACTTCCGAGAGAGGTTGAGGTTTCGCCCCTGGATCGTCGATTACAATTCTGTTGAACTGATCCTTTTTTATGCGACCTGGCATATCTACTATAAGCTCGTAATCCTTAGGTATCCGTTTCTTTCTAGCTTTGCAAGTTCTCTTTATGACGTCAACTAACTCATGCAGCGCATCTGACTGTCCCAGGAATTCACCGTTGATGAGTCGATTGAGAAAATCTAGTGCCAGTCCTTTTCCTTTTACTTGACGTTCTATCTGTTCTTTTAGTTCCCTTATGTTTAGCTCAGCTGCCTTAAAAAGTAGTTGTCTGTTCAGCACTTGCTTCACTCGAGGAAAACTGTTAGCGTACTCGCGAAGCACTGAATCGTCGAGTTCGAGAAACTGCGTAGCATCATCAATATGTGATTGCTTGATAACGTCTCTCAGCAACGCTAACATTTCGAGCTCAGCTGCTCGAACTTTCGGATGATAGTATAGGTAACTGTAGAGCATGAACTTGCTGATTACTATCTGCTCCAAAGCATTAACACCTTTGGCGGGAACTGTTAGCTTCCAGAGGCTTTCATCTCTCTTATCACTCCATACTTTCTCTATATTTAATTGCGATAGCAGACGATCCAAATCATAGCTAATATTAATGCCAGCAAAATGACCATCTCGCCTGATGTAGTCCAATTTGTCTGCATCATAGGGGCCGTTGATGATATCCGCACAGAATGCTGTGTCCGAACTAGATGGATAGCCAATAATGAAATGTGCCGCTTGATTCAAGAGATCAGCTATGATCTTTCCATTTATGCCCTCTGGTAAACTACGTGGCAGGCTAAACTGTAGCTGACTTACAAACTTGTATAGCTCTGGCGACGACGCGATGAAATATGACATGATCTCACCTGCGCCGCTGTCAACGACGAAATAGTTATTTAGTTGAGTTGTTAGTTCGGGGAACGGATGAATCTTACTGTAGAGTTTTTCTCCAGTATGACTAAGGAGAGAATGACCGCAGTCGTGGAGAAGTGCAGCAAGTCGTACTGCGAAATACGAGTGCCAAATGGGATTGCCTGCTTCAAAGAGGCTTGTTGCTGAGCTGAGATGGTGCAGTCGGCCTCCCAGGTACAGTCGCATGAAGACTGTGGATGCAGCGCTCAGTACCCCCAAAGTATGATCGAAGCGGGTGTGATTTGCGGAAGGATACACAAAGTACGCGAGACCTGTCTGCTTTATGTATCTGAGTCTTTGCATCAGTGGTGTATCTAGAAGGGCAACTTCCCAAGGGTAAAACTCATTTGTACCCCAGATAGCATCATGAATGATCTTGCTCTCCAATGTAGAGTGCACATGAGAATCTGGCACCTGTAGCAAGCGTTGAAGACGTGGTGTTAACAGGTTTCGCATTCGACCAAAGAGGTCGGGTTCTTTTCCATGCGGACTTTTCGTTTCACTATGTACCGTCATTCTTCAGCGCCTCAGCTAACTCTGCAACGGCGCTCTCTATTAACGCTCGTTGCTGTGGAGCTAACTCCATAAGGCGATGAGTGTAGACCTCTGCGAGGCTTTCGTCAATCTCAAAGACCCCGTAGTAAGGGTTCCTTTTGCTTAGACTGCCAGCCTGTTGAAGGTTGCTGAGGAAAGTATCAACTTGCTTGCTGTGAGGAAACAGGCCATGTTCGTTGAAGCTTAGTGCTTCGAATACAGGAAACGAATCTAGGAAAGCAGCTCTGGCTTTGAGTTCGAATAAGAGCGAGTGAATAGCCTTTGCGTTGTTCTTTAGAAACCCTTTACCAGCCAAGCCATAGAACAGTAGCAACAGGATTCCGCCGGGAGTGTTGGTGTACGTAGCTGCAGGAACACTAGGCATAATCAATAATACCTAACATATGACGTCGTGTGTGTCAAGGTCTGATAAAATTAATAAAAGGAGAAAGCGCAACGGGCGGCGACACTGCGCCGCCCATTGGGGGCCAGCAGATCAAGCCGTAGCGCGGGCTGCAGGCGAATCAAGAGCCCGCTTTCATTTGTAGGGTGCACGCCCATGCACCTTATTGTGGCTCAGGCACACCTGAACCCTACAGGAAAGCGGGCGGTCGAAGCGACCCGCCCGCGCTCCGAGACTTCGGCGCACGTTTTGGACAGCTGACCCGTGGTCCGTATCCCCCTCTGTGGCCCTCGGTTCACTCGGTTTACTCTGTGTTGGATCGGCTTCCGTTACGTAGCAGCGCTGTAAGGGAAATGCAGGCATGGATGCCTGCGCTCCGGTTCTGTCCAGCGTCGAGGTGCTCAGGATGGAGCGCGGGACAGCGTCCCGTAATCCCCCTCTGTGGCCCTCGGTTCACTCGGTTTGCTCTGTTTTGGATCGGCTTCCCCTGCGACGCAGCGCTGTAAGGGAAATGCAGGCATGGGTGCCTGCGCTCCGGTCCGGTCCAGCGTCGAGGCGCGCAGATAAAGGCGCTTAGGATGGAGCGCGGGACAGCGTCCCGTAATCCCCCTCGGTGGCCCTCGGTTCACTCGGTTACTCTGCGTTGGATCGTATTCCGTTACGTCGCAGCACTGCAAGGGAATTGCAGGCATGGGTGCCTGCGCTCCGGTTCTGTCCAGCGTCGGGGTGCTCAGGATGGAGCGCGGGACAGCGTCCCGTAATCCCCCTCGGTGGCCCTCGGTTCACTCGGTTTGCTCTGTGTTAGATCGGCTTCCGTTACGTCGGAGCGCTGCAAGGGAAATGCAGGCATGGATGCCTGCGCTCCGGTTCTGTACCTGCATCGAGGTGCTCAGGATGGAGCGCGGGACAGCGTCCCGTATCCCCCTCGGTGGCCCTCGGTTCACTCGGTTTACTCTGTGTTGGATCGTATTCCCCCTACGACGCAGCTCTGCAAGGGAAATGCAGGCATGGCTGCCTGCGCTCCGGTCCTGTCCATCCACCTCGGCGGAGCGCTGTTTGCTCCTTCCCTCCGTGTGAACCCCCCCTGGCCTCCTTCTGGCATCACTTATGATATTAAGAGTGAATCTACTTGCTTTTATGCTGACTCGCGGGTATACCCTCCTGATGCTGCGGGCGGACAGGGCTCCTGCGCCGGGGGAGGCGGCGCGGATTGTGGGTCCGCAGGGCAGTGCGGGCAGGGGCGCGGATTGTGGGCCCGCACGGCAGTGCGGGCAGCGCTGGGGCGCGGATTGGAAATCCGCGGATCGGATCCCTGCACGGGGGCCTTGCACGCGGTGCGCTCCGGTCCTGTAGCTGCGGCCCGGCGGATCCACCGCGGGCGCGCTCCACGCGCCCCTACATTGGCTTTTCGCCTTGCGCCTTGCGCCTTGCGCCTTCAAGGCCGGGCGCACTCTGTGCGCCCCTACATTGGCCTTTCGCCTTGCGCCTTGCGCCTTCAAGGCCGGGCGCACTCTGTGCGCCCCTACTGAGCACTGAGCACTGAGCACTTTCTCTATAAGGAGTCTACTTATGATCGACCCGCGTAATGGTTTCAACCTGCCTGACTGTTCCAACGAGGCCCTGCTGCGCCAGGGTGCCGCCAGCACCGCCGCCGCCGCGGATGCCGCGCGCCCGGCGCGCTTTGCTGATATCGAGGAGCCCCTCGAGGCGCTGCTGATCTGGGCCTTCGCCCTGCGCGCTTCCGCGCCCAAGGAGCTGTGCATGCTGCTGGGCATGCGCGACTTCGACGCCTCCGTGCTCTCGGAGCGCCAGCAGCAGCAGCTTGAAGAGCTGAAGGCCGTCCGCGCGGCGGATGAGATCTTCAGCCGCGAGGAGCTGGGCCGCCTGCTGCGCACCCAGCTGGGCCTGCAGATCAGCCGCTGCGACAGCCCGCTGGACATCGAGCGCCTGGCCCGCGCCGCCGCGCGCATGCCGGTCTGGGTCTTCGACCCGCAGCTTGCCGAGGCGGAGGACAGCGCCCGCATGGCGAAGGCCACCCAGACGCGGATGGAGGCCGAGCTGGCCCGCGAGGAGGTCAAGACCCGCAAGCTGGAATCGAAGGCCCGGGCGGCCATCGCGAAGCAGGCAATCGCGGATCCACGTTTGTTTTCGAGCTCGCAGGTTAAACTCGCCGCTCCCAGCGAGGCCGCCTTCGAGCAGGGAGTGGCCGTCGGCCGGGCCGAGGCGCTCAGTGAGCAGAGCCCCGGACAGCGCCAGCAGGCGATCATGGATGCGCTGTGGCCCATGGACCCGCAGGACACGCTGGAGAGCTCCCGCGAGCGCCTGCGCGGCCTGATCAGCCTGATCCAGCAGGACCTCGACAGCGATGCCGTGGAGGGCGGCGCGCGGCTGGAGGAGGCGCTGGGGATGCAGCCGGGCAGCCTCATCGAGCCGGGCGTGACCACGGTGGTCAGCGGCCACTGATTGTGGGGCGCGGATTGGAAATCCGCGGATCGGATCCCTGCATGCGGGCCTTAAATACCGTACGCCCATACAAAGAATGCAGGCATGGATGCCCGCGCTCCGGTCCTGTAGCTGCGCCTCGAAAGAATGCAGGCATGGATGCCTGCGCTCCGGTCCTGTAGTTGCGCCACGGCGCTCAGGCTGGGGCGCGGATTGGAAATCCGCGGATCGGATCCCTGCACGGGGGCCTTACACGCCCCGCGCTCCGGTCCTCTAGCCTCGCCCCGGCACTGGCTTGAACCTGAACCTTGAAAACTGCACCCTTCGCCTTCCGCCTTCCGCCTTCCGCGTTGCGCCTTCCGCCTTCCGCCTTCCGCCTTCCGCCTTCCGCCTTCCGCCTTTTGCCTCTCTGTCCGGCGCCGCACTGTTGAGCCGGGGGTGAACAAAAAAGTCGGGCCGCAGGTCAGGTTATTTGACGTGGGTGGCTGGTAGATTGACGCGGCGGCGCTTGTGTTATAATCCGCCTGCTTCAACTGCCGGGTCTGCAAGGGCTTGCGGCACACTTCCCTGAACATCCCCAGGCAAGAGCCACATCCCCATTCAGTCAGCTGAGCAGGCCGCTGAGCACTGCTGGCCGGGAGGGGCCCGCATCGCTTCCCAACATGACGGCAGCCGCGCTCCGTGCCATGCGGATCAACACAGGCCGCGACGGAAGCTTGATCTAGACAACAGGAAGAGGCAATGGGCCAGAAGGGAGAGCCCCTTGCCGGCGGTTCCAAGGAGTATTCATGCCCGAAGAAGTTATTACTGCGGATATTCTTGCCAATATGACGCTGCAGCGCCTTTATGAACTGGCCCGCGAGCGCAATATCAAGAACCCGCGAAAGTACAAGAAGCAGGAGCTGCTGGATATCCTGCTCAGCGGCCGGGTCCCGGCTGATGAGGACGGCGGCGGCGATGATTCCCCCGCTGCTGCCCCGGCTGCGGTTTTGAACAATGGCGATGCGGATAACGGCTCCTTCGACCAGCCGCGTCCGCGCCGCCGCAGCGCTGCTGCGGACAGCGGCGCTGACAACGCTGGCGCCGCCGAGCCGGGCAGCGAAGGCGAGGGCGAAGACGCTGAGGGCGGCCGCAGTGAGCGCGTCCGGCCGGAGCGCGGCAGGCCTGAGCGCGGCCGTCCCGGCGAGCGTCCGGCGGAGCGCGGTGGACAGCGTCCCGGCGTCTACGGCTCGGACTTCACCCCGCCCAGCCGCCAGGCTGATGAGAGCGACTATATCGAGGACGAACCCAGCGGCCCGGCGCCGGCGCCCTTCAACGGCGGCGGCGGATATGAGCCGGAGCTGGAGCGTCCGCGCCAGGTGCTGGACCCCAACGCCTACCCTTCCAGCCAGATCGCCAACGCCCGCCAGGCCCGCCGGCAGCAGCGCTATGACGAGCGCAACCGCGGCCGCGGCGAGCGTGGTCCCGGTGGCCCCGGCCCGGACCAGCGTGAGCGGCCGGGTCAGCAGCTGCCCCGCGGCATGGCGCCGCAGGGTGTCAGCCGCGACCTGGAGCAGTCCGTGCTGGCCAAGGGTGTGCTGGAGATCGTCGAGGATGCGAACTACGGTTTCATCCGGCAGCGCGCCTTCCATCTGGGCGAGGACGATATCTACGTCTCGATGTCCCAGATCAAGAAGTTCGGCCTGCGCACCGGCGACCTGGTGGAGGGCTTTGCCCGGGCGCCGCGGGACCAGGAGCGCTACCAGTCACTGGTCAAGATCGAGAAGGTCAACGAACAGCCCTATGAAGAGGGCGCCCGCCGGATCAGCTTTGAGAAGCTGACCCCGGTGTATCCGCATCAGCGCGTGCTGCTGGAGACCGACCCCAAGGAGATCTCCACCCGCCTGATCGACCTCTTCAGCCCGATCGGCCGTGGCACCCGCGGCATCATCGTGGCCAAGCCGAAGGCCGGCAAGACGGTGATGCTCAAGAAGATCGCCCATGCCCTGGCCCAGAACCACCCCGACATTGAGCTGATCGCCCTGCTGATCGACGAGCGCCCGGAGGAAGTCACCGACTTCGAGCGCAACGTCAACGGCATGGTGGTCTCATCGACCTTCGACGAGAAGCCCGAGAACCACATCCAGGTAGCCGAGCTGATCATCGAGTACGCCAAGCGCCGGGTGGAGCAGGGCAAGGACGTCTTCGTCCTGCTCGACTCCCTGACCCGTCTGGCCCGCGCCTACAACCTGACCTGCCCGCCCAGCGGCAAGACCCTCTCCGGCGGTCTGGACCCCAACAGCCTCTACAAGCCCAAGCGCTTCCTCGGCGCGGCGCGCAAGATCGAAGACGGCGGCAGCCTGACGATCCTCTGTACCGCGCTGGTGGAGACCGGTTCGCGCCTCGACGACATCATCTTCGAGGAGTTCAAGGGTACGGCCAACATGGAGCTGCACCTCAGCCGCGAGCTGGCCGACAAGCGCATCTTTCCCAGCGTCGACATCATCAAGTCAGGCACGCGCCATGAAGAGCTGCTCTATCACGGCGATGAGATGGACGTGGTCTGGCGCCTGCGCAAGATGGTGGCCGACATGGACGAGGCCGAGCGCATGAACCGCCTGATCACCAAGCTGTACCAGACCAAGAGCAACGCCGAGCTGCTGATGCTGATCCACCGGGCCACGGAGTAGCTGCAGCCCCTGGCGGGCCTCAGCCGCTGAGGTTCTCCGTGGCCACAGCACGGGTTGCGTGGCGGCTGCGATAATCGGGGCATGTCTTCACAGAGTGCCGCAGAGCAGCAGGCCCCCGCCGGCGTGCGCTACATCCCCTACATGGGGGTGATCTATGTGGTCGCCGAGGCTCACAAGCTGGGCTTCTATAACGGCCACCCCGACTGGTGCAACCTCGGCCAGGGCCAGCCTGAAGTCGGGCCGATGGCCGGCGCGCCGGAGCGGCTCAGCGCCGTGGAGCTGGAAGCCGGCGACCATGCCTATGGTCCGCTGGGCGGCACCGACGAGATGCGCGACTGCATCGCGGCCCACTACAACCGACTCTACCGCCAGGGCAAGAGCCAGTACAGCCGCGACCATGTCTCCGTCGCTTCCGGCGGACGGCTGGCCCTGACCCGCGTCTTTAACGCCCTCGCCGACCAGCCGGTGGCCTACCAGATCCCGGATTACACGGCCTATGAAGACCTGCTGGGCTATCAGCAGCACAGGATGCAGCTGATCCTGCTAGAGGGCCGCGAGGAGAACGGCTTCGCCATTCCGGCGGCCGAGCTGCGCAGCGCCATGGAGCAGCAGGGGGCTCGGGCTTTCATCTTCAGCAACCCCTGCAACCCCACCGGCGCAGTGGTCCAGGGTGAAGAGCTGGCGGCCTATATCAAAGCCGGCACGGAGAACGGCTGCACTATCGTGCATGACGAGTTCTACAGCCACTTCATCTATAACGCTGACGGCTCACCCGGCAGCGGGCCGGTATCTGCCGCCGCGCATATTGAAGATGTCGACAATGAGCCGCATCTGCTGGTCGATGGACTGACCAAGAGCTTCCGCTACCCCGGCTGGCGCATGGGCTGGGTCATCGGCCCGCCGGAGATGATCGAGATGATCAACCGCGCCAGCAGCGCCATTGATGGCGGCCCCAGCCGCATCGTCCAGCGCGCGGCGCTGCGGGTGCTGGAACCGGCGCGCGCCGACCAGGAAACCACGGCACTGCGCCAGGTCTTTGCCCGCAAACGGAATCTGATGCTGGAGCGCCTGAGCGCGATGGGCATCCGCTGTTCCTGCCCACCTGCCGGAACCTTCTATGTCTGGGCCAGTCTGGCCGACCTGCCTGCGCCCTGGAACGATTCCGACCACTTCTTCCGCGAAGCGCTGCAGCGCAGGGTTATGACGGTGCCGGGACGCTTCTTTGATGTCAATCCCGGACAGACCCGGCCGCGTCCTTCTCCTTACCAGCAGTGGATGCGCTTCAGCTTTGGCCCGCCGGAGGATAATGTGCGTATGGGACTTGAGCGCCTGGCTGAAATGCTGGGGCCCTGACAGTGCTTTGAGGCCGCAGATGCCTGCGGTCTGTGACAGGCCAGCACATCCTTGCTCCTGCCTGCAAGGATGTGTAACCTGCCTTTAAGCGGCTGTTAACTGAAGCTAAGCCCTAACGTGGACAAGTGCATCAAGTTTGAGCGATTTCCAGTGTATCCTTTAGTGGACACAGCAAACAGCAGTCCGCCTGAAGTCGCGGGGTTCATACATGGCTGATACAGATGGCAGCACAGAATCTGATGGCAAGAAGTCAGGGGGAAACGGCTTGGCTGACAACGTGTATGCCAGCCTGGATGACATCAAGCCCGGCGATGTGCTGGGTCAGGACATCCTGGTGGGCACGCAGGTACTGCTGACAAACGGAACTGTCTTGAACGAGGCGCAGATCGCGCGCCTGCGCCGCCTGAACTTGCAGGCGGTTGCACTGCGCAGCGCGGACACCGCCCCGGCAGTCCCGCAGGAACAGGCATTTAATGCAGCTGAAGCGGCTGTAGTGAACGCTCTCAGCTTCCAGGGCATATCCTCACCCGAGGAACCTACCTGGCTGGCTGACGAGTATTTCACCAAGCCTGTACCGCTGGGTCAGATCAGCGAACAGGAGAAGATGTTCGCCCAGTTCAAGAACATGCTGCGCGAAAGTGCCGGGCTCAAGCCGCTGCTGCCGCCGGATGTATCGCAGCGTTTCAGCCGCGACCTGCAGTCCAGTTTCATCACTGCGGCCCTGCGCAAGCAGGTGGATTTGCAGCAAATTTCAAACCTTGCGGCCGAGCTGACGGATACACTGCGGGCCAATAGTGGTGGTTTCATTAGTTTCACAGACGTTGAACAATATGGCCAGTTCCTGGCCGCCCGCACACTGATGTCGGGCAAGGTCTTCTACCAGGTTTATGCAGCTGAGAGCAACGGCTGGCTTAAGGACCACCTGCGCGGCCAGTTCGCCCTTGCCTGCGCCCTGACCCTGCTGCCGCACGACATGGCCACTGCCGACCCGGCCAGCGAGAGTGAAGACCAGAAGGACAAGCGCCGTCGTGCCTTCTTGAAGATGATCGCCTGGCTGAAGGAATCCGGTGTCATTGAGGCCGAGGTGCTTGAGCACCTTGAGCACCAGTACGAAAGGGTTGACGGTAAAGGTATCCCTTACGGGCTCAGCGGCGAGGAGGTGCCCTTCTTCAGCCAGGGCTGGGCCATCACCAATACCTACTCGCACCAGCTCCTCAGCCAGCCCGCCCGTCCGCGCCGTACGCCGCGTCAGGCCGGCGACCACATCGTGGCCCAGTCCGGCCGGGCTTACTCCAGCCGCGCGGTGAACCAGTTCCTGCGCACCATGGGCTACTACCCCAGCGGTTCACTGGTTGAGCTGAATGACAAGAGCGTTGCCCTGGTGCATGAGCAGAACCCCTTTGCCCTGCTCAAGCCTGTGGTCAAGCCGGTGCTGGCCGACCAGCAGCTTGGCGAGCCCATCGATCTGGCCACGCGCCCGGACCTCTTCATCCAGCGTCCGCTGATGGAGCACTGAGGCTCCGGCGCTGCTAGACTAGTCGCATGGCTATCCTGGGATTGGTCGCAGCCGGCGCTGTCGCCCCTGACGAGATGCAGGCACTGGGCGTCAGCCGCATTCCGCTGCTTAAGGTGCAGGGCGAGACCCTGCTGGCGCGCGCCTGTCGCTGCCTGATCGAGGGCGCGGGCTGCCGCGAAGTCGTGGTGGTCGCGCCGCAGGAAGTGCCCCTGCCTGAAATCCCGGCGGGCCTGGATGCGCAGATCCTCCGCGGGGAATACACCGGTGAAGTAATCGAGAACCTGCTCAGCGCCCTGAGCCAGCGCCTCGTAGCCGGCAGCCAGATCGACGGCGCCATTGTCTCCAGCGCGGACATGCCCCTGCTCAGCCCCGAGGCCATCGCCGCCCTGCTGGCCGCCCAGCGGCAGAGTCAGGCTGATGTTGTTTATCCGGCGGTGGAGAAGTCCGTCGTCCAGCAGCGCTTCCCGGAAGCTCGCTGCACCTTCTACCGGCTGGGGAAGATCAGTGTCACTGGCGGGAATGCCGTCTATCTCAACCCGGCCTGGCTGCTCAGCCATGAGCGCACGCTGCGCGATCTTTTCGCCTTGCGCAAGGACCCCGCCGGCATGGCGCGCTTCTTCGGGCCCCTGTTCCTGATGAAGGTGCTCGCGGGCAGCGCCAGTGTTGAGCAGGTGGAGGAAGTAGTGGGCCAGAAACTGGGCGGCAGACTCAAGGCGGCGGTGCTGCCCTTCGCCGAGATCGGTGTCGATCTGGACAAAGCTGCTGATCTGGAGCTCTTCCGGCCCTACCTTGACAAGTGGGCCTGAGAACAGCTGCGGCCCGCTTGCGTCCTGACTATAGGGCTGCGGGCAGAGCAGTCCTATAATCTATCCATTCGGATGGAGGTTATCGCATGCGGCTGAACAGAATCCTGGGCCTCCTGGCCCTGATGGCAGTCTTTGGCACAGGCATAATGTTGGCTGGCAGCCAGTCGGCCTGGGCCTCAGAAGCCCTTCTGAGCCATCTCGAGGATGGCATGGACGACAGCACCACACTCGAGGCGTCCAGCCACTATGTGGCCTTTGAGGCCCCCAAGGGCTGGGTCAACCGCTTCAGCCAGTCGGTTGACCTGTACTGCCAGCGCTATGGCGACGTCAGCGGCATCAAGGGCATCGTGGTCTTCTATCAGGCCCCCACGGACAAGACCGATATCACCACGCCCTACACCATTCTTGGCCGCAAGCTCTTTGACCTGAGCAGCGCCCCCGAGCAGTTCGGCTGGCTGAGCATCCCTGTCGATCCCTTCGAGCTGCCGGACCGCTTTGGCGTTGCGGTGTTCACCTACAGCAACGAAAGCCGCGGCCTGCGCCTGGGCTTCACCCGCAAGGTCAGGGACAACATCTCCAACAGCTTTGTCATGAAGCCGGATGGCACCCTGGATCGCAAGTACAAGCCCAACATGAGCCGCGAGGGCCGTGAGTGGATGCTGCGCACCACACTGCGCAGCACCCTGGCCGCCCAGCAGAGCATCCAGTCCGAAGACCTGCGCGGCCCTTCCTTCGGTTCCTATGACGACGGCAGCGCCGAGACCTTTGTCACCGTGCAGAAGCACGGCTGCCTCGTGCACTTCAAGAACTCCTCGCCGCGGGAAGTTTCGAGGGTCTATGTCTATGGCAAGGCGGCCGGCGAGTGGCTGCGCAGCGGGCAGAACATCGCGGTATCCATTCTGGATAACGAGATGGGCATCCTGCACCACACAACCCTGCCTTACACCGCCTACACCAACGAAGCCTCCTGGGCCTATGTGGACTTCCCGGTCACCAACACGCCGGCGGAGTTCTACATCCTGGTTGAGCCCAACAGCAGGCCGATGGCCCAGTTCGAGGTTGGCACTGACACCAGCGGCGTGAACAGGGGCTCCAGCTGGGCGGTGATCGGCGCGCACCTTGAATGGGAGAGCGACGCCCCGAAGGACAAGAGCAACTTCATGGTCCGGGTGGAGTACAACTAGGATCAGGAAAGAAACAGCGCCGCGGCGGCCAGCCCTGAAAGTTGACTGCCGCGGCTTTTGCTTGATAGCGCGGCTCTGGCGCTAGTCCTGATGCGGGGTTATGTTGTCAGGCGTGACTTTCACGCTCATCTGGTCACATTTGACAAACGAATGGACCGCTCACACGTATTCGTCATCAATGCAATGCTGCGCTTCGCCAGGAATCCGTGGGATTCCAAAACAATGTCGAAATCAGGAGGTATTAGTTACATAACCCTACCTCCCATAAAGACCACCCGGCGCCCCCGGGTGGTTTTTGTTTCCGATCCCGGTCAGCTTGGGCTGTAACTCCGGCGCGGCAAGCCCCCCCCTGCGTTTGCGGCCATTCCGGCGCAGATGACCTTACAATTAGGGCTTGGACACGAGGTCGCTAACTGGGCTGGGCAGACCTTTATCGAGAGCGTGGACAGCTGCAGTGATTTGATTGCGGTGCAAAACTACCCGGCCTTTGTGTACCGCGTGAACTCGGAGAACCGAACCAGCCATGCCAGCCGCTTCTAGACTGGCCGGCGGACCCGCCGCAGGGCTGGACAGTTAACAACATTTGCATGAGAATACCAGTATCACTGGAGTTGCCGGCCAGGCTGCCTGGCTGCCTGCTGCCAGTATCTGCTCTCCGCGCGCTATGTGGCGGCCGGCTGGCACAGAAGACTCCACACAACTTTGAAGAGGTAACTGAGCATGCACGAAGCAAGAGACCTGATGTATCGCGGTGTTGGCCTGGCGCTCCTCTGTCTGGCGGCTCTGGCGACGATGCTTGCAGGCTGCTCTTCCGGCAATAGCGGCCATCTCGACCACAACATGCAGCAGCAGCTCAGCGCCGGATTGCCGCAGCTTGCCGAGCTGCGCGCCGCTGCCGGTGTGGGAACAACATCAATACCTGGTACCGCAACGGCGGATCGCAGCAGTGGCGCGGCAGAAGAGATCGTGCCGCCTGAGGTTACGGCCAGCGCGCTGCGTCTGGACTCCAGCGACGGTGGCCATTTTGAATGGGCGGTCTACAGCGTCAATCCGGCCGGCCCGCTGATCGACCTGCAGGTCAGCCTCGACGGCCTGGACAGCGGCGGACAGGCCTTCATTGCTCGCGCCAACTTTGAACTTGACGCCTGGGAGTTCAGCGGACCGTTCAACAGCGCTGCCGACACCGCGACCCCGGAGAGCGATACAGGCATTTTCACCCTGAGTCTCGTTGACGCCGTTCACCGCAGTCCAGGTGGCGCGGCCTTTATCGCGGTAGTCACACCGCAAGGCAGCAACATTCGTGTGCGCAGCCTTGACATTCATTCGACGACGCAGGACGCCCCGGTTGCGGTTATCCAGGCGGACATAACCAGCGGCGATGTCCCTCAACTGGTGACCTTTGACGGCAGCGGCAGCACGGATGCCGACGGCACTATCGTTAAGTTTGAGTGGGACACCAATGGCGACGGGATCTTTGAAACAGACAGCGCCGCAGTACCGAGCGCCCAGAGCAGTTATGGCACCGGCGGTGTCTTTGAAGTGACCTTAAAGGTCACGGACGACGATGGCTTGACCGCAACGGACAGCCTTGAGCTGCTGATTACTGAAGGAGGGAACCTGCCGCCGATACCCGTTTTGATCGCTGACAAGACTGAGGGCGAGGCGGTTGACAGTTTCCAGGTCAGCTTCACCAGCGACCAGAGCGAGGACCTTGACGGAACAATCACCCTGTATGAGTGGGACCTGGATGGTGACGCCACAAATGGCACCGACGGCTTTGAGCTGAGCAGCATGGTGCCCGACCCGAACCTGATTACTTTCGACGCGCCGGGGTCCTTCCACACACGGCTGCGAGTGACCGACGATGGCGGGCTGCAGAGGATTGCCACGGTGGTCATCACCAGCCACGGCTGGGTGCAGGTCGTGGCGGATGTTGCCACAGGCGTCTTCCCGGGCACTCTGTCGCTGTCAAAGGTGGGGAAGGGCCCTGGCCTCATTTACATGGATGGCCTGGGTCAGTCGCTGCACTTCGTCCGCGCGACAAGTGAGGCCGGCGACGACTCGCTGGACTGGTCCTCGGTACTGCTCAAGTCCATTACCGACGGACGAAGCTCGGCCATGGCCTTTGTAGACAACAAGCCGACCATCATCTATGCCGACAGCCCCGTGGATGCAGTGGAGATTACCTGTGCCAGATACGTCAGCGGCAATATCCTGAACCCGGCCAGCTGGAGCTTCACCAATTTGCTTCTGGCCCTGCCTGGCCTGATTGGACCACTTTCAATAGCCGAGGTTGACGGTACTCCTGCAATCACCTATTCCATCGATAGCGTAGTCGTCGGTGAGCAGGAAATGTTGTATGCGCGCAGCGCCACCGCGGCTGCGGACCAGGTGGCTGATTGGCAGCACGTGTCGGTGGCCCAGGACGCCAACCTGCTGCTTGGCGGCGCGGACCTGACCGTGGTCGACGGCCGCCCGGCCTTCCTGGCCCGCCCGGTCAGCGTGAATGCCCTGCGCTATTTCCACAGCACAACAGCCCTGGGCCTCGACCCCGCGGAATGGAGTTTTGTCGACCTGCCAACCAACAGCTCTGACCGCAGCTCACTGGCGCTGATCAACGGCAACCCGGCGGTGTGTTTCACCGTTAAGCCGAGTGCCGACGTCACGGAACTGCGTTACCTGCGCGCATCGAACACGTCGGGAGATTCACTGAGCGACTGGGGCGCCAGCGCTCTGATCGACTCGGTCACAAGTTTCGATCCCTTATTGGTGGACACAGGTCTTAACGCTCAGATCGTCCAGGCCGCGGGACAACCGGTGATCGGCTATACCTGGACCGTATTCAATTCGGCTTTGCTGTACTCATTTAATAACTTGACCGTTGAGCGCAGCACCAGCCCCGGGGGAGAGGATGCGGCCGACTGGAGTCTGGAGAATGATCTGGACACTGCCGAAGCGTCCAACCCGATAGGCTTCGAGCTGGCAATGGCGGAGATCAATGGCCGCCTTTGCACCGCCTACTGGAACTCGATCGACCAGCAGGTGGTTTACGCGGTGCATTTCTAGGATGGCAAAACTCTGCAAGCGCACTAACCCGGAACTTTGAGACGTTTGTGGGAGCGCGGCCCTGTCCACGCTTCTACCTTGCCTTTAGGTTCTCGGCGGCTCTGCGGCTCATTGTGGATCAGCATTCTTCAATGTAGCCACCCGCCGCGCCTACAATTAAGGTTTGCCCGCAGAAACAACAGCCGCGCCTCTGCTTGCCGCCCGCGGCCTGACGCTGACCTACCCGGACGGCACTCAGGCCCTGCGCGGCCTTGACTTCACGCTGCGTCCGGGCGAGATCGTCGCTGTGATCGGCCGCTCAGGCGCCGGCAAGAGCACCCTGCTGCGCTGTCTTAACGCTCTGCTGCGGCCCAGCGGCGGGGTGGTGGAGCTGCACGGCCAGGACCTTAACCGCAGCGCCGCCAGCCGCCGCGCCGCCGCCCGCCAGGTGGCGATGATCTTCCAGCATTTCGGTCTGGTCCCGCGGGTATCCGCCCTGGGGAACGTGCTGCTCGGCCGTTGCGGCCAGATGCCGCTATGGCGTGGTCTGCTTGGCATCTACAGCGAGCAAGAACGCCAGCTGGCGCTGCGTGCCCTCGCGCGCACGGAAATCCTGCCGCAGTGGAAGAAGCGTGGCAGCGAGCTCTCCGGCGGCCAGCAGCAGCGGGTGGCCATTGCCCGGGCCCTGTGCCAGCAGCCCCTGGTGCTGCTGGCCGACGAACCCGTTTCCAGCCTTGACCCGGCCACGGCGCGCAGCGTGCTTGAGTACTGCGTCAGCCTCTGCCGCGAAGACAACATTGCCCTGGTCATGAACCTGCACTCGGTCAGCCTGGCTCGGGCCTACGCCCAGCGCGTGGTGGCCATGAAGGACGGCCTGATCCTCTTTGACGGCCCGGCGGCAGGCTGCACTGATGAGCTGCTGAAAACGGTGTATGGGGAAGAGTATGCGGACATGTAAAGAGGGATCAGGGAACAGGGATCAGGGACTGGAGAGAAAGCCATTAAATAGTTGGGGGCGAAGTGGCACGGATACCTCCAGAGTCACTTCATGCGTCCTTGACCCCGCAAGACTACTGCCAGCTCCAGAGTCGATCTACCGAGACTTTTCTTTGGTTTTACTAGTCCCTGGTCACTGGTCCCTGGTCCCTTCCCGTCTGGTGGTCAGCCGATGACTAATCCCAAACCCAGCCAGGCGTCGATCATCCCGCCCCAGCGTCCGCCGACCGGCGGCGAGAGGGTGATGGCAATCGTCAAATGGCTGGCGCTGCTGCTCCTGCTGGCTTACCTGGTCGCCGCCTTTGCCGGCACCGGCTTCAACCTCTACCCGATCTTTGAGGCTCTGCAACCACGCACGGTTGTGGATGAAGCGAGCGGAGAAACGCGCCGCGAGCCACCGAGGGTAGCTGAGGTGTTCAGCAAGATCCTGCAGCCAGACCTGAGCTGGCACGAGCGCGAGAAAGACGGCAGCATCGCGCTCAACCCGTTGGACAACACGCCGCGTCCAGGTACCCTGCGCCTTCTGCTGGCGGCGATGAACCAGACCGTGCAGATGGCTCTGCTGGGCACGCTGCTGTCAGTGCTTCTGTCCTTCCCGCTGGCCTTCCTGGCCGCCGGCAATGTAATGCGCGGCAGTGCCCTGGGCCGGCTTATGTTCAGCCTGACCCGCGGCCTGCTGAACCTGCTGCGCGCCTTCCCCGAGTACATCCTGGCGATCCTGCTGGTGATGCTGGCCGGGCCGGGTCCGCTGGCCGGCGTGCTGGCCCTGGCGATCCACGGCGTGGGCAGCCTGGGCAAGCTCTTCGCCGAGGCGATCGAGCAGGCGGACCCGGCGCCAGTGGAGGCCGTGCGGGCTACCGGTGCGCACGAGCTGCTGGTCCTGCGCCATGGCCTGCTGCCCCAGGTTGTCCCGCAGCTGCTGGCCTTCAGCCTCTACCGCTGGGACGGCAATATCCGCATGAGCGTAATCCTGGGCATTGTGGGCGCGGGCGGCATCGGCTTCCTAATGACGCAGTACATCAGCCTCTTCAAGTACCGCCAGGCCAGCACAGCCTTCCTGATCATCCTCATCGCAGTGAGTGTGCTGGACTACGCCAGTGGCTGGCTGAGGAAGAAGATCGGGTAGTTCCAGTAGATACCGTGTTACTTGTCAACACGAGGATCTACTTTCCGGGTTGAAGAATGGCTGGCCGGATCTGAGGACCGAGCGGATCTGGAGGAGCAGCCTGCGAGCGACTGCGATGTGCGCCGGGGTTG